>JANQFQ010000062.1 GCA_028277765.1 Desulfobacterales bacterium
AACCCGCCCGGATGACCCGATGTCTGATGCGCGTGGTAAAGACCGTCAATGGGTGTGCGGTACCGCTCAAGACCTTCACTCGGTCGGTTCCCCCAGAGCTGGTCTTCGCAGTGACGGCTCCCTGCCCAGGTACCGCCGATCAGGCCGGTGTTCCTGAGTTCAACTTCACGGCCGGTTGAATACCAGTGGTGGATGATATTGTTATCATCAAGACCGTCAAATACCTGAGAATAACAGTCTACAGCATACTGCATTAGTTCGTCCCTGTAATGGTCCGGAGCATCTTCACCTTCAATATGATAATCAGGAGATGTCAGAGCCATTTCAAACGCGGCAACAAGGTGTCCTTTTGGATGATACCCCTGGGGATCAGACGGATCAAAAGCGGTGGAAGGTGTCTGGAACCACATCTTGTCTTTTGGATCGATGGTTGGTTTCTGTTTATGGCCATCAATATCAGCACAGTCAGCAAGGTAGATATCTCTGTGATCGCAGGGATAAATCCCGCCCCATGGATAGTTGTTAGCCCCGACAACCCGTTTTCCTGCACAGTCAACGCCATCAGAAGTTGTTTTGAACTTATCCTTATACGTCAGCGGGTTTTTAACAAAAAACGTGGAAACATATAATGTCTGGTTCTTTAGGCTGATGTCTTTTATATTCTGAATAAAGGCCGGATCAAGGTGCCGTGGACCGACCATTTTAAGAAATGCCTGGTGAACATCACAGGCTGCGACAACAGCTTTGTTCGCACGGATTGTTTTCCCGCCAGATGCAGCGGTCTCTCTTAACCGGACAGCAACCGCCCGGCCGTCATCAACAATGATTTCATCAACCGGGCAGCTTGTCCGTATCTGGGCGCCATGATTGACAGCACAGCGGTGAATAGCATGAAAATAACCATGAAGGCCGCCACGAGGGATACTGATTGATCCTGTATTGGTAAGCGTAAGGAGCTGTGTGCAGGCAATAGCAGGAATGGCAACCCCTTCCCAGTGGCCTGCTGCTCCGGATGCGTAAGACGCATAAGCCATAGCCGTCTTGAACCATTCTGTGTCACAGTATTCATCCATGACATCAAACATAGTCCCTTCCAGAAGATCCTGGCTCCACATCTCAGGCGCGTGTTTCTTGTATACTTGCATATAAGGTATATTGTCAGCAGTCACTTCAACTTCAGGCGGATGAGGCGGGCACCAGAACGTAGCCCTCATCAGCTCCTTTGTAAAAGGCGGTGCGCCAAACATACCGCCCAGTTTGCCCCACCCCTCCATATCTTTGTCCGAATACGAACGCCATCCATCAGAACACGCCAGCTGAAGGCATTCAGGCAGTGTCGGATCCATGGGATCCCAATTCATACGGAAACCGTATTTCCACAGTTCCAATTGATCAAACCCGGGTGCAGGTGCCGCGTACATCAGCATGGCATGCGGGTAGATACGGACACCTGGAATAGGTTCCTGGGTTTCACATGCGCCGCCGCATTCCACCCTCTCCTCTAGCACAACAACACTGAGGCCGCTTTTAGCAAGATAAGCGGCTGTTGTCATCCCGTTGGGACCTCCGCCGATGACGATAACATCAAAACGTTCGTCTTTCATGTTTCCTCCTGAAATACTGATTTTAATATGACACTCATAACATATCCGATTAAAAATTATTAAGATATCATAAACCACCCTAACCGTCAATGTATGGTTATGTTATACCGTTTATTTATGTCTCTAGTTATATTTTCTTTTTTGCAACCAGCATGCCAGAAGCATGATCAAGGATATAATTTAATATAAAATTTTGATATTTATAATTAAATAACATTTTGTCTTCCGGAGAAGGCCTTTTCTTTTTGAAAAACACTGCTTCACAATGAAAAGCTATATTTTTCATACATAATCCAAAACAATTTTCTTCAGAATTCCCCGGACATTATATTTTGTTGTTTTTGTATATTCAACATCGAATCTATAGCCTGGCACTTTCAACTCTCCGTTATTGCTGGTATACAATAGCTCAAACTGGAGTTGATTATTAAAAATGACACCTATGCCGCCAGCCCAGTAAATATCTTCATCAAACGATATGGCTCCACTTGCATCATATTTACGATTACTATTAAAAAAATTGTAACCTACATGACAGGTTAAATACGGAGCAACTTCTTCTGAAGTTGAGCGAAGTTTTAAAAGGCCGTAAACAGGAATAAAATAAAAGTCTTGATCAGTACCATCAATTGAACGCGGTGCTGGAAGCGTTATACCAGCTCCCATTTCAAAACAGCTGATACGTTTGATATATTCTCCTGAAATGGATATTGATGAGTCCACATCTGAAAAAAGATGAACAAATATTAATTTAATTTTTAATATTTACAATCTAAAAAATAATATGATTTCTGTGATTTTTCCGTTAAGGTTTTCTTAGACAACATTGACATTTTAAATTTGTCAACTCTCTTTTTTATTAAATGACAATATTTTATTATCTTTCTATTTGCTATTGACAAATTGAATTAATACTTGATAGGTTGTTTTATCTTAAAACATGGCATTCTTCAAAGAATGCTTAAAAATTAGTATATTACGGGTCATCTTAGACTCATTTTTATATTAAGGTTTCATTAAGCTGGGGGAGCTTATCCTTGATTATACACCTTATAAAACAAACATAAAAAAGGGAAATTGCAATGAAATACATTCGATCAAAAGTATGCGGCAATGGTTACATGACAAAATGGTTTTTATTGATTGTTGCGGCCGGGCTTATTTTCAGCACAAGTACCGCACTAGCTACTGATGACGCTGTTGTAGAGAGTCTTCCCTTCGGCAAACAATGGGTAATTGATCAGGGTTTTGGAGAACACCTACCTCTACCCATGGGTGTCGCATGGAACTTCGCCTGGATAAAACAGGACCTTGATCTCGTCGATATCAGCCTCACGTCCTCCCCTGAAGATCCACTTCACGATACTATCGAGATGATGCTGCCAATAATCGATGTGGTACCAGACGTGGTATGGGCTGAAAACTACGCTTCAAATTTCAAATTCGACGTCTGGCTTACACCCATGCTGAATTTGTACGCCATGGTAGGCTATATTGAAGGAGAATCAGCGATTGAAGGTTCTACTGTTATTCCCACCTCCGGACTTGATGAGTTGAGCGCAGAGCAGCAGGCAGATATGCTGCTTCTGGAGTTTATGCTTAACGCGACAGCTACAGGGGCGATGCCCGGAGATCCGGATTATGTAACATTCGATGACCCAGGATTTCTGCCCCTGGTAACAAAAGTCCTGGGTGTATCTTTTGATACCCTGATGTTCGGCATAGACATTACCGGATATTCTTATGGAGTCGGCTTAACCTTTGCAGGCGGCTATCCTGTTAACTACGGCGCTATTGACTCTGTTTTTTTTGCTTTTGATACAAACTATACAAAAGCGGAACTGGATGTTGCTGATTCAGAGATTAAGTCATTAACTTTCGCGCCCAGGCTCGGTATTGTAACGTCCGCTTTAGGCCTCCCCTTAAGTGTGTATGTAGGTGCCATGAAAATGGATATGACACAATCCATGTCAGGCTGGGTCAACTACAGCGGAGTGGAAGTTTTTTATGAGACTGTTCAGGAATCAATCGATCCATGGAACTACCTGTTTGGTGTCAGGTTAGATTTGACACGGCACTTTAAATTCACCCTTGAAGGAGGTTTTGGAAAAAGAGAGCATATCATCGGGTCTGCCGAATACCGCTTCTAACATAGATGTAGGGCTGATGTTTTCAGGATGCCTAATATAGATCTGTTTTATCGAACATATAATTGAGGAGGATAAAAATAATGAAAAAATCGATTTTGATACTTACAGCAATAGTAATGGCTGTTGTATTCTCGGATCCGGCCAAGGCTGCCAGGGAACTGGAAATTTACGGTAGTGTTCACATGGGCACATGGAAGGTTGAACATCTTATAAGGCATAATGAACGCAAAACCGATTCAGACCAGGATATTGAATTTGACCTTGCGCAAAACACCTGTCTTGGATTTAAAATAAAAGCAGGCAGCGTATCAGGCCATGTGGAAATCAGCCCTTTTGACCGTGAAGATGAAACATTGATCTTCCAGGGAGCTAATAACCACTGGATGACTCAGGATCAACTCATAGAGATTCTTCCAGCTTCTGAAAGCGGAAATGATGAACCAATTATAGCTACCGGATCGTCCAACCATTACGCTATTGCAGAAGGTGAATCAAATTTCAGACTATGGTATGCCACCTGGGATTTCGGTGTAGGAGAAGTCCTGATCGGCCAGGCATACACACCAATGAATTTGGACTATTCCAATGCCACATATCTTGGGGGCGAAGGGAACTGGGGTTATGGTCTTATTATGGAAGGCCGGGAGCCGATGATCCAGTTCAAGTTCGACAATTTTCTAAAAAGCGGCGGTACATTTAAACTGGCAGTTGTTAAACATGATGAATTCGTCCTGAGAAATTCAAATTTAAAGGAAGTAGGCGTGCCATACACAAATGCAGAGATAACTTATTATGAAGCCTGGGCTTCTGTGTATTACGATGTCGCCCCCAGAACTTATTCAGACAATATTGATTACGATGTTGACATACCAAAAATTGAGCTCAGCTATAACTATGATATCGGACCATTTTCTCTTGATGTTGTGGGTGCCTATTTTAAATTTGAGATGGTAGAAACTGAACTGTATACTAACGCATTAGGACTTGTCCCTTCTTTTAATGCAATGGATATCGAAGTCGAAAAAGAACATGATATTACGTGTTATCATGTCGGTGTTGGGGCTAGAACAGACCTTGGGCCTGCTTATATTAATTTCTCATATTCCATGGGACAGAATCCAGCAAGTATGGGGACTTATTTTGGTCCGGCTATAGCAAGCGCTGTCCTGGATGATGCCAGCGTTATTCAGCCTGATAACACCAACAACCTGGTAAGAGACGTGGACTTTCAGTCCGGATTTGTCGCGATCGGCGGAAAGGTAAACGATATGCTCGAACTTGAAACCGGATTTGGATTTACAAAAAGCGATTACGATGCATTTACGAAATATTTTGATGATACCGGTTTTGTTGTAGGTATCCATAGAGAAGATAGAGGAAATGACAACGAATACAGGAGCTTTCATAAAGATGTGAATTATCACTGGTATGTTCTGGGCAAGATAACCCTTGCGGACGGTGTCTATTTTATCCCTGAATTCGGACAGTATAAAAAGGATTATGAAGTAACATCTGAAGATTATAAAATCTCCGTTTATGATCCGATTGATACCTTAACAGAAGGTTTCCCTGTATACCATGATAGATTCCCGGCAGGCGGAGAGCATATATCTTACTTTGAAGATGATACAATAAATTATGTTGGTGCGAACATGCAGATAGACTTTTAATAATCAAACAAGGATTGATGGCATCCCTCTGGGATAACGCCATAAATTAAAAACTTTGGGAGGTTTCATTATGAAAAAACAAGGCGTTATTTTACTTATCGCTCTTCTGGCCGTTTTTGGAACCGCGAACTGCGCTTTTGCCGAGGCGGACGCCGTGGATTTTATTATCAAAGTTGGATTTGACGGTTCTGACGACCTTGATTTAACTGGAAACGGAACAAAATATAGTGATGATGACATTCATGGAGGTTCATTGTCTATAGAGACAACCTTTGCAGCTGACAGAAGAGGTATTTTTTCAGCAGGGCTTGGAATAACGTTTATGTCACCCCGCTCTCTTAAAGGAACAAGGGAACATAAAGAGATCGTGGCTGGAATATTTAAAGCTCATAAAGGTTTGTTTAAAGATGTTAAAAATAACCACTACCCTAACTGGAATACAGATAAAATAACCAACTGGCTTATTGAGGGAGCTGAAAACCCTGGAGACGCTAATGACATTTTCCAAAATAATTACGAAGATGGTAATTCCATTTTTATCAGGGACAATGAAGCCAATTTTTCCTTTACACCGATATATGCCCTGCTCAAGCTCCGTTATCCCCATGAGGTGTTCTCACCATACGTTGCATGCGAATTCGGTTTTACATTTTTTAACCATGAGGGGAGGATGTTTGACACAACCGGCCTTCATTATGGCGGCGGGGTCGGTGTAATTCTGATGAAACGCTTCCAGCTTGAAGCCATGTTCACTCATGATCAAACAAGGAACGACTGGGGCTTATTCGGAATGATAGACGGCGATGGTATTTTGGAACATTTGACAAAGTATGAAAAAGTTACCTTTTCTGTGGGGTATATTTTCTAAACTTTTTTTAAACGGATAATAATTTTTATAAAGAATGTTTTTTAAGGCAGGGGCAAAAAAAGTCCCTGCCTTTTTTTATCTGTATTGACCAGTACTTGATCTTACAGACAGTGTAAGATCTTATCGGGTGTTATTTTTTTCCACAATTTTAAATCCGAACATCGAAACCAACCCGATCATAAGATTTGGCGAAACAAATTCAAATCTAGACTGTTACAAGTTAATTTACAAGGTCTCCGGCGTTAATTCATATGCGATGAACATGCTTTTAGACTTTGAAAAAAAACCCTTCTCTTTTTTTATAACAACAGCCGTTATCAACTCATCTTTACC
Organism: Desulfobacterales bacterium; assembly: GCA_028277765.1. GTDB lineage: Bacteria > Desulfobacterota > Desulfobacteria > Desulfobacterales > SURF-7 > JANQFQ01. Next base: position 6,626 of record JANQFQ010000062.1, read on the forward strand.
ATCCCTGTCAAAATCACCCACTGCATAGTCAATGGCCTGTCCTGAAAACTTTCTGGTTTTCCATTTAACCACAAAATCTGTCCGGTCCCACATAAGCGCTTCAATCTGAAATCCTGTGAAGTTGCGAAAATTCTCCCTCATGCTTCTGGTGAGTTCGTAATTCTTCACAGCAATTAAATCATTCCCGCCGTCTCCATCAATATCCCGCATGTATAATCGTGTAGGAAAGAAACAGCGACTGTCTGGGCTGTTCCCAATACTAGGCACTGAAACATAAAGTGTGCTCCCCCCATAGGTCTCAGATCCTTCCCATTGTATTTCACCTGAGCTATCAGATATCCGTATACGATTCCTGTTGTCAAAAGCCACTGCCGCATTTCCATCCCCTGCGATATCTCCAAAGGTAAAACCAGCCAGGCTCCCAAACCCTGCAGGAAGAATCGTCTTTAACGGCTGGTAAGCTGAATCCAGCCATTCCAATTCAACAATATCTTCCCCAGACAGATCGACACAATTTTTCTTCAACTTTTGTCCAAACAGAACCATGCCGCGTCCCGGGACATTAACTGTCCTGTAAAACCAGGGAGTATTTTCACCAATTCTTTTGTATGTCTCCCCATTCCATTCAAGCACAAAAGAATTCATACCTCTCCTCCTAATATCCAGGCCAGACACAAATATCTCGTGATATCCATTGCCGTTAATATCTGCGATATCAACGCCTATATAATATTTATACTTGTCCCCAGTAATCTTTTGAGCTTTTGAAAATCGGTTTTCATCATACCTGAACAACTTAAGCTCATGGTCTTCTATTACCGCAATTTCCACGGTCCCGTCTCCATCTACGTCACCTATCGCCATACCATTGATACTCGTCTTCAATATCTTGCTTTTCCAAAGTATACCGTAACGCTCCTGCTGTTCCAGCACTGGAATAAAAGCAGGCCCCGGGCCTGGAGACACCATACCCTCTTCTTTAGAATATTTTCCAGGAACAGCTACAGACCGCTCCTTTTTGTCCTTAACAGGAGCGGCTGCTTCAGGAACTGGTACTGGAACAGCCGTCTTTCCTGCTGAAACAGCCGGTTCTGTTTTAGCAGGAATATCCGGTTTATCATCTATTACACTATCCTGATCCGGTTTTCCCCCTGAAAGATCCTCCAGGTGCTTCGGCATGACAGGGACTGCTTTAATAGCTCCATCAACAAAAAGGTTTATGCTTGGGAGAACTTCATCCAATCCTTGTGCTTGGGCATAATGTGAAAAAGCCGGCCTGGCACCAGACACATCAACCATTTTAGCGTTTATGCTCACACTGTTTCCCAGCACGGTCAGACTGCCGAATATAATATGGTCTGCATTTAGCCTGTCACCTATCTTTCTGGCTTTTTTTTCATCTAGACCGCCGGAACCAGGTTTGAACTTCCGGTTTATCTCTTCCCTGCTGATCACCTCAATATTCTCTGTACCGGAAAACCGATACATGATCATATCGTTGATACCTTCCTGAAGAAACGACATCTCTTTTTCAGAATGAACTGAAAAAGGTATTATTGCAATTTTAACAGGTTCCGCCATAACCGTACCACACGCAAATGCCGTTAAAACGAATAAAAACAACCCTTTTAATACTTCCTTTTTGTTTTCAACCAAGTTTATCATCCATATCTTCCTTTTTGAGTATAATGTTTAAAACAAGCTTTGTTAACCTTATGATACCGTCAATTAGCACTCAATAATCTTTCAAGCAAGCAAATATTCACAACAGCTTAATGGTTTTGCTTTGCCTTGACACATCGACAGGTATAAGATATTTCTTTTTACACTTATTGAAAGGAGACAAACAAATGCACAGAAAAATTCCAAAAACTTTTTTGCTCCTGTTGTTCTTATTAATTATAGCCCTGCTTTCAGGGTGTGCCAGCGTCAAGACAAAATCGGTCGGCAATAAAAAATTTGCGCCACGTGATGATTTTCATCCCATCCATTTTTATTGCATGAAGCCTCCAAGACAGGTAGAATATGATTCCTATGAAAAAATAAAAAGCATCTTCGGCCCCCTGTATCAAAAAAGGAACAACATTCCTGAACACATAACGATCGCCCGTATTGAAATCAAAGGGACACCAGCATGGACATGGCAGCATCTGTTTGATAAGGGGATTAAGCAGGCCCGCAAACTTGGGGGAGACGCGATCATCATAACCCGTTACGATTATTTTTATACTTCTGAAACTGAAAGCGCCAATAGTGCCCCTTACGGCAGGAGATTCTTAGCACTTGTCATCAGATACACAGAAAGCGGAAGATAAATTCCATATGAAACGCGTCCATATAGTAGGCCGTCAAAACAACGGCAAGACAATGCTTATTGTTGAACTTGTAAAAGAGTTGAAAAGCCGAGGGATTAAAACCGGCACGTTAAAACACAGCCGGCATGAACACGAACTTGACAAACCAGGTAAGGATTCCTATTTTCACAGGAAAGCCGGTGGCAACCCCACCGCAGTGATAACAAAAAACCTTATGGCAGTATATCTGCCTTGTTCTGATGATGAATCCCCTCTTAATCAGCTGGAACCGATCTTTTCCGGCAACGATCTGGTAATAATCGAAGGATATATTAACGGACCTGGTCCGAAAATAGAAGTCTGGAGAAAAGAAATCGGGACTTTGCCCCGCATCCTTGAAAGAGATGATGTTGAGGCGATTATAACTGATGACGCAATTGAAACAGACCGGCCTGTTCTTTCACGAAAGGATATAAAAAAAATAGCAGACTATGTATGCGAACTTGCCAGAGAAGTGTCCTGAACAGTACTTGATTTTACAGACCGTGTCAGATTTTATTAAAACAAAGGAGACACGATAAGTTCTTACACTTTATATAAAATCAAGTACTGGTCAGAACATACAAGGTTGTTCTCACTTTCTTACCTTCTTAACCTTCCGTTTCACGCTCTTTAACTTGTTGTTTTGCTTTTCCTCCTGTTCTTTCTGCCATTCATAATATTTTAAAAATTTCTTGTTAAGCTGTGCACGATATTTTTTAAATGACAGTTTTGTTTTTTTTGCGTTATGTGCCAGCAGGTTATCTGAAAGGTGAATCCCCGGCCACGGCTTTCCATCGAAGATAGCCAGGAAATAATCATCATAGGTAAATCCGAAATCAGTTATAGCGGGCAATGGTTCTCTGTACTTATTACTCAACTTAAACCGGTTGAACGGAAAACCGTGCGATAAGTCAAGGTGATAGCCGATTAGCATTTTTTTCGGATTAACCGACGTCAGGCCATGAGTAACACAGTTGCGTTGGGGTATCTGGTATTGTACACGTAGCCAGTCTGTAAGCTCCATTCCTGAAAGCAGTTGCATTTCATTGATCGACGGGCTTCTTACCTTTAGAATATTTGTCGACTTGACTTCAAGCTTTCTGGTAGTCTCAGGATCTTCCACCTTATCAAATCCTTTCCCTTCAAAACAGATCCCGATAAACGCATGGCTTATGTTTAAATAATATGACTTGTTGTCCATCCAAACCCCATTGCCTGCGTGATCAGCGGCATGACCATCCTTAACAATACGGTATACACGTCCAAACCGGTCAATAAAATAATTATAACATTTTGTCCGTTTACAATATTTTATCAGGGCCATGCTTGTTCTTTTCAACGATGAATCCATTTCAGGCCTTAATGGAAACAGATCGCTTTCAGATGCATGGTAAAGAATACCAGCAATTTTGTCCGTTTTCTTTTCCTTGCCAGGCAAAGAGGCCGACTTTTTTGAAAATTTATAATAACGCCTCGGTTCGCTTTCAACCGTGTGTGTCGTGATAACATGAAGACCATTACTGTATATTTCAAATTCTTTGGTTTTTTCAACCAGCCATATGGCGTCGTCAAGATACTCTTTGATAAGCTTTACCTTATTTTTATCACCATACGCCTCTTCCCTGAATTCATCTTCTTCCCCTAATCCGATGTAAGGTTGATCCTCCGAAGATGGTCTCTTGTTTGTCCGGCTAGATATTGATTTTACAGGAAATGTTGAACTAATGGTTTCAATTATCTGCGGCATGGCCAGGAAAATAATGTAGGCAAAGGTTATGAGAATTGTAGACAAAACAAGATTCCGGTATTTGTAAAGCCGCCACAAAAACATTCCCATCGGAGCCGTGGCTTTGTTTTTAAACGATGCGCCGGCGTCCTCAATACTTCCGGGACAATTATTCTCGGCATTGTCTAGAATCATTTTTCTAAAGGCGGATTCAGCCAGCATCGGCCAGAGTCTGTATACGGAAGGTATAGAATGATAAATTTTTATGGACTTGTTTATTACCGCCAGCTTTTGAACCGGATTATGAATAAGGACTGCCAGTTCTTCAATGATATTACGGTAATTATTCGGCGGAAGTTCCATAGACAAGGAAGCGTCTGTCGTGAAGATATTGCCTCGAAATAAAAACAGCTGAAAATTCCTGCCTGCGAAGGCAGACCGCTTATTCCCTTAAAATGGTTTGTCCTGGATCAAACGGGTCGTCTCTATTACAGTTGCTGTTAATCTTCATACTGCGCGGCAATCAGTGCCCCTTTTGCCGTTGCATTAAGCGGGTCATCAGCCACCCTGACTTCACTTATTTTTAAAGGGAAATTAGACTCCTGCAGACACGTTTCAAAACGGCTCTTGAACCCGTTCGGCATAGCAGTACCACCGCTCAGTACGACAGGAATTGGTGTGTCAGCCTTTGGTATTTTGGTCGTTTTAGTAATGCTCTCTTTCATGGCCGTTACCAGGCTCAATATGAGATCATCGTAATAAATATGAAGTGCGTCTTCCATTTCATTCCGCGGGCTCTTGCTGAGATTAAGCTTATTTTCCTTAAAATCCCGCACACGGGTATTAACTTCGCTGGTAACAGATGCTACTGCATCATCGATATAATCACCAGCCTTATTTGTACTGAATGAAATATGCGGCACTGAAAGATATGCAAGGCAGACATTGCACATACCGCCTCCGGCACTAATACCGAATCCCGTAAAATTTTCTTTCTCCAGCTCCGCAAATACAACAGCCAAGCCTTCATTAATACTTCTGGCCTTATACCCTCTTTTGGTCAGATGACGTTTTAGGATCGCTTCATGGTAGATAATATCAGTTTCAGTATCCTTTGGAACACCGGGGATAGAGAAACAGAGCGGGACATTAGAACCCTTTGCAGGTGGAACAAGCTCGTTAATGATACCTTTAATAATTTCAATGGCGTTCGGTTCATTGGGATTCATCAAGCCGTTACGCATGGTCCGCCGTGTTTCAGAGTTAAGCATATTCGCGAACACTTCAGCGCCGTCGCCGAAAACAACCAGTGAATTACCTGTTTTATAGTGGTTGATTTTATTCTGCTTCAGGATATCGCGCGTAAACTTTGAATAATCAACTTCAATAAACGCGTTTTGCTGAGCGTTAAAATCATCAAGAGCACCATTTTTCCTTGAGAAGACTATTTTGGAAGTGCCGACATCAACACCGATGGCATTGCTCTCTTCAGCCTTAGGAGCATCCGGGCCATTCATAATCTGTTTGGCAGCTTCTTCAATGTGTGACTTATCCTTTTTTTCCTTTTTTTGATCTTTACCTGTCATTTGCCTGTCTCCTTCCAGAATGTCACAAAGAATAAACTTATACGTTATAATAGATAAGATAGTTAAGTAAATTTAGCGATATCTATATAAAATGTCAATGTATAATATCTGTTTAATGAAAATGTTCTGTATAAAATGATCCATTTGATGCCAGCATAATGAACTACAAAAAAACAGTTTCAGCGGTTTCCCTTGACAACCTTTAGGTTTAATAATTATTTATTACATAGCCTGCTAAACCTGTTTTACAGAAAAAAAAGAAAAAACATGAATTTTCCGTTATATTTACAGATCATTCTTATCGTTGTCATCACAGCGACAATTTCACTTTTTGCTCTCCGGCCCGCTGTCATCTGGATATACCGTGAGTTCAATTCCAGGGCCAGTAGCTTTTCCGGCATATATTTCTCTTTTACCAGACTCCTGGAGGAAATATGGTTGCTCGAATTGATACAGTGCAGGCACACTGATAACCGGCTGTCAGGTAAAAGCAGGCTTGTCTGCGCGTGCTACATTAAAGGAAATCGTCTGATCAGAATCAAAAAAAGCACTGGCGGATATTCGTTTGATGGACCGGCAGATGACACTGTTTTTATGTTTGCACATCAAACAGGAGATGGCGGTTTCTTAAGCCCCGGAACCGTGTCACTGAAAATCGATAAACCAGAACTCCCTTTTATTGGAACATGGATAGGCGTTACCAACAATCACCTGCAGACCGCCCGATGTTTCTGGATAAAAACCGAAAACGCCCTATGGAAAAACAAGGATGATATGGCTCTGCTCAAGGAGGCGAATAGACACGTTGACATAATTATCAGTAGTATGAGTGAAAATGAAAATATATGTCCTGCTGGCATTCTTGGACCGTTAACCAGTACGGAAGGGCCTTATATACTGCTGAACCTGGAACTCAGGAAAGATTTTGTAAAAAAGAACATAAGGGAACACTATTTCAGGTAAGACAATTATCATCTTTTTTCAATCATTATTGTTTTGATCATCTTCTTCTTTGCCGACAAATTCAATTCGGTTCCTTTTGCACTTCTCCTTAGCCTTAAGAATATCTTCAACGTTATCAGGATCATAGTCGTCATATATGAGGCAGGAAAGGTTGTTATCAACAGAAAAAAGATCGCACTGTTTCGCGCACAGTTTGCAGCCAAGGCATCCGGCTTTACAAACACTTCTGACAGCCTTGCCGTCATCTTTATTGGAACAGAGGACCGCGAGAATCTTGTCAACCTTAAATGGTTCTATGGAGATAATATTTCTGGGACAGGCCCTGGCACAGGCGCCGCAGCCCACACATTTATAATAATCAACATCTGAAAGACCGTCTCTTATATGAATCGCGTCATAAGGGCAGGCTGCAACACAGTCACCAAAACCCAGGCAGCCGTACACACATCCCTGAACCCCGGCAACATTGGTTGCTGCTGCGCAAGTTTTTTCTCCAAGATATTCATTTCTCCCAAGACGGTCCTCTAGATATGCTCCGCAATGAACAATCGGTCGGATCGGTGCGGTCTCTTCAACTTCAACACCCATGATGTTGCCAATGGCCGCGGCACAGCTTGCACCTCCGGGCGCGCACAGGTCAACCGGGGCACCGTCATTTACAACAGCTTCAGCGTATTCACCACACCCCACCATACCGCATCCACCGCAGTTCGCCCCAGGGAGGGCATCAAGCACCGCCTCTATCCTCGGGTCAACTTCCACATGGAACGCTACATTTGCCCACCCAAGAATATATGTCAAAACAAGCGCCATCACCAGGAGGGTGCCAGCGGCAAGCGCTATTGTAACCAGCGTTAAGGACATTTAGAAAACCTCACATGCATACTAAAGTAGCAACTCAATTTATACATATAAATACAAAATCATTAAAAACCACCAGCAGTCCGGTTCTTTCCCTGTTCAGCAAGTTTTATGCTATCATCCGAATTTGTCTGCTGAACAATTTGCTGCTCATCGGGTGGATTTAAGGCGTTTTTTAATCCAGTATCCACTCCGGTAAATCCCATAAACGCCATAGCAAGGATACCAGCGGTAATCAGCGTAATAGCCGCTCCCTGGAGCGGCTTTGGTATATCACAAAGATCAAGTTCTTCCCTTATTCCCGCCATAATGACAATAGCGATGGTAAATCCGACACCGCCAAAAATGGCCAGAATAAGCGCCCTACCAAGGTCCCACGCCTCTTCAGGATTATCCACTGCCACGTTGCTCATAATCGTCAGACATGCAAAAAGGATCGCGCAGTTCGTCGTAATCAGGGGGAGAAAAACCCCAAATGACTTATACAGCGGTGGAAAAAACTTACGCACGTACATTTCAACAAACTGTACGGATGAAGATATCGCAAAAATATAGACAATATAGCTCAAAATAGTCAAATCAATACCAGACGCTTGTTCAGCAGGCAGCACCAGGCCTGCCAGAAAAGAAGTGACAGGCGCACCGGGAATAAGGACAAAAGTCGTTATGGTCCAGCTGATAAGCGCCGCAATGGTAATAACAAACGTAACAGCACACCCCATGCCAAAGGCCATGTCAACATTGCGTGACACACCGATAAAGGGACAGATGCCGACAAAATAATACAGAACAAAGTTGTTTATCAATGCCGCGCTGATCGCAATGAGAAATATATCAATAATATAGTTCATATTTAGCTGTCCTTAACCAGTCCCGTCCTTTTTTGACCGGATTGAATCGACCCAGTTAAACGCGCCAAGCAGCAGCCCGAATGTAAAAAACGCTCCGGGCGGAAGCGCCATAATGACCCAGTCTGGCCAGTTTTCCGTTAGCACACGCACACCAAAAAACATGCCTGTTCCGAGGATCTCACGTACGGCCGCGATACTCGCAAGGGCCAAGGCAAAACCCAGAGACTGACCGATCGCGTCAGCGCCGGCAGCAAACACGTTCTGTTTGGAACCGCACACCTCGCATCTGCAGATGATAATGCAGTTAACAATAATCAGCGGGATGTAAGGCCCGAGCGCCTTACTCATGTTATACATGTATGCTGCCAGAAAACGGTCAACAATGGTTACAAAAGTAGCGATGGTCAGGGTAAAAACAACAATTCGTAAATGCGGCTTTAGAATATTCCGTATCAGGCTGACAATAACATTGGCGCAGAAAAGAACGAACAATACCGCGCCAGCCATGGTCATGGCTGATTTCATGTCGCCGGTAACCGCCAAAACAGGGCACAGCCCCAATAGCTGCCGATACACCGGATTTTCAGGGACTATTCCCTGAACAAATCTTTCAAAAGGTGTGGGTTCTTCTGCCATTTTATTTCCCTGTTGAATCCTGTTTGCCGCCCAACGGCCCCTTAAGATCATTGGTAGCGGTGTTAATTATATTACAGACACTTCTTGATGAAATCGTCGCTCCTGTAATGCCGTCAATTTCATGTGGTTCTTTTGCGCCGGTTTTTACAACCACCAGGGGCTTATCAGTCTTTTTATTAATAAACTGTTTTCGCCATTCCCAGTCTATAATTTTATTCCCAAGACCGGGAGTCTCTGTCTGTTCAAGAATAAAAAGGCCTGTAATCGTGTCTGTCTGTGGATTCAGCCCTATCAGAAGTTCAATCTTACCGGCGTATCCCTGATCGGCGTTTTTTACCACCCAACCGGCTGTCTGTCCGTCTTTTCCTGCTTTGAAAACTGTATAGGATATTTTTTTGTTCCCTTTATCAATGCTTATCGTCTCTGGTTTGATGTCGAGTTTTGTTGCTGCATTTTCCGCTCCTAGCACAAGTTCTGGCACTTTCTGTCTTGTTTCATTAATTTTGTTTTCCGCTATTATGGGGGCAAGTTTCATCTGCATCCCGGCAAGAGCGCCGCCATAACAGATAGCCAGGATTAAAACCAGCCATGCTTGTACAGTATAGTTTTGTTTCATTTTTATACCTTATATATAATTATGCTTCAGCTTCTTCCTTAACGGCCCCGAATGGTTTTGGAATCGTCCAGTGGTTTATCAAAGGAGTCAGGGCGTTCATAAAAAGAACCGCGAACATGACTCCTTCGGGATATCCGCTAAAAATCCTGAGCAGCATGATTATCGCTCCTGTGCCGAGACCGAATATAAATTTCCCTATTGGCGCAAGAGGACTGGTAACAGGATCGGTTGCAATATAAAACGCTCCAAAAAGAAGCGCCCCGCCAAAAATGTGGTGTATTACGGTCCATTTTGAATCCGGAGTTACTAAGTCTGAAATACCTCCAAGGACGGCAACAGCTACCAGTACACCCGCAGGGATCTCCCATGATGCAGTCCTGCGCAGGCAAAGAAAAAGCCCCCCGACAAGACAGGCGATCGCGCTGATTTCGCCCAGGGAACCGTTTGTCGTGCCCACAAAAAGAGCCATAAGGGGAGTTGTTGTTCCAGCCTGTTTAAATAAATCAAGCGGGGTCGCCTGAGTTATAGCGTCAACGGTGCTTTGGGCGTCCAGGTATCCGGAAGCCGCCATACTCCCCGCAAAAGCGATCATTACAAAGGCGCGGCCCACCATGGCAGGGTTAAAAATATTCATCCCAAGTCCGCCGTAGATGACTTTCCCGATTCCGATCGCCACAAAAGACGCGATAAATCCAATATACCAGGGTGCAGGTCCTGGAAGAGACAGCCCCAATATAATACCGGTAATAGCTGCCGAACAGTCTGTTAAAGTAAATGCTTTGCCCCGCATTTTTATAAAGATAGCTTCCGCTGCCAGACATGATACGAGGCATATCAGGAGCTGTTTTACGGCATACCACTGAAATATATAAACAGCCATGCCGACCACCGGCACCAGTGCGATCAGCACATCGATCATCATCCGCCGCGTGGTAAAGGATGTATTGGACAGATGCGGGGATACAGCTGCTTGCAATGCAGGTGCCTTGACTGTTTCTTTTTCTTTTATGTCAGTATCCTGTTTTTCACTCATGTTTTAATAACACTTATACATTCATCTATTTTTTGCTTTGCGCCATTATCAGGGCTTTACCTGCGCGGACAAGCTGTACAATCGGTAGACTGGCCGGGCAGGTATAGGCGCAGCACCCGCACTCAAGGCAGGTCGTGATATGATACCTTTCCAATACACTCGGGTTTTTATACCTGGAACCAATCGCGAGCTTGCTCGGCACAAGATAAAGGGGGCAGACATCCACACACCTGCCGCACCTGACACACGCGGTCTCATCAGCTTTTTTTACATCGTCCCTGGTCAGAACAGTTACACCGCTCGTCCCTTTGGTAACAGGCGCGTTCAAGTCTGTAAACGCGAACCCCATCATTGGCCCCCCTGAAATTATCCGCGCAGCATCCTCTTTTAATCCACCGCAGAAATCGATCAGTTCCTGATAGCTGATTCCCATGGGGACAAAAAGATTCTTTGGTGTGTTGATCCCAGAGCCAGTCACGCAGACAATCCTGTGTGTCAGGGGTTTGCCCCTTAAAACAGCGCCTGCTATGGCTGCGGCAGTTCCCACGTTACTAACCGCTGCGGCCACATCAATGGGAAGACCGCCCGGCGGTACCTTCCGATTCATGACAGCTTTTATTAAATGTTTTTCACTCCCCTGGGGGTATTTTGTTTTCAGAACAGCAATTTTTATTTTCGTACCATCAGCTGCTTTTTTCATTATTTCAACAGCTTTCGGCTTGTTTGCTTCAATCCCTATCACGATCTCCTTTGCACCGACCGCACAACCTGCAAGAAGAGCGCCACTGATAATTGAACCGGGAAATTCAATCATCAGCCTGTCATCTGGCGTAAGATACGGTTCGCATTCACACCCGTTGATCAAAAGAGCGTCAATCGGCCTCTCTTCATTCGGCATAATCTTAACATGGGTGGGGAATGCCGCACCGCCAAGCCCCACAATACCAGCATTGTTAATCGCTTCGGAGATAGCTTTAGGTTCGTAGTTCTCCGCGCAATCCTTTGGCCAATCTCCACCCAGAATATCATCCAGGAGCGCCTTTCCATCAGCTTGATCACCTTCGGCTTTTATCGGGATTGCGGAAACGTGTCGTCCGCTCGGCAGGGTGACTTTGACCGGCTTCAAGACTTTTCCGTTAATCGGCGCATGAATTGGGGCTGAAACAAATGCCGTGTTTTTACCAACTACTTCACCGAGTATTACTTCCTGTTTTGCTTTAACAATAGATTCACATGGCGCGCCGATATGCTGTGACAGGGGGAGGACAACCTTAGCAGGCGAGGGAATAACTTCTATAGGGACATCAGAAGAAAATCCTTTCTGATCCGACGGGTGAACACCTTTACCGAATGTTCCCTGCCCTTCAAATCCATCCAGTTTCAGTCCCATCTATTTACCTCTAAAAGCCGGTTTTCATTTTCACAAACACTTAAAACAGATAATCAAGATAAACAGAAAAACATATTGTGTCAAACAATTTATTGCTTTTTATTCACCATTAAGCCTACAAAATGGCTAGTGTTAACAATCTGTTATGAAAATCTCGTTACTCATGAAAACAATTTTTATTTGTTTTTTTATTATTTTAGCATTAAAGCACTATAGTAACCAACAACTGAGGAAAAAACGGAAATGAACAACTCGGACAAGGAAAAAAATATTTTCCAAACATATGCCCCGGATCAACAGAATAATTTTGACCCTGATATCCTGATGCGCGAAGAAGAGGCAGTACAGGAAAGAACCGATAAACATGGCAATATCTGGAAAAAGGTATATTTCGGCAGCGGAAGCCATTATGAAAACTGGGTTGACCAATTCAGAGAAGTCCACGGTGAAGAGAATGTTGAAGTCGAAGAAGTCACAAAAGGCGTGTGCAAATGCTATTCCGAAGGTGGAGATGTGATGAAAAGGATATGGGTCAAATGTGATGATTTAGAATAAATTGCAATCTGAAGGTATACCATTCTCTTCAGCTTGCAGGTTAAGAAAATACAAATCCGAAATCCGAATATCGAAACCCGAAACAATATCAAATGACAAAAATTCAAATGTCAAAACAAAAGGCAATTTGAAACGAAAATTTAGGCGGTTATGGTTTTGAGCATTTGAAAATTTAGGTTTTGAATTTGTTTCGGGTTTCGATATTCGGATTTCGGATTTATAGGTCTGGTTAAAGCTCGACTTAATGAATAGCTTTTCCTTGATACCATTTTTTTTTGCGCCGAATTAACACTTCTCTTTCTTCTTAGCACAACATTCCTCTGGTTCACAGGAAAGCGAAGACGGTACTTCCTCCCCAGGGGCTATACCTTTTATTTCATCCAATGCTTTATGAAGTGTTTTTACGGCGATCTGAATACAGTGGTGCTTTTTTACAGGAATATCGATAAGGACACTAAAAATATCACCATCATTAAGTTTTCGGGCATCATCAAGGGTTTTCCCTTTAATCAGATCAACCGCTGCCATGGCAGCGGAAACAGCCCCTGGACAACCCAGCACTTCATATCTGGCGTCTGTAATAACATTTTGGGCCATTTTAAGATATATTGTCATGGTATCGCCACAGGTGCCGGTCATCTCGCTTATATGATCAGCATCCGGCAACGTACCCATATATGGTTTATCAATAATATAGTTTATTGCTTCCTGTGAATACCCGGCATTGGTAAGCATATTTTCCATTGCCGCATTCGGATCTTTAAATAGTTTGTTCTGGTTCATTTGATACCACCAATTATTACCTTATTGATATTATATAATAAGGGGATATAGTTAATCCCAAAATCTTTAAAAGTCAAGTATTCTTTATAAAAACAGGTTGTTTTGGATATAGGAATAGCCAATGCTGACCTGGTTTTATAACTCTGATGCTATTTGGTTGAATAAAAACGTTCAAGGCATCTTGCTATTTCCTTTTTTATTCAATAAGCTATCTTAAATACCATCCTTAGCATACGTATATATAATAAAAGGTTATCAATTATGAAAATCACATTTTATGGCACAAGAGGGTCGGTCCCAGTCTGTTCGCCCGGTTTTCAGGAATTTGGCGGTGATACAACGTGTGTGGTTGGTGAAGGCCCTGACCGGACAGTTATCATGGATGCAGGTACCGGCATCAGGGAACTGGGAAAAAAGCTGGTAAACGATCCGGAACTGGGAAAAGAAAGAACATGTTTTTTGGCATTTTCCCATTTTCACTGGGATCATATCCACGGTCTCCCTTTTTTTGCACCTGCCTATGACAGCACCCGTCACTTTACCATCAGTGCCATCGGTAAAGAACGATTTGATAAAAATATTAAAGGGATATTTGAACAGCAGATGCAGGAGATTTATTTTCCCGTAAGTCTGGAAGAAATGGGTGCTGAAATTACTTTTTTGCAGACACCTGATGATTTCCTGGATGCTGGTCAGGCATCTGTCAATGTTGTAAAACATAACCATCCGGGCGATGCTTACAGTTACCGATTTAAAACAGTCGACAGTAAAATCGTGGTTTTCTGCACGGACATTGAACATGGAGATAAAATTGACGAGCGGATTGTGAAGCTCTCGGAAGGCGCGGACCTGCTGATTCACGAAGGGCAATATACACCTGAAGAACTCCCCAAACATAAAGGATGGGGTCACAGTAGCTGGCTGCAAGCCACTGAAGTCGCCAAAATGGCCGGGGTCAAAAAGCTCGTGGTTACCCACCATGACCCGGATCATGATGATGAATTCTTGAAAGACATTGAACGGCAGTGCCAGGAGGTTTTTAAGGATTCAGTGCTGGCCAGGGTGGGAATGGAAATAGAGGTTTAATCTCACTTTTCAAACCGGTCATCTGATCTTTTAGTATGTACATTACCTTTTGCAGCCTCAAGCCATCCGGTTCGCACATCAGAATACTGATCAAATTCCGGCACGTAGGGTTTGATGTCAATAAGCGGGGTGCCATCAAGAATATCCACATTTTTAATTTCTAGGACATTCTCTTTTATATCTATAAGTTCAACAATTGATATGCCTATAGCATTAGGACGGCGCGGCGCTCTGGTCGAAAAAACACCGTGTTGCCGGGTATCTAAAAAAGGTGTCACTATCAGTTTGTATCCATCTATTTGATGAAAATGATACAAAAGGATGATGTGAGAAAAACCATCAAGGTCTTTCAGTCCCTCGACAAATTCAGGATTTACTTCTACAGTACCAGCAATGCCGACAGCGCCTGACGGCTGTATAGGCATCCCTTTAACATCCTTAAACGGGCTATGTATGACGCCGATAGGCTGAAAGTCGATTTTCAAAATACACCCCTTAAAACATGAGGCTGTGTCATAATCCTTTAGGTTTAAAATTCAATTACATGTCCCACTGTATTGGGCACCACTCTGTCTCCAAATTCATTCACTAGCGCAGCAGTTGCTTTAAATCCCGTGCAATGCCCGATCACGAACTTCTCTATTTCAAAATCATGAAAATACTTGAAAATCTCTTTTAGTTTTTTATCATCCGCAAACATCAAATGAAGGCCGCCAAGTACAGCATGGATCTTTCTACTTCCGGTAAGATCTGCCACATGATTGAGTGTATTTACCGGCCCCCTATGGGCGCATCCAAAAACAACGACTGTCCCCATTGCTGTGTCAAGTATCAGCGCCCTGTCATCTGGGATATCATCAGGTGTTTCTTTGCCTTCTTCCCCAACAAAAAACATCTTTTCAACCTCTTCAAAGCTTGTATTCATTGGGATGCACCCGGTTGCTATTATTCCTGAAGCAATTTCAACTGGATCTTTTTCTAACTTTATCCTGATACCGCTGTTTTCCAATACCGCTTTATCTTCCTTAACGCCGATAGAAACATAGTTATCATTGCCACCTGCAAGCTTGCTGCCAAATACACCGGGCTGGGCAATAAGGGTAAAATTGTTGTTCCGGCCGAGAAGGTGTTTTACACCGCCTGCATGATCAAAATGTCCATGACTGAGAACAACCGTGTCAACCTGACACAAATCGATCCCAAGTAGATCGGCATTTCCCAAAATGGCATGCCCCTGGCCGGTGTCAAAAAGAATTTTCCTGTCTTCAATTTCCACAAAAAACGAAAGGCCGTGTTCAGCAAGCAAAGGGGCTAAACCAGCTGTTACAGAATTTTCCACAAGCGTTGTTATCTTAATATTTCGCATCATACTATTTCCATTCTGTTTTTTTCTAAGGAATTGTATCGACTGCTGCAAATTCAGGCTCATGGAGCGGCAGAAGGATATCTGCTTTGTCTCTAATTTTCACCATGATATCGTAGGCATCATATACATCTACATGCGTGCCTGGTGGTATCAGGTCCATCTCCATTGCTTTTATTTCCACAGGAGGATGAAAATTTTCATTAATCACGCAAAAGCCGGTAATCGCTGCCTTTCCTTTATCTGTATCAATAAAAATAGACATCCCTCCTTCTGTGTGCGCGGGCGTATGAACAGTTTGGATGCCAGGAAGGATCTCTGTGTCTTCGGTCAGCGGATGGACCTGGCCATTTTCTTCAACATCTTCAATGTAATCTTCAAGATAGCGGTAATCAAGGGGATGTGGATCATGGATCCGTGACAGTTCTTTTTCATGGACGTAAATGATGGCGTTTTCACACTTGTAGTCATTCTCACAATGGTCATTATGAAGATGGGTGTGGATAATAATGTCAATATCTTCAGGTTTTAGCCCCCATTTTTCAAGTCCCTGTTCAAATGTAAATATTTTTCCGCCAATAGCTGTTTCCCTGCTTTCTGACTGGATAGGGCTCATTTCTCCTGTATCCACAAGTATCTTTTTCTCACCCCCTTCTATATACCAGCAGTAAATTGGGATGGTATATTCTGTGCCGGTTCCAAACTGATACGTCATCATGCTTTTATCAAAAACCTTTGTTCCCATTACAATCGGATGTATTTTATAGGTCGCCATGATATTCTCCTTAGATAAGTATTTTCTTTCACGTATGGCTGGAATCTCAAACCAGAAATAGAAACTGACATTTTTTAGTGAATTTATCAAACGCTTTTGCTGTTTATTTTTTATTTGACAAAAAGCAAAGCCCAATATATATTGTGTGCAATTTAATTGTGTACATTTTCCAACCAAAAGGAGGCTATAAGTATGATGAAAAGAAATCTTTTAATCACCATCGTTTTATGTCTGTTTTGCGTAACAGGATTGTCATGCAGCTGTAAAAAACAGTGTCCTATATCTGACAGCGCAAAATACAATGTTTTAAAAACAGATGCTAAAGCACCGGAATTTACGGCAATGACCTATGACGGGCAAACCATTAAGCTGTCAGAACTGACAAAAAAAGGACCTGTTGTTCTGGTCCTGTTCAGAAACTTTCTATGACCGTATACAAAAAAGCATCTGGTCAAGATGCAGAAAGACCATGAATTGTTTGCTGAAAAGAATGTTACTATTATTGCCGCAGGGCCACACAAAGCCAAGAAGTTTAAAAAATACTTTACCAAACACGACCTCAGGTTTTACGGCGTTCCTGACACTGACAAAAAACTTCGCAAACTATACAAGCAACCGTTTAAAATCTCAAAGCTCGGGCTTTTACCAGCACTGATCGTAATCGGAAAAGACGGAAAAATCAAATTCAGTTATCACTCAGGCGGTATGTCAGATATTCCTGAAAATAAAATTATACTCGATGTCCTCAGTAAATAACCTAGCCCAGAGGGCCAGGGTTTTTATGTCGGACTAAATCATCACTTGCTCGAGTCTGTCTTTTCGTCTTTTCCAGTCAGGCATACATCGATTTAAAAGCGAGTAAAACGATTTGGAATGGTTATGGTATTTCAAATGACAAAGCTCATGCATGATAACATACTCAATACAGTGCACAGGTGCCATAACCAGTTTAACGTTGAGTGTGATTCGCCCATTCGGGCTGCAGCTTCCCCATCGTCTTTTCATTGTTCGTATGGCCATAAGCGGTTCGGGCACTCCATGTCGGGAAGTTATTGCGCAACATTTTTCCATATACCGACTGAATATATCGTGAGCATGATCGCGATACCAGTCGTCAACAGCCTTCCGTATCTTACTTGTGTTGTTTTTATCTTCAATCCATACCCATAAAAAACTGCCCAGCAGTTTTGCGGGCTGTTTCAGGCCTTTTTTAACTTTAAGTCGATACTGTCGCCCCAGGTAGACAAGGGTCTCTCCGCTTATATAGTGTTTTGGCGCGGGTAAGGGATGAAAAGTCTCCAGTTTGTCCAGCTTTTTTACTATCCATGGTCCCTTTTTTTGAATGGCCGAGCGGATTTGATCATCTGTTTTGTTTATAGGCGCAAATATGTCAACAGTCAGATCCGGAGATACAACGATCCGCAGCCGTTTTCTTTTGGATTGATGCAGGGTATATTGGATGCGGCGGGAGCCGAACTGAAGAGTACGGCTTTCAGCTTCAGTCTTCATTGGCAATGGCTACCTCTATGCATTTGTCAATGATTTTATCCTGGTCATCAAGAGAGAATTCTATGCTATACTTTTCAGCAATTTCAAAAAGTATATCATCTATTTCCCCTCGCATTTTATTAATAGCGTCCTGGTTAGTGCGCCAGTCCCGTATTTTATGCTGCGCGATTCTTTTTGTAATCAACATCGCGATCTCAGCCAGGGGCTTCTCATTCGATGTATTGTATTCAGCAACAGGTTCTCGGACACAACCGTAGTACCTTCGGGCCATGTCGTTTCCCACAAGTTCTGATGGGATATCGTCATCTGTATGGGTTGCCACTTTGACAGACATATCCTTTATTTTTTCAAGGGCTTCTATGGCTTCTATACGTCCTTCATGAAGGGCCTTGATCATATCCTCCAGAAATTTTGAAAATTTCTTATAAAAAACCGGGTCTTTTGCCATCTCCTGCTCAATCACATGCCTTGTTGCAGAGGCAATCATATCTGCCTTGGCTCCCGCGCTTTTCCCCTGGTCGTCCAGTACAAGCCTCCGCTCGTTTGCGTCAAGGAGGTTGATGGGTTCGCAAAGGGACTCTACTTCATCTGCTCCTACGTGGGTATCAATCAACTTCTTTATTTTAGGCTCGTATTCCGAAAAGTCGATTGTCTCCTGATATCGCTGGGTAACGGCAGCCCGCAGGTTCTGAAAAAATTTAAGGTCCGCCTTGAATATATTGATGGTTTTCAGGGGTGTTTTTTCCAAAAAATTTGCGGATGAAAGGGCTAATGAAAGCGTTCGCGCAAAAAAACTGAACCGTTCGTAAAATTTATGGCGAAGGTCCTCGTCTCGGAGATGCACTTCATATACTTCCGGATCTTTTGCGCCCTTTACTTTCTGAAATATCTCCCACACATCAGAATGAAGCTGGGGTAGTTGTTCGGCCCGTTCAGCAATATACCCAACCGTATCTTCCAGATCCTTCCTGTCAAAATCGGCAAGTCGGCTGTAAAAATCGATGGCCTGGTCCAGCTCTTCAATGACCCCGCTGTAGTCCAGAATCAGGCCAAATTCCTTACCTTCATATAAGCGGTTTACACGGGCAATGGCCTGAAGCAGGGTATGTTCCTTGAGTTTGCGCGCAAGATAAAGCACAGTATTACAGGGCGCGTCAAAACCGGTGAGCAGTTTGTCCACGACAATGATGATATCCGGGTGTTCACTGTGCTTAAAGGCATTGATGAGCTGTTTGTTGTATTTTGATTCATTACCGAAGCGATCCTTGATCTCATCCCAAAACGCGTCAATTATTTTAGATTTAACGTTATTACTCTCTCCTTCACTTACATCCGGCGCGGAAATAAGGACTTCAGTAGAAACAAGCCCGAACTCATCCATAAAAGATTTATAGGTGATTGCGGTTGCCTTGTCCGGTGTAACTAGCTGGCCCTTAAGTCCTGTATGCTGGTAGAATGCTGAATAATGGAGACTTACGTCCCAGGCAATCATATGTACTTTCTGCCGGGCCTTGTTGAGCTGTTGTTCGGTTGAAAATTTTCGTTTAAGGTCTGCTTTCTGGTCTTTGGTGAGGCCCATGGTTAGCTTTTTAAACCAACCATCAATGGCGGTCTTATCCACTTTCTGGGGCACATGCCGAGCTTCATAAAGAAGAGGAACAACCGCTCCGTCTTCCACAGCGCGTGCTATAGTGTAGGCAGGCCGGAACAAATCACCGAACTGGGCAAAGGTGTTCTTTTTGGCTGATTTTGCCAGAGGCGTTCCTGTAAATGCAATAAAACAGGCTCCCTTTAATGCAAGCCGCATGCGGGCATGCTGTTCATGATACTGACTGCGGTGGCCTTCATCCACCAATACAAAAGTATTCGGGGCCGCCTTTTTCATTTTCCGGCTGGATACAGCAATACCGAATTTGTGAATCAGGGTGGTGGCCACATGGGTTCGGTGATCCTGCATGATCTCAACTAGATGCTTGCCTGTATTGGCCTGCTCGGGGTTCAGTCCGCAGGCCCGGAACGTGCCGCAGATCTGATCATCCAGGTCGATTCGGTCGGTGACCAGTATGATTTTGGGATTCAATATTTTTGAATTCAGGGCCAGGCTTTTTGCCAGCATGACCATGGTCAAGGATTTTCCGCTGCCTTGTGTATGCCAGACCACTCCACCCGGCCTCGGCTGTCCGGGCGCCGCGCTCAACACGCGATTCATGATGTCATGCACGGTAAAATACTGCTGATACCGGGCAATCTTTTTAATACCATTGTCAAACAGGATAAACCGGTATGCCAGCTCCAGCAGACGCTCCGGCCGGCAAAGGGCGTAAAGAGTGCGGTCCTGTTCATAAATTTCCTTGCCCTGGTCAAGCATGGCCAGAAAATCATTTTTGACATCATCAAAAGGAGCTGAAAACAGATGATCGATTTCCTCCCTGTCCATGGCTTCTTCAAGCGTCTTTTTAATCTCACCGTCCTGCCTGTCTTCCTTCCACCCGGCCCAGAACTGCCGCTGCGTGCCGGTGGTGCCGTATCTGGCCTTGTCCCTGGCCAGGGCAAGTACAATCTGGGAGTAAAGAAAAAGTTGAGGAATACCGTCTTTTGCCTGGTAGCCGCAAAGCTGCTCAATGGCAAGATCAATGGGCTTTTTCCGGGTCTGTATATACGCTGACCGCTTGCATTCTATGATCCCGAGGGGAATGCCGTTTACAAACAGCACAATATCCGGGATATAGTGTTTGTGTAGTCCGACCCGTTCCACCTTGAATTCCGCTGTGCAATGAAACGTGTTGTTCTCTGGATTTTTCCAGTCAATATAGTTGATGGTAAAGCTCTTTGTGTCCCCTTCCACGGTCTGAGGCACGCTGGTGCCCAGACAGAGCAGGTCATAGACCTGTTCGTTTTCATGCAGTGCGCCCGTGGCCCGGAATCCCTTTAGGGTCTGCACCGCCTTCTGAACAGCGTTTTCCGTAAACGGCCGCTTCTGTCCTTTGAATTCATAACTGCAGGTAGACCGGATGTAATCCAGCAGCACAGGTTCAAGAATCGCTGACCCGAGCCGACCGCTCCTGAGTTTGATTGTTTCATCTGGTATCAGGTATTCCCATCCAAGCTGCATAAGGAGGTGGAGCGCCGGAAGCTGGGACTGCATCTTTTCAAGGTAGCTCGGGTGTTCGTGGGGGGATGTGTTGTATGGTGTTTGTTCTTCCATCTTCTATTTAACCACGAAAAAAACCAAAAACATTTAAACCACGGAAAAGATCAAAAATATTTGAACCACGAAACACACGAAATACACGAAAAGTAATTGTGTGAACAGGATTTACGGTTTATCATCCTTTTATACATTATCTGCCTTGCCTATGTTTTTACACGGATTTCACCAGTTAAGAGCTTCTGCATGAGCCCGCGCTTCTGGGTTTCAAGGACACTCAATTTATTTTCAAATACTTTTATTTCCTCATCAGCGGTTTTAAGAACACTTGTAATTGCAATCTGTTCTTCTTTGGATGGTAAAGGAACTCTGATCAGTGAAAACACCTTCCACCGGAGACTTCCTCTGCGGTCAACAGATGCATTTGTTGAGATCGCAAAAATATGTTTAAATGTATCAGTCTTAAACACCGCATAAAGGTATTCAGGAATAACCGTATCATTACATTTAAATACAGTATAGATCGGACTGACGATACCAATATCATAATCAAGAAGAAGCCCAATGGAACCTTCTTCAATATGATTCGATGGATAACCGAACCAATGTTTGTGGATCACCTTATAATTGGATGTGTCCTCACTAAAGACTTTTTTGCCGAAATATTTGGAAGATTCAACAAAACCCATGTGCTTGGAACAGGACAAAACAGTAATTTCCGAACCATTTGTATTCCTTTTCGAGCACTCACGTGCGATTTCTTTCATCATTGGGCATTCCCAATCTTTGGGTAGATCGAAAAAACGGTATGATTTCCGGCTTTTTGATTTCTCAAATCCCGGCAGCCTTTTTTTACCCGTAACCAACTGCTGCATAAGGGCTTTTTTGCGGCGCTTTTTCGCGTCAATGAGCTTTCGCATCCGGTTGATAGCTTCATCCCAGGTGGCAAGAATTTGGGCAATTTTTTTTTGTTCGGGAAGTGGGGGGAGATATATTTTATATTTAAACCATTCCCTAAGTTTAAAAATCATCTTTTCAACATCTACACCAACACTAGACTGAAAGCATGTCTGTTGAAAATATATTGTGTGTGAAAAATATTTTAGAAAATCGAGAAGCATTCCATTTTTTGAATGCATTACTGTATATTCATTGGAGACAAGAGAGCTGTCCAGTTCTTTGGGAACTACACCACAGGCACCGTGAATTATTTGTCTGTTAGCAATTAAAAAGTCACCTTCTTTAATATAAAATTGGGTTTTTGTTAAAATGTTTTTACCCGATAATTTTTTACGAGCGACAACGCCACCCCTGTTACGTTTGGCATTTACAAGCTGATATTCTATATCATCTTCAAGTTCAGCCTCTCGATTTACAACTTGAAGCACATCACCAAAACAAACCTTTCTCCAACCAGATGGCTTATGTCCAAGTTTTGGTATACCAGGCTTCACACTATCAGGATAAAAACCTTTACGTGCCATATCATAGGCCCTCTAAATACTTTTCCATCCTCACCCTCAAAAAATTTAAAAAAGTCATTTGATTTTTTTGTGCTGGGTAGGCTTCTTCGCAGGCGTTTTCTTACGCCGCCCCTCCAGTAATTTTGCAGACCCCCTCAGATCCTCTAAGTACCGCGCCTCAACCTCGGCTTCCGCCTCCAATCGCCGCCTATCGGAAAAAGCAGCGTATTGGTCCTCGGCCCAAGTAAGCGCCTCCTCACGGCTGACCGTTCCAGCATCCGCAAGCACAGGCAACTCTGTGTCGCGCAGAAATTTATCGAGGAACACTTCCCAGTCGCGCATCCGGATGTCTTGTCGACGCTGGGCACGGAACTCGGCCTGATCCAGAAACATCACGGTAATTCGGTTTAGCGTGTCGATTTCCTGTTCACCCAGATAGTTCTTGGCCGTGCCAACATCGCGTTTGAGCACACGGTCGGCTTTCCACGAAGTAAGACCCATGTTGGCCTTGTTTGCATCAGCGCGCTGCCGGACGATCTCAGCCGCCGTCATACCGGTAGCAGTGTAGTGCATTTTGTTCTGCATGGTTGCGAAGAAAATCTGCGTTTCCTCTTCTTCTTCCCGGTAGTCGCAGGCCAGCGCGAATATCTCCCGAATCCGCTGGTAGACACGCGCTTCACTGGCGCGGATCTCGCGAATGCGGGCAAGTAGTTCATCAAAATAATCCACCAAGCCTTTGCCGCCCTTGAGCCGTTCGTCGTCAAGCACAAAGCCCTTGACAATGTACTCACGAAGGCGGGCCGTTGCCCACTGCCGGAAGCGGGTGGCGATACCCGATTTCACACGATAGCCTACAGAGATGATCATATCCAGGTTGTAGAAATCAACTAGGCGACGTACTTGCCTTGTTCCCTCAGTTTGAACTATCCGGAATTTCCGGATAGTTGACTCCGGCTCCAATTCGCCTTCTTCATAGATGTTTTTTATGTGCTCATTAATCGTGCGTATGTCCTTCTGAAACAATTCAGACATCAATTTCTGCGTCAGCCATACTGTTTCATCCTGAAGTTTTACCTCAAGACGGATTTCACCGTCTTCAGTTTGATATATGAGAATATCCGTTTTTTTTTCAGGAAAATAGTCGGTCATTACTTGTAGTTCCTTGTTCCTTGTTCCTTCGTCCTGAAGTGCTGAACAATATCTATGGAAATTTATCTTGGGCTTCGACTTGGGCCTCAATGCTCAGATGAAAGTTAAAAACCAAGTTCTTTTAAATACTTGTCCATTTTCTTCCGTGTTTTTGCCAGTTCGTCTTCTATTTCAACAATCTCTCTCTGCACTGCGGCAATATCAATCTCTTCCTCCTCCTCAAACGTATCCACATATCGCGGAATATTCAGATTGAACTCGTTTTCCTCGATTTCAGCAAATGACGCCAGGCAAGCATACTTGTCCACTTTTCTTCTTTTACGGAAGGTGGCTACGATTTTTTCAATATCCTTTTCCCTAAGCTTGTTCTGGTTGGTGGCTTGCTCAAATTCCCGGCTGGCATCGATAAAAAACACCTTGCCTTTACTAACCGGTTTTCGGGATTTGTCAAAAATCATCAGGGCCGCGGGAATGCCGGTGCCGAAGAACAGGTTTGCCGGAAGCCCGATGACAGCATCCAGCAGATTTTCCTTAATGACCGCCTCTCTGATCTTGCCTTCCTGCCCGCCCCGGAACAGGACGCCGTGGGGTACTACAACGCCAACACGCCCTTTGCCCTCTACGGCTGTGGCCAGCATATGTGAAATAAAGGCCCAGTCCCCTTTGCTCTTGGGCGGAATTCCGCGGAAAAACCGGCCATATCGGTCTTCAGCAGCAATCTCCTGGCCCCATTTGTCCAGGCTGAAGGGCGGATTCGCAATGACCACGTCGAATTTCATAAGCGCGTCATTTTCATCCTTGAATTGCGGCTGCCGGATGGTGTCTTCCCATTCAATGTGTGCTGAATCCACGCCATGGAGAAACATGTTCATCTTGCAAAGCGCCCAGGTGCTGCCGTTCATTTCCTGTCCATACAGGGAAAAGTCATTTGAGCCAATCTGCCTGGAAGCGCGTATCAAAAGGGATCCGGAACCGCATGCAGGATCACATATCCGGTCACCAGGCTTTGGGGATACCAACCTGGCCAGGGCCTCTGATACTGCAGCGGGGGTGTAAAATTCACCGGCTTTTTTCCCTGCTTTTGCAGCAAAATTTTCTATCAAGTACTCATACACATCACCGATAACATCCATGTGTCCCACGGTCTCTTTTCTAAGATCCAGTACCTTCAGGTCATCCAGCAGGTTCTTGAGCCGTGTGTTCCGCTGCCGGGTTTGGCCCAGATTGGCCTCGCTGTTATAGTCGATATTGCGGAACACATTGTGCAACTTCTGTTTGTTCGCATCTTCAAGGTTTTCCAATAAAATATTGATCAACGCTCCGATATTCGGCCGGTCCCGCCTTTCATACAGGCTGTCGAACGTGGCGGGAAAGGTTTCCTCAACTTCCCCCTTTGTGTCCCGGGTGATAATTTCCGGAATGATAAACCGCTCCCTTTTAAGCGCACGTTTTATGCGAACTTTATCGCCTTTATATTTCTTTTCATATTCTGCCCGTTTTGACTTGTGGATATCGCTCAGATACTTCACAAATAGCATGGTCAAAATATAATCCTTGTACTGGGCTGGATCGATCACACCGCGAAACGTATCGCAGGCTTGCCATACCTTATTAAATATTGCATCTCTGATCTGCTTGTCGCTCATCGTGTGCCTCAGTTGTCACTTGATTTGGATCAGCCGCATACAGGCGGCGGTTATCAGATCTTTTCGTTTTTCAGACAGTTTTTTCAAAAGCGTCTGTTCTTTACGCATCAGTATGTTAAGATTAACAATCTTTTCCTGAATATTCATAGGAGGCACTGGAACCGACAGATCCTCCAATATACCTCTCCGGATACTTCTGGCTCCCGATCCTTCGGAAGATTTCATGAAATAGAGTTGCGACCGGGGCTGGTTGATCTGCCATGACAGAAACTCCGGCATGACTCCGGCGCCGGCTTTTACTTTGATCTGGAAAAAATGGGGTGAACATACACATTTTACCGGAACTGCATCCAGACATACTGCATAGTTGGTGTTGCCCCGTGCGACAAATAATATCAGCCCTGTCTTTAGATAGTCGCGCTCCCGACGTCCTTTTAATGTTGTCCGGTTCAGTTTTTTCCAGTTTATATGCATGTCTGTTGAAACATCTCTCATTTGGATAACATGGACGTCTCCTTTGGGATCATTTTTTATGCTTCCCCGAAAGGGATATCCTGCTTGAATTTTTGCGATATCGGTAAGATTCACATATTTCATTAATTTCACCTTTAGCGCATCATTATATTTGATGCAATGTTTTTTTAGGAAATATTTATTATATAAATACGCATCAATTAAATTGATGTGTTATTTTATTGACACGGCAGCGGGATTTGTATATATTAAAACACATCATTTGTTTTGATGCAATAAAATAATTCCCAGGAAAAGAAAAAATGCTTAAAGTACACATTCTTAATGTTGGACATGGAGATTGTATTATCAGTGAATTTCCAAGCGGCAGACTTACGGTTGTAGACATTAACCGCTCTCAGCAAATGGATATGGATTCTCTTATGGAGATTTTGGCGCTAATGGATCCATCAAAAGCGTCACTAAACCGAATTTTGCATAATATGGGTTTGATGGATTATCATTCGTTAATTGAAAGTGCTGGATATTATATCCAACTTACAGACCCCATTTCCTATATTTATCAATTATCCCGCAACCGTTATAATATTTTTAGTTTTATTTCCACACACCCGCATATGGACCACCTGACAGGCCTTTTTGATCTTTATCAAACAATTAAAATGGCAAATGCATGGGTATTGCCGAATTCGTTCACGCAACACCTTTCACGACTGAGTGAAACCCAGAAAGCGGACTGGGAACTTTATAAATTTTTACGGGACGGCAAACAAAGCACCATTAAAGTGATAACTCCTTTGGCTGGTGATATGAACAACTTCTGGGCAGATGAAGGGATAAAGATTTTAGCGCCAAACCAGATTCTTTTAAATACAGCTGATAATAATAATGATGCAAACAGTATGAGTTATGTCCTATTGATAAAATACGGCTATTCAAAAATTATCCTCGGCGGTGATGCTGAAGAGGTAACATGGAAATATAT
Organism: Desulfobacterales bacterium; assembly: GCA_028277765.1. GTDB lineage: Bacteria > Desulfobacterota > Desulfobacteria > Desulfobacterales > SURF-7 > JANQFQ01. The sequence continues at coordinate 33,560 of JANQFQ010000062.1, forward strand.
TGTTGAAAACTTCAAAGATGAAATTGAAAATATCCATCTCCTAAAAGCCTCTCATCATGGAAGAGATCGCGGGTATTATCAGCCGGCTGTCAAACTCATGAGCCCGGCATATACAGTTGTCTCAGTCGGAAAGCAGCCAAAAAACGATGATTCAAACAAATACAGGCAGTACAGCGATCATGTTGTCAGCACACGCTGGCATGGAACAATGGTATTCGAACTAGATAAATTTGGACATATAAACTTTCTACCGGAGCATGAGAGATGATTTCGTAATAAAAATCTCCTAACTTTTCAAAAGATTGAAAATGATAATCATATAGACAGCATCTATCACAATCGTTAAGCCCATTGATTATATCTATTGGACATATTGTTATTGTATATGATATTTTATATAATCTTTTAATATAGGCATTAACGATTATGGATGATAACGAAAAAATATTACTGACAAAGACCGTTAAATGCGCGGGTTGAGCTTCTAAGCTGCCTCCAGGGGACCTGGACAGAGCATTGCGGGGATTTGAATTTCCTACTGATTCAAATGTTATTATCGGGCTGGACCATGCTGACGACGCGGGCGTTTACAAAATAACTGATGACATCGCCATGATCCAGTCGGTTGATTTCTTCACGCCTGTTGTGGACGATCCGTTCAGTTTCGGCCAGATAGCTGCCGCCAACGCATTAAGTGACATTTATGCCATGGGCGGTGTGCCGAAAACCGCCATGAACCTCGTTGCCTTTCCTGCAAAGAACGAAGACGGATCCGTGCTCCGAAAAGTTCTTGATAGGGGTATGGACATGTCCGTACTCCGCAGTATTCTTGAAGGGGGTATGGACAAGATGAAAGAAGCTGGGGTTGTTCTTATGGGGGGCCACAGCATTGCGGACAAAGAATTGAAATACGGTCTTTCAGTCACAGGTTTTATCCATCCTGACAAGGTTCTCTCAAAAAAGACCATCAAGCCCGGGGACAGTCTTGTACTTACCAAGCCGATCGGAACAGGCATTATCAATACCGCCATGAAAAAAGGTGTTGTACCGGACAATACCGTTGAAAGTGTGACCGCTGTCATGGCAACCTTAAACAAAACCGTAGCAGAAGTAATGGCTGACCACCCTGTCCTTGCCTGCACCGATATAACCGGCTTCGGCCTTCTCGGCCATCTTGCTGAAATGGTAACAGGATCGGACACAGGAATTGAAATCTTTGCTGAAAAGGTTCCTGTATTTGAAGGAACGCGGGAATACGCTGAAAAAGGCTTGGTGCCAGGGGGGACTAAAAAAACCAGAGCGTTCAGGGAAAAAGACGTTATCTTTTCCCCTTCAATCGATCCCATTATGCAGGACATACTGTTTGATCCTCAGACATCCGGAGGCCTTCTGATATGTGTTGAAAATAACATGGATCACCGGCTGGTTGATGAGTTGCGGCAAAAAGGTGTAGAATCAGCCACTGTCATAGGAAAGACGGTTTCTGAACCGAAAAATAAAATAGTAGTGATTTAATCTCTCCCCAAAGCAGCTAATTTAATTTTATAACGAAACCTTAAAAAGATATATCAATAAATAGTAAATTCCTACTGCAATGAAAATAACAGCTGTGATCCGCCTGGCCCAAAATTCAAACGTTGTAATGTTATTGAGTGCCTTCCCAGCATGCTGAGCACTTATACCCATAATCATGGCAATCACAAATATGGGAAGGCTGGTGCCGATTCCATAAATTGACGGAAAAAGAAATTCAGAATGGTGTTTTACGGCTAAGGGAATAAAACTGCCGAAGAAAAGCGCAGCTGAAACAGGGCAAAAAGAAAGAGCAAAAATAATACCGAGCAGTCCCGCCCCCAACAGACTCCCTTTTTCTGCTAACCTATTGAGCTTTTCCTGGGGGAGTATATCGGGCAGGTAAAAGGGGATCACCTCCAGTAATAGTATGCCTGTTATCAACAATACAGGCCCCAGAAACTTATTCATATGTTCCTGTAAAAAAAAGGATACATTCGGGATAGATAAAAGCCCAGCAATAATGATGAAGCTTAAGCCAATGTAGGCTATCATTCTACCGAGGGTATAAAAGATACCTGACAGAACCACCTTCCTGCTGCTCTCCACATGTTTTCCGATATATGAAATCGCAGCAATATTTGTCGCCAAAGGACATGGACTGACTGACGTTAAGATACCGAGCCAGAAAGCTGACACTGCACCAGGGAGTATTGAATCCATTATTTTTCTTTTAAATATTTTTTTAGTTCATCCCGGATGTATTGCTTAAAATCATCTTCCTTACGAACCTTCTGCCAGATCTGATCAAGGTTTTTCCAGCCTGACCGTTTATTGTCTATTATTTCAACAAGCACAATCGCTTTTGTGTATAAATTAAACTCTTTTATAAAATGTTTATTTTCATTTTTATCAATATTAACCGGCTTCCACTCCAGAGATCCGTTTCCGAGTTCGATTTGAAAATTTTCCTGGATAACCTTTTGGGTCAAGGTCTCAAACTTTTTACATGTAAAGCATCTTCTCGTGCTGTGAAAATAATAGGCTATAATTTTTCGTGATAATGGTTTTTTATTTACAACCTTGTTTCTATCATCTTTTTGAATAGTAGTCGCAGACAGCCCGTTTTCATTTTCAGCTTCAACAGCAGCAACCGGTTGTGGCTGAAAAAACAGTATAATGACCGTCAACAAAACAATAAAAAAGAAATTAACCATACCTGTTATTTTATATTTCAAAACAAATTCCTCCTCGCTTTATTGACTACTCGCCGAACCATGATATGATATCATCTCTGGTCGGAATTTTTCCGACGATTTTCACTTCACCTTCTACAACCACAGCCGGTGTTTTCATTATACCGTATTCAGAGATTTCCAACATGTCGGTAACCTTTTCAACATCAGCATTTGCTCCAATGTCTTCAACCACCTCTCTGACAACATTTTCGACTTTATTACATTTGGCACACCCCGGACCAAGCACTTTTATCTCCAACCTCTTTTCCATATATTTTCCCCGGTTATTAAATGAAATAAAAAAAACTGTTTTTAAAATGAAAACTTACCCGCCATCATATCCGGCCTGGCTGCCATCAGCCTCTTTATCCCCCGCTTTACACCTTCCTGAAGCGCCTCGTTCTCAAGGTAGTTTTTCCCGGGGCTGGCATATGAAATCAGTATCTTATGATACTCTTCAGCCAACTTTTGATGCCGAGCCATAATCTCTGCCATAGCTTCAGGAGCCCCCCAGCCAATCCCGCCGGATTCATCATTCAGACTCCACATCAAGCGTCGCATGATGATCCGAGCTGATTCAATATCCTTATCCGCCAGTTTTGAAACAACGATACCTATTGCTGTTACAGCACGTTGTTTGATCTTGTCATCAGTACTAAACAAAAAAGAGATAAGCGGATTAATAACCTGCCTTGCAGGAAATTTGCTCATCTCCTTAAAACCATGCTCAGTATCAGCAGCAGAAAGCAGATCCTGAATTATCTTTTTCAGTTTTCTGCCGCTGATCTTTTCTTCTGTCATTGCTTGTTCTCTTTAAATATCACAAAGCAAGACTTGTTAAATCCGCACAAAGGGCATATCCAGTCAGAAGGGACATCGTCGAAAGAAACGCCGGGCAGGATACCGTTATTCGGATCCCCATCTTCCGGGTCATAAACATAACCGCAAACACATACATACCTATCCATAAAGAAAATCTCGCAGCTTTTCACTTAAAAACATAATAGATTCAATATCAAGATGCTCGATTATGGTTTCATCAAACTGAAACTTTACCTGAGCCTCAATTCTCTCATCCTTTACCTCATCCCAGAAAACCACCCTAACCGGAACCTTGGGTAGGGGCTGGAATTGGAGGGCCGCGTCAGCCGTGTCATTTTCCTTGGTTATGTCCTTTCCTCCGATTTTCTCACCTGCGGCTATAAGTGTTTCCACCCTCCCCCTGAACCGGTCGATCATCGGTTTTTCAATATGATCCACCATGGATTTCATTTTTGAAACCGTATTCGGGAATTCCACGAGCCCCTTCCAGTTCCCTGTAGGAAAAGCGCTTCCGCCCTGTGCCATGTGGTTGTATATGAACACTTTTTCCCAGCGCGTGAGTTCGGAACCGTCTTTATGATTTATGTCATCATCCGATATAACAATAATACCATTGAAATACGGCAGTTCAAGTGTGGTTTTCCCATCAATATCAATAAGTTCTCCCCCGATCCGTTCAGGAAGATCTTTAATCTTCATGGAAGAGGCTCTTTCTTTTGCCCACTCAAGGGCGTCCTGGGCCATATCTCGTTTCAGCCATTTGCCTTCAGCATACTGCGTCTCAAGCTCTTCCATGCATCTTGCTACGGTCTCTTTATCAAGGTGAGGGCAGTTCTCAAGGGGATGTTTTTCAGAAACAACCATGCTGGCAAAGGCCATACAGGTGGGGAAACCGCAGTCGCCACAATTCGTTTTCGGTAGGATATCCCGATATAGATCAACCACAGATAAAGCCATAATCAATATATCTCATAGTTATATAGTACAGTCAATATATCCAAATATTAAAATCCGAAATTCGAATATCGAAATCCGAAACAAATTCGAAACAAAAAAATTCAAAATAAAAAACACCAATCTGATAAATTCATAATACTCAAGTTGTCATTTATAAATCTCGCAACGTTGTTTTGGTCATTTGGGCATTGATGTTTTGATATTGTTTCGATTTTCGATATTCGTGCTTCGGATTTATTTTCTGGCATGATCTTCTTTCTAATGCTCATAATTATAAAGTTTTGCCCCAAATACATCCTCTATGCTTCTTGCCAGAAAATACAGTCTCCTAAACAGTTTTTTATCACTTCATCCACATCCTCTTCAGGATATTCAACCATTTCAAGGACTTCAACGAATCCAGCATCATTCATCCTGAACACTGACGGGCAGTAGTCTGTACATATTTCACACAGGACACAATCGCTCAATTCAATAACTGGTTTTTTCATTACCGCACTTTTATGATGTCTCTAGAACAGCCTTTCCAATCTTTCTGCCAAGCGTAACACATGCATCTGCTCCTTGGTCATCCGGGACATATTGTATTCTCAACCCCTCATCCGCCAGATCAACTTTCATGGCTTCAAACTCTTTGTTTATCAGTTTAACCGACTCTCCGCTCCACCCATAGGAACCAAAAGCGGCCCCTATCTTATTCCGGGGTTTAAGCCCTTTCATATATGTCAAAAAATCTATTACTGTCGGAAACAGGTTGTTATTCAATGTGGGAGACCCTATCACAATAGCCTTTGCGTCCATCACATCAATCATAATATCACTGCGATGCCATTTACGAAGGTTAAACGGTTTTACGTCAACCCCTTCTTCGGCTATACCTTCAGCGATCTTTTCAGCCATCGCCTCTGTGCTGTGCCACATGGTATCATAAATAACCACAGCCTTTTTTTTCGGCTTATGCCCGCTCCATTTCACATAAGCTTCAATTATTTTCGCCGGATCTTTTCTCCATATAATTCCATGATCAGGACAGATAATATTAAATTCAAGCCCCAGGTCGGTAACCGTTTCTACGAGCTTTTCAATTTTCATGGTGTAAAGGAGGAGGATATTGGCAAAATATTTTTTCGCGTAAGGAAAAACCGCATCGCCGATCTCATCATCAAATTTTTCCGGTCCCGCGTAATGTTGGCCAAAAGCATCACTTGAAAAAAGAAGCTTGTCTTCCTTAACATAGGTAAACATGCTATCCGGCCAGTGTAACATTTTTGTTTCAAGAAAGGTCAGCGTTCTTTTGCCAAGACTTAATTCTTCACCATTTTCAACGCCATGGTAATTCCATTTCTGGCTGAAATGAAGAGAGTGGTTTTTAAAACCCATTTTTGAAACATAGAGAGGTTTATCCTCGCCAATTTTATGCATCACACGTGGAAGGCCCCCTGAATGGTCCATCTCGGTATGGTTGCTAATCACATAGTCAATCTCCTTAGGATCAATGATGTCAGCTATATTCTCCAAAAGCTGATCTTCGAATCCTTTTTTAACCGTATCAACAAGGGCGACCTTCTCGTCAACTATCAGATACGCGTTATAGGTTGTGCCGTTTTCCGTTGAATACCCGTGAAAATCCCTTATATTCCAGTCAACAACACCGACATTAAAAATTCCTGATGCCACTTCGATCGGTTTCATCTCAACACCTCTCTTTTTAAGTGACTTAAGTTTTAAGTTACAAGTGCCTTAAGTTAAAGTATTCTGCCAATTTTTATATAAAAAAACAGAGCGAAGCGATACATTCACTTAAGGCACTTGTAACTTGTAACTTTAGGCACTATGTTTACGCTTCTACAGAAAAATCATCTTTTGAAGCCCCACATGTGGGGCATACCCAATCATCCGGGATCTCTTCAAAAGCAGTCCCTTGTAAAACATCATTGTCAATGTCACCATGACCTGGATTATAAATATAACCGCAGACATTACATACGTAATTATCCATTTTTCCCCCTGAAAAGTTGAGAGTCAATCCCCCAATTCCGTCAAGAAGTATCTAGTTTCTAGCTCCCCATCACTGCATTACTAAACGCCTCAATCCCCATACTCTCCACCATCCTGCCGATACGCTGCCGTTTTGAGTTCTCCTTGTAGTAATTAACCACCTTGCCAACGATCTTCTCGGCTTCTTCAGTTGAGACATCTTCGATCAAGATATCCGCAAGCCTCGGTTTTACCGATCCCATGCCCCCGACCTGAATGGTCCACCCTTCTTCGGTCCCGTAAAGGGAAAGGTCTTTTATGCAGTTTTCAGCGCACTGGATCTTGCACCCGCTAACACCCATTTTCATTTTGCTTGGAAGATCCATGCCGTGATATACCTCATCCAGCTTCATCCCCATCGCCAGGCTGTCCTGTTTCGCGAGCCTGCAAAAAGTTGTCCCAGGACAGGTCTTGATACTTCTGACGCAGAGACCTACTGC
>JANQFQ010000069.1 GCA_028277765.1 Desulfobacterales bacterium
CTCACTCTGGGGATACGGCCTGTTCGGTTTTCGTGGCCGCCCATGGATCGCCCTTTTATCCGGCGCCCTACCAGATCTGATCCCGTTCGGGCTGATGACTATTTACTTATTAATGACAGGTGCTTATGTGCCAGGTAAACCTGAACTTGACATCATTCCCTCATGGACCTTTGTTTTATATGATATGACCCATAGCCTTGTTATCGCAGCAGTTATTATCGCGCTTATTTATTCACGGTGGAAAACCATTGGCTTCGCCATGCTGGCATGGGTATTCCACATCTTTCTTGATATCCCTTTTCATACAAAAGCCTATTTCCCCACCAAAATGTTCTGGCCCATATCAGACGTTGTGGTAGATGGTATTGTATGGAGTACCCCCTGGATCTGGTTCCCCAACCTGGCCGGGATATTTATCCTCCTCTGCTTCAGGGCGTATCAAAAGGCTAAGGGGGATTAACTTAAAAAGTGACTTAAGTTATAAGTTACAAGTGCCTTAAGTTGTGGTATCGCTTCGCTCTGTCAATTTTAAAAAAAACGTGATCGTGGTCGAAAATGGTGGGCACAGCCCACCCTACATATACTAAAGTGTCCTGACCAATTCTTGATTTTATATACAATGTAAGATCTCAATGATTTAGGAAAGGTGTTGGGATTGGTTCATAACCCACCTGACCGGAAAAATAGCAGGATAAAGTGTATGGGCGGGATCCTCATGCTATGTTGTTATCTAGCATCTAGTATCCAGGATCTAGCATAAGGCCCTAAAGTTAATGTGTCGCTTTGTTGTTTTCCATGTATTATAAATTTTGCGCCTTAGCGTGAAGATTGAGTCGGCCGAACTCCTCTACTTAAGACGCTTGCAACTTGTACCGCAACTACCCCTACAACAAATTTCAAATCACAACTTTAGTTGTATTTGCTATCTGGATAAAAATTAAATACTTATAAAAATACCATTAAAAATGACAACTTTGATTGTAAGAATAGCTTTGGTTTTTAACACACTGCTTTGTTATAGTTATCTTTAAATTTCAGGCATATAAAATTTTTCAAATCATACTGGCATATTCTTTGCGTAGTATTATGCCATATTTTTTCGTGGTCTGTTTCACACTTCTTAAATAAGAGGGTAAAACTATTGATCAGAAAAGAAATCTTTTTTGAAAAAAGAATGCATGCGCGTTATCAAGCAAAGGATTACGCGTTTGTTGTAACCCGGCCTCATTCCGAGATGCGCGGACAAATTATTGATATCAGTGAAGCCGGCCTTGCTTTCAAATATCCTGATAACACAGGAGACTGGACACGGACCTCTACCGGACTCGATATTTACCTGCTCAACACAGGCCTTTTTCTGGATAAAATCAACATCAGAACAATTTCAGATATTGTCATTGAAAATAGTCATGCCATCACCAGAACAGTTATGCGGCGGCGGAGCGTGATGTTTAAAGGCCTGACACCAAAACAAAAAGAACAGTTGTTACAGTTTATCCTGCTACACACGGAAGGAAAACTCAATGAATCAGCACTGGCAATCGATTACGAAAAAAAACTGGCCGGGAAAACAACGAAGGAAGCACCGTCAAATCGAAGCCGCACGACTGAACAGGTCTCAACCTCCAAGACGCTGGAGCACACCAAGGGTCTTCACCATTGGGAGCTCTTGAAACAGGCCGGAAGAAACAGCTAGTTTGTAAACCTCATAAGGCGCCTGCCCCCCCTCTTCCGGATTTTTGAAAATATCATGTATAAGCAGATATCCTCCGGGCATGATGTGCCCGGACCAGGATTGATAGTCCGTATTAGCGGCCTCAAAGGTGTGTCCCCCGTCAATAAAAACAAGACTCAGCGGGGTTGCCCAGAACCGGGCCACGATGTCAGACTGGCTGATAATCGGTACAACCGTATCCGCAAGTCCAGCCCTGTCAAGTGTTTGCGTGAAAAACCGGCAGGTATCAATCCTGCCGGCCCAGTAGTCATAAAGCTCTGGATCAAAATACCCTTCACCAGGCTGCTGCTCTTCAGATCCCCTATGGTGGTCAATTGAAAAAAGGACGCTATTGTTCTGCCGGCAGGCCTCTCCTAAATAGACGGCCGATTTCCCACAATAACTCCCAATCTCAAGACAGGGACCAATCCGACTCGCCTCAAGGGCAATATCATAAAGGTGCTCTCCCTCGTCTTTATCAAGGAATCCCTTTATGTTATCCAGCATGTTTTCATTAACGCGCACTATACTTCTCCTTGAAGGATATAATAATTATGGATTAGAGCGCCAAACCTAAAAAAAATAAATCCGAAATCCGAATATCGCCAAATCTTAAAAATTGGCCGAAACAAATCCGAATTTTAAAAATTCAAATGTTTAAAACATCTGTTTTTATTTTTAAAGGATATAACCTCGTTTTTTGTTTTGGTAATTTGTATTTCGGTCATTTGATATTGTTTCGGGTTTCGTGCTTCGTATTTCGGATTTTTAATGCCTTCTGAAGGTTGTCAACAATACTATTTAAGGGGATTAAGGCCTGCTCTTTTGTATTCATGTCCCTTAGGACCGCTTCTCCTTTTTTTATTTCTTCTTCCCCGACAATCAGCACATATGCCGCATTCATCCTGTCTGCCCTTTTCATCTGGCTTTTCAAGCTCCGTCCTGAATAATCCATTTCAGTTGGTATACCGATATTGTTCAATTCACAAACCCAGCCATATGCCATATCCATGCTCTGCGTGCCGAGCGCGGCCACAAAGACAGACGGATTTTTCATATACGCTTTTTTATCAAGAGTCATTATTTCAATAAGCCGGTCACACCCCACGGCAAACCCGATCGCTGGTTGTTCAGGCCCGCCCAGTGCTTTGACAAGCCCGTCATACCTGCCCCCGCCGGCCACAGCATTCTGGGCGCCCAGAAGACCTGTCTGAATCTCAAATGTGGTCCTTGTATAATAGTCGAGGCCCCGGACTAGCTGTTTATCAACCTCAAACGATATCCCCTGCCGGTCAAGAAATCTCTTCACGGCGTCAAAATGCTCAGTGCATTCCTCGCATAGAAAATCGACAATAGCTGGCGCTTCAGCAAGGGCGTTCCTGCATGACGTCACCTTACAATCAAGCGTTCTTAAAGGATTCTTCAGGCTCCTTTTATTACAATCATCACATAGGCTATCACCGACTTTACTGAGAAGAACTGAAAGGGCCTTATGAAATTCCGGCCGACATTTCTTACACCCGAGAGAATTAATATGCGCTCCGATATCTTTCACCTGCAGTCGGCTGAAAAATGTCATAAGCATAAAAATGAGCTGGGCGTCGATAAGTGGCGAAGCAATGCCGAAAACTTCCGCGTTAATCTGGTAAAACTGCCGGTATCTTCCCTGCTGGGGATTTTCACTTCTGAACATGGGACCTATTGTATATAATTTCCTTACTGGCTCAACTGCGTACATTTTATGCTGGATATAGGACCGGACCACCGAGGCAGTCGCCTCTGGCCGCAGAGTAATACTTTTCCCCCCCCTGCTTTTAAAGGTATACATCTCCTTACCGACAATATCCGTCTCTTCACCGATACTCCTTTTAAAAAGCTCGGTCTTCTCCATAACCGGCGGCCGGATCTCCTTGAAACCGAAGTCTTCAAAAAGATCACGGGCGGTCATCTCCATGTGTTGCCATACTTCCACGTCACCTGGAAGTATGTCCCTGAATCCCTTTAGCGACTGTATCATCTGCTTTTCAATTTGCCTCTATTATTAAAATCTGTATAATTAAACCTAACACTTGGGTAAATTATCTTACAGGCATCCGGTTAGTCAACACTAATGTTTTTCTTGACACCTGTCCACTCCGTTACTAACCTGCCTGTTATTATCATGATTCATCACTTTTCAGGCATTGAAAGGGGATCACGCCATGCAGAACAAAATTACGGTCACAAAACTTTTAAACATGAAAAAGAAAGGTGAGAAAATTGTAGAGCTGACAGCATACGATTATCCTTTTGCGCAAATGATGGACAAATCAGGGGTTCATATCATCCTTGTGGGTGATTCCCTCGGCATGGTTGTGCAGGGGGAAACCAGTACGCTTCCGGTAACAATGGATGAGATGATTTACCACACGCGGATTGTGTCAGCAGGAGCAAAAAACGCCATGGTCATTGGCGATATGCCGTTCATGTCATACCAGGCATCAACAACAGATGCGATTGTCAATGCTGGGCGGTTTTTAAAAGAGACCGGTGCTGCCGCGGTCAAGCTTGAGGGAGGCGCATCTGTCAGCCATCTGATTAAAGCCATAACTGAAGCGTCAATACCTGTTCAGGCGCATATCGGCCTGACACCCCAGTCAGTACACCAGATGGGTGGCTACAAAGTCCAGCGAAATGAAAAAAAACTTTTAGATGACGCCCTTGAAGTACAGGAGGCAGGCGCTTTTTCAGTAGTGCTAGAGGGTATACATGCTGCGATATCAAAAAAAATAACCCAATCCCTGGCCATCCCTACCATCGGTATTGGTGCAGGGCCTGATTGTGACGGCCAGGTACTTGTTCTGCATGATCTTCTCGGGTTAAATGAAAAACACGTACCAAAATTCGTAAAGCAGTATGCCAGCCTGGGCGAACAGGCCAGAAAGGGGATCAGCAGTTTTGTAGAAGACGTCCAGTCCGGCAAGTTTCCGTCAGAGGAGCATTGTTATTAAGAGAAGTGCCTAAAGTTGTTGTATGGCTTCGCTCTGCCTTTTCTTTAAATAAAACTGGCAGCATTCCTTAGTTTTAGGAACTTACAAATATTAATTCGAGGCACTTTGTAACTTACAATTTGTATACATCGCTCTGCTTTTTTTATAAAAATGGCAGCATTCCATAACTTTAGGCACTTATAACTTTAGGCACTTAAAAAATGCACCCTTCATTCACCATCATCGGCTGCGGTAAAGTAGGAACCGCACTTGCCGTACATCTTTCAGCCGCCGGATATAGGCTTAAAGGCGTTTCCTGCGCGAGCGCAAAAACATCTCAAGCTGCTGCTGAACATACCGGCGCGAAAATGTTTTCATCCTCACCCTGGGACATTACCAAAGATTCTGACATTCTGTTTATCACCACTCCGGACAGCACCATTAAAGCGACCTGTGACAGGATGGCTGAACAGAACGGCTTCAAAAAAGATTCAATCGTCCTTCATTGCAGTGGTGCCCATCCGTCAACCATTCTATCAGCAGCCAAAAAAAATGGCGCTCACATCGGCTCATTACATCCCCTCCAGAGTTTTGCATCTGGAGACCAGGGAAACACCTTTAAAGGGATTACCATATCGATTGAAGGAGAAAAAACAGCTGTGGCCGCGGCAAAGAAGATAGCAGGTCTTCTAGGGGCGAATATACTGTTAATAAACACAGAAGCAAAAACACTATACCACGCTTCTGCAGTGGCTGCCTGCAACTACCTTGTCACACTGCAGGACTTTGCGCTGAAACTCATGGCAGAATCAGGTGTTTCCTCTAAAGACGCGCTCAATGTTCTGTATCCCCTTATTAAAGGGACCCTTTCAAACATCGAGAATAGAGGTACGGAAAAAGCACTCACCGGTCCTGTTGCAAGGGGGGATGTAGCAACGGTTCAACAGCACATCAATGACATCCGAGAAAAGATGCCCGAATTCCTCCCTCTGTATAAAACCCTCGGCCTTTATACCATCAACATCGCAAAATCCGGTGGGACCATTTCAGATGAGCAAGCAAAAGAGCTAAAAAAAATCCTGTCTTAACCAATCCACTTTTTATAAAAATCTTTTCACCACGAACACGAAGGTCACGAAGAGTAAAAACCGTTTTTATATAAACAACAGAGTGGAGCGATACTGCTTTAGTCCCACCAGTGGCGGGATTAAGTACATTGTAGGGTGGGCTGTGCCCACCATTTTTGACCACGACCACCGTCACGCTTATAGCGTGACTGACCACGACTTTTATAAACTGACAGAGCGAAGCGATACCACAACTTAAGGCACTTTAGGCACTTTGTTTTTTACTTGTACTAAGGTCATATCGTAAACAGCGTCAGCTTCTCATTTCCCAGTTTTTCATTCGCCGCTATCAGCTGCTCCATCCCTGAAATAACGGCTATGGCGTATTTCCCGGTTTCATTATTAAAATATTTCTCTGCTGTTTTAATAACCTGTTCACGACTGACGGACAGTACTTTCTCTTTATACCGGGCACGGGCTTCATCCGTGAGGGAAATAATCTTCCTGTAAAAAGACTTCCTGGCCGCCTCTGCAGGTGTGTCAGGTTTGTCAAGGTCGGAACAAATCTGAAGGATCGCCTCCTTGATATCTTCATTATTGTAATTTCCGGACTTAATAAAATTTTCAGCTTCCTCATACACTTTCAAGGTTGAAAATACGTGAGGGTCCCTGTATGAACAAAAATTGAACAGGCCATCCTCTCTGTTATACATGGTGAAACCGCCATACGCCCCGCCTTTTTCACGTATTTCCTTGTGAATATACATCGATTTCAGCAGTCTGCTGATAACAGCAAGAGGAGCTGAATCATCATGCTCCATACGGACCGTTTTAAAACTTTTCGCCACAAATGAAACCGCAGATGAAGTGCTCCACCCTTCCCGCGGAATCCCCTTACCCCCCATGTCATGTCCGGCGTAAAAACCAAAGTCTCCTTTTCCTGCTTTCTGGCCGTAATCAATATTCGCAATTATTTTTTCTACAGGTGAAACAGAGCTCGGTACTACATCTTTTTCACCAGTCAGTGCGACCATAAAGTTATCATGGTGAAGCAATGCCCGGCCGATGTTCTCCAGTCTACCAGAGATTTTCCGCAGGTTGTTATCGGAAAGGTCTTCGGCCATTTTCTTTATTGTCTGAAGCTGATGGATGCCGTGCCAGGCTTCTCCAAGTCCACTTGAAATTGAAAAATTTCTTGCAGCGAGCATCATAGCAAGCCTGTGACCGTTTTGTACAACCTGTGCTTCAAGCCCGGCCCTGTATTCCAAAATCAGGTTCTTTAAACGTGTCAGGTTGGAAAAATCAATTTTACACAGCAGTTCCTCAACGATTTCTAACATTTTGTCCTGGTTACGCGTAAGGCATTTCCCGCTAAATGAGATAAAAGAGAGGTTCACTTCTTCCTCCCCGAAACCGGTCCTCGCGTGTGGCATAGCCCCAATTCCGCCGGTATACGCGTCTATCTTCTGGGCCATTTCCACATAGTCATGCACTGCCGTTCCCATTTTTGTAAACACCTTACAGAAAAGAGGAAGGTACGGTACGAGTTCATCAGTCAATCCTTTGGTTCCCGCGACTGATGAATAGTAAAAAATACCTGAAGTCGGCTGGATATAACAATAAACATTTTCAGATGAACAGGTCTCATCCCTTGAAATTCTTTTAACATCCGTGGGGATATCTTTCAGCCCCAGGGTGGGAAGGCAGGAGACATCCTCTTCAGTTTCCTGAAGAGCCTGCAGTCTTTTTGTGTCTGATCTTATACTGTCAAACTCCTGCTCTGACAGACCGGCCATTACTTTTTTTAAAACGCTCTCAACCCGGTCGTTATCTGCCTGTTCCAGGTCCTGGTCTGGGACAAGTATCAACATCACGTTGTGAGGATTATCGAGGAAATACTTCTTAATCCTGTCCTCCATTAAACGACCTTTATCAAGTTCTATCCTAAGCCGCTTAAACTGTTTGTCAAACTCAAGAATCCGAAGGGGATCACCGCCGTGAAACCAGCTGCCGCAAAAGCTCAGCAGAAGTTTAATGCCATATGGAAACGGATTGTTTGTAACCTCCTTTAAGCTGAATTCTATCCTGTGTATTGCGGCTTCAATCAGTCTCCTGTCTATCCCTTTTTCAGCCAGCCTGCTTAATGTGTTAAATATTATCGATCTAATCTCTTCAGCAGACGATTCCTCCACATCCTTGAGACCGCAGACGAACAAGGTGTCCCTATTGTCTGAATCATACCCCGTACCATCGCAAAGGGCTGATCCAAGCCCTGAATCAATAAGGGCTTTATAAAGGGGTGAAGCTGAATTCCCCAGAAGTATATGTTCAAGGCAGACCAGAAGAAGTACCTCAAACGGCTCTTTAATGTCCGCCATAAGCCAAGCAACACATACCTGGCATTTTTTTAAAGGATCCTCATTCTTCCCCAAAGGATAATAATATTTAACTTTCTCAGGTTTCTTCCACCGTTCCTGGGAGGGAACAGATGTCATTGGATCTATTCTCTCAAAACGGTCTGCCAGCCGTTCACTGATAAAGGCCAGGGTATCTTTCAGGGGTATATCACCGTATGTATAAAAAAACGCATTTGACGGATGATAATATCTTTCATGGAAAGCCCTGAACTGTTCATAGGTCAAGTCAGGTATGTTAACAGGATCACCTCCGGAATTAAATCTGTATGTTGTCGACGGGTATAAAGCGTTTAAAATGGACCTTGCCATGACCTGGTTTGCCGAAGACATGGCACCTTTCATCTCATTATATACAACCCCTTTGTAAGCAAGTCCTGAGGAATCATCATTGAACTCCATACGGTGCCCTTCCTGCTTGAAGCTAAGCTCATCAAGTTTTGGGAAAAACACAGCGTCTATATATACATCCATGAGATTATAAAAATCTTTCCGGTTTTGAGTTGAAAACGGATACATGGTCCAGTCAGAAGCGGTAAAAGCGTTCATGAACGAATTAAGGCTTCTTTTAACCATTGAAAAAAAAGGATCCCGAACAGGAAACTTCTCAGAACCACAAAGAGCGGTATGTTCTAGGATATGAGCGACACCGGTCGAATCCGAGGGAACAGTTTTAAGTGCAACACTGAATGTGTTCTCTTTGTCATTATTTAATATATGCACATGCCGCGCACCCGTGGCAATATGTTCGAGTTCAATATATTTCGCCTCAATCTCTTCAAGAATAGAAACCCGTTTTACCTCATAACCGCAAACCGTAGTACCTTTGTTAAAATCTTCCGAATGATGATTCATTATTTCCGCCTGCTTATAAAAAACCCTGCTTTTTCAGCAGGGATCAAGAGTGATAGTCAAAAATTATCTGCCCGCTTATACCCGGCAGATGTCTTTATAGCCAGTTTTACTTTAGTCCTGCGCCAGATATACCCCTCGGCTCTTCCGTTTAATCCTGCCTAACTTATTGAGTCTAAAAATTATATTGCGAAGTTTCTTGCTGTCAAAACCTGTTTTCTTCTGGATACCATCGAAATCAGTCCCCTGCTTACTCCTCTTGATGACATTGAGTACTGTATCTGAAGCCGTACTGCCAGCTTTCTTCTTCCTGGCTGCTGTTCCACGGCCCCCGCTCCGGTTACCTGCCTTTTTAATCTCCGCTTCAAGACGGTCAAGCTTTGCCATAATCCTGTCAATATCCTTTTTCGTAGGGATATTGTAATTCTGCATAAAAAACTTAATCATAGCATCAAAACTAACCGACTTTCCCCTTTTTTTAGACATTTTCTCCTCCTGAGTTATTTTATTAAAGTCTAATAGAGCAAACCTGTGACAGGGTTGTTGCTTAGATTTGTTTTTCTAAAATACCTGATAATGATGAACTAGTCAAGACCGGTCTTATTTATGAAGTATAATTCTATAAATCCCTTAATACTTAAGGGTGTAACCATTGAAAACCGTTATTATTCATGTTAGGTACAGATTAAAAGTCATTCAAGAGAACTACGGTCCGGATCTGGAAAACTGATTAAGGTCTTTTATGAACTCAGAGGAAACTGACAGTAAAAACAAGAAAACCAAACGCTCTTACTTCAGGCAAAAGCAGAAAGAACTGGCTGCCCGTTTCAGGGCGCTTCAGGGTGATCCCCATTATATAGCCATGGGCATGTCAATAGGTGTATTTGTTGGAATAACACCAACAATCCCCTTTCATACTGCTTTGGCTATAGCTTTGGCGTTTGTATTGCGGGGGAGCATACCTGCAGCGGCAATTGGCGTCTGGATCAGTAATCCCATCACCATCCCTATTCTGTATATCGCCAGCTACAAGCTTGGCATGTTTCTTATTGGCGGTGCGGCTTCAGAAGTCGATAAAATAATTGAGATATTCAATGTCCTTGAAAAGCCGATCCCGTTTGAAACAAAATACAATATCATATCAGATTTCCTGAAGCATGAATTCAAGGTGGCATGTGCCATGGTGGGTGGCGGTGTGATTTTAGGGATCATTCCCGGTATCATAAGCTATTTTGTCACACGCCGTATGACGATAAAATTTCGTGAAAAAAGAGCAAAACGGAAAGAACGGAAAAAGAATAAATGACATCCCCCATCGCCCTTCTCAGGTCCTCAAATATAAAACCCGTAAAACAGCTTGGCCAGAATTTTCTCACCGACCCCTCAACCGCTGAAATGATCATCTCCCGATCAAACCTTTCAGAACAGGACATTATCCTGGAAATAGGTGCCGGGCTTGGCGCCCTTACTATTCCAGCAGCCCGCATTGTTAAAAAGGTGTATGCTGTTGAAAAGGACCGGAAGATTACCCGTCTGCTGAAGACCGAATTGCTTGTGAACCACCTCAGTAATGTTGAAATTATTGAAAAAGATGTTCTCAATATTGATATCGTTAATATCGCTGCTAAAGAAGGAACTCAAATTATTGTTATGGGTAATCTCCCTTACAATATCTCTTCACAGATCCTTGTCCGATTGATCAATGCCAGGCGATCTGTAAAAAAAGCAATACTCATGTTCCAGAAAGAACTTGCCCAAAGAATAGCCACTGGACCGGGGTCAAAAGATTATGGCAGGCTTTCAGTTATGCTCCAGTACTGTGCTGACATTAAAACTACGGCAGCAGTAAAAGCAACCCTTTTCTATCCAAAACCCAAAGTCGATTCAGATGTGCTGGAAATCAATTTTCGGGAAAGCATCTCCTTTCCGGCTGATGATGAGATGTTCCTTTTCAGTGTTATAAAGGCGGCCTTTGGGCAAAGACGGAAAACCCTGAAAAACGCATTATCGGGAAGCCGGCTTAAAATTGACGGCAAGACCGCCCTCACGGCACTAGAAAACGCCGGCATTGAACCGGCGCGGCGCGCTGAAACGCTTTCAGTAGAAGAATTCGTGAAACTGAGCAATTTATTATATAGATTATAAGCAACGCGGGTAGTGAGATTGTCTTTGAATAATAATGTCTCGTATACTTAAAAAGCACTGGTTCCTTTTAGGGCTGGTTGTCGTCTTTGTCGTCACACTGGCGGATACAACAGAAACAGTACCAGGTCTGGGGATATGGCTGAAAGACCGTCACGGTCCTGACGCGGTGATATTTTTTATTTTCCTGTTCTCCGGACTGATACTTGATGCTGGCCAGATAAAATCCGGACTGGCAGATACAAAGCTGATACTGACTGCCCTATTGATGATATTTGTAGCCGCTCCGTTGATTGGCGCGCTGTTCAGCCTTGTGCCGATGTCTCCTGGAATGAAAATAGGGATTTTCCTGGTTGCTGTCATGCCGACAACCCTGAGCAGCGGTGTTGTCATGACCGGAGCAGCCAGGGGCAATATGGCCCAGGCGCTGGTGATAACACTCCTTGCAAACGGACTGTGCATTTTTACCATACCAATCACCCTCTCCCCTCTCTTGAGCCTGGCAGGGGATTCAACATTGGTTATTATTGATAAACCAGTGATAATGATAAAAATCGGAATGGTTGTTCTTTTACCCTTGTTCACCGGCCTTGTTTTAAAGGCATTCGTTTTTTCACGGTTTAAGGGAGATACTTTTGGGCAGGGATTCCAGGCCTTAAATCAGTGCCTTGTCCTGGCCATCGTCTGGATGGCCATGGCCCAGGCAAAAACCGTGATCATAAACAGTGCTGGGCTTATTACCGGCATTTTTCTTGTTGTCTTTATATTTCACGCGGTCTTACTTGCCTGTGGTTATTTCTTTATCAAGATTTTTAAATTCGGTAAAGGGAGCCGGGAAAGCCTTATCTTCATGGGCGGCCAGAAGACACTCCCCCTGTCATTAATACTGCAAGTAACCCTTTTCCCTCAATATGGAACAGCTGTCGTTGTCTGCGTTCTTCACCATATGGTCCATCTTCTTATGGACGGTTATCTTGTGGGGAGGATGAAAGAGGCCTCTGAACTTGAATACTGACAGGATATTCTCTGGGCTTCATACATTTATACTGTACAGAAAGATGCAATTATGCCATAAGAGCATACTTAATATTAACAGTAAAAGATGAAGTTTAAATTTTTCTATGAGATATATTATCATTTAGCTAAAGATATTTTACTATCCGGTTCAGCTGGATCAGGAGGTTTTCATGAAAAAATATAGTTTTTTAATTTCCATAATTGCTGCTCTTATATTTAACGCAGGATGTCAACATGGACAGAGCAAACAATCTGTCGCTCCGGCTACTGCCGCTGACACAGACACCATATCCTGTTTTGACATTCAAATGCAATTACCCGTCGGCTCCGCCCAACTCCCTCAAAAAGATCCTGCGGCGCTTCATTATTATAACATAGATTCCGAAACAATCTGGTTTGTTGAACGACGTGGTTCCGAGGCCATTTCCCTTGCTGATATGCCGCTTGGTCAATTGACGAAACTTTTCGCTTCCGGGATGGGTGTTAAGGACGAACTTACCATTACCGATGCGATGATTGACAGTCGACCTGCAGGAAAAATTTCATTTACACTCGACAATTTTAACTATGTTACATGTATAACGAAAAACGGAGGATTTGTTTATGCCATTGGCATCTCTTCGCCCAAAATAGACATGTCAGATCTAAATACCAATGCGGATCAGTTTTTTGCTTCGATAAAGTTTTCCGAAGATATTCAAGCCGCCCCTCCCATTTCTGTCTCTTCACTTGCCGATCTAGGTATTGAATGTACAACCTGTTCTGACTTGATGATTTCAAAAATACCAGGCCAGGATGGTCTTGCCTTAATGGATTATACTAATCGGATGGCATTGATTATTCTCAGAACACCCAGCATGGATTTTAACAAAGATAAAGCAACAGCCGCTACATTTCAAAGTTTATTCGAAAACGACGGCTTAAATGTTCAAAAAGCTACAGATACAGAGATTCATGGCAATACCGCATATTTTTTAGAGTGCACAAAAGTGGGTAATGATGGTTCGACGATAGCCAGTCATTTTTATATCGTTCCGCGCAGTGAATCGTTCCTTATGTTTAATTTTACCTGCGAAATTGAAAAACAGGCAGATCTGGCTGCCTTTGCCGCGGAGATAATAAAAGGCCTTAGCTTTAAGTAAACTTCCAGTATGTTGATTATTGATGCCACTCATGCACAGGCGGACAATCGCGCAAACTCTCATAAAGCGCTATACCTACAGCTGTGGATAGATTAAGGCTCCTGATCTCTTTTGATATAGGTATATGGAAGGTTGATTCCGGATATGCTGAAAGAATTGTTTCGGGCAGCCCTTTTGTCTCTGACCCGAAGACAAGAAACATCCTGCGTGACAGTTGAATATCCCTGAAAGGACGAATACCTTTTTTGGCAAACAGGGAAATCTCATCAACCTCAGGGTGCATTTCATTACAAAATTTTTCATAGCTGTCCCATAAAAAGAGCCGAACCCTGTCCCAATAATCAAGCCCCGCCCTTTTTACCTCACGGCTGTCTAAAGAAAACCCAAGCGGTTTAATCAAATGAAGCGTCGCCCCTGCACCAAGACAGGTACGGCCGATATTACCCGTGTTCCAATGTACGTCCGGAGCAACAAGTACAATATGACGTTCTATGTCTGAATTCATAAGGTTATCAATACAAATTCAAAAGGCACGGTTTTCTGCGCCATTGAAAGGGAAACTAGGATAACCGAGAAGTGCCCTAAGTGAAGGAGTTCTGCCAATAATATTTTTGAGATGGTAGAAACTTTAGGCTTAAAGCACTTTAGTACATTGTAAAGTGAGCTGTGCCCACCATTTTCGATCACGACCACGTTTTTTCTAAAATGACAGAGCAAAGCGATACCACAACTTTAGGCACTATGTTTATCAAAAGTCTCCCGGCTTACAAATCGTCTCCCTTATTTTGAGGTCAAACAGTGTAGATTGCCCGGCAGGCTTAATAACAAGGGCCGTGTCCGCCCCTCTGCCTGAACCGCCTATTGACACAATATCTTTGCCGGATATTGTGCCAGCATCAGACGCCATAATAGCTACCTCAACAGCGACTTTTGTTCCCTGACCAAAGAGCTTTAATGTATCTGCGATAAGAAGGGCGGGATAAATGCCAGAATGCTTTTTTGCCACAGACCGTTCAATACCTGAAAGCGCGTGTGTTGCTGAAATAACATGTACGCCCCGGTCCTCAAGCTGTTTTCTAGTCTCGGCTTTCATAACATGTTTAAAGGGCTCTTTAAATCCGCAATGGTAAGTGACAGAAGTGAGACTAAAGCCGTTAAATATTTCAAGGGCCTTTTCAGCTGTAACCCCCTTTGTGGATGCCAGGACAATCTCTTTAATCCCAATTTCATCTGCCCTTGCGCGGGCAAGCTTCAGTGTTTCCTCAGTGTTTTCCGGACCGGGTTTATCAAAATACATGGCTGTTTCCTTATAGAAATAAAGATTAATTCACAAGAAGATAATATGTAAAAGAATGGAATAATATAAAGTGTTATGACTAATATTTGATTTTACTTATTGATTAGCGACGTTTTGTCTTTGCAAAGAGCTGAACCCTTATAAATGCTTCATAACTCTTGTCGCTCCCTTTCAAATGATGGGTCACCCAGCTCCTGAGATATCTGGCGACCGCCTTGGCAAGCTTTCTGCTCTCATCATGCCCCCGCCTGAAGGAGATCATGTTATTAATAAAAGATCTATGGGCCTCTCTATGAGCCTTATATTCAGGATAGTCAAACACCCTTAGCATATTCTCTTCATGTTTGAAATAGGCATTAAAATAGTCTGTGACCTCCATAAGGATATCAAGTAATGTATCAGTATTGGCCTTCTCAAGCCTGCCGGCAAACCGGTTGGCGTTTCTGATACTCCTTTTCTGCAGCTCTTCAAACTCTTCCAGATTGTCCTTGTATCTTTTTTTCCACGCTTTTTTGTCCATGATGTTTACCCAAAATTTAGAATTGATTAAAGATATTTCTGTCTGTGCTGCAACAGCTTATTCACTTAGCAAGAGTTAATCCAGCTTACGATTCCGGCGGTTTCTTTTTTCCATCGGTTTGAAATTCTTAACTTGATAAATTCCTTATACAGCATATTGACCAGCATCACAACCTTTTCATAAAGATACATTTTTTCAAGAACAGCCCCCTCAATATCCTCTTTTTTTTCCACACTCCCTGTGCGGGGTACTTTTAGGCTGAATATATTGAGGCTCTCTCCTTTAATACTGAATTTCCAGTCATAATCTCCTGATTTATACAATAAATTAAGTTCTATAACAACCGCGCCTTTTTGAAGAGAAATCATCACTTCCTCAAGGCCGGCATCATCACCGGTAACCGTAATTGTATCAACCGAATCCTGATTCTTTTTTTCAAGCACAATACGATTCCCAATGTCAAGAGATACAAACTCTTTATCGGTTTTCCCCAGTCTCCCCTGGTTATTTTCAATAATAAAAAAGAGCCATGTCAGGAATTCATTCCCCAAAAATTTATACTTGTTATATGTTACTGCCACATCAAGCATCTGTTACTCCATAAACGTTGAAGGGGAAATATTCTTCAGCCGATCCCGCTCCGCATCAGAAAGCTCCGCAGTCAGGTCTGCGGCTGTATACGGAAAAAGCCGGATCGGTGTCAGGTTAAATGACCGGAAAAAAAGAGTTTCAAAATCTTCATTCGCCTCTTTAAGGTTAGAAAAAAACCATAAGGAAGCCTCCTCGTAGCGCCAGATTATGTCAAAAACATTGGGAGTGGCAGGGATGCGTGTACTCAGGACATTAATAACATTATCCTTGAGTGACCGTTTTTCATTTCTGGACAGATACTCCTGACCGGTTCTGGCAAGATGCTTCTTTTCCTCTTCGGTAAAATGTTTCCTGATTATCTTCGGGGGGATGTTTTTCTTGTCTATCCTGAGGGAAAAAACAAAGTAAGTATCTAAAACAAAAGAAGATCCTTTAAAGTCAGGCGCATATGGAGTTTCAAAAGACGTCCAACCAAATGTTTTTTGTGCTTCACTGCTGTCAATATCCTTGATAATATGCTGCTTCAGACCCTTGTAAACTGTTTCCGTGACAGGCGTTTTAAGCTTCCCCTTGATTCTATACTGCGTAATTGATGTGCTGGATGTTAGTAAACCCATAGTTGTTTCTTAAAAAAAAATTCTTTTATTCCCCTTAAAACAAATTCTTTATGAAAAATGCGGGATAGCCGCGAAATCGGTATATACCTTTTTTAAATAAAGGATACAAGCAATTTTTCGTAAGGACAATTCAGTAAAAAAGGTTGATTTTTATTCCTCTAAACCATTATATTCCCATCCCATGAGATTTATTGCTGATTTACATGTACATTCCAAATTTTCAAGGGCAACGGCTAAAAACCTTGATCTTGAAAATCTTTATATGGCTGCCCGGCTCAAAGGGATAACAGTTGTCGGGACAGGTGATTTTACACATCCAGGCTGGCTCGCTGAAATCAAAGAGAAACTGGTTCCTGCGGAAGATGGTCTTTTCAGGTTGAAAGATGATGTCGCTGATATCTGTGACAGAGAAATACCTGCTTCCTGTAATGGAGAGGTAAGGTTTATCCTGGAAACCGAGATCAGTAATATCTACAAGAAAAACGATAAAACGCGGAAAAACCATAATCTTGTCTTTCTGCCGGATATTGATTCCGCTGAACAATTTAACGCCAGGCTTGATGCTATCGGTAACATCAATTCTGACGGCAGGCCGATTCTCGGACTCGACGCAAGGGATCTCCTTGAAATCCTTCTTGAAACATCAGACCAGGGATTTCTCGTACCCGCTCATATCTGGACACCCTGGTTTTCCCTTTTAGGCTCCAAGTCAGGCTTTAATTCTCTGGAAGAATGTTTTGAGGACCTTTCCGAACATATATTCGCTGTTGAAACCGGGCTCTCTTCAGATCCGGAGATGAACTGGAGAATCTCCGGACTTGACAATCTCACGCTTATTTCAAATTCTGATGCCCATTCCCCTTTAAAACTCGGCAGGGAAGCGAACCTTTTCAACACCGATCTTTCATACAGGGAAATAAAATCTGCCTTAAAAACAGGTGATCCTGAAAAGTTCCTGGGCACTTATGAATTTTATCCTGAAGAAGGGAAGTACCATCTTGATGGACACAGGAAGTGTGAAACGCGACTCTGGCCAAAAAAATCGCATGAACTTAATGGCATCTGTCCTGTCTGCGAGAAACCGCTAACACTTGGTGTACTTTACAGAGTTGAAGAGCTGGCGGATAAGGATGAGGGTAGAAAACCGGAAAAGAATCATCCTTTTTACAGTGTTATTCCTCTTGAAGAGGTTCTGTCTGAAATCCTAAAGGTGGGACCAAAATCGAAGAAAGTTCAAAACGCTTACCGCTCAGTTATCAATCAACTGGGACCTGAGTTCGATATCCTTTATAATATCCCTGCTGAAACAATTGATCAAGCCGGCCTTCCACTACTTGGAATGGCGCTGGACAGGATGCGCACAAAAAAAATAAATATTTCCCCGGGCTATGACGGCGAATTTGGTAGAATAAAAATCTTTAAAGACCAAGAAAGAGATGAACTCCTGGGCCAGAAATCTTTGTTTGTTATGCCTGAAGAAAAAACAACTAAAAAAAAAAGATCCAAAAAAAAGCCTCATAAAAAACCGTCATTAAAAACCGTTAAAAAAAAAGCCCTTCTACCAAAAAATCTGAATGCCAGACAGCAGGCTGCTGTGGAGCGGACCGGGTCCCCGCTTCTTATCGTCGCCGGTCCTGGGACTGGCAAGACCCTCACCCTGACGCATAAAATAGCGTATTTAATTAAAGAACAAAAGATGTCCCACAAGAACATCCTTGCCATCACTTTTACAAACAAGGCTGCCCTTGAAATGAAAAGCCGCCTAGAACGTTTATTAAAAAATCCTGGCATGGTTCCATACACAGGGACATTTCATTCTTTTTGCTTAAAAATCCTCAGAGAGTGTGAAAGCAATAAAGACAAGAATGGCCAAAACCTTACAATCATTGATGATAACGACCGCAAACTGATTCTCGCGGATGCTCTCGGGCAGATTAACCATAAGGACAACGCCAAAAACAAAACCAGCACCCTGATGGACGCTATTATCTCCGCCAAACAGCAGATCCTCGGCCCTGATGACCCCCTTGATCAGATAGCAGAAGAATACGGCCTTAATCCCACTCTCCTTTCATCTGTGTATGCCGGGTATCAGGACCTTCTTGCATTACAAGGATTATATGATTTTGAGGACTTAATTTTTAATGCAGTAAAACTCCTGGAAACAGACAGTAACATAAGAAAACATTATCAGGAAATGTACCCCCATATTTTTGTAGATGAGTACCAGGACCTCAACCAGGGCCAGTATCGTATTGTAAGGGCGCTGTCTCCCAGGAAAAGCGGGCTCTGTGTTATCGGGGATCCAGAGCAGTCCATTTACGGTTTCAGAGGATCAGACACCTTATATTTCAGACGCTTTGTGGATGATTATCCCGAGGCCGATGTCATCCATCTGAACAGGAACTACCGATCTGTGGAGGCTATTCTTGACGCATCTTACAGTATCATCAGGGAACAATCGGTCAACATTACAGGTGACCGTGTATACTCAAATATTGCTGGCGAAAAACAGATCAGTATCCTTGAACTTGAAACAGAAAAAGCTGAAGCAGTTGCTGTTGGAAAAACCATTGAAAATATGGTAGGCGGCCTAGGGTTCTATTCCATCGATTTTGGTAAAGCTGATGATGCCAGCCGACATGGGGAACTCGGTTTTTCAGATTTTGCCGTGCTTTTTAGAACCAGCGCCCAGTCAAAGCCGTTTGAAGACGCATTTAGCAAAGCAGGAATTCCATTTCAAATTGCGAGCAGGAAAAACGCTTTTTATCAAAAAGGGATTATTGAACTGATATCATTACTAAAAATACTTGCGGAAGACGGTTCCTATGCTGACATGGAAAGAATTATCAAAACAAAAGGGACCAATGTAAGCAAAACAATATTTAACACATTTAAAAGCTGGGGCATCCAGAATAGGTTCTCCCTAAACAAGGCTCTCACACAGGTAAAACGATTTCCTGTACCCGATTTGACCGGAAAGAATCAGCTAAAGCTTGACGAATTCGTTTCTAATGTCGTAGAATTAAAGGAAAAGGGGAAAGGGATGACCGTCCCGGAGAAACTCGTCTTCCTCAGGGAACAAAACAGAAGCATTGATAATACCATCATCACTTCAAAAGCAGAGGACGCGTTTGACGCTCTGATCATCCTAGCGGGTCAGCATAAAGAAGAGACAACCGGTTTCTTGGAGAGTATCACCCTTCAGACAGACCAGGACACATGCGACCTTAAAGCTGAAAGGGTCCCGCTGATGACCATGCACGCTGCAAAAGGACTGGAATTCCCGATCGTCTTTATCGTGGGGTGTGAAAACGGTTATATCCCTATGATAAGAGAGGAAAAGGGAGGAAGGCCACAGATTTCAAATATTGATGAAGAAAGAAGACTATTTTACGTGGCCATGACAAGGGCAAAAGAACGGATTTTTCTTACATATTCAAAAAAACGGATGATTTACGGAAAAAAAGAAAAGCGTGAAATCTCCCCGTTTGTTAAAGATATTGAAGAAGAACTTATACGGCTTGAAAAGAAAGGCCCTTTAAAAAAGAAGGAGAAAGAGGGGCATGTGCAGATGAACCTGTTTTAAGATTTTTCCTGAATCGGAGTGTTAGGCATTAATTTATATTGAAAAGTAGATAGGTTATTATGATTATATCTAAATCCGAAATACGAAGCACGAAATTCGAAACAATATCAAATGACCAAAATACAAATGACCAAAACAAGAACGAATGCAAAGACTTCTTAGCAAATATTAATGTTTTAAATTTTGAATATTTAATATTCGGATTTGTTTCGAATTTCGTGCTTCGTGCTTCGGATTTCGAAAAAATAACGATGGTTTAACCATCTAACTTTGAACCGGTCCTAGGGGCCAGGTTAATAAATGCGAAATTGGGCGTTGGTATGGGTGGAAAACTGATAAAAAGTATTGATCTTGAATATGGCCTTAGGCTAGATATGTTTGATGAATCAAAAAAAATGATCGGTGACAGATGGCTGGTTATATTGGCTGCAAAACTGGAAATTCCGATCGATAATGTGTTTACCAATAAAAACATGGCAATAGATGTTAATGAGATAAAAGGAGCCCTTGGAGAAAAAATTGTCTTTAAACTTAAAAGGGAACGGATATTTATAGATGAGAGCGAAAAAGATGTCACTTTTAACAATATATTTAAACTGTTTACAGACAATTCCCTTTCATATATAATAAAAGATGGCTTTTCTGAGGCTTTTGTTTTAAAAAGATTTAAGGAGGCAGCAAATAAGTACAATGAAACAAGAAAGTAGAATAAAATTTATTCTGATATTAATCAGCATGGCAGTTATTTTTGCTTTGACTGTACCGACAGTCAGCGCGAGTGATAAAATATACAAGTTTATTGACAGTAAAGGGGTTCTCCATTTTACGAATGTACCTGTATCCACGAATTTCGAACTCTATTTAAAAGAAGTGCCCACAAAGGCAGTTAAAACAAAAGATCCTGATAAATATAAAAATATAATATCCATAGCGTCACAAAGGTATGGTGTTTCAGTCCCGCTACTGCAGGCGATTATCAAGGTTGAATCCGATTTTAATCCCCGGGCCGTTTCAAGAGCAGGTGCTGTAGGGCTAATGCAGATTATGCCGGATAATTTCAAAACATTAAAAATTAAAGACCCTTATAATCCATGGCAAAATATTATGGGGGGGAGTCAGTATTTACAAATGATGCTAAAACGGTTTAACGGAAGACTATCTCTAGCACTTGCTGCATATAACGCCGGCCCACACACCGTAGACCATTACAAAAAAACAATCCCTCCATACCCTGAGACCGAACGTTATGTAAAAAAAGTGATGCGTTACTACTATGTTTATAAAAACAAAACATAGGCTTATCTAATACTTGACGGAGTGCAGATCCCGCCGAATAGTTGACAGAAAAGATGAAGATAAAATCCGCTGAATTTGTGAAAAGCGCTGCAAAACCGTCCCATTACCCCCCTGCCATTCTGCCTGAAATTGCTTTTGCCGGACGATCGAATGTTGGGAAATCATCCCTGATTAATACCCTTTTGAACCGAAAACGCCTGGTAAAGACGAGTTCGACACCGGGAAGAACACAGCTGATCAATTTTTTTGATATAAACAAGACATTTTCTTTTGTGGATCTGCCAGGATACGGTTATGCAAAGGTTCCTGCCAAGATTCAAAAAACATGGGCACCCATGATAGAAGGTTTTCTCGCTAAAAGAGAGAGCCTTAAGGGTGTGGTCCTGATTATGGATATCCGCAGAACCCCCGGCCAGGGCGACACAACTCTCATTAACTGGCTGGATTACCATGGCATTGAAAAAATTCTGGTACTAACAAAGTCGGATAAGCTGAAAAGGTCAAAATTGGCACAGCATCATGATAGAGCAGCGGAAACCCTTTGCGTTGACAAAACCAGCCTGATCCGATTTTCCGCAAAATCCCGCGCCGGCAAGGCTCATGTGTGGGAGGCGATTGAGAGGCTTTTACCTAGAGTGCCTAAAATGCGCTAAAGTGCCTAAAGTTAAGGTATTCTGCTATTTTTATTTTTTTTTAAGGCAGAGCAAAGCGATACCACAACTTTAGGCACTTTAGCGCATTTTAGGCACTCTAGGCACTTATAACTTGTAACTTAAGGCACTTTTTATATACTTTCGCTTATAATGACGAAAAAAGAGAATAGATACCACAACTTCAAATCCGGCTTCATCGCCATCACTGGTGCGCCGAACGCGGGAAAATCGACGCTGTTGAACCGGATGCTCGGAGAGAAGATCTCAATCACCTCGAAAAAGCCCCAGACAACACGCAACCGTATACTGGGGATTGTACACAGGAAAAATGCACAGCTCATCTTTATCGACACCCCTGGAGTGCACCGGACAAACCAGGTGTTTAACGCCAAGATCGTTGAAGAGGCCCTTTCAGCCATTGGAGACGTGGATATCGTGCTGGTCATGGTTGATGTGTCGAAGCCGGATCCTGATTCAGAAACTTTTCTGGTGGAGAAGCTTAGCGACAGAAAAACCCCGGTGATCCTTGTATTGAACAAAATTGATCTTGTAAAAAAACACAATATCCTTTCGTTTATCAACCAATGGTCTAACGCGTATCCATTTAAAGCAATTGTCCCGATTTCCGCGAAACACGGCACACAGGTTGAAAAACTTATGGCAGAAATGGAAACTGTTTTACCTAAAGGCCCGCCGCTTTTTCCTGAAGATGCCTTGACAGACGTACCTGAAAAATTTATCGCGGCTGAAATGATACGGGAAAAGGTTTTTCGCCAGACAGGCCAGGAAATACCTTACGCAACAGCGATTACAATAGATTCCTTTAAAGAGCCAAAAGAGGGGCTAGTAAAAATCAGCGCGGTTATTCATGTGGAAAGGGATTCACAAAAAGGGATTATCATTGGGAAAAAAGGGAGCAAGCTAAAAAAAATCGGCGAGGAGGCAAGAAAAGAGATCGAACGGATGGTTGGGACAAAGGTCTTTTTAAAACTCTTTGTCCGGGTGCAGAAAAACTGGTCAAAGGACACAAAGGCTATCAGGAGATTCGGCTACTGATGATCCTCTCTTTTCACCCCTGTTTTACTGCTGATACCAATATCATCTGCGCGGGAAGGGATCCGGGCGAAAACGAAATGTCAACTATCAGGGCAGCTAAGGCGGTTATCCTGCCCCAGGGATGCAGGGAAACCCTTTACGTCATGGCCCAAAATAATTGTCCGCATGTTTTTCCTGATTATGACAAACGGTTTAAATATCCTGGCAAAATCGGCCAGGCACGGCTTTTTGAAGAATTTTCTGCACCATTTCCATGCACGGAAACATACAACAGCCTGAAGGCTTTTTACAGGACACATGAAATATCTTCTCCTGTTCCGTCGTTTAGTTATCCTTTTGTGCTAAAATTTGACTGGGGCGATGAAGGGAGCACGGTTTTTTTTATTAAGACAAAAAATGATTTTCAGGCTGTGCTTGATAAGGCCGCTGCTTTTGAAAAAACTGGTCAGACTGGATTTCTTCTCCAGGAATATATTCCTTCATTGAACAGGACCCTGCGCGTTGTAGTTATCGGTCGGAAAACTGTCTCTTACTGGCGCATCCAGAATGATCCAGACTGTTTCGGTAACAGCCTGGCAAAAGGAGCTGTGATAGACCCTGATATTGAACCCATTGTTCAGAAAAAAGCCGCGGAACTGACAGTCGATTTCTGTTCACGAACAGGGATTAATCTGGCTGGGTTTGATTTTCTCCTGGCTGAAAAAACTAAACACCTCTTTTTTCTAGAAATTAACTATTTTTTTGGCAGAAAGGGACTTGGTGGATCTGAAAGTTTTTACAATATGCTTGTCCCGGAGATAGATGATTGGCTTAGCCGCCTGGGGCTAACCCGTGCTTCTCAAAAAGGAGATAATAACGCTTTTTCATAACAAGGACATATTTTCATGGACAAATTTGACTTTCACATCAGTGAAGAAGATATTAAAAGGGAAAAGAACCGGGCTCGTGAACTAAGAAAAACCGAATGGTGGAAACGGCGCCGCGCTAAAGGGGTATGTCATTACTGCGGCAAAGAGACACCTGCTGGAGAGCTAACCATGGACCACATCGTCCCTCTATCGCGGGGCGGAAGAAGCACAAAAGGGAATGTCTGTCCTGCCTGTAAGGAATG
This sequence comes from Desulfobacterales bacterium, assembly GCA_028277765.1. Taxonomy (GTDB): domain Bacteria; phylum Desulfobacterota; class Desulfobacteria; order Desulfobacterales; family SURF-7; genus JANQFQ01. The sequence goes on from JANQFQ010000069.1 coordinate 24,048, forward strand.
CAACACTAAAAAGAAAGAACTTCTGCCGATGGAATGGGAGGAGTATTTGAAGGATATTAGGGGGAGCATATAAAGTGCCTAAAATGCCTAACGTGCCTAAAATTAAGGTATTCTGCTATTTTTATTTTTTTTAAGGCAGAACGAAGCGATACCACAACTTTAGGCACAAAGCACTTAAGTACATTGTAGGGTGGGCTGTGCCCACCATCTTCGACCACGATCACGACCACGATTATTTATAAAATTGATAGAGCGAAGCGATACCACAACTTTAGGCTCTTTAGCGTACTTTAGGCATTTTAGGCACTTTCTATCCCCCCGCCATAAAACGCCACAGAATACCGGCCCCAATGGCTGAGCCGATAACCCCGGACACATTGGGTGCCATGGCATGCATCAGAAGATAATTTGATGAATCCTCGGCCTGTCCCACCATTTGGACAACACGGGCGGAGTCAGGGACAGCAGACACCCCGGCTGCTCCTAAAAGAGGATTAATCTTTACCCTTAGAAAAATATTCATAATCTTCGCGAAAATAAGACCGCTAGCTGTAGCAACACAAAAAGAAGCAGCGCCGAGCACAAAAATTTTTATAGAATCTATTGTCAAAAACCTGTCAGCCTGAGTGCTCGCACCCACGGTCAGGCCGAGTAGAATAGTTACAGAATCAATAATCGGCCTGCGTGCGGCTTCTGCCAGGCGTTCGGTTACAACCGCTTCCTTTAAAAGGTTGCCGAGAAACAGCATTCCCAGAAGGGGGAGAGCGGCAGGCGCAAGAAAACAGCAGAGAAGAAATCCAATAATCGGGAAAACCATCTTTTCCCTTTTTGAAATCACACGGGGTTCCTCCATCTTTATAAGCCTCTCTTTGCGCGTGGTAAGGAGTTTCATAATCGGCGGTTGAATGACCGGCACCAGAGCCATATATGAATAAGCGGCCACAGCAATGGGGCCTATAAGGTTTTCAGCCAGTCTAGCTGTCAGGAAGATAGCGGTGGGACCATCTGCACCGCCGATAATACCGATTGATGCTGCTTCATTTGGTGTAAATCCAAGGGCAAGGGCGCTAAGAAAGGTAATAAAAATCCCAACCTGGGCGGCAGCCCCTAGCAGCATCAGTATAGGTCTTGCCAGCATTGTGGAAAAATCAGTCAGCGCACCAATACCCAAAAAGATAAGTGCCGGATAAAGCCCTGTCTTGACCCCAAAGTAAAGGTGGTTTAATACACTCCCTTTTTCATATATCCCCAACCCTAGTCCTTCAAATACAGGTACATTTCCAACCAGAATTCCAAAACCGATCGGTACAAGGAGGAGCGGCTCATAATGCTTTGCGATCCCAAGATAGATAAACACACAGCCGACACTAATCATTAAATAATGGCGATAGTCTGCCATGTAGAAACCAGTATTTTGCAGAAACTGTAACAGAAGGTCTTCCATCAATATATCCTATCGTTTTAACACCTTATCATATGCTTTCTGACTCCACTGGTAATACCCTTCACCATCAGGGATGATGAGGTTGGCGTGGAGAAGTTTATTAATGGTATAATGGGGCCTTGTCATGCCGCGACGTATAGCGAGTTTGAGCAGTTTTGGGAGAGGAAATGTTTCGCCCA
>JANQFQ010000014.1 GCA_028277765.1 Desulfobacterales bacterium
GTTGCTTGAATAATTAACATGATGCGCCTCTAATAATTTGTTTTAAATTTAAATTTTTATTTTATCGCTCCCAAAACAAATTCTTTATAAGAAATGTGGAATATCTCTTAATCAGATGGTCCAAGGTTCGATTCCTTGACGGCCCACCATGATAAAAAAATACCCTTCAGTCTAAAAACTGAAGGGTATTTTTACTTTGAAAGAAGCTTTTAAACAGCTAGTTTCCCACCCAGAGCTCCCCTTTTCAACTTTAAAAAACAGGCCTACTTTCATTTATCATGATTTGATGTAGTTACTGCGTCCCCGAATTGGCGAATTGCAGTTTTCCTCATTTAAAGATTAATTTTCATTGAATCCCGCATTATATTTGGTATACATTGTCAAATCTATCATTTTAAAGGTATCCAAATTTATGCCGGAACAAGAAATCAAACAGCCTGTGAAGAAAAGAGATATCAAGATAATTGCAGCAGCTTCAGTGACCATAATGAATATGCTGCTGACGATATTCAAGTTCATACTCTATTCTTTTTCCGGCAGTATGGCGATTCTTGCGGAGGCCTGGCACAGTTTTTCCGATATCGCAACCAGCTTCCTGGTGCTGATAGCTATATTATTTTCAGCAGCAGATAAATCCCGTCCTACTGATGATTCTGAGGATGCTTCAGGCCCGGCAAACAAAAACGGAAAAATTGAGATAGCTGCCTCAATATTTATCGGGCTTCTTCTTTTTTTCATCTCGGTCATCCTGCTGAAAAAATGTGTGACATCAGAACCGGTTGCTATTAATAATCCTGTACTTTCCGGTATCATTTTTATCATCTTCTCTTTTGGTTCATATTTTATATACCGGTTTGAAACCAGCATTGGAAAAAAAGAAGGGTCCATTGGTCTTGTGTCCGACGGCATGCATGCAAGGGCAGATATGATTGCATCACTGTTAACCGGTTTTTCGTTGATCATCTATGCAATGGGACTGGATATTGACCGCTGGGTAGCTGGGCTTATCGCACTTTTTATTCTTTCATTTTCTATTGAAACGCTAATTAATGTGGGCATAGCTTGTTTTGGTCCGGATAAAACATATTATTTTAAATTCCGTTTGTTTGATATGCTTTCATCTCTGATCAACCTTAAGACCATGAAGCTGGCTGTTGAGAATATAAATAATATTTCCCAAACACTTTTTGGGAGACCGGTTGTGTCCGTTGCTACCCTGAAACTGTTTATCAGTATTCCCTTTATTGTTTTATTTATAGCATATATGTCATCCGCTTTTTTTCTTGTCGCCATCAACGAAAAAGCGCTTGTAGAACGATTCGGGAAACCCATAGACAATAAAGATGCCGTTGGCCCAGGACTTCATATGAAACTACCTTGGCCAATTGACCGGGTCATAAAAGTAGATGCAACGACAATAAGAACTCTGAATGTCGGAAATATTAGCGATTCACGGCAACAGGCCTTTTTGTGGACGGTTCGCCATGGAAGTGAAGTCGCTTTTCTGAGCGGAGACAACAATTTTTTCTTTCCATATATTATACTTCATTATCGAATAAATAATATTCACAATTATTTTTATAAACATACAAATCCGGACTTGTTATTAAATGAGTTGGGACACAGGACCGCCACAAAACTTTTCGTCAAGCAGAGTTTTTTTAATATCGCAACCACCTACAGAAAAGCACTTGAACAAGAAATGCTTATCCGACTGCAGGAAGAACTGAATAAATTAGAAAGCGGTATTGAACTGGTCTCTGTAAATTTCAGGGATATTCATCCACCCATTTCAGTGGCAGATTCCTTTGAACGTGTTATCGCCGGTTACCAGGACAAACAGAAAATGATAAATGACGCACTGAGATATAAGAATAAAGTCCTGCCTGAAACCCGGGGTGAGATGTCAATTATTCTTGAGGGGGCAAAAGGGTATATCCAGGACAGGGAAAAAAGGGCTAAAGGAACAGCCGGCCGTTTTACCCGTTCTCTTCCGGATTCGAAAACGGATAAGGCGCTCGCCATGTTTCGATTATATCTTGAAACCATTCAAAGTGTATTGAAAGGCAAACCGAAAATCATTGTTGATCCTGAAGTTGAAAAACCTGAAGTCTGGATGGATTTTAAAAGGAATGATGATTTAAACTATTGATAAGGGGGAATACAAGTGAGAACGGTAATGATTACAGGTGCAGCTATTGCATTCGTTCTGTTTGTTATTTACATTTCCAGCTATACGGTTTCCGAAAAAGAGTATGTTGTCTTGACACAGTTCGGCAAACCAACAGCAACCATTCAGACAGCGGGCTTTAATTGGAAACGTCCTGGTTTTCTGGAAACAGTAAACCGTATTGAACGCCGCTACCGGACATTTACCACCCGCCCTATTCAATTATTGCTGGGTGATAAAAATCCTATTGTGTTAACCTGTTATGTGTGCTGGAAGGTTCAGGAACCTCTCCTTTTTCTACAGTCATTGGCAAACACGGATATTGCCGTGCAGAAGCTTGAGGATATGGTTAATTCGCAGCTGGGTAATTCCTTGGGTGATTTCAAACTTGAAAATATCATCAATATTAATCCTGATAATGTTAAAATTGAACTTTTGGAAGAACGGATATTAACCTCTATGAATGCCAGCGCCAAGGAAAAATACGGCATAACTGTGTCTCAAATCGGAATCAGAAGAATCGCCTATCCAACAATAGTTGCTGATGCTGTATATAACAGAATGCGGTCGGAACGTGAAAAAGAGGCAATGAAATTTCGGGCTGAAGGGAGGGAGGAAGCCACAAAAATAATGGCAGGAACAGATCGAGAGGTTAAAGAGCTCCTGGCAGAGGCCTACAAGCAATCCCAGTTATTAAAAGGTGAAGGAGACAGGAAAGCATTAGAAACATTTTCTGAAGCATATGGCAGGGACAAGGAGTTTTTTGAGTTTGTTCAATCCATGGAAACCTATAAAGAGATACTTGATGAAAAAAGCACGGTAGTGCTCTCTTCTGATTCTGATATTTTCAAATATCTTTCCAATCCCAAAGGGAACAATAAATAGAAATGAACAGCAGCGTTAAAACGAATATTCAAGATACCTCAAAAAATTTATCGTTGTTTGTCAGGTGGGTGCTGGCATGCCTGCTCGTGCTGTATTCATGCTCAGGCATATTCAGCATTTCTTCAAATGAGATCGGTATTTTACAAAGATTCGGAAGAGTTGTAAATCATAATGTCCAGCCGGGTATTCACTTTGCCCTGCCATGGCCTGTTGACAGGGTACAGAAGGTACCTGTTAAAATGGTTAACCGGATATTGATCGATGATTTTTCATCCGCATATGCTGGGGCAACATCAAGAACATTCGCGGATATCACAGGGCTGGATTCCTATTGCATAACCGGAGATAATAACCTGGTCAATATTTCATGCGTCATTCAATATACCATTGTTAACCCGGTTGATTTTGTTTTTCATATCAAAGAACCGGAATTGATACTCCGTAATATGGCGTCCGGTACGATCATACATTCAATTGCCGAAACATCCATCGATGATGTGTTAACCACCGGCAAATTTGAAATCGCCAGATATATCAAACAAAAACTCCAAACCAGACTTGATGATATCAACAGCGGGCTGAGTATTACATTTGTAGAATTAAGCGAAATAAAACCGCCGGACCGGGCTCAGCAGGCGTTTTCTGATGTTGTCAAGGCTGATATTGACCGTATAAAAATGATAAACGATGCAGGGGCTTACAGGAATGAAAGAATCCCCGAAGCTAAAGCGATGGCAGATAGAATATTACAGGATGGTGCGGCATACAAAAAAGAGGTTGTTCTACGCGCTGAAGGAGACGTCGGCAGGTTTCTGAGCCTTTTGGAGCAAAATAGAGAGAAGGGAGATTCAACCAGGAACATGCTCTACCGGGAAACGCTCAGGGAAGTATTAAAAAATGTTGATAAAAAAAGAGTTATGGTACTTGACAACAACAAGGAGATGCCGGTCAAAATAAAACTGTTTTCTCAATAGACAAGTCTCTTTTTATTTTCATCTCCCCTTTTCATTTTCAAGCAATTCATGAAGCCGAACAAAAAATGTGTTTCGAATTTTTTCAATCTGCAGCGCTTCATTAAAATCGAGTGTTGCCGTGTCTTCATGTTTAAACCTGTCAGGTTCAACCTGCAGGGCATAGGAATTGACCTGCCTTTCCCAGAACCATTCAGCGCAGCAGAATTGAATATTTTCAGGATCGATGTGCGTGATTTTCTTTAACGTCTCAAGCAGCTTTCTTCCCAAAGGACTGTTTTCAATGCAAAAGGCAATATAGGCAATTCTGTACTCTACCTTAGTAATGCCATTTTTTCCAGGCAGCGGATCAAGGGTAAAAGAATTCGTACCATTATATACAAAATGACCGTAACAACTCTGCAGTGTGAAGCAATAAGGTAAGCTGTTAAATCCTTTGATCAGGTCTTTAATGGGAATGTCGATGGGCTCATTGGGGAGAGCGCTCAGAACTTTCTTTTTCTGTTTTGGATAATGGGGATTATCGGTCAGCCCTTTCAGTTCAATGAACGTTTCCAATATTTTTTCTCACAATTACTTTTCAATAACCGCTGTCTCTTTCATCTTCGTTTCCATGCATGCGCTGCACCGCTCTTCATCCGGCTTTCCTGTTGAGCAGAAATCGATAAACGCCTGTATCCAGTCGCTCCCCGCCCGAGGGCAGTCATCAACAAAGTTGATAAACTTTACAAGCATATCTATGGTTTCCCTGTCCACCGCATGTTCCATCCGGCAGGCATTCTGCTCAGCTTTGTCAGGCGCTATCTGCAGAATTTTTTCCAGGAAATTCTTTAATATGCCATGCCGCCTGGAAATCTCTTTTGCAATAGAGGTCCCTTTTTTAGTTAGTGAAATAAAGCTGTAGGGCTCGTAATTCACAAGTCCTTTCTTCGCAAGTGTCTTAAGGGCGCCGGTTACCGACCCCCTTAAAATACCGAGTTCGCTTGCAATGTCTTTTACCCGTGCCACTTTGTTTTTTTTCTCAAGGGCCATAATTGTTTCCAGGTAATCTTCCAGATTTTCCGATAAATCATTGTTTTTTATATCCATACAAACCTCAAAGAATATTCATTTTTACAATAAGTTATCAACATCAACAAAATATGTCAATCAAAATATTTGTCTCTTTTACGAAAATTGTTGTTGACATTATGTTTTGTTTGGTATACCAAACTTAAATCATGATTAAAAACAATTTTAAAATTAAGGAGAAATAAAAAATGAGCATCATGAATTTAAGGCAAATGGCCGTTGATCAAACAGGAACCATCACTGCTGTGAAAGCCAATGGGGAGATGGGACGGCGAATCAGGGATATGGGCCTGGTAAAAGGGACCGAAATCAGGGTACAGGGCCGGGCCCCCCTGAATGATCCTGTTTCACTACGGCTCATGGGATTTACATTAACGCTGCGCAACAACGAGGCAGACTACATAGATGTAGAGGTCACACAAAATCCATAGATGTGGAGGGCACATAAAAATGGAAACAACCATTGCATTAGCAGGCAATCCTAATTCAGGCAAGACTACCCTTTTTAATGAACTGACGGGCGCACGACAGCATGTGGGTAACTATCCCGGCGTTACCGTTGAAAAAAAATATGGAACTTACAAAGACAACGGCTCCAGGTTCAGCATTGTGGACCTGCCCGGGACTTATTCCCTTACCGCTTATTCCCTGGAGGAAGTGGTGGCAAGGGACTTCCTGGTGAATGAAAAACCGGGCATGGTCGTCAATATTGTTGACGCGTCCAACCTTGAAAGGAATCTCTATCTCACACTGCAGTTTATGGAAATGGGGATACCGGTCTGCATTGCCTTGAACATGATGGATGTGGCGGAAACACGCGGCATAGATATCGATGCTGATAAGCTTTCAAAGTTATTGGGAGTGCCTGTGGTTCCTACTGTTGCCAGATCAGGCAAAGGGAAAGTTGAACTGATGAATGAAGTTGTCGGCAGTCTTCATGGAAATGGATCTATTCACCTTGATATATCCTATGGCAATGACATTGATAAGGCCCTTGATGAAATAGAGGAAAAAATCAAGGCGGAAAATTTCCTGACAACGACTTATCCTGCCCGGTGGATTGCCTTGAAATACCTGGAACAGGATAAACAGGTGATGGAACGGGGCCGGGAGGTTTCCCCTGAATTCTCCCGGGAAATCGAACAGATCGTTATAAATGCATCTGATCACCTGAACAAGACCCTTGATACTTATCCTGAAGCGATGATTGCGGACCATCGTTACGGATATATCAACTCGATTTTAAAGCAGGGGGTGCTGACACACCGCCAGGACAGAAACCGGCTCCAGACATCTGATAAGATCGACAAGGTTGTCACCAACCGTTTTCTCGGCCCCATCATAATGATTGCGGTGCTCATCATGCTTTACCAGTTTACATTTGCCTACAGTGAAATGCCGGTGGGCTGGGTTGAAGGCTTTTTTGAATGGCTCGGCGGGTTTACCGACGCCCGCCTTTCCGACGGCCTGTTAAAGTCTTTGATCATTTCAGGGCTCATTGACGGCGTTGGCGGCGTCCTCGGATTTGTCCCCCTGATCATGTTCATGTTTTTCGGGATTTCCGTGCTTGAAGATTCAGGCTACCTTGCCCGTGTTGCTTACATGCTGGACAGGATCTTCAGGATGTTCGGCCTCCACGGCAGTTCTGTCATGGCCTTTATTGTTTCCGGCGGCATAGCCGGCGGATGCGCGGTACCCGGTGTAATGGCTTCACGGACCCTGAGGTCACCAAGGGAAAGGCTTGCCACACTCCTGACCGTTCCGTTTATGAACTGCGGCGCGAAACTCCCTGTTTTCGTGCTTCTTGTGGCCGCCTTCTTTGCGGAAAATGAGGCCATGATCATGGTCATCATCACCCTCATCGCCTGGCTGGGAGCCCTGCTGGTGGCAAAACTTCTCCGGTCCACTGTTATAAAAGGAGAATCCACCCCATTTGTCATGGAACTCCCCCCTTACCGGCTCCCCACGTTCAAAGGCCTGCTCATCCATACATGGGAACGGACCTGGCAATACATAAAAAAAGCAGGGACCGTCATCCTGCTGATAGCCATTATCTTATGGGCAATGATGACCTTTCCTGGTCTGCCGGATTCTGAAGTACAGGTATTTGAAAAAGAACGAGCGACGCTTCTTTCTTCAGCAGCCGGGCCTGTTGTGGATGAACTTGAGCATGCCCATGAACACGGAGAAGCACACGAGGAAGAACATGCTGGGTTGTCCCCTGCAGCCACAGAATTAGAGGACAAACTTCTGGCAATCGATTACCATGAATCGGAAGCCGCGTTGAGGCATTCCATTGCCGGCCGGATAGGAACAGCACTGGAAGGTGTGACAAAACTGGCAGGGTTTGATTGGCGTACCAATATCGCCCTTGTGGGCGGTTTTGCGGCAAAAGAGGTGGTGGTCTCCACCCTTGGTACCGCTTATTCCCTGGGCGAGGTCGATCCTGAAGAGACCGGATCACTCTCTGACACGCTGGTCAATGCCCCTGGCTGGAGCCCCCTTGTGGCCCTCAGCCTGATCATTTTTACCATCTTTTACGCCCCCTGTTTTGTTGCTGTGGTCTGTATCGCGCGTGAGGCTGGTTCACGGAAGTGGGGAGCATTTTCCATGGTGTTCAATACAGCACTGGCATTCATCCTGGCTGTGCTTGTTTTTCAGATAGGGTCAATACTCGGCTATTAGAAACCATGATTAAAAGAGGTAACAAAAAAATGGAAACATTTATCGTCATATTGATTGTGGGAGCTGCGGTTTTACTCTGCATTAAAAACATTTTCAAAAAAGCAACCAGTGAAAACGGCTGCGGCTGCAACTGTTCCTGCAGTTCAGGAAATTCGGATTGTGAGACGTCAAACAACACACAGGATATCATCAATTAGAAAGATGAGAGACGGACATATTAGCAAAAGCAGTAAAAAAAAGTCCAGTTCGTTTTCTGATGATCTTCGATGCTGCTGCGGTAAACTGCTGGCAAAAAAAACAAAATCCGGAATTGTTATCAAGTGTTCAAGATGCAAGCGGGAAATTAATATTGATCCACTGAACTTGCAGGCAGAATATCAACTGAATTAAATATGAAGAAAGAGGTGAACAAATAACGATGTAAACATTTAAACTGGATGGGATTTAATCCATTCATAGATTTACCAGAGGCCAGAGGTCATTATAGAACCAGGAGCCCGAAAATCGGAAAACACCGGTTGTTCGGGCTTTTTTTATTGTAATTTTAATTTATATCAAAGGAGAAAAAATGAGAAGCAAAATGGTAACAATGTTGGCTGTATTTTTGATGATTGTCATTTCTATAACACTTGCGCAGGCAAACAATGAAGACGAGAAAACATTTTCAGTCCTGTCTTTTACGGAGAATATCAAGGTTTCAGGTTTAATTGAAGCTGAAGCCGGTTTTTCCAGGGATTTTGATGATGTTGATACCAGTGATATCGTACTCGCCACAATGGAGCTGGGGTTTGACGCTCAAATCACTGAATGGTGCACCGGGCATATTCTTTTCCTTTGGGAGGAGGAGGATACAGAACCTGTCGAACTTGATGAAGGCTTCATCACTTTGGGCGGTACAGACACATATCCAGTATATCTGACCGTCGGGAAGCTGTATGTCCCTTTCGGTGTGTATGAAACCAATATGGTCTCAGACCCGTTAACACTGGAAATCGGGGAGACACGAGAAAGCGCTCTACAGGTGGGCTTTGAGCAGAATGGATTTTACGGCTCTGTTTACACGTATAATGGAGATATCAATAAGGAAAGCAATGATGAGGATGATAAAATTGAAACCTTTGGCGCAAACGCCGGATACATATTTGAAAACGAAAACATCAGCATCAATTTTGGAATAGACTGGACCAGCAACCTGCTTGATTCAGACGGACTTGGGGACGGATTTGAAGAAGTACAGGCAGAATTTATCAATGCTTTTCCGGACGGGTCGTTTGAACTCAAGGACTATGTGGACGGTATCGGTGCTCATGTCATTGTATCTGCGGGAGCCTTCAGCCTGTTCGGCGAATATATCGGTGCGTCTGACGATCCTGAATACAGTACAGACGATGGTGCTGGCACATCAGCGGTTCTAGAGCAGGAAGATCCCAGCGCCTTTCATCTTGAATGCGGTTATACCTTTGAAGCCATGGGAAAAGAAATGACATTGGCACTTACTTACCAGGGAACGGACAATCTTGCCGGTGTGTTGCCCGAGAAACGCTATGGTACCGCTGTCAGCATCGCCCTTGCAGATCAGCTGGGAGTTGCCTTGGAATACATGCATGATGACGATTATGATATGAATGACGGAGGCACGGATGAGGATGCGGATACACTTACATGCCAGTTAGCGCTTGAATTTTAACTGACATTTTCAGGAGCTGATCCATAACAGTACTATGATATAGAACAAATAGAGGTCACAGGTCACTAAGAACCAGGAACCCGATTAACCCTATAGTATGGTTATTCGGGTTTTTGTTTTCTGTAACATAATAGTATCAAGGCTGTATTTATAAACTAGAGAAATCCGGGTTTATTGTTAAGGTGTGCCGGTTTGTTAATTTTTAATATTGGAGGTTAAAATGGGTAAACTAGTTGACGACATCATACATTTAGGGCTTGACGTTCAGCATATACATGATGACGTGGAGCATCTTGAAAAGCATATCGACGATTTAGAAATTAACGATAAAATATCTCTCGCAGACCTGAAAGAACACCTGAAAGACCTGGATGCCAATCTTCATGATCTCTTAAGTCATGTGGGGCATATAAGACAAGAGGCCATGTCCAGACAATCATATGTTCATTAATGATAAAAAAAGGAGATTCGGAAATGCCTAAAAAAGTGATTGTAAACAAGGGGAAAGATACTGTTTCAAAACAACCTGAGGATACAGCAATTCTTCAACCCATCTGGACGATTTATTCAAACCTGAAATGCCCGCTCATCGGCATGTGCCTTAGTATAGGGGAACAAAGGCGGATACTGAAGAAAAACGGATTGTCTGTAAAAAAAGAAACATCTTATCGCATTCACAGTATTATGATGGCATATCTTGAGAAGGAGAATAAAGTCTCGAAAAAAACGGATCGCCTTTTCAAACATAAGTATCGCAAAGACATTGCAAAGTATAAAAATTTTAATGAACAACAGCTGAAAGAGGCCTGGCAGGATGGACTCCGCGCCGGTGCAGTTCCGGGATTATTATATGCCATTGTATCACGTACTGATATTTCCGAATATTTTCTTCAGAATGTATATGGCGATGTACACATGATGGGCCATCTCAATATTGAAGAAAATATTAAATCAAGACGGAGCCTTAATGTTGAAGTGGATGTAAACCGAAAACTTGCAAAGCGCCTTAATAGGGAAAAGAAAAGAACAAAAGAGTTGAAGCAGAAAAATAAAGATACAGCAAAGTCCCTGGCAGATGCGAATTTACAATTGGCCGCTGAAAAACAGAAACGAGAGTCAATATGCCCTGCTGATCATGACGCAGAAGGATTGAAAACAGAAAACCTGAAATCAAAAAACAGGATAAGGGAACTTGAAACACACCTCTTTAATGCTTCAAAAAAGAAGAACCTGATTGAAGGAGAGAAAAGAAAACTTCAGATAAAAATGTTTGAAATGGAGTCAACCAACCGTCTGCTTGCTGATGAACTGGATAGATTTGTCTCCCGTCTTTTAGAAGCCATGAAATGCAAAGACGAATGTGATGAAACATGTCCTGAATTCCATTTATGTGAAAAACGGATTCTGATCGTCGGCGGCATGACAAAAATGAAGAAGTTTTACCGCAACATCGTTGAATCCAGTGGCGGCAGTTTTGATTATCATGACGGCTATATGAAAGGCGGCAACAATAATCTAGAAGAGCGAATTGCGAAATCAGACATGATCCTCTGCTCGGTCAATTGCAACAGTCACAATGCATGCAAAAGGGTAAAAAAACTGTGCAAAAAATATAACAAACCGGTCAAAATGTTATTAAATTCAAGCCTGAACGCCATAGCATCGGCATTAACCGAAAACTATGCAGTTTTGAATTAGATATTTTTTTTCTTAAGAACAAATAACAAAATATTGTAAGGAGATTAAAGTGAAAATGTTATGTGGAGTAAAAAATTATGTGATCTAAAACGCTCGACATAGCCAAAATCCTTTGAATTTGTTGTTTCCAGCCAATATCAACTGCACATAA
>JANQFQ010000122.1 GCA_028277765.1 Desulfobacterales bacterium
GGTGTTTTTATCGAATTTTCAAAGAACAAATTGTGGAGAAAGTTAAAAGCATTAAAAATTATTGCTTGACTTTCACCGGATTAACTTCGTGGTGAAAAAAAAATAGATAATCATGGCCAAACGACATTATAGTATATACAGACTTGACTACAAGAATAAGATATGTGACAAATCTTGTTTTGCGATTAATTATAATACGGAGTTTTAATATGCCTAATAAAAAAAAGACATTTAAAGGCGCAACCCGCTATATCCTAGATGATGAACTTGCCAGGATAGTAAATATTTCCATGGAACTGGAAATGCCTCTTTTGTTAAAAGGCGAACCTGGAACAGGCAAAACCATGCTTGCCCATGCTATTGCTGAGAGCCTTGGTATGCCCCTGATCGTACTGAACGTTAAATCAAGCATGAAGCTGATTGAAGCCCTGTACCAGTATGACACGCTGACAAGGCTTAATGACAGTCGATTCGGAGATTCAAAAAGGGATGTGAGTAATATTGAAGAATATATCAAGATGGGAAAAATCGGCCAGGCTTTTACAGCAGATAAACGGACCATCCTGCTGATAGATGAAATAGACAAAGCAGACACAGATTTCCAGGATGACATGCTGGATGTACTGGATCAGATGGAGTTTGACATTATTGAAATTGATAAAACGGTCAGCGCTAAAAACCGGCCGGTTATTATTATTACTTCCAATGCTAAAAAAGACTTGTCTGATCCATTCCTTGGCAGGTGCAACTTTCACCACATCGCCTTTCCAGAGCCCAAAATGATGAGAAAAATCATAAATGTACATTTCCCAGAAATCGATAGCAAACTTATGGAAAATGCTGTTGACACATTTTACCGGCTCAGGGAAGTGGGCAACATTGAAAAACGCCCGGCCACACGGGAGCTGATTAACTGGACAAGAGCCCTTGCAGTAGATCCTGACTTTAAGCCAAAACAACTAGCAAAAGGTGATGTGCCGTTTCTCGGGATTCTGTTTAAGAAAAGTAATGACTATCACGTGGCTGAAAACCATGTGAACCGGAGAAGACTTTTTTAAACTGCAAAATCCGAAATCCGAAGCACGAAATCCGAAACAATATCAAATGACCGAAATACAAATCTTCAAAACATTAAAAAATTTAATATTAATATTAGGCTGTTATGGTTTTGAACATTTGGAACTTTGTGTTTTGAATTTGTTTCGGATTTCGATATTCGATATTCGGATTTAGGCATTTTGAATAAAGAGAATCCGATTTAGAATCGATAATGAATGTGTAATAAAATATAGGTTAGCACAAAATAATGTTTATCAATTTCTTCTATACACTCAAAGAAGTCGGTATCCCTGTAAATCCGACATCCTTTCTGACCTTTCAGAAGGCGCTTAACAGGGGGCTTGTCAACTCCCTGGACGATTTCTACACATCAGCAAGAACTATCCTGGTTAAGGGAGAGCGGTATTTTGATCTTTTTGACCAGGTGTTTGCCCATCATTTTCATGGTGCTGAACTCCCTGAATTTGACGGATTTGAAATTGATGAAATAGCACGTGCTATGCTTGATGAGTGGCTTAAGGACCCTGAAGAACTGGCAAGAGCGCTTGGCATCGAAGAATCAGAAATTGCCAATCTTACACCTGAAGAGCTGATAGAATATTTTAAGGAACGGCTTAGGGAGCAGACCGAAGCTCATCACGGCGGGAACAAATGGATAGGCACCCACGGGACGTCTCCTGTGGGGCATTCAGGTTACCATCCTGGCGGCATGCGCGTGGGCGGCATGTCGCGGAACAAATCCGCTGTAAAAGTCGCCATGGAAAGAAGGTATAAAGATTATTCTGCCACAGGCCCCCTCACAAAAGCAACCATGGCTGAAGCTTTAAAAAGGCTCCGAAACCTGGTCCCTTCAGGTCCAAAGGATCAGGTAAACATCGATGCTTCAATCTACCAGACCATGAAAAACGGTGGTGAAATTGAAATTGTGTTTGACAGGAGCCTCAGGGATAAGCTTAAGGTGATTCTTGCCATAGACAACGGCGGGTGGTCCATGGATCCGTTTATTCCTGTTGTGCAGGCTATTTTTTATTATTCCAGAGCCCAGTTCAAGGAACTGAAAACCTATTTTTTCCACAATACCATTTACGACACCTTATGGGAAGATCCCCAGCGGTACAGCAAACCCCAAAAGGTAGACGAGTTTGCGCGATTTGATCCTGAAACCCGCTTAATATTTGTAGGAGACGCCAGTATGGCGCCCTATGAACTTATGGCAACCGACGGATCCATACACATAGAGGACAGGAGCGGTAAGCCGAGCATTGAAAGGCTGAAATATCTTACTGATATCTTTCCATATTCAGTATGGCTTAACCCAGTACCCATATATCGATGGGACCACATCTACACGATTTCTGTCATCCGTGAGTTTGTCCCCATGTTTGAGCTATCCCTGGATGGGCTGGAAAAAGCCATGACCCATCTTATGGCAAAATAAATTTTTA
Organism: Desulfobacterales bacterium; assembly: GCA_028277765.1. GTDB lineage: Bacteria > Desulfobacterota > Desulfobacteria > Desulfobacterales > SURF-7 > JANQFQ01. The sequence continues at coordinate 2,505 of JANQFQ010000122.1, forward strand.
TAAAAAACATAATCGTTTTGTTGGTTTGATAAGGGCCAGGCTCTCTAACCCGCATTTGACTGAAAATCTATATCATCAAACCAGAACCGGCCTGACCAGCAGTAAACATAACCGCGATAAACACGGCAAAGACAACATACAGGCAAGTTCTAAAAAAAACTTCTTTTCAATTTATTTCTTAGGTTGTTTGGGAAATTTTTTACCCAGAATGCTGTTCCATTGTTCTATTCTTTTCTTCAATTTATCCATTTTCGGGGAATCCTTCCCTTTTATAAAAATTTTTATAATGTTATCCCCTTTTTTTATTTCATTAACCACATCCATTCCTTCAATCACTTTTCCAAAAACAGAATGCTTGTTATTCAGCCAGGGGGTTGGAACATGTGTGATAAAAAACTGACTCCCGTTTGTTCCTGGCCCTGCATTTGCCATGGAAAGTATCCCTGGGCTGTCATGCCTTAAGGTAGGATGAAACTCGTCTTCAAACCTGTAGCCTGGACCGCCCCTCCCCGTACCTGTGGGATCACCGCCCTGGATCATGAATTTGGGGATAACCCTGTGAAAAATCAAGCCATTATAGTATCCGCGGCGGCTCAGGTTCACAAAATTTGCAACTGTCAGCGGCGCCTTATCACCGTAAAGCTTCAGGACGATCGTCCCCTGGCTGGTTTCAATGACAGCCTTTAGCTCTTCTGCTTTCTTAGCTTCTTTACCCTCCGCAAAATCCCAAAAAATCAGGGTAATGCATATCATCACTACACTTGCCAGTCTCATAATATCCTCCTTTAAAATTTTATATTAGGCCAAATAAACGCCTTAAAATTATCAACACCCTCGTCAAACAAGGATCCATTATATTTCCTGTTTGCCTCATATATACAACCAATTGTAAGGTTAAAAGCGTACTTCTTATTCTTCATTGGCCAATTCTTCTCAACAGAAAGGAAATGGCTGACAACGTCAAGGCTGTTCCTGTCGATTGTGAATGTATACTCAAAACCGCTGTTCTGCAGCAGGGACATGACTGATGCGTCAAAATCAACTCGGCTTCTCCTTATTGAAAAATGAATTGTGTCCGCGATTTCAGGATTCTGGTGTACTTTTGTCCCTATCCTGAGACTCCAGTTCAATTTCTGTTTTTCAGTTTTTTTGTCCCCCTTGATCTTCCACTCCAACTCGAACCAATTGTCGTTAATAAGCACATTGTCCTTGATATGATAGCTCCCCATGCTGTACAGGTAGCCCATATACCCATTGTTGTTTGCCTTACGCTTTTCTCCTGGTTTGGAAAAACTGATAACATTACCTAAAAATAGTGAAAACGCAAACGGCTCCTCAAACCCGGCTGTGATTGATTCAAGAAGATTAAAATCATCACCAATATCATGATCGTCATAAAAGCCCTCATAATTCCTTTTTATAAAGACCCCCAGATTTGGCAATGGATAAACGCTGGCCTCAAAAACAACAACCCGGGGATAAAGAGAGCTTGTAAAAAGTTCTTTATAAATCTCAACTTCACCAAGATCCTCCACATATGGGACTGGTTTGTTCGTAAGATTGATATACATATCAGCGCATGTGTAATATGCGTCAAGTTCCAGCTCAAAAGTTATCCGCTTCCCATCATCTTCTTTTTCTGATTCAGCCTCGGTTTCCTGGGCCTCTATTTCCTCATCTTGCTTGCTTAACTTTTCTTCAGACATACTTGATCCATAGGACATTCCCCTTTCAGCAAACAAGGATAAGGCTGAAAGATGAATCATCAGACAGATGACTGTTAAATAAATTGCAGCTATTTTTTTCATAACCGTTTTTATTATTTTAACAAGGATAGACAGGATGGGCAGGATATAAAAAGCATTCTATATATCCTGTTCATCCTTGTTAATTCATGTTGTTTCCTCAGTTGGGACTTGGTTTCATAGAGATCAAAATCGCTGTCGGGATCGGGATCGAATTGCTCAGATCCATCAGTTTTTCGATTTCAATTCTCCCAACCTACATAATTAGATTAAATCCACATGCGCCAGTTTAAGTCAAAACTTTTTAACACATGATAGTCACAAACTCAATACTGATTCTGATTTTCTACTGGTCGGTTAAATCTAAATTAAATAGTGTCGTTTACTATATTCTTATCCCCGCTAAAAACAAGCGGGATCTACGCTACGCTCGGGCTAGCATCTAGCATCCAGGTTTCCTTCTTTCACTCAGCACTCAGTCCTCAGTCCTTTTTATATCTAGCATCTAGTATATGTTTTTGTTTGACACGTTTTTTTCTTCATTGTACTTTATTTAAAATTTACTTCTTTGTTATTTTATAAAAACAATTGCAGGAAACTACTACTTCATGCTGCAAACACCCAAATCAATCTACCTGTTTTTTGTTTCTTTAATCATCTATCTATTAATTGTTCCTGTCTGCCCCCTGTATAGTGGTCAGGCATTTGCAGATAATATCCGCGAACCCGTATTTGCCGGCCTCTTCTACCCTAAAAACAAGGCCTTACTGGAACAAACCATTGAACACTTTGTGAAGAAGGCGGAAAAGACGGCTTTTAAGGCGCCTCACCAGGGTCCGCTCAGGGCGCTCATCATGCCTCATGCCGGTTATAAATATTCAGGGCTTACCGCCTCATATGTTACCCATGTCCTGAAGGGAAAAAGTTTCAGCAAAATTATTCTCCTGGGGCCTGATCATCGAATAGGCTTTCCCGACTGCGTGGTCAGTGATGCTGACACATGGCAGACACCGTCCGGTTTGATCAAAATTCATGAAAATGCAGCTGAACTACGCAGGAATTCAAACATGTTCACATCCTTTCAGGCATCTGATAAGGCAGAACACTCGATTGAAGTTATTCTCCCTTTTTTACAATACTTTATAAAAGATTTTAAACTTGTACCGATTGTTATGGGACCATGTGATACAGACCGTGTCGCCTCTGCTGTCAGCAGTTTTATTGATAAGGACACTCTGGTTGTCGCCAGCTCAGACCTTTCCCACTACCTTCCATATGAAAAAGCAAACAAGAGGGACAAGGACACAATAGATTTGATACTGAAACTTGATCATAAACAGCTTAAGCTTAAGGATAATGCCGCTTGCGGCAAACAACCGATATTAACTGTAATCAACCTGGCCCGCCAACACGGCTGGCATCCGGTCCTCCTGCACTACTCCAACAGTGGAGATACCGCTGGAACTCACAACAGGGTGGTCGGCTACACAGCAATAGCTTTTCTGGGGAGACAATAGAATGACGAAGAAACAGGACACGTTCAAAAAATTAACAAAAAAACAGGGAATGACATTACTCAAACTGGCCAGGCATACCATTATGAAAAGGCTTGGCAAAAAAATCAGCAAAACCGGAGCCAAATCGCTTGATACCGAACTTTCCCACAAGGTGTTCCAGACTCAAAGGGGCACGTTTGTCACCCTCCACATTGATGGACAGCTGCGCGGATGTATCGGGAACTATACTGGTGATGAAACCATCCTTTCGGGTGTAAAACGAAATGCCCTGAACGCGGCCTTTCATGATCCGAGGTTTCCATCCTTAACAACCAGTGAACTAAAACAGATAGACATTGAAGTGAGCATCCTAACAAAACAGGAACAGATTGAATATAAGGACAGGGATGATCTGATTGCTCAATTGCGCCCGAATATAGACGGCGTCATCATACGGAAGAGATCTGCCAGGGCTGTTTTCCTTCCCCAGGTATGGTCACAGCTCTCTGATCCTGAAGAATTCCTCTCACACCTTTGCGTAAAAGCTGGTCTGCTTCATGATGCATGGCAGACCAGCAGGCTCGATTTTTTTACCTTTCAGGTTCAATGCTTTGAAGAAGATAAGTGACCGGACGGTCATACATGTTATCACAGCCACCGGCATCGCTTCTGTCGCGACCCAGCTGGTAACTATCCGTGAACTCCTCGCCCAGTTTCAAGGCAATGAATTTGTTATCGCACTGATCCTTTTTAACTGGCTGATCCTGGGAGGTGCAGGCACCCTGCTTTCCCGCATTTTTACCGGGCACTCACGGCTTGCCACACCCGAGAAACTCGCCTGGATCTCTTTCACCCTTTTATGCCTTTCCGTCTTTCAGGTCATGGCGATCCGTGAGCTACGGGATGTTTTTTTCGCACAAGGCGCGTCTGTTGGTTTCTACCCGACCCTTGTATACTGTTTTTGCACAATAGCGCCCTATAGCCTTGTTATCGGCTTTGTTCTTCCATACAGCTTATTTGTCATCAGAAACATTATCCCAAGCTGCCCAGGTGCACGCGTATATATCGCGGACAATATCGGAGACATAGCCGGCGGCGCTCTTTTCTCTTTTTTACTTGTCCACCTTACAACCCCGTTTCAGTCCCTCCTCCTGGCAGGGCTTCCCCTGCTGATCACTGCATGTTTATTATTTCCGTCTGAAACAAGATGTCGACCAAAACCGGTTCTCGGGGCCGGACTGACCCTGGCTGTCCTCCTCTCTGGGGTTCTCCTTGAATACCGGACACTCGCCCCTCTGCAGGGCAAACTGGCCTTTTACCGCGAATCCTGTTACGGAAGAATCGAAGTTCACCAGGACAGAGAACAGTTCACGCTGTTTCTGGAAGGGAAACCTGTCTACAGTAATAACAACCCAGCCCTGGCTGAAGAGACAATCCATTATACAATGGCCCAGACAGAACAAACAAGACACATCCTTTTGATTTCAGCACATAGCGGTATAATGAAAGAACTGGAAAAATACAGCCCTGACAAAATCGATTACCTGGAGATAGATCCTGATGTCACATCCGCCCTGTTCCGTTTTGGACTGTTAAAAAAAATAAACGGATTACATATTATCAACCAGGATGGGCGGGCGTGGCTGATGAATTCGAAAAATGTGTATGACGCCATTATCGTGAGCCTGCCTGAGCCTGAAACCTTTCAGCTCAATAGATTCTTTACAGACCGTTTTTTCAAACTAGCAAAGCAGCGTCTCTCGCCAGGCGGAGTGCTCGGTTTTTCTGTAAAGGGATTTGAAAATTACCTGCCTGAACCCCAGCGGCAAAAAATATCTTCGCTTTTCAACACCGCTGCCGAAAGTTTCAGACACATCATAATGTTACCAGGAGGAAATATATTCTTCCTGTGCAGTGACACTCTTATAACAGCCGATATCCCCGCCCGGCTGAACGAAAAGAAGATTCAGACAAACTATATCAGCAGCTTTTACTACGGCAATGTTACCACTGAAAGGATTGCCAGTTTAAATGAACTGGTAGACAGAGACCAGCCCATCAACCAGGACCTTTCCCCCTCTCTGATCAGGCTGATGTTCTCACAATGGTTCCTGAAATTTTCAAGCTCCCCAGCCGGATTTGCTGCCATACTGGTTGTCATCTTCCTGATCTACCTTCTCAGGATTACTAAAGAAGAATTTGTTCTTTTTTCAACCGGATGCATGAATATGGGTGCGGAAATCCTTGTAATCTTTGCATTTCAAATCTTTTTCGGGTACATTTATCTACAGATCGGCCTGATAATAACCATCTTCCTCGCCGGCCTTCTGCCCGGAGCATGGCTGGGGGAGACGTTTATCCAAAAAAAGCGCGGAACACTTGTCATTACCGACATCATGCTTATAATAGTAACAGGCTTTTTTATTGCGGCTGTATATAGTTTCGGCGACCGGCTGCCGGTCTTTTTTTACCTTTTCACAGGCTTTCTTTTTTCCATTGCCTGCGGATGTCAATTCCCGGTCGCGCTTCATTTAAGCGGGGACAGTGATAACGCAGCTGTAAGGATGTTCTCAGCCGACCTGGTCGGCGCCGCATTCGGGACAATAGCCGCAAGCCTTGTCCTGATACCTTTTGTTGGGATTATATGGACAGCCGTCATATTGCTGTGTTTAAAAATTATAAGCCTTTTGGTGATTATACTTGGATATGGAAAATAAACTAACAAGACGATGTTTCTTATACTGCGGAGCCGCGTTTATGTCTGCAGGGGCCGCTCCAGCCAGCGCGTTTCTCCATTTTGAAGAAAAAGTCCGAAAAATGTCCGGTCCTACTGATATCCGCGGAAAAATATTTAAAGGAAAAGCACCAAAAAGCCCTTGGAAATGGTCCAAGGAAGGTTTCCTCTATAGCAAGCTGGATAATAATAAAGTCATTTGTGGTATCTGTCCCAACCGCTGCCTGCTGGAGCCAGGCGACAGAAGCGTCTGCCGATCAAAGGTTAATATCAAGGGAACCCTTTACACCCTTGCATACGGCAATCCCTGCGCCATTCACGTGGATCCTGTGGAAAAAAAACCACTTTATCATTTTAAGCCCAGGTCCAGTGTTTTCTCTATTGCGACCACAGGCTGCAATCTCCGCTGCCTGAACTGTCAGAACTGGGAGATATCCCAGACAATGCCGGAAAAAGTCCGTTACAATGAGCTTTTCCCTTCTGATGTGGTAAAAAGAGCCAGGGAAACCAACTCTGAATCGATTGCCTACACCTATTCTGAGGCAACAACCTATTTTGAATATATGATCGACACTGCCCGGCTGGCTTCTGATCAAGGGATAAACAACTTATGGATATCAAACGGCTTCATTAATAACAGACCCCTCGTTGAACTGTGCAGCGTTCTTGACGGTGCCAACATCAACCTGAAATCATTTAGTGACACGATTTACCGGAAACTGAACGGCGGCCGGCTCAAACCAGTGTTGAACACACTTAAAACCCTTCATGAACACGACATTCATTTTGAAATAACAACGCTGGTGGTTCCTGGATATATAGATGATCCTGAGATGACAAAAAAAATGTGCAGCTGGATTCTTAATAATTTGGGACCAGATTACCCCCTCCACTTTTCACGGTTTTCACCCAGGTATAAGCTGGAAAGGCTCCCGCCCACACCAGTCTCAACACTGGACAGTTTCCGGGATATCGCCATGACAGAAGGTATCCGCTACGTGTACCTGGGAAACGTGCCCGGCCACAAAGGGAACAATACTTACTGCCATAACTGCGGAAAAATGCTGATTCATCGGCTGGGGTATAATATTCCCGAATACTATCTTAAGGGAAACAGATGTAAATTCTGTAAAACAAAAATCCCCGGTGTCTGGAAAGCGTAAAAAACTTTTCAGGAAGGATATCCAGGATAAAACCGACTATTCAACAATAATATCTTTACTCCTGGCGATCGCATCTGCCAGTTCATCACCCTGGATTACTGAACTGGTCTTGATCTCAACATCCACGGTTTCATAATTCACGGTCTCTTCTGCTGAGATCTGGAGACGTCCATCTTTGCTGAGCCTGAAGTGGATATCAATCGGCGACTGTTTTGTCAGCCCAGGAGGGAGTTTGAGGATTGCTGTACCAATCTCCGTTGAACTCTCCACCGGCGCTATCTGTTCACTAATGCTATTCTCCATAATCCTGAGGAGAACAGTCCGCTGGTTATCGGTCCCTGTGGGAAATGTTTTGACCACATCAACCGGTACGGTTGTGTTCTTCAGGATAACATTAAATACAATCTCTTTCTTATCGGCAGCTGTAACAACCACGCCAAAACTCTTGCTGGCTACATCTTTAACATCCAGCGGGGCTTCATTACCCATAGGCATGGCAAAATAATCACCCGCCTCTTCTCCAGGTTCAATACCGTCTGTGTCTGCCTCAACAAGGTCAATCAGGTCCTTTATCTCCTCATCTTCTTCTACGGAAGGCTGGTCAACCGGTCTCTCTTCTGGCTTCTTTTTCAGAACATCTGTACTTAGAGCAAGCTTCCATCCAAAGATGGCGGCCCCCTTTGCCACTGCCCCATCAGGTTCAAAAATCTCAGGTTTTTTACCAAACTCTTTTTCCAGGCGTTTCGATACCTGGGGCATTCGGGTTGACCCGCCAACCAGGATAATCTGATCAAAATCTTTATACCCTTTTTTCCCTGCCTCCCCGAGCATCTCTTTTGTAAAGGATACGGTTCTGTTAAGCAATTTCTTGGTTAGTTTGTCAAACTTATCACGCGTAAGTTCAATTTTTACCCTTTCTCCTCCATGAGTAATCACCACAACAGCTGACTTCCGCTGACCTAGAGTTATCTTCGCCTTTTCAACAAACAGCTGTAAATCCTGGTTGGTATCAGGATCTTCAAGGATATTCTCAGTTATGCCCGTCTTTTTCTGGAATTCCTTAACCATGTAGTCAATGATTGTGTCATCCCAGTCCTTGCCGCCTAAATTCTGGTCACCGCCGGTGCAAACCACGTCAATACATTCAGGTTGTATATCGATAAGGGTGATATCAAAAGTCCCCCCCCCGAGGTCGTACACAAGCACGACTTTCTTTTCAGATGCCTTCATTGTTGCGTATGTAATAGCAGCGGCAGTCGGCTCATTTATAATCTGGCATACATTGAGCCCCGCTATCTCACCGGCCCGCTGAGTTGCTTCACGTTCGTTAATGCCAAAATATGCCGGACATGTTATCACCACGTTGGAAATGTCCTGTTTCATGGTTTCCCTTGCATCCTGAACGACCTTTCTTATAATAAAACTGCAGATCTCTTCAGGACGGTATGACCTGGATTTATATTCAAAATTAAAATCCGGTTCACCCATTTCTCTTTTGATAAAGCTCACGACCTGGTCAGGATACGCCCTGGCACTCTCTTTTGCCACGTTACCCACCACAACATTCTCATCATCAAAAAAAACCACGGAAGGGGTTACGATTTGGTTTTCAAGGTTTGGCAATATTACCGGATGGTTATTGTCATCAACATAAGCGATAGATGAATACGTTGTCCCAAGATCAATTCCGAAAATTCTGTCTTGTTTCTGATTCATATGAACTTCCTGCTATAAAGAAAACAACGGGCCGATATTCTATCTGAAGATAAGTGGCAGATCATATCAACATCAATCAATCGGAAAAATCTCCTGCTGTATGGTCTTTGGATCCAATATAGTATGTTTTAAAAAATTGTTTAAATGAAAATAACTGTCTACCTCTATCTCATCAAAAGAGATCCCAAGCCCGTCTTTGGCCTGCCGGGCAATGGTACCGTTAATGTTTATTGATGTCTTGGTGCTCACCCCTTTGAATACCAGTTCCACCGTACAGGGTGTCCCAACCGGAATTTTATGATCAGTTTTTACAAATAAACCCGCCATACTGATATCATCAGTGGTTGAGATATCCAGGAGTTCCTCGCTTTCAATCATCAGGACAATCTGGGTTTTAAAACTGACCCGTTTGTCCTTTCGTCTGTCCTTGGGACTTTTCGGCTCCCATTTTTCTTTTGGCGTGTTGTCATCTGTCATATTATGCTCCTGACATCCCAATTCTGACAGCGTAACGATTATATAAAATATCAAAGCTTAACATTCGTACGCGTAAAACCTGTAACCTTATCATCAGCAGCGATATGCTGAACCCGGGATTTATCCTTGAGGCCTGAGCTTATATACTTTTTCAATTCTGCCTGGACATACTTACACGCCTGAGGATATTCCGGATCATATTTTTCAGTAAAAATGGGGAAAATCGCCTCTCCAACAAAATCCTTGGCTGACATCTCTTTAATACTTTTTGAAAACTTTTTAACCCTGTCATAAAGCCTGATGGCTTTCATGGCACCGTCTTTTAATATTTCATACTCATCCGCTCCAACAGGCGATTTACCGGTCATCCTATAATCAAGTATTCTTTCAATAACCTCTTCAATAACTATCCTGCCTACGTTGCAGTATGACCTGGCCAGCTTATGATAATCATTATCCATGGTCGCGCAGTTATATTCCGCAAAATTCAATAACCGGTTTAGCTGTTCATGAATATTCAAATAATCACCATTGACAATCATGAGGCGCACATTCGCGAAAGGGCTGTCATTCCGCGCCATGTTTTCAAGTTCTCTTTTTTTTATAAGGAGTTTTACTACAGGCTTTGCCAGATAACGCTGTCTCAGTATTTCCATCTTTCGGGCTTTTTTAAGCAGCTCAGCCGCAAATGTTTCATACTTCACCCGGGATGCCTTATATCTTTCCCGAAGATTTTTTGACACCAGGATACCTTCCTGTTTTCTCTCTTCAAAGGTATTTTTATAAGGGGATGATTTCCCTGCCCTGCTGATTAAAAAAATCTGTTTATAAGTCTCAGCAATCTCAGCTTCCAGCTCAAAAACTCTTTTACTTTCCGAGATTTCTTTGTTTGAAAAAATTTTAAGACTCATATTTTTTCACTTAATCCCTTGAAATATTATCCGAATATATCTACAGGGCACCGGAATCTGTTTGTAATAAATTTTTACTACAACTTTATAAAGTTAGACTTTTTTTCTTCAGCCGTCAATGAAATTTCAATAATATTTCAGGTTATATTTTAATTGTTTTAACAAGGATAAACAGGATGGACAGGATAAAAAAACAATCTATACATCTTGTACCTCCTTGTTAATTCATGCTTTTTCTCAGTCCTCAGTCCTATTTTTACCCCCAGGCCTATTATATCCAGCCTTCAGCACCTTATTTCAATATTTTCAACATATTACACATGATCATCGCCATCTCTCCTCTCTATAAGGCTTTTTTTTCATAGAGCGGGTCTTGACAAATCCATATTTAACCCCATTATTTTAACAAAAAGCTATTAATAAAAAAATAAATATATATAAAGGAGAGGTATAAATGGCAGGAAAAAAATCAACACGCAAATTCAAAACCGAAGTACAGCAACTGTTAAACCTTATCATCAATTCCCTTTATTCAAACAGGGAGATTTTTCTGCGGGAATTGATCTCCAACGCTTCAGATGCAATAGATAAACTCCGTTTTAAAATGCAGACTGAAACTGACCTCGTGGATGCGGACACCGAGTTTACGATCAGGATTACCCCTGATGAAGAAAACAGAACCATTGAAGTGTCTGATAATGGTATCGGCATGACCTATGACGAGGTCCTTGAAAATATCGGAACCATAGCAAAGAGCGGGACAGCCGCCTTCCTTGAGGCGATGGAGGAGAGCGGGAAAGATACTGTCCTGACACCTGAGCTGATAGGACAGTTTGGTGTGGGTTTCTACAGTTCATTTATCGTAGCCGACAAAGTCACCCTGATCACCAGCGCGGCTGGATCAGACACGGCTGTGAAATGGGAATCCGCCGGAGATGGCTCATATACCATTCAGGAAACGGACAAAGAGACTCACGGCACTACCATCACGCTCCATCTTAAGGAACAGGAGGATAATGAACAGGATTTTACCGCAGAATATACCATCAGACATATCGTAAAACAACATTCTGATTTCGTTAGCTACCCGATTATAATGAATGTGGAAAAAACCGAACCGATCCCTGAAAATGAGCAGATCAAGGACTCTGAGGGCAAGATTGTTGGTGAAACAACCAGAAAGTACAGGGAAGATGATACCTTAAATTCAATGAAGGCTATCTGGGCAAAAGATAAAAAAGAGGTGACCGACAAGGAATACGAAGAGTTTTATAAACATATCAGTCATGACTGGAACGAACCATTGGAGCACATCCACATGAAATTTGAGGGTACAACTGAATACAATGCCCTTCTGTATATACCTTCCCAGGCCCCGTTCGACCTGTTCAGCCCTGAACGGAAAAACAGGATTCACCTTTATTGTAAGCGGGTCTTTATCATGGATGACTGCCAGGAATTAATGCCAGAATACTTCAACTTTGTCCATGGTGTTGTTGACGCTCCTGACTTGAATCTGAACATCAGCCGAGAAATCCTTCAGCAGGATCACCTGGTAAGAAATATCCGCAAGAACCTTGTGAAAAAACTTTTGGAACTCTTCAGCAATATGGAAAAAGAGAAATATGAAAAATTTTACGATGAATTCGGAGGAATCCTTAAAATTGGAATCCATACTGATTTCGCTAATAAGGACAAAATCGCCGAACTGATAAGGTATAAAACAACCAAATCTGATGACAAACTCATATCATTAAAAGATTACGTGACAAACATGAAAGCCGAGCAGGAAGATATTTACTATATCACCGGAGAAAACCTGACTGCCCTGTTGAACAGTCCGCACCTTGAAGCCCTTAAGGAAAAAGATTATGAAGTCCTTTTGATGACCGATCCTGTAGATGAATTCGTGGTCCAGTCCCTTATGGAATATGAGGGCAAAAAACTGAAAAGTGCTGAAAAGGGAGATCTGGATCTAGACAAAATCGATGACAGTACAAAAGATGAATACGCTTCCCTGTTTGAGCATATAAAAACTGTTCTTGAAGAGAAAATCAAAGAAGTAAAACCCTCAACCCATCTAAAGGATTCCGTATCCTGCCTGTCTGGTGACACATATGACATGAGTTCGTTTATGGAAAAAATGCTCAAGGCTTCGGGCCAAAAACCACCTGAGATAAAACGGGTGCTGGAACTCAATATCAGCCACCCGGTCATATCAAAGATGAAAGGGATATATGAAAAAGACAAAAAAGATCAGGCCCTAAAAGACTACTGCGAACTTCTAATGGATATGGCAATCATCAGTGAAGGCGGTAAAATCGACAACCCCTCCAAATTCTCAAAAACCGTCGGGGAACTGATGGCAGATGCGTTGGAATAAAAAACGGTTAAATTAGTTTGGTTGGTTTCATTGGTTTGATAATAATATGAAAAAGTGTGGTTGTGGTTAGTCCCGTTATCAGCGGGATGGTTGTGATCGTGATCGGTTTATCGCCTTTATTTTTTTTTATTTACTCCCCTTCAGAAAACACCACTGCCTGATACGTCTGGATCTGGACATTCTGAAAATCCTTTTTCCATGTATCCTTCGGCGCTCCGTGTTTCTGGCACAGATTAGACAGGAAATCTTTTTTCCTTGAAAAATGCTCCCATACCTGGGGAAGGTAGGTTGAGTGCCCGTATCTTGTATAAAGGATCACACCGTCCAAATTCGGCCTCAGCTGCGAGAGTAGGTCCTCAGGTGACTTAAAGGGAAGGTTTTTGGGCGCTGTCAACACACTGATTTCAATGTCAATATCCTTCAGCTCCTGATAGGTCACCGGATCTCGCCAAAACCGGCTGTCCTGTGTGGCTAAAACCGCCCTGCTGATAACGTTCTTATACAGAGGCTTGTTCCTTTCAAATATACCGATACACCCTCTCAGCCCTCTTTTCCTGTGTTCAAGTGTCACAAAACAGCCAAGCTTCTGTTTGACATTATCGGTCAATTCTGTCTCATCTGGACTTGGTATCGTTTTATCCTTAAGATACATGCTGACCGTCTGCCGAGCCAGTTGCAGCAGATACGCCTTGTCAGTATCCGTCAGGATTTCCTCATTCATTCCAGCACCAGCATTCTGCATTCCCATGGCCATGATTATCACCAATCCTATTAAAAATGTTTTCATAAAGATGTCTCCTTGAATGGTAACCTATCTGTTTGATTAACAAAACAGCCTTTTTTCATCAAGCTTTATTTTAGCTGACCTTATTCATAAAAAAACGATATTAAAAGACTATAAACATTACAAAAACTCATTTCAGTTTTTTCCTTGAATAAATAATTGTTTTTTCAATTGTATGGCTGTATTATACATATATATATTCAAGTATCCTACTTTTATCGATTTGATGATTAAATAAGCATTAACAAAACTTATAAGGCGGAATACCATGCAGCAAACACTAATCCCACGTGAAGTTGAAATGCTGAAAATACTTCGCAATGTTGGTTTTGAATCAATCTGGGGCCTACTTGCGAACTGCCCTTTACGGTCACTTAAAAAAGGAGAGATACTTTTTAAAGCCGGCCAGCCTAACAAGACCATGTATATGATCCTTTCTGGCAAACTAAGTGTTCACCTTCAAGATATTAATGACACACCTGCCGCCTTTTTAGAAGCAGGACATACAGTTGGCGAAATCTCAGTGATCGACAACCAGCCTGTGTCCGCTAATGTTATAGCAGATACTGACGTGCGGCTTCTTGAAGTGGATGAAAAAACATTCTGGCGGCTGATTGATGTTTCCCATGATTTTGCTAGAAATATGCTGGTCCTTTTTGTTGAGCGTATGCGGGCAAACAACTTTGCCCTTTCTGAAAGCACTTTTCAGAAGAAACAGCTTGAAAAGGTAGCCATGGCTGACGGTCTTACCGGCCTTCTCAACAGGCGCTGGCTTGATGAAAATCTTCCTCGATTTATCAGCCGTTATCAATTCAGCAACAAGCCACTCAGCATCCTGATGATCGATATCGATCATTTTAAAAAATTCAATGATACTTACGGACATGTCGCTGGTGACAGGGCCCTGATGCACATAGCAAAACTGTTTGTCGCCGGCGTCAGGCCTACTGATTTCTGCTCCCGTTACGGCGGCGAAGAGTTTGTTGTCATCCTGTCAGATACAGATCTGACGAACGCGTGTAGTGCTGCTGAAAGACTCAGAGAACATATTGCCGTCAGTCCAATGGCTGTAAATGGTGGTAAATTCAATTTTACAATCTCAATCGGTATTGCCGTGCTTGGAAAAACCGAAGACATGGCCTCCTTGATCTCACGCGCAGACGCCTGTTTATACCGTGCGAAACATGAGGGCAGGAATATGGTTGTGTGGGAAGAGTAACACTTTTGGTTTGAGTTAGTGCTACTCGTTCCATTGGTTCTGACAATGATGTTAACCAACTCCCGTCAGTAATTAAAAATCATACTATCCTTTGGCACATACGATTTATAATAACATCCGGTTTCCTTTGCAATATATTCGGGAACTGCCGGGCCAGATGTAAACTGTGAATAATTTTCAAAATATCAGCACCTTAAAGATGTAATACTGCTCATTCTTTTCCAGAAAATTTTCCCACTAATTGATATTATCCATGTCAATGGCTATTGCCATAAACCGGTTCTGTCTTATTTTAGTTATGAAGCAGCTAAGAACATAAAAAATTTTCACAAGGAGAGTGACTTATGAATCTAAAAGAATATTTTGATACAACAAAAGGAACCGGTGTCCTTTCAACCGCTGACAGTAATGGAAATGTGGATGCAGCAATCTATGCAAGGCCCCATGTGTTTGATGACAATAACATCGCGGTCATCATGAGGGACCGGCTGACCCATGAAAATATAAAACAGAATCCAAAAGCAGCATACCTGTTTAAGGAAGACGGTCCTGGCTATAAAGGCAAACGTTTTTTCCTGACAAAAATACGCGAAGAGGAAAATCCTGATATAATTGATGAAATATGCCGGCGCTGTTATCCTGACGATACGGAATTTAATGAACCCAGGCACCTTGTTGTTTTCCATATAGATAAGGAATTACCCTTGATCGGATCCGGTGGAAAGTAAAAAAAAGAGGTGGAAAAATGAACTCTTCTATGGACGATAAAACTGCGTCATTAAAATTCGAGCTTAAATGGGAGCGGCACGGTATTAAGCATAAGGATGTGTATTTCAGTGACAGAATTAATTTCTGGAGAGATTGTTTTCCCCCCGTCCTTTACGAATACCTGGTCACTATTAAGCCCGGTGGTTCAATTACAATGCCGATAAAAAAAGGGACATTGATCCCAGGCTATTCATCTTTCGCGGTTCACGATATTAAAACAAAGCAACTTGATACAGCTGTTAATAAAGATTTAAGGATCATTCCGAGAACAGGTAGATTTTATCCCAAAGGTATTCTAAAAGGAATCCCCAGAGTGTTTAAAGGGAACATGGTACCCTTTCGATGTATGGATATCAATGATGATTCTGTAACAATAAATTTCAATCACCCCCTGGCTGGTATAGATATGGAACTGACCGCCCATCTTCTTGATGTAAAAGAAAAGAACGATGAAAGAGGCGGTTCCTGTACAGACTGGATTGAAACCATTACAGATGGTCCGGGCATGAAGGCCCGTATAAACGGCCAGCCTACTCAGTTTTTTTTTAATGATCCCTTTAAAAGGGAAGATGATAATCTTGATTCTCTTTTTTATGAAAAAACCCGCATGGTCAGCCATGTGGACAGTGAGGCATCAAAAACGATTTCTGAAATATACGGAAACATCTTAAAACCGGGAATGATCATACTCGATTTAATGTCAAGCTGGGAGTCACACCTGCCGGAAAAGATAGATTATAAAAAGGTCATCGGACTGGGAATGAATAAGAATGAACTGACCGCCAATTCAATGCTGAATGATTATGTAGTTCACGACCTGAATGAACAACCGGTATTGCCGTTTGAAAGTAATATGTTTGACACGGTCATCTGTTCACTGTCAATTGAATATCTAATACGCCCTTTTAACATATTCAGAGAAATCGCAAGAGTTCTTAAGCCTGGCGGTTATTTGGTCATAACTTTCTCCAATCGATGGTTCCCTCCAAAATCCATCTCCATCTGGAAGGAGCTGCACGAGTTTGAAAGAACCGGCCTGGTAATAGAATATTTCTTGGAATCATCTGAATTCGCAGATATCCATACCCAGTCCGTCAGGGGTTTGCCTAGACCAGAAGATGACAAATATTTCCCCGAACAGATGTATGCCGATCCAGTATATGCGGTGTGGGGAAGAAAAAGGAATAGGGTGTAAGGTATAGGGATTGGCGAATTGAAGAATTTAGGAATTGAAGGGGTAGGGTCTCCCCGCCCAGCTTACTCACACGGTGCATGCAGAATATAAATTAAAGGATAATGAACAAAAATCAAATTGCATCTTTTCAGAAGAAGTTACTTGGGTGGTATAATGATAACAAGCGGGATCTTCCCTGGCGGATCTCAAAAGACCCTTACCACGTTTGGGTATCCGAGGTGATGCTCCAGCAGACTCAGGTTGTGACCGTCATCAATTATTTTCATCGATTTATAAAAAAATTTCCAGACATCAGATCACTGGCTAGGGCCGACCTGCAGGATGTGCTTAAGTGCTGGGAAGGACTAGGATATTATTCCCGGGCCAGGAATTTTCATAAGTCGGCCATCCTGCTAGCGGGTGAAAACAGAAAAGATATACCGAGCACTCCAGAAGAATTCATCCAGTTCCCAGGTGTTGGCGAATATATTAACTCAGCAGTACAGAGCATCGCTTTTGGCCATCCCCTTGCTGTAGCGGACGGCAATGTCAAGCGGGTGGTCTCCCGGCTGTTTCTTATGGAAGCACCGGTAAACAAATCCGGTTCCCATGCCCTGTTCAAAAAAACTGCTCAGGACCTCCTGGATACAAACAATCCCGGAGATTTTAATCAGGCCATGATGGAGCTTGGAGCAGTTATCTGCAAACCGAGGAAACCGATTTGCAGCGATTGCTCTGTTCAACAATTCTGTAAAGCTTATTTAAAACAATTAACAACACACTATCCCCGAAGAGTAAAACCGCGTAAAGTACCGATTAAGCATCTTGCTGCCGGAGTCGTGGTTAGAAACAGAAAAATACTGATTACCAGACGTGAAAGTGAAGGCTTTTTAGGCGGTATGTGGGAGTTCCCTGGTTACACAGTTAAAAATAAAGAAGCCCCGGAATCAGCTTGTATCAGGGCGATTAAAGATCAGACCAATCTGAACGTGTTAATTGATACAAAGCTAACCACCGTCAAACACGCATACACCCATTTTAAACTTAATATGAATCTTTTTCTTTGCCGCTTTGTATCAGGCCGTATCCGCTTGAACGGCCCTGAGGATTATCGATGGATATCCCCAAAAAGCATCAACAACTTTCCGTTTCATAAGGCGGTTCACAAAAGTTTCCCTTCAGTACTATCAGCTTTAGAGATCTGAGAGTGTAGTATGTCTTTTATTTTATCCAATTTCGATACTGTTTTTCTCTTCGTGTCCTTCGCCTGCAGATCGTAGCTTTAGCAAAGTTCTGTGCCATTCGTGGCTAATCTTTAAAAGTTTGACAATACGCTTACCCTGGATTAAACGCGAAACTCTCTATCTCAATAATATCCCTGGCAACACCGAGCGCCTGAAGTTCATCCAGCACAAATTCCTGCATCCTTGGCGGGCCGCACACAAAAAAAGCGGTATTTGAAACATCCAGAAATTCCTGTATCACTTCCCGTGTGGCGTATCCAGAAACATAATGAATCCTTGGAAGATCTTCCCGTGCAAACCTGGCAGCTTCTTTATCCCTGCTTAAGGTATGGATAACGGTCAGGTCTAACATGCCGGTCATCTCTTCCAACTCTTTAAGGGAAAACGCGTCATCAATGGTTCTGCTGGTCCAGAACAGGGTGATCCGGTTTTTTGCATTGGTGTTTTTAAAATGCCTGAGCACGCTTAAAAAAGGAGTGACCCCCACACCCCCAGCGCTCATGGCGATATTCTCTTTATTATCAATGTTACGGCAGAAATGACCATGCGGGCCGCTGAATTTTACAGGTGTACCAGTCTTAAGATCAGGTATGGAAGATGTGAACGCACCAGCTTTCTTGATCGTAAGACGGATCGTCTCATCCTCAGGCGCGGATGACATGGTAAATGGATGGGGGCTGGTCCACTTATCCTCCTCAGGGAGTCTTATCGATAAATATTGGCCTGCCTTGCGGTTATCAAGCGATGTGCTATGTCCTTTTAAATAGAGGGATGTTATATCATGGTTTTCTTTTTCGGTTTTTACAACCGTCAGTGTTTTCCCGTTGTTTTCCATAAAATATAATCCTTGTTTTAGTTTTTATCCGCCTTGAAAATAAAGAGTAGATGATACATACAAATAAACTGAAATGACCATTCTATATCCTTTCACTTCTCAGTTTTCAAGATTAAGTTAATTTTACCGTGAAGAGTTAATATCATTCTTAAAATCCCCTTTTAATTATTTTAACAAGGATACACAGGATAGGCAGGATAAAAAAACATCCTATTCATCCTGTTCATCCTTGTTCATTCATGTTTTTTCTCAGAACGATTTTAGCCTGTCCCCTTTAAATCCCTGCATACGGTATTATATTAATTGGTATAAGATATTTTTATTTGTTGATTTTTTTAGGAGAAAAATGGTAATAAGCTGTTTATCTTCTTAAATATCAATATATTATAGGATAAAAAACGTATAAAAAATGTGACGTCATACAACATGATAAAAGATGAAAGGAGCCGATATGACTGAATTTGTTTTCAAAATACTGGAAAGTATAGGCTTTCATCATCCCATACATCCTGCTGTAACCCATCTGCCCATGGGTATGATCATGGGCGGTTTCTTGTTCGGCCTTGCTGCTTATTTTTTAAAAAACAAGGAACTGTCAAATACAGCCCATTACTGCGAAATACTGGCCATGATCGGTGTATTCCCGACGATTATTTTCGGCTACATGGACTGGCAGCACTCTTTTGAAGGAGAATGGATAATGCTTATTAAAATAAAAATTCTCCTTGCTGTTGTCCTAATAGGACTGTTAGGCTTGGCTATTAAATTCGGAGGTAAAAAGGATGGTATCTCCATAAAAACACTTATTATTTATGGACTTTGCCTTTTGACTGCCATTGGTCTTGGTTTTACAGGCGGTGAGCTGATGTACGGTTGATAATATAACAGCGGATATATAATTATCTTTTTTACAAAGGAGATGATGATGAAGAGAGTCTTTGTGTGGGTGGTATGTTGCGCTATTTTTTTGCTCAATCCCTGTATCAGCGGAGAAGCGAAATATCAGCACAAAATTGATGTTGAAAATATGAGTTTCCAATGGACGGTTAAAGAGGGGAATCTGGATATTAAATTGACAGCTAAAACAACCGGATGGGTAGGTATTGGTTTTAATCCCTCAAAAGGGATGAAGGACGCGGACTTTATTATCGGGTATGTGAAAAATGGGACAGCAAAAGCACGGGATGACTTTGGTGTCAGTGAACGGAAGCATTCATCAGACAAGAAATCCGGCGGTGTCTCTAACATTACCAATCTGACAGGCTCAGAAACAAACGGAACAACAGAGATTGCTTTTACGATCCCCCTTAATTCAGGAGATTCAAAAGATACTGTCATAAAGCCTGAAGGGGAAACAACTGTTCTGCTCAGTTATGGCGCAGGCAGAGACAGCTTTCTCTCCAAGCATCAATTTAAAAAAACACTGAATGTAAATCTTACGACCGCAAACATTAGTCCTGAATGATCATGATGGATTTTTTTAGAAAATTTTGTTATATTTCTATTCTATGCGTCTCCTTAGCTGTTTCAGGAACGTTGGCGGTCGAGAACGCGGAACATGATCACAGCATGGATCATAGCCGCCATGACAGCCCCCCCGCAAAACCTGCCGTCATCACCAGCCCGGACAGCATGGAAGGAGTCGGGGTCACAGAAAAATTGGGGGAGAGTCTCCCCTCAGATATCCGTTTTAAAAATGAGAATGGCAATTCTGTGGTTCTGGGAGAGATTATCGACAAACCCACGCTAATTTTGCCGATATTCTTTCACTGCCCATACACCTGCAGCCTCATGCTGTCAAACCTGTCTGCCGCGTTAAATGATGTTACCTTTAAACCCGGCAGTGAATACAGGATCATTGCTTTGAGCTTTGATGATGAAGAGACCCCGGAACATGCTCTCAACGCGAAAAAAAACTATCTCCCCCTGTTGAAAGAGGACTTCCCGGAGAAGAGCTGGAGGTTTCTCACAGGCAGTGCCAAAGATGTCCGTGCCTTCACCACCGGAGTTGGATTCAATTTCATAAAACAAGACACCCACACATTTGTCCATCCTAACGTGCTGATCTGCATATCAGCAAATGGAAAAATCATACGTTATATATATGGGCCAAAATTTCTCCCATTTGACATCAGCATGGCGATTTCAGAAGCAGAAAAAGGGACACCCAGTATTTCTATAAAAAAACTGGTCTCCTACTGTTTTGCCTATGACCCTGAAAATAAACGGTATGTATTTAAAACTTTTAAGATAACTGCCTTTACGGTCATGATCCTGCTGGCGGTTTTCTTATTTTTTTTAACCCGGAAAAGGAAAATAAAAGTGCCTAAAATGCCTAAAGTGCGCTAAAGTGCCTAAAGTTGTGGAATTCTGCCATTTTTATTAAAAAAAGCAGAGCAAAGCAATACAACAACTTTAGGCACTTAAGTACATTATAGTGTAGGCTGTGACCACCATTTTCGATCACGACCACGACCACGTTTTTTTTAAAAACTGGCAGAGCGGAGCGATACATCAACTTTAGGCACTTATAATTAAGGCATTATATTGACTACAATAGACTCCTTCTATGAAACCCCATCTTCCCCCGACGCCAAGGGAATCCGGTCCTGGCTCCTGACCACCGACCATAAGCGGATCGGTCTCATGTACCTGTTCGTCATTCTTGGCTGGTTTTTCATTGCCATGATCCTTGGTCTTATTATCAGAACAGAATTGATGTCCGCGGGCAGGACTCTGATGGGGCCGGAGACATATAACGCGCTGTTTACCCTCCA
>JANQFQ010000091.1 GCA_028277765.1 Desulfobacterales bacterium
GCACCCCCCGTTTTAAATAATTTTATTTTTTTTAATCATACAAGGACACGAAGAACACGAAGGGGTATTAACAAGCCCTTTGGGCAAAAGAATGTTATACTTGCAAGTAACTCATATATTAATGTGTAATTCCTGATTTAATTATTGAAGTTCACCGACGGAGGCTGAAAACTTTTTATTTTTTAATTTTTTCTGAAAAACAAAAAAATTATTTCTTCGTGTCCTTCGTGCTCTTCGTGGTAAACATGTTTTTCATTTAATATTATACATTTTGATACTGGCACTTAACAGCGCAGTCCAATGTTTGATCCAGCAGGTCAAGCTTTTCTTCTTGAGTCATATTCCGGATGGTGTCATATCTTTCTTCAAGAGTGAGACCATGGAGCTCTTTAACTTTTTTAACGGGGCAGGATTTTTTCCCGTCATATGGGCATTCAGATGCAATTCCGAACAGTGATATGTCCAGGCCGAGTTTAAGATATAAGGCTTTCATTTCTTCTTTTGTTTTTGCCATAATATGACTCCTAACAACCCGGCTGAGTTTCCCATAGGTTTATAAAAACGTTTGGGCCAGACAAAATCAGAAAATGGTATAAATGCTTATTGCAGGCAGCCGGAGATTTAATATCCCCGACTGCCTGGAGAAGGTGTTCTATAAGGAAAGGACTTGCCTAGGGGAAGAGAGTTTAAGCCACTTCAAGCTCACGCCTGTCAGCCATGTCCACAAGAATCCTTTCTCTTGTTTTGTCAATGCCTAGCTCTTTCCTCTTTTTATCAATGTGCTGTATCATAAGACGGGCAATTTCATAGGGATCTACAGCATAACCCCATTTGCCCATACCCTGTTCTTCAAGGCCCTCAAACAGCAGTTCGTGAAATTTTGTCTCTTCTACGATCGGGAAGGTGACTCCAAAAACGGTGTAAACACCTGATGCCACAAAGTACTGACCGATAGCAATAGCCTTTTCGCTCATCCATTCAGGCGCGGTTCCAGCAACAGGAAGATCCGCTATACTGTCGCCAAGGCCTCCTTCCTTTACCATTTCTGCTGCTGCTACAAGTATCCTACTGTTGTCAACACAGGCACCGATGCCAAGCACCGGCGGCATCCCGACAGTTTCACAGACCTCCTGCAGACCCGGTCCGGCCATGCATGCGGCTTCCGGTGACGTGAGCCCTGCCTTGGCAAGAGCGATCTGTGAACAACCGGTCTGAAGTACGAGGACATCGTTTTTAATCAATTCTTTTACAAGCTCCACATGAACCCAGTCCTGTTTAATTCTTGGATTGGTACAGCCAACAACACCAGCCACCCCCCTGATTCGGCCATTTATAATATTATCGTTAAGCGGTGTGTATCCGCCCCTGAAGGTGCCACCCAGCATATAGTTTATATATTCATGAGAAAAACCGTGTACACCAGTGTTTACGATATTTGGAATCTCAATTTTAGCTGTCCTGCTTTTATAGCGTGAGATCGCCCGGATAACAATTTCATCAGCGCAGTCCAGGGGGCTGTGCTCTTTAAAATCAATATGCTCGGCTCCCTCAATATGGCATTGAGGGTTGGTCGTAAACATTGGTGTGTCATAACATTTTGCTACTTTTGAAAGCCCTTGTTTGATGCACTGTACATCAACGCACAACGCGTCAACAGCGCCGGTAACAAGCACGGCTTCTGTGGACATGAAATTGCCGGCATGGGGGACTCCGTGTCTTACAAGCATTTCAGCGCCTGAACAGCACATGCCCACAAGGTTGATACCTTCAGCGCCTGCGTCTTTTGCGGCCTGTATAAGCGTAGGAGAGTTGGCGGACACCAACATAGATTCAAACAGGTTTGGTTCATGACCGTGAACAATAATATTAACCTTGTTTTCTTTCAGCACCCCCATGTTCACTTCAATTGCCACAGGTGAAGGCGTCCCAAAAAGGATGTCCGATATTTCAGTAGCAACCATAGAGCCGCCCCAGCCGTCTGCAAGGGCTGTCCTGCTGATCTGTTTTGTCAGGTTTTCATATTGCTGATCCACACCCATGTGGGTTCGATGCATCATTTCCATAATTTCCCTCATGGCACCCCTTGGCACAATGCCCTGTTTTCGCCATAATTCAAGGGTCTTTTCAGGTACACGTTTGGCAAAAGGGATTTCTCCCTCGATCTGGGTGTAGGTCTTTTCAAGCTCTATGTAGAGTTCTTCAGCTATTTCTAATGTGGTTTTATTATCTGTTTCTATCCCTACTGATTCAGCCACACTCTTCAGTTTTATCGGGTCTTTGATTTCGTAGTCATCGATATTACCTTGAATCACTTCTCGAAAAAGATTGAGCATAACCATGCCATGGTCTGTGTGCGAGGCAGTTCCGCACGCGACCATGCGTCCGAAATTCCGTGCCATAATGGTATCAATGTCAGCACCGCAAACACCGACCTTGGCGTAAGGTTCTTTTGAGGTGAGTCTGCAGGGTCCCATGGCACAGTGCTTACAACACGCTGAATCAGCGCCAATAGGACAAGCCTTCATGTCAGCCGCCCTGTCAAAGGCGGTTTCTACACCGTCTTTTTTAGCTTTTTCCAGCATTTGAGCGGTTGCTTCACAAATTGTTACTTCTTTAGGAACGACCTCTTTTTTCTTTTTAATGGTCTTGTCTTTTTCTGCCATTTTAACTCCTTTCCTGAAGTAGTGTTTATGAGATTATACCACAAGGGTATAAGTTTCGTTTGAATAGGAACTTCACCTATTCAACTCAGCTTTATATCCGCCCTATATAAGCTGGAAATAGTCCTGCTTGATTAAGCAGGAAACCCTGTAGTCATAGCCCACGGGCTAGAGAGGGCCACTTGCCGCCGAACATTTTTTGCACAGGGTGTGCAAAGGAGAGGATGTCCGGTCATACAAATGGCCCTCTCTGGCCCGGTGCAGTGCTTAATAATAGTATTTATGGCCTTTTCAAGAAACATCACTCATCATTCTGATAATTAATTTAAACCACAGAATGAAACTGCAAATATCCTTTGTCAGACTTTTTTATTATCCTGAAATTAATTTAAGCCGGCATTCATTGTTGTCAAGCTGTCTGGAAATAATTTGTTCAATAAAAAGCAAAAAAAATATTTTACTTCTAAATTTGATACATTAGTGTTTCAAAAATCATACAAAACAAGTAGGAAAAGCTCGGAGGATTAGAAAATTTTGAATTTCTAAAAGCATATTGTTTACAAAATTTTTAACGGTATTAAATTTTTTATATGAAGTGATAAAATAGGTATCAATATTTAGAGCATTAAAGGTAAAAAAGTGAAAATAAAAAAAACAGGCATAGCCGTTGCATTAATTGCACTTGGAATCTCAAGTTTTTTTATTTATGGAACGATAACCTCAGAGACACAAGGTAATGATATGGATAATAAAAACAGAAAAACGAACAGACTTATTGATGAGCAGAGCCCTTATCTTCTGCAGCACGCCTATAATCCTGTTGACTGGTATCCATGGGGAAAAGAGGCGATTGAGAAAGCGAGAAAAGAAGATAAGCCTATACTGGTGTCAATCGGCTATTCCACGTGTCATTGGTGTCATGTCATGGAGCATGAATCTTTTGAGGACCCCGTTGTCGCAGAGATCATGAATAAATACTTCATATGTATCAAGGTTGACAGGGAAGGACGTCCAGACATTGATTCAATTTATATGACAGCGTTAACCGTCATGACCGGCTCTGGCGGATGGCCGTTAAATGTGTTTTTGCAACCGGATGATCTTAAACCGTTTTTTGGGGGAACATATTTCCCGAAAGAGACACGATATAATATAACAGGATGGAAAGAGCTTTTAAAAAATATCGCGGATGTTTGGAGCGATCCGCTGAAAAGAAAAAAACTATCTGCTTCAGCAGGACAGATTACTGACTTCACAAAAGAATTTTTGGAAGGGAAGAAAGATGTCGGGGAAAAGCTCCCACTTGAAAGTGTTATATTTAATAAGGCGTTTAATAATTATGTGTCTTCATATGATAAAACATACGGCGGTTTCAGCAAAGCGCCTAAATTCCCTTCGCCCTCAAACCAGGATTTTTTAATGCAATTGGGCTCTTTTGGTGGCATCGAATATTTTAGTGATACTGAAAAAAAAGAGGCCCTTAATATGACCGTCAATACATTAAGGTCTATAGCCAATGGAGGGATATTCGATCATATCGGCGGTGGATTTCATCGTTATGCTACGGACTCAACCTGGCATGTGCCGCATTTTGAGAAGATGCTTTATGACAATGCTCAGCTCATAGAGAATTATATTGATGCTTACAGCATAACAAATGATGTCTTTTTTCTGGAAACAGCTGAAAGAACCCTAAACTATATAATAAGAGATATGACGCATAATGACGGCGGCTTCTACTCAGCAGAAGACGCTGACAGCTATCCAAAGGAGAATGGCAACAAACATGAAAAAAAAGAAGGCGCGTTTTATGTCTGGTCCTATGATGAGATAAAAAAAGTTTTAGGAAGCAATTCGGCGAAGATATTTTCTTATCACTACGGTGTGCGGGAAAATGGCAATGCCGCGTATGATCCATCTGGTGAGTTTGACGGACAGAATATTCTATATGCAGCAAAGACGATTAATGAAACTGCTGAGAAATTCAGTTTATCATTATCAGAAGCTGAGACTCTTATCACAGAAGCACGGGAATCACTTCGTGCAGTCAGGGATAAACGGCCACGGCCGCATCTTGATGATAAGGTGATAACAGCCTGGAACGGCCTGATGATATCAGCAGCTGCCAGGGCGTATCAGGTAACAGAGAAAGATGAGTATCTTAATGCAGCTAAGCGGGGAGCGGATTTTATTTATCATCATCTTTATGACCGGAAAAAAGGTGAACTCTATCGAATCTGGAGAAACGGAGAAAAAAAGATTCCAGGCCTTGCCTCTGATTATGCTTTTCTTACAAAAGGGCTTATTAATTTATACGAGGCGAGTTTTGATGCTAGATGGCTTGACTGGGCAATCAGGCTTTCTGAAGATCAGTTGACGCTGTTTTACGATAAAAAGAACGGTGGTTTTTTCATGACACGTGAAGGGCATGACAGCAATTTGATTATTAGGGTAAAGGATGAAACCGACAGTGTGATCCCTTCAGCGGGTTCTGTGGCTGCTTCAAATCTCATAAGGCTGAACCGGTACGCGGACAGACAGGATTTTGCCACAGCAGCTGAAAAGACCATTATTTCAGCGCTGTCTCCCCTGGAAAAAGGAGCCGCGGCTTCTCCCCAGATGCTGATATCCTTTGGGATATTTAACGCAAAGGATGTAAAAGTGATTGTCGCCGGCCGCAAAGAAAATGATAGGACCAAAGGATTATTGGCTGCCGCGAAAACGGTTCCGATTCAAGGGCGAACAATCATACTTATTGATACTGATGAAAACAAAAACATACTCAAAACGTTTATTCCATATATTGAGAACATAGAGATAGCAGAGAACTCTTCTGCTGCGTATGTATGTTATGATCATGCCTGTCGTCAGCCGGTGGATAACCCAGACAGTCTGTTAAGACAGCTGGAGGAGTTTCTGCGCAAAGGTAAGTCAAAAAAACCAGAAAAAGCAATATTCGGGGCTGGCTGTTTCTGGAAGCCTGAAATTATTTTTGGAACCGTCAAGGGGGTGGCTTCAACCAGTGTAGGATATATGGGAGGAGACTCAGCTAATCCCACATATGAAGATGTTTGTACTGGTAAAACAGGACATGCGGAAGTTGTGGAAGTTGAATATGATCCTGGGATTATCTCCTACTCAGAACTTCTTGACATGTTCTGGAAAATTCATGATCCAACGACCCTGAATATGCAGGGGGCTGATATAGGTACCCAATACAGATCAGCAATATTTTACACCAGTAAAGAACAGAAAAACCTTGCCGAAGGATCAAAGAAGATACTTGATACGTCAGATAGGTATGAAGACAGGATCGTAACCGAGATATTACCAGCAGGAGTTTTTTACAGGGCTGAAGAATATCATCAGCAGTATTTCAAGAGAAACATAAAGACTTCCTATGGCCTATATTTATAAATCCGGAAGTCACAAAACATTTTAAAGAGAGGTGACATTATGAACAACTCATTATGTATATTTGAAAGAGTGGCAAAAGCAGGCTTTGGTTTCTTTTTTCTTACAATCGCTATTGGCTTAATTATAAGCGGCTTTACAGTACTGCCATTTTTCGGCTTTTTCCTGGCGGTTCCGGTTTTATTATTAGCCATTTACTTTTTTAGCGCTCATTTGAACAGGTCCTGCCAGATTGAGTAAGTTAACCCATATTTCAAAGGATATTATTATGAACAGATTTGAATATAAAATTTCTAAACATGACGAACAGGAGCTTGAAAAAGTTGTTTATTTTTGCAGCACCTCCGGCGAATGCACACTTGATGACGTAACTGAAACGGGAACAGAGGCTCTCAAGCGGATATTCAACAGCCAGGGGGAGCAGGGCTGGGAACTGGTACAGTTCTCTGCCGGCAGTGAAGGCCTGATCGCTTTCTGGAAACGGCTGATTAAACAGGATTAATCGTAATCAATGGCAGGTTTTCTATGAATACTGGCGGATCATAGCAAAGGAGGAGATAACGTTATGATAAAATCACCATGTAAAGGATGTTATTATGAACTGATACCCAAAAAAAAATGTATTGAAAAATGTCAAAAACTACAAAAAATACAGTCGGTTGCTGCTGAACAGGTTGATGAATTATATGTAAACACGGATGATATTTTTGAGAATAGGATACTTGTTGAAGAATATTACGCGTAGTAATAAGTTGACGCGTTGAGTATTTGATTTGCAATCACACCGTTTACCTGGGACACTTATGTCTCAATCTCTATTTATCTACCTTATTATATATAAACAATCGAGCTTTTTTTATAATTTCAGCATTAAAAAGGTTATTCAACACATTTTTTATGGAAAGAAAAAACAATTAAATACAAAGGGTTAGCCTGATGTGCCAGCCTGCAGAAGAGCATGTCGCCAGCCAAAGCAAATATTGCCTGTTTTGGCATGTTTATTGATATTATAGTCTTCAGACATTTTCAATAAAACCCATAGGAGAGAGATGAATGGCTGAACCTGAAAACATTTACCAGTGCCAGAAAGTAAACTGCGGTTATATTTATAATCCTGATAAGGGTGATAGAAAAGGAAAAATAACTAAAGGAACCGATTTCAAGGATCTGCCTGAGACCTGGAAATGCCCCGTATGCGGCGGTGGCAAATAGGGATTCAGACTACTTGCGGGCCCTGGTTCTGTAATGGATGATGTCAGATAATTTAATAAATTTAGACACATAAAAAGGAGACCGACATGAAGATTAACATTGAAAAGAATCTTGTGGAATTTACACCTGAAAATGATGATGAGAAAATGAAAATTGAAGCTTTGTGGCGGATGATGGTTGACTGTGCCAGGTTTAACAAGAAGCTTGTTCCGGTTGGAGAGTATGTTCCGGCAAATAATGAATTTGCACGATTTGTTATTGAAGGAGAAAAAGGGGGAAGTGTAGATGATTACCCCGAAGTTTACTCGGAAAAAGAGTGCAGGGCCTATTGCCAGATCTGTAATAAATTTGTAGAGCTTAAACAAGGAGACAGAATGCCCCCCTGTTGTGGAAAACTGATGGAAATACTTGATGATTAGACGTTAAGTATTGCGGCATTTGCAGGCTTGTGTTAATAAATAGAGCCTGATAAGGAGGTTTATCATGTTGTATTCAAAAACGGTAATGGAACATTTCAAGAATCCAAGAAACGTTGGTGTCATCGATGATGCTGATGGTGTCGGAGAGGTGGGAAATCCTTTGTGCGGCGATATGATGACAATATATCTGAAAATTGACAATGATAAAATTGATGATATTAAGTTTCAGACCTTTGGATGCGGATCTGCCATAGCTGTTTCAAGCATGCTTACGGAGCTTGCTATGGGAAAAAATGTTGAAGAGGCTAAAAAGATCACAAACAAAGACGTTGCTGCGGCACTTGAGGGACTGCCTAAGAATAAGCTGCATTGCTCAAACCTCGGGGCTGATGCTCTTCACATGGCGATACAGGATTATGAAGACAAAAAGGCGGGTATAACAAGGCCGGAACCAAGACGTGAGGAAGGGAAGCATGGGCATTCACAAGGAGAAGCCTGTTTATGTCCGTATTGTGATGCCAAAATAAAAGAGCATGCTACTTTCTGTAAAGCATGTCAATCGGAATTGGATGAGGAGCACTAGCCTGGTATTTCATGAATGCTTTGGGCTGGTCTTGAGAAGGTATATAGGAGGCGAACAATGAGCAACGTAAATTTAGACCATATATCGGCAAGTCATCTTCTGCCGGAGGTTCAGGATGCCATGATAGAGGCTATTAAACACAATTACGGCAATCCTTCGAGCCAGAACATGGCTGGAGAAGAAGCTGCAGAGGTTCTTGATCAGGCCAGGGAGTCGGTTGCCGGACTTATCAACGCGAAGAAAACAAAAGAGATTGTTTTTACATCTAATGGTACAGAGTCAGTCAACCAGGCGATTAAGGGGGTTGCGCGGGCCAACGTGGACAAAGGGAAGCACATTGTAACAACAAACATAGAGCACAGCTCTGTAAACAGGAGCATCAAGCGTCTTTCCCAGATGGGATGTACGGTAACATCAGTGTCTGTAGATGAAAAAGGGGTTGTAAACCCTGATGATATTGCAAAGGCGATAACAGACGAGACTATCCTTGTGTCTGTGATGCACAGCAACAATGAGATCGGTACGATCCAGCCAATTGAAGAGATTTCAAAGATAACAAAAGAAAAAAAAATAATTCTGCATTCCGACGCAGTGGATTCTGTGGGCGTAGTACCCATAGACGTGCAGAAGCTTGGCGTGGATCTTCTAAGCTATGCCTCGAATCCGTATTACGGCCCGACAGGTGTGGGCGGACTTTATATCCGACTCGGCACAAGCATATGGCCGATAATTGACGGCGGCATTCAGGAGAGGAACAAGCGGGCGGGTACTGAGAATCTGATTGGGATCATCGGCATGGGTGTTGCGGCGGATCTTGC
Organism: Desulfobacterales bacterium; assembly: GCA_028277765.1. GTDB lineage: Bacteria > Desulfobacterota > Desulfobacteria > Desulfobacterales > SURF-7 > JANQFQ01. The sequence continues at coordinate 9,107 of JANQFQ010000091.1, forward strand.
TACAAAGCATATGGGTGAAAGGGTTTCACACTTAAGGGGCCTGCAGGATCTTTTGATCAAAGAGCTTCCCAATTATATTGATGAGTATTATATAAACGGTGATCCTGACAATGGTCTTCCAAACCTTGTTTCAGTTTCAATCAAATATATAGAGGGTGAGAGTATTGTATTGATGCTCGAAGATGACGGTTACACGGTTTCGACCCGTTCAGCATGCGCTACCGGTTCATTGCGCGCGTCCCATGTTCTGATGTCGATCGGCCTGGACCATGCAGATGCCCAGGGGACACTCGTTATAACACCGGGCATAGAGAATACAAAAGAGGATATTACCGGTTTTTTAAAATCGCTTCAGGGGATCGTGAAATCCTTAAGGGATATTTCACCTCTTTATAATAAGATGAAAGCAACGGGTTAACCAGCAGTACTAAGTGCAGAGGACTGAGGAAAATAATAGGGCGTAGAACAAAGAGATAAGAGTTTAGAGGTAATAAACATGTTTGCTTCTAACCTCTCAGCTCTTATCTCTATGCCCTATTCTTTTTTAACACAACGACAAGTGGCGTTTAATGAATACGCTTTCTGGTAAAAATATAAAAATAAAAGAGTCAATGCCTGGCGCCGTGAAAGGTCGGTTTACAATCATCGGTCCTTTTCAACAGTTCTTCAAGAGACTGGTAAGCGGTAGTCTTTTTTTGTTTATTGCCGCGGTTATTGCAGTCATCTGGGCCAACACATCTGCTTCATACAGCTCTTTCTGGGGGACAGAGCTATCAATACATTTCGGAGAGATTCATCTTTCCAAAAGCCTGGCTCACTGGATTGATGAAGCATTGATGACCCTGTTCTTTTTTGCTGTCGGCCTTGAAATTAAACGTGAAGTTCTTGTGGGGGAACTGGCTACCTTAAAAAAAGCGCTTCTGCCTGTTTCAGCCGCAATAGGCGGCATGCTATTCCCGGCACTTATTTATACAGCCTTTAATTATAATACACCTACCTCGGGCGGATGGGGTGTTCCGATGGCTACGGATATAGCCTTTTCACTTGCTGTTCTGGCGTTTCTCGGAAAAAGGATACCTCTGGGGACGAGGATTTTTCTTACGGCATTTGCTATCGCGGACGACCTCGGTGCGGTTCTGATTATAGCCCTGTTTTATACCCAGACGATTGCATGGAGCTGGCTATTACTTGCAGGACTGCTCCTTGGTGTTGTTGCTCTTTTAAATTACTTATGGATCAGGGCCACACTGGCTTATGCGCTTTTAGGAATAGGGGTGTGGTTCGCTATTTTATGTTCAGGTGTTCACGCGACCGTGGCCGGTGTTCTTGTGGCGATGTTTATACCGGCACGAGGAAAGTACGACACACAGACGTTCATCAATGAGGTCAAATCGTATATTGATAATTTCGAGTGCCAGGACGGATGTGGGCATACCATTCTATTAAACAAACATCATCAGAATGCCGTCCAGAGCATTGAACTTGCCTGCCATGAAGTTGAAACCCCGCT
>JANQFQ010000115.1 GCA_028277765.1 Desulfobacterales bacterium
TGGCCTGATAATCATATAAAGGGTACAGCTTGTTCCATTGAGAAAGAAGTGAGACACCTCCCTTTCCATAACAAAAAATGTTATGGTATCAGTGCGCATAAGCGCCACAATTTTAATGAATTTAGGAGGTGTCTCAATGGAAACATACGCTGGAATCGATTTACATTCAAGTAATAATTACACAGGCGTGATTGATGGACAAAACAACCGGCTTTTCGGGAAGCGATTGTCAAACAACATGGATGATGTGTTGAAGGCACTGAAGCCATTTAAGAAAAGTCTTCAGGGGGTAGTCGTTGAATCAACCTACAACTGGTACTGGCTGGTCGATGGATTGCAGGAGAATGGTTATAAAGTACATCTAGCAAACCCGGCTGCGATAAAGCAATACGAGGGATTGAAGCATACGGATGATAAGTGGGATACTTTCTGGCTGGCTCATTTGCTGTGTTTAAACATACTGCCTGAAGGATATATTTATCCGAAAGAACAGCGACCCGTGCGCGATCTGTTAAGACGCCGGCTGATGTTTGTCAGGCAGCGGACATCACATATTCTAAGCCTGCAGAGTTTGATAAGCAGGAATCGCGGGATTAATTTTCCGGGCAATTCCATAAAGGGCTTTAACGAAAAGTTTGTAGAAGACATGTTTGATTCACCAACGCTGGTATTTACAGCAAAAAGTAATGTATGGGCGATTCAATTTTTAAACAGATCAATCTATGACATTGAGAAGGTCGTCCTGTCCCAGATAAAATTGAAGAAAGAGTTCAAGCTGCTGCAGACAATTCCGGGTATAGGTGATATTCTGGGACTGACAATAATGCTGGAAGTTGGAGATATGAACCGGTTTGCTAAGGCAGGCAATTATGCATCTTATTGCAGATGTGTAGAGAGCAAGAAGACTTCAAACGGCAAAAAAAAAGGTGAGAACAATAGGAAGAATGGAAACAAGTATCTGGCCTGGGCTTATGTTGAAGCAGCCAACTTCGCCCAAAGATACTGTAAGCCTGCCCAAAGGTTTTTTCAACGTAAAATGGCGAAAAGAAACAGAGCGGTTGCGACCAAGGCCTTGGCTAATAAACTGGCAAGGGCATCATTTTATATTATTCGGGACCAGGTGCCGTTTAGCAGTAAAAAGCTGTTTGGCTGATCAAATTGGGTGCAGTAGTGAACCGGTTCGGGGGTTGGGTGTAAATCTCTCTGGCCTGATTGGTATCTGCCGCACCCACAATTTATCGTTATTGTTGATATTTGTTCGCCTATGCCGTGAACCAGGAAGGGGTTGGCTAATAACCATGGGTCTGTAATTAAAAAATCAATTGGACACGGTATGGCACCGAAGATATTCTGGTTCTGCTTATAGCGGAAGAGGGCCGTGCTTCAAGAGCGTTTTTTCTCCTGAAGTACATCGCCTGTATCCTGATGGGTGACTGGTGCGAATGAATTTTCGCAATTAGTATAATCCGATAAAAATGAAATAACGGGTGCAGACTAAGTATTGACAATGACGGAAATATATAGAGGGGATCAATAGCCAGCCAGAAAAAAGTCTCTGGCTTTCATAGGAGAGGTGTTTTTTTTCTTGACTGGCCCTTTAATGGGCGGCCCCATTGACCATAAAAAAATATCTGAAGGAAATATCCACTACCAAAGCAGAAAGTACCATTAAAAGAGACACCACGAGCGCAAATGCCCTTTTAAACGGTTTAGGCACGGGGAAACACCCTTGCGAATGATAATACCCTCTGTAATCGCAAAATACAGGGATGATAGGATGAAAACCGTAGGGCCTTCAAGTGTTCGTAAGGAATTGTTTTTTCTTTCAGCGATTTTTAACGTTTCCCGGAGAGAGTGGGGATTAACTCTGGAAAATCCTGTAGATTTAATAGAAAAGCCAACGTTAAACAATGAGAGGAATGTTTTTTTAACTGAAAAACAGGCAAGCAGCCTAATAAAGGAATGCAAAAAAAGCAGAAACAAGATGCTTTACCCATTTACATTAACCTTGCTTCAGTCAGGTATGCGGGCAAGGGAAGCAGCTCTTTTAAAACCGGGTACTGTAAATATTAAAGATCGATATTTTGACCTGGGAAAAACAAAGAACGGTGATCCGCGCCGGCCACCTATGACAAAAACACTTCAGAAAGTTTTAAAACCAATATTGAAAGGTAGGGATCCTGAAGACTATATTTTCTTGCCCGGCAAAAAGAACCTTGATACAGATCCGGAGCCGGCCAAGTCCTTTAGATCAGCGTTTGAGTTTGCCAGGTCAAGAGCTGAACTTGATCATGTTCATATGCACGATTTAAGGCATACGGCCGCTTCATACCTTTTAATGGGTGGATGTGATTTGAGAACTTTAGCTGATATATTAGGTCACCGAACCATGCAAATGGTGAAACGATATACACACTTGCTTGATGGCTTTAAAATTCAAGAAATTGATAAACTTGACCAACTGGGGATCCAAGATAATGAATAGGATTATGAAATCCTGTTGAGTTCAGTGGCTAGAGTGCTACCACCTCGACACGGCAAAAGCCCCTAATATATTTGTGTTATATTAGGGGCTTATAGTTTTTATTTTGGGCATATTTTGCTTGTATGCCCAGGACTATTTTTCAACCATCATTGAAAGCCTATCTTTTCTTTCTTGTCTTCTTGTCTGGCTTCCATAGACAAAAACACCGACTAATCCTGTTAAACCCATACCACCCAAAAATGTACCATACCCTGCATGACCTTTGATGCCGAGAACCGTCCCACAAATAATAGTTGTCATACCAATAATGAAACCACACAATAAGCCTATCCGGGAGTTTAACACATCAGAATTAATAGCCTTGTTTTCAAGCTCCTGCCGATGTTTTGACTGATCTTCAGCCATTACCAGAATTCGTTCAGCTGCACCTGGAAGCGCAACATCATAATGTTGTAAAATTTCCGGTGGCGGCAAAGGCCCAGAGTGTTTTTGGATTTGTAGTAACTGTTGAGCGGATAATTCTAGTTGGTGCTGGTCTATAGCGGGTACTGTTTTTTGAGGAACCTGAGATTTTTTTTTATTCTTCTTCGCCATATTGGTTTATTGCTTTTTGCATATCCATTCCTACAGCCTGCCAATCTGATGTTATGGCCCAAGAATCGGCCATTTCTGGTGAAAGCGCAGAATTATATTCATTTAATGTGCCCCCCAGATCAACAACCCTAGAGAAGCCAGATATAAAGCTCGGGCTGGCAAACAGAAAAGTGCTAAATTTTCTATCACCCATAATGATAAACCCCTTTCCTTATTACACAAAAAATGTAGCATTTATCATAAATACTATTCTTATGTCAATCTCTTATATGTACTATGGGCACTAATTGTTGTTCTGTCAATACAGTCGGATGTGTTCGCGCTGATTTCAATAGTATTTATAATCTCTTATAAAATATGGTGTGGCTTTCCCTTTCTCTAAAAGGATGACAAAATACTGTCAGAATGTCAAGAAATTTGTCTGGTGAAGAGTAAGAGACTTTAAGGGGATCGTATTCGCCTAAACTAAAATATTTCACTTTTTAAATAATAAAAAAATTGCACACAGCGGAGCCGGCGGCGCAAGTTCAGGTGCTGAGGTAAGGAGATGAACAGGCCCCGCCATGTGCAAGATTGATCGTTATACTAGCCCTGCAGCAACCGATAAGGTCTATTCTCCCTTCAGGCTAAAATCCATATCAATACCCTTGGCTATTGAGCGTGCAAGCGCTCTCTGGATTTCGGGCTCCTTTAAAAACCTGCGTGTTTCTGGATTGGATATAAATTCGCACTCAATCAGGATTGCCGGCACTAATGTTTTTCGTAATACATAAAACTTTGATTCTTTATAGCCTCTATGATGGTTGCTCGGAAAATCCAGGACCATAGAATTATTAACGCACGCTGCCAGCATGTTTCCTTCTCTGGATCCTGGAAACAGGTGCACGGTCATGCCATGTGAAATGGGGCCGGGCCGCGATAAGTTGTTAATATTGTAAGAAAAAGCCTTTTAAAAAAGCCTTTTTTGGATCTTAAACAGGCAGTTTTGTTGGAAAATTGAACTTTTAAGAAAAGACTTGTTATTATATAATACATAATATTTTTTTCTTAAACGAATGATTTAGGGGATAAAACTGGCCGTTTAAGGCCTGAAAATAAGGTCTTTTTGATTATATTTTCAGGGAATACAGAAGTTTAGCTCGGCCCGGCCCCATTGACCACAATAGGGTCGCCCATTATTATTTATGGAAGCTTTTGACATAGGTGATCGGAAGCGTTCGCTTAACATATGAAAAAAGTACTTCTGATAATATTAATTTCTGTTAGCGTTCTGATATTGATAGGCGTTATCGCTCAATTCTTGTTCGGATATTCCTTAAATAAGAGATTGGAGCCAAAAATTGATCCAACACTATACTCGGAAATTGTTCGGGTTCGTGTGGCGCAATCTGACCAATACAAATTTTTGCCTACAGACATTCCACAAAATGCGGTCAAAGTTGCATTCTTCCATGTTCCGGGATTCCTTCAAGGTGGCGATGTGCTTGCACTACGATTAACTCTGCCCCCGGAAAGAATTGTATCTTTGCTAAATGAGCTTGAAATCAGCGATCGGACGGAAATCACCTCTTTTGAAGGTATTCCAACACCATATGCTTATCCGTCTTATGATATGAAGAAGCCGGACTCTAAGAATTTGTTTAAGGGCGTATCTCCATTGCCCGATGGTTTTCGAGTATTCCTATACAAGTCAGATATTGAGGACATCAAGAAGAATTGGAACCACAATGTCTTTTCATTCACAGCTGTTTCAATCAATAGAAAAGAGGTCGTATATTTTGTCAATATCTGGTAAAGAGAGAAAGCGAACAAGGCAGTTCAGGCAACAGCCAGGATCGAGTCGCTTTGGCAGTTTTTTGAGGAAATGTGAAATGGGGTCGCCCATTGACCTAAAAATTGGGCTAACCATCTGCTGGTTGGAACGCGTAAAAACCGCGCATCCCACAGCAGTACGTTATATGAAAAATTATGAGTGATATATTAGCATTTACAGTTGTGTTTTTATGGGTCATCTATGGATATTTTATTGTTTTCAGGTGTGATAAGTTAATTCAGGAAATTAGAATCTGGAAAAATATCGATACAACAAGAGGGCTTTGCTGGGGTGTGTTCAGCCTTTTTATTCTAATGTATTATAAAAAAAAATATTTAGCAAAAGATGATCATACTTTCTTGTCAGAATATAAAAGACTGGTTTTTCATCATTAGATTTTCTTTATTTTGCTTATATTGTTTATAGTATTTTAGCAATCAACATCATACTGAACATATAACGAACAAGGATAGATTGTGAGAGCGTAGCGAACCACAATCTTATCCGAAGGTTGAACAAGCCCGGAGGTGGTGACTCTATATAAGAAAATATCTTTTTTTGGTCAGGGGTAATAAGGTGGTTTTTCGGGAGGCATCATTTTTTCAGGGCGTACAAATCCATTAACCTGTAAACAGGCTTTTAAAAAAGCATCTATGTCATAAAAGTTCAGCCTTCCTGTTTTCGAATTCACTGCCGGTTTATGCCGTAATAAAGAATTATCCCGGTTTCCATGGATTTAAACGAAAACCGACTATCATCATTGATGCTTTACAGCAAGGGCATTTAAAAAAATGATTTCATCTATCACAAAACTACGATTATTTTCCCGCAAAGAAACAGCTACATCCTTTTGGGCTATTCTAAAGTGGTGGGAGTTGCGCCGTATTCCTTATAATCTTATAGTTGGTGCAACCGGAATTATGGGAGCCCTTGCTATGATCGGATCAGGATTCATCGCTGAGAGTTCCGGAGCTGAAATAGAGTTTCCAGATCCACCGCTTTTCGTTTTTGCTTTTATTTTTTTTTACGGACTAATGGCTAACGTATTTTATTCAGCTGGCTGGATCACTGAAGTTATTGCACGATGGATTTGGAAAGAGCGTGTTGAGGCTTATGGAGAGGTTGCCTTTATATATGGCACATTATTTTCCGTGCTATTAACGGCGTTACCGCCTATTTTATATACTTTAATTTTTTGTATGGCATGGTTTTCTAACCACATTCAGAATTAATAATTGAACTATCTACTTGCATGGAACGCGCAAACTACTGCACGTCCCACAGCAGCACGTTCAATGGAAAAAATAATGATTTATAGTTTATTTTCTTATTCCCCGTGGGTTTTATGGTGCGCAGTGATGAGTACATTCGGATTTGCTGGGTTTTATCCAGATTTACTCAGACCATATATTAATGATATTGTAACAGTAGTTTTGTTCGTGTTACCTTTGGCTATAATTATTTTTGTGCAATGGGGTGAGTTCCCAAACAATATTGTTTCAAAATGCCATATTTTTGCTGTTACTTTAATCACTATATATTCAGTGGGTATGGAAATAGCTTCCTTGTTTAATTATAAACCAGAGGGTGTGTTATTTTATAAAATTTTATCACATATAGGCTGGTCTTTCGCCTGGGTTGGTATATTAAAAAAAGCGAAAAACCAGGAATAAAGAAACACCGAACCATTTTGTGCACCTGACATGTGTTCCGCTGACGCTACACACCAGGCGGTGAGAAAGACGTTATAGGGAAAGAATGAAGAAAATAATACTGACATCATTCATTGTTTTAATACTTGCTTCTTTTTGTTGGGCATATGAAAGTTCAATTAAAAGTCTCCTTGGAGTTCCATTTGGCGAAGTATGTAAGATAAAAGCAGTATTTGTCGACAAACCCGATACTTACTATGCACAAAACATAAGCCATTCGGAATTCTATCTCAAAATAATCGAGGTAAATAATAAATTATTATCAAAGCCATTGATCGTTGAAGCTATTTATGAAAACATGAAAATTGATAAAAGTAAAATCTATACATTGAAAGCATATGAAATAGTTCAATCACAGAATGAACCAAAAGGCTGGTCAAACAAAGATATATTTCAACAATTTGATTATTGGATCATTCAAAAAATAGTAATAAAAAACCCATAACAACATGATGGTATGTAACAGCAAGGGGAGAGCGGTTTTACATTGATCAACGATTTCAATTAACGTGTCTTTAACAAAGACTTCCTCCCCTTGCTGATCCACATCATGACCGTTAGCTACTCTGGAATACATTATGAAATACAAAATCAGACACATTTTTATATTACCACTCATTCTCATATTCGGTGGGTGCACGACACCATTATGGGAGAGACATTATTATACCGAAGAAACCATCACACATTTCCTGATAAGCGAAGACTATACCAATCTTGTCGTTATAGGTGAAAAATATCATTATATCTTTGACGAAAATGTAACTAAATTAAATGCTTTACTTTCTTCAGAAGTAAAATCATATTTACGACCAAAATTTTCTCACGTGAAAGTAAACCACGACCAGGCGATTGAGCTAAATGTTTTAATTTATATTGATCCTAGAATACCCGAGCATATAGAAACCAAATTTGGAGAAATTTGGTATGAGAATCAGCCCACTCATTATAGATATCGAGCTCAAGTTATTGATTTATTTCTAAAGGGAACACGATATTTGGGTAAAGACTACGGAGAAGCTATAAAGGATTATCAACTTAATAATGAATATAAAATCAAGGTAGAAGAACCTGATAGTTCAAGCTTAAAAGCTAAGAAAGTACTATTAACACCAATTACAGTAACCGTTGATGGCATTGTGTTAACAGGATTTGTTGCTGGTGCAGCTGTTTACCTTACCTTGTCATCTCCAGCATGGATAGTGATGTGTTTCGGCTATGATTAATAGCGTAAATACAGCTAACAAGGCAAGTAAGTGGACAAGCAAAGCCTGCCACTGCTTGCGGCGTTCTCTGGCATTAGTATCATTCTCTGATTAAAAATCGATCCAGCATAAGATTAATCATCAATAAGATATTTTCTAAACATTTTAAATCAATATTCAGGCCGTCTTTAGTTCTAGTTTTTCCCGGGTGAGTTATAAGTTTTAAGAATTCGTTGATATTTTCCTCATGACCGTACCAGTGTCCGTTTATTTTCTGGATCGGCATTCCCAGTTTTACAAATATATAAAAAACTCTTTTGTCATTTCAAACCTATTCATTATCTGTTTTGCGCCAATAAGAAATTCATTGGAATTTTTCATCTGTTCAGCCAATCCGGTCTTGAAAAGTTATCAGTAGTCGGTCGATTCTTGTCTGTCGTTTTTTCCTGTTCGATTCTCGCCTCCGGCACCATGATAAAAAAACAGACGGCAATTTGCCGATTTTTTTCTAAAGCATGTATATTGACAACAGGCGTCAGCTCTGATATTTTCTCCCCATTATAATATATTAAAATTCCTAATAATTTTATTGGTTTATTCATAATTAACCGTTTTTGTTATATAATCAAGCAATAAGGAGGTAACATGTTGAGAAGAATATCGTTTCTGTTCATCATTGTATGTGTATTTGTTCTTGTTTCAAACGCGTGCGGCGGCGGTGTGAACATGAAAGAAGGGGAATGGGAAATTACTTCGGAGGCATCCATTAAGGGGATGCCGGGAGGGATGAGTATGCCGGCGACGCCTCCGATGACATACAAGCAATGTCTAACAAAAAAAGACCTGGTACCTCAGGGTAAATCACAACAGAATCAGCAGTGTAAGATGGTGAAAAAAAATATTTCTGGAAATACAGTGTCCTATACCATGGAATGCGATACTCCAGGCGGAAAGATAACCCAGACAGGAAAAATCACATATAAAGGTGATTCATTTCAGGGTACGTTTACTACGAAAATACCACAGGGAGGTATGGAGATGACCGGCAAGATGAATGGGCGCAGGATCGGGGCGTGTAAATAGTCTTAAAGCTAGGTGCGTGGGAGAATCTAGGGATTAGAAAAAGTAAAGATGGATCATTTTTAATTATTTTAACAAGGATAGACAGGATGATCAGGATAAAAAAACATCTTATATATCCTGTATATCCTTGTTAATTCATGTTTTCTCAGCACTCAGTCCTTCATAGCTCAGTCCTGAATAATCTGTTTAACGCTCTATCCGTGAGCGGCAGCACCATCAATCTATCTTTTAACAATGTCTTATCTTTGATGAATTTTTAATTTTCAATTCCAAATATATTTTTATGAAAAATATAGGTTTAATCTGGATTAAAGTCCTTTGTCAGTGAAAAAAATGTTGTATGATATTTATAAGTATTATATTATAATTATCTGACTATTATTTTCTGTACTATTATTTTTCTGGGTTGAATTAATAATCTCTTTTTAAAAGATTTATTATGATTAAAAAAATTTTACTTGTTGACGATTCCCCTGTCGCCCGTAAGATGCTCAAGCGTGTCATTCCAAAGGACAAGGGCTATGAGATCATGGAGGCGGTTGACGGGCAGGATGGGATTGAAAAGTATCAGACATTTCAGCCTGATGTGACTCTTCTTGACCTTACCATGCCTGTACTTGACGGTTTCCAAGCTCTGGATCAAATTAAGCAGCTTAACAAGAGCGCTATTGTGATAATTATAACTGCCGATATTCAGCAGAAATCGATTGCCACAGTCATGCAGTCAGGAGCCTTTACTTTGCTGAAAAAACCGGTGAGCGCTGAAATACTTGAAGAAACATTAGATAAAGCTGCAATGAATGTAAAAAATTGATTCCAGGACAGCAGGGGTATAGTTTCAGAAATAGTATAAGGGGTTGTGTGAATGCTTTTCGCGCAGATGTTTGACATAATCAATGCCGGTATCGTCGTTCTTGACAGGGATCTAAAGATCATCAAGTGGAACCGGTGGATGGAAACACACAGCAGGATAACTACAGAAGAAATAATAGGAAAATCCATTTTAACATATTTCCCGTCCCTTGATACGTCATGGTTCTTACGAGGCTGCAAGGCGGTTTTTACTTTTGGCAATTTCGCGTTTTTTTCACAAAAAATACATCAGTACTGTTTTCCCTTTAAAACCGATGAAACGTTTCAGGCCACTTTTGAATATATGCAGCAGAATTGTACGATGGGACCCATTCGTAGAGAAGATAATACTGTTGAGTATGTTTACATAATGGTTCAGGATGTCACAGATCTCGTGGCTGCTACGCTGAATCTGATGAAGGCAACTGAAGAGGCTAAAAAACTGGCGGATGAGGCTAATGCAGCCAACCGTGCCAAAGGCGATTTTATAGCGAATATGAGCCATGAAATCAGAACGCCGATGAATGCCATTATAGGATTTACAGAACTCCTTGCTGGAAGGATTGAGGATGATCAGCTTAAAGGATATCTGTCTGGTATTTCAGCCAGCGGGAATACTCTCTTAAAACTGATCAATGATATTCTTGATCTTTCAAAGATTGAAGCCGGAATGCTGAAACTTGAATATGAACCGATTAATCCATATTCAGTGTTCAATGAGATAGGGCAGATGTTTTCTCCCAGATGCATGGAAAAGGATGTTGATTTCCGGATGGAGATAGACCATCTTCTGCCAAAGGGCTTGCTGCTTGACGGGATACGTTTCAGGCAGATACTGATAAACCTTGTCAGCAACGCGGTCAAGTTTACGGAATCAGGGTATGTGAAGCTGTCGATTTCTGTTGACCGGATTAATGAGGAGAATGGTACGCTTGATTTTCATTTTTCTGTTGAAGATACCGGTATTGGAATCGCTGAAGACCAGAAAAAACTTATTTATGATCCGTTTATTCAGCAGGATGGACAGAAGACAGCTGAATACGGCGGTACAGGGCTGGGACTTTCAATAACCAACCAGCTTGTTGAAATGATGGATGGTACAATTACTGAGAGCGGCAAGGCCGGAAAAGGGGCTATATTCAGTGTGGCATTCAAGGGTATTACGATTACCTCTGATATTGAAACCATGGAAGCACAGGATGAGACGCTTGATGCAATAGAGTTCGAAAGAGCCACCATACTTATTGTTGATGACAACCCGCTCAATCGGGCGTTATTGAAAGAGTTTATAGAGTTTTACGGTATGAATATTATTGAGGCGGGAAACGGGAGAGAGGCTATTGAACTCACGCGGCTGTATCATCCGGATCTAATAATGATGGATCTGAAAATGCCTGTGATGGATGGTTATGAGGCCTCTAAGAAATTGAAAGCAGATGACAAATTGAAGGACATACCTATTGTAGTGGTAACGGCTACAGCCATGAAAGAGGAAGAAGAAATGCTCTTAAATATGGGATGTGCCAGTGTCCTCTGGAAACCTGTTAATAGGATCATGCTGGTGAATGAGCTGATGAATCATCTCCCCTACCAGTCAGATAAAACAGCAATGGCAGACAGTGCCAGAGGTTTGAAAGTTTCCGCTATTTCACTTACAGCTGATGTAAAATCGAGGCTTCCTGAGTTGACGAATATCCTGGAGAATGAATTGATGGACAAATGGAACAGGGTACACAAGTCATTTTTTGTTGATGAGATTGAAGACTTTGCAAAAGAGGTTAGAGAGTTGGGAGAGGAATATAACTTTGATGTTTTTTCAGACTGGAGTAACAGACTGTTTAAACAAGTCGCCAGTTTTGATATGGAGAAACTCCCGGGTACGCTGGGATATTACCCGGAGTTAGTGAAGGAAATTACTGAGCTGAATGAAATACTGATATCCTGAGAAACGGATTTCATTTTTTATCTTTCAGCAGCTTTTCTTTTGTTGGGGCGCCAGGGGAAGGGCACGTTAGTTCGGAATGACTACTTTATCATACATGGAGGAAGATATGGCTTTGATGACCAACGGGACACAGGAAAAACCTTCAATACTGATCGTTGATGATGTGCCAAAGAACCTTCAGGTTCTGATCAATATCCTTAAAGAAGAGGACTACCGGGTGGCTGTCGCTAGTAGTGGCCCCCAGGCGATTACCATGGTTAAAGAGAATAAGCCTGATCTTATTCTGCTTGACATTATCATGCCGGATATGGACGGTTATGATGTGTGCCGAGAACTAAAAGCATCTCCGGATTCCAAGGATATTCCAATAATATTTCTGACCGCGAAAGCAGAGACCGAAAATGTTGTTGACGCGTTCAGGGAAGGGGCTGTTGATTATGTCACAAAGCCTTTTAATTCCATAGAACTTCTTTCAAGGGTAAAAACACACATTGCTGTTAAGCAGAGCCGTGATACGATTATGAGGATGAATGAAAAGCTTAAGGAGGAAGTCGAAGAGCGTATAAGGGTTGCCGAGGAACTTGAGAAAAAGAACGCTGTCCTTGATAGAATGGCTGTTACAGACGGATTGACACGTCTGTATAATCACAGGCATATTATTGAAAGGCTTACCCATGAGATCGCTGAAGCGACCCGGTACAAGTTTGAACTATCAATTATCATGCTGGATATTGATCATTTTAAGCGCATTAATGACAATTTCGGCCACCAGGTCGGTGATGAAGTCCTCGTGAAAGTATCTGAAGCAATAACCGATCTTCTCCGGCAGGTTGACCTGGTTGGACGTTACGGGGGAGAAGAATTCCTGGTGATTATTCCGCATACGGACAGGGAGGGGAGCATCATTACAGCGGAAAGAATTCGGCAAGAAGTAGAGGCGATTAAATTTGATAACAATGACATCAAGGTTACCATCAGCGGGGGCGTCTGTACTCTTGACAAGGAAGACTGCTCAGAACTTATTATGAAGGCTGACAACCTTATGTATAAGTCTAAACAGAAAGGCAGAAACAGAATAGAACATACGATGGAGGATTAATCTGACCTGACCAATACTTGACTTTATATACTGTGTCAGATCTCATTGGGTCTCATTTGTCTCAAAAGTTTTAAATCCGAATATCGAAATCCGAAACAAATTCAAAATCTAAATGTTCAAATGCTCAAAACCATAAACGCCTAAAATTTAGAATCAAATCGCCTTTTGTTTTTGATTTTGAATTTTGGTCATTTGATATTGTTTCGAATTTCGATATTTGGATTTCGGATTTTTACCCTATGAACACCCGTTCCCGTCTGTCAAGACGTTTTAATCCCGCCTGTTTCGCTAAATCGAGTGCTTCTTCATACTCTTTGCCTGAAAGCGGCCTGGCCAGTTTTTTTATTTCAAAGGCCCTTCCGCAAGGCCTGTATTGAGGCATGATGTTTATATACGTATTTGGGGAAACTTTCTCAGCAATAAATGTCATCACCTTGTCTGTCCCAGCCATAAGGGCGGGTAGTACAAGGTGCCTTATAAGTACACCCCTAACCGCGATACCGGTTTTATTGATTTCCAGGTCACCGACCTGGCGGTGCATTTCCAGGACCGCGCTGCATGCGATGTCTTTATAATCAAGCACATCACAGGTCAGCTTTGCTATTTCAGGATCCCAGAATTTAAAATCAGGCATGTATATGTCAAAAACATTTTCAAGGAGCTTAAGTGTTTCAACACTATCGTAACCTCCGGTATTATAAACCAGTGGCACAGACAGCCCTTTGGATGCGGCTATTTCCACAGCAGACAGGATCTGAGGTACGACATGGGACGGTGTTACAAAGTTGATATTGTGGCATCCCTGGTTCTGCAGTATCAGCATCATGTTGGCTAGCTGTTCATCCGTGGCTTCATCGCCAAGCCCCTGGTGGCTGATATCGTAATTCTGGCAGAAATTGCACATGAGGTTGCAGTGGGTGAAAAAGATGGTGCCGGAACCGCCGCTTCCCACCAGTGGCGCTTCTTCTCCAAAATGCGGATGGAAACTGCTGATTACAGCTGTACTGCCTGTTTTGCATACACCTGTCTCTCCAGCGGTTCTGTCTATTCCGCATTTCCGTGGGCAGAGGGTACAGGCCTTGATCATTTGAAGCGCTTTTTCAATTTTTTCATAGATCTGACCGTTTCTGCAGGTTTCAATGTAGGAAGGTTCTGGGGAAGACATGATGTTGTGTCCTGTGGTTTTATATGTAAAAGTCTAGATTTGACGTTACATACAGTATTAGATTTCATTAAGAATTTTGTCTTTACATAAAGGTTAAAAATCCGAAATTCGGATTTAAAACTTTTGAAACAAATGAAACACTATGAAATCGTACACTGTATGTAATATCAAGTACTGGTCAACACATTTTTATAGTTGTGATCTTGTTCTCTACGCTCTTTGCTCTAATTTTGTTTAAACAACATCGGCAGCGCTTTTCCGGCTGGTTCACGGATATTTATATCATACATCCCTGAAAAATCCGAAGCCTCGGGGTTGATTTCAATGCAGAAAGCATTTTTTTCTTTTGCGATCTGGGGGAAACCAGCTGCAGGCCAGACAACACCTGAAGTACCTATACTGATAAAAAGATCGCATTGTTCAATCGCTGATACGGCATTATTGATGACTTCTTCATTCAACATATCTGAAAACCATGTAATGTCGGGCCTGATCCAGGAATCGCATTCCGGACATTTTCGGGTTGTGTATTTTTCACCCATATCTTCAGAGATACCATGGGCCGGGCATCGAACCCTCCACAGACTGCCGTGGAGTTCTATGACATTGTGGTTGCCGGCACGCTGATGCATGCCGTCGATATTTTGTGTGACAATTGTTACCCCTGGATGCTGTTCTTCCATCTTTGCTATGATAAAATGTCCTTGATGGGGTTTGCATCCCAGGACTGAGGTCCTGCGGAGTTCATGAAAATTAAGGACTTTTTCAGGGCTACGGTTAAAAGCAGCCTGACAGGCGTATTCTTCCCAATTATATTCATGCCAGACTCCGCCGCTCCCACGGTATGTTGGTATGCCGCTTTCAGCGGACATACCAGCACCTGTGAAAAAGAGAATGTTTTGAAAGCCAGCAGGGTCAATCTTGTCCATAAGGTCGTTGCCTGTCAGGTTAAGTTGAGTTGAATAGATGAAGTGTTTTTCTTCATCTATTCATACGAAACTTATGCCCTTTTGGAATAAAAGGGTTTTTTAATAATAAAATAATTAAATCAGGCTCTGTTAAACAAAGCAATATTATATTTTGGATATACTTGCTTCTATTGGTTTTCGTTGGTTTAAATTGGTCTTCTAGCATCTAGTATCTAGCATCTAGTATCTAGTATCTTATCCCCTTCCAGGTATAACAACCAAAACCAGGTTTATGCTGTTGACATAAAGAGGTAAATATATTAAACATAAAAAACTTCAAAAAAGAACAAACACATCAAATTAAATTAAGAGGAGGGAGAACATGAAAAGAATTTATGCGCTTTTATTTTTACTGTTAGTTATGCCGGCTTTTATTTTTGCACAGGAAAAACCAACACCCGCAGAAGCAGGAAAAGTGATCGATTATTATTATAATGGGAAAGGGAGCAGTGTGGTACTGGTTGACTGTAAAATTTGTGAGGATATTGTCAAAGAAGGTGAAAACAAAAACGAATGCGCCAAAGAGATCACTGATGGACAGATTAATAAAGGGGAAAAAGCGATTTTGTGGATGAAGTTTCTTGTGCCTATGGGCGACGAAGCTGACATTACGCTCCGTTTTTCCAAAAATGATAAGATAAGGAAGGTTCTTGATTCAAAGGTTAAAGGCGCTATACGGTACCGGAATTGGAAAAGAATCCCGACCAATAAAGCAGGGATGTGGAAAGTAGATATTACCCAGGAAATCGGTGACAATGAAATAGCTCTGGGGACTAAAGGATACACGGTTGTTGAGGCAGCGCAATAGTTTTACTACTGTTAGTTGCGCTACAAGCAATTTGTGCTGTCTGATTTGGGAGAATATTATGGAATGCAATAAAGAACAGATACTTAAGTCGTGCAACTGCAGTTATGAACCGTGCCCTAGAAAAGGAAACTGCTGTGAGTGCCTCAGCTACCATTTGAAGAATAGAGAACTTCCTGCGTGCTGCTTCTCGGATGATGCTGAAAGGACCTATGACAGGTCTTTTAGTCATTTTGCGCGATTGATATGACATCAGGTTCTACCGGCATTTTTTTCATTACCAGCATCGTAGGTTGGGTTGAGCCGACTTTCCCATGTTGGGTTGAACACCTTAACCCAACCTACACAATAAGTTGCAAACAGAATAGGAAGTATTAAAGGCGAAACCCAACAAACGTATCTGGTATCAAATTTTCCCTCAATCCTCAGTCCTGTGGTTGATATGACATCAAGTTCTACCGGCATTTTTTTTCATTACCAGCAGGGGGACAGGCTGAGGGATTTCCCCGCGGCCCTGGATGGAATCTTGGATAAGGGTAATGTGATTTACTATGACGCCCTTTATGATTCTCCGCCAGATACCATGTATGATATACTCCCGATTCCAGAATCTGATCTTAGATGTGTCCATACACGTGAGATGCTAGAAAGGGTAAGGCGTACCGGCGAGTTTGAAGGTGCGCATTATTCGGCCGCCGGCACGGTTGCTGCTGCAGTTAAGATTATATCAGGAGAACTTACCAACGCCTTTGTATTTACCGGGTATGGGGACCATCACGCAGGGAGCAGTTTTTTTGGCGGGGGGTGTTATCTTAACGGGATTGCTGTAGCAGCACATGTCATTAAAGAACGGTTTAACGTAAAACGTATTGCTGTTGTGGATACAGACGCCCACCATGGAGACGGCAGCTGGGAAATTTTTGAAACAAATCCTGACGCGCTTTACATCTGTTTCTGTTCAGGCCGGTCCTTTGAAAATAAAGGCAACGTGAATATAAATGTGCCCTATTCTGCTGGGGATGAAGGCTACCTTGCTCTTGCAGGGGATGCTTTTAACCGATGGATAAAACCGCACCAGCCGGAGATTGTTTTCTGGAATTGGGGTTATGACGGTACATCAGGCGATTATGGCGACATGGGCTTAACTCACGGATTTCATTTCAAAATGGCCGGCCGCTTAAAACGGCTTGCCGAAGAGGTCTGTGAGGGCAGGATGGCCACGGTTTTATGCGGTGGCAGCAGAAGAGACCTTGCACGGGAACTTATTCCTGGTGTTATAAGGGCACTGGCCGGGCTTGAGATTTAACCGGGGATGTGTAGTGAAAGACAGAGTGCCTAAAGTGCGCTAAAGTGCCTAAAGTTAATGTATCGCTCTGCTCTGCCATATTAAATGATCGTGCTCGCGATCTAAGGATTAGATTTGGTACTGGATAAAGAGGTGGTTTCCCTGACCTGGCGGTTTTAATCCAGCATCTAGTATTCCCGCTAAAAAGAAGCGGGATCTACGCTTCGCTACGACCAGCCATCTAGTATCTAGTATCCAATATCTAGAAAAAAGTGCCTAAAGTTAATGTTGGATTTTACATCATTACCTCTCATATCACGCAAACACCTAAATCATAGGTTTGGTTACGTTTTTCAATTAATTTTACATCATTATCAAAACCGGTAAGACCAAAAGAACTATTATGTCCATTGCATTATCTCTATGCTTTCAGCGTTAAGGCATCCTTGGTAAACCCCAGCGGGATCTCCGCTTTTCATACTTGACTAATCAGCTGTATTTTTTTATATTTATAAAGTTTTTTCACCATAAATATCTCTTTTAAACTTGGGAAAGAGCGTTTATGATTTTCCAGGCCTTTTTTCAGTATCTTTATTTTTTTTGCGTTAAACCGATAAACAATGCGGGGAAAGTATGAAAATTAAACACATCTCTTTGCTGCTTATCGTGTTGATGATTGTTCCGATGAGCTTATCAGACACGTTTGCCTCAACCCCTATAACAGCAGAAGGGCTGGCAGCGGTTGTGGGGGGGAATTCAGCTATTGCCCGTGACCAGGCGGTTAATGACGCCCAGAGAAAAGCTGTTGAACAGGCTGTAGGCACAATGATTTCATCTCAGACGGTAATGGAAAATTATGAAGTATTAAGTGATAGTATATATTCCAGGACTCAGGGGTATATACAGAACTACAGGATTGTTTCTGAAAAACAGGAAGGGAACCTGTATTATACTACCATTAGCGCGAATGTGGCGACTGGTGAACTTAAAAATGAGCTTTCCGCCCTAGGACTTCTTCTTGCCCGGAAGAGTATGCCGAGGGTTATGATAATGGTGGCTGAGCAGAATGTGGGGATGGAATATTATACTTACTGGTGGAGTGCTCTATCCGGCAAAGGAAATGTAGTGGCCGGACATGCTGATTTAACAGTGACCGAAAATATACTGATGCAGAAACTGTCTGAAAAAGGATTTAATATTGTAGACCATTCTGTGATGGCTAAAAATGTTAGGCTATCAAAAGCATATAAAATAGAGGCACTTACAGATAATGCCATTCAGCAGGCCGGTAGTATGTACGGCGCTGAGGTGGTCATTTACGGTAAGGCACTCGCGAAACTTGCCGGCTCGGTCAAGGGGACCTCAATGAAGTCATCCCAGGCAGATCTCTCCTTAAGGGTCGTCAACACGGACAATGGCCAGGTTATCGCTTCAGCCACACATCATGCGGCAGCCGTCCACCCCAGTGAAGTGGCATCAGGGACTGAGGCCCTGAAAAAGGCTGCTGAGGGGATTGCTGAAGACCTTATTGGCCAGATCGTCAGCCGATGGGGACGTGAAGTCAGCGGAAGCACAATGGTACAGATGGAGATAACAGGGGTTGGTTCATACAGTAACCTTGTGAAGTTTAAACAGGCGCTTAAAACCAGTGTGCGGGGGATCAGCGGTGTTCACCAACGTAGTTTTACTGCGGGAATTGCACTGCTTGATGTGGAATCCTCGGGAACAGCACAGGAAGTTGCCGACCAGCTGGCAATAACGCCTTTTCCCGGTTTTGCAGTGGAAATAACCAATATCACTCAGAACACAATTAATATGCGGATGATGTCCCGTTAGATTAAGGAGACGTCAACCAAACATCCGATAGCAATATCATATTGGCATTTAAAAGAATTAAACTTTTTAAAAGGGGGTCCTTCATGAAACGATTCGTGAGTTTTTTAGCTGTTATTCTTCTGTTTGCTTTTGTTACCGGATGCGGCGTAAAGGCGATACCGCCTGACCCGACCAATCCGATTAAACGGCTCGCGGTTTTACCGATGCAGAATGATACAACCGATGTTAATGGTCCGAATTATGTTAGGAAGATCATGGTTGAACATTTGGCTAAACACAATTATAAGGTGATTCCTGTTGAAGAGACAGACAAGCTGTTAAGGGACCGCATTGGACTAACACTTGGCGGGCAGCTCATGAATGTGCCTCCGGAAAAATTCAAGGAGGTCCTTGATGTTGAAGGGGTATTGTTCGGCATATTGATGGATTTTAAAGAGACCTCCGTGGGGGTATACAATGTCAGAAAAGTTCGGGCTGATTTCAAACTAGTGCGAACCGATACCGGGGAGACCTTCTGGGAAAACGGCCTTGGCGTGAAATGCGAACAGGAAACCAGCGGTCTTGCGGGCACGGGGGTTGCTATTGCGGCAGGTGTGCAGGATGCCAAGGATGAGGAGGTCCCATGGGTGTCAATCTCGGACAATTCGTTGATCGGGGATCAGGGAGCTGTTAATAACCTTGGTATAAACCTGGGTAAGAAACTGCTGGCAAAAGCAACCAAGACGTTTTTAAAGCGTGAGACCAATGAAATGGCAGCGCGTGTTTTGAGCAATATTCGCTCAGGACCTGGTGCTGGTGAGGAAGAGTGACCACGTGGTCAAATCCTATGACTGCGAGTTATATAAAAAAAGTATTTAAACAACAAGAAAATTTAATTCCAAATTATTATTAAGGAGGAAAAGCATGCTGAGGAAGAAAAAATTGTATTTAGCTTGTGTTATTTTAATCGGCGCAGTTTTTTTGTTTAACGGTTGTACTCCCAAAACCACCGGTGCTGTCAGGGATAATTCATCTCTTACCGGGATTTCGGATTCACTACCCCATGACTGCTCTCCACCCAAGCTGAGGGTAGGGGTTGTCGGTTTCAAGAACAATACCCCTTCCAGGGTTGTGGGTATTGGTGACGCTGCCACGGATATTCTCGGGACCATACTTCAGAAGACAGGATGTTTTATCGTTATTCCGCAGCAGGACATGAAGAAAATCCTGGAACAGCAGTCATTTGGCACTTCCGGTGCCATCAACCCTGCCACAGCAGCAAAAATGGGTAGGATCCTGGGGCTTAACGCGATTGTTACAGGTTCGATTACCGCGTATTCCGAGGCAGAAGAGGGGAGCGACTTGCTGGTGTACCAGTCCAAAAAGCAGGTTGCCCGAGTCACGGTTGACTACAGAATTGTGGATACCACAACAGGGGTTCAGATTATGGCGGATTCCGGCCAGGGGGTGTATGCTAAAAAGACGGGCGGGGCGCTCGGTCTTGGTTCCAAGTCTTCATATGACACTAATCTCAGGGATGGTGCCTTAAGAGACGCGCTGACAAAGGCGATGGTCAATATGCTTGATCAGCTGGAGATGACTGAATGGACCGGTCGGATAGCCCAGGTCACAGGTACAAGCGTGGTGATTAATGCCGGCAAAAAAGAAGGTTTGCGGACAGGCGATATATTAGTTGTACAGGAACTTGGCCAAGAGGTTATTGATCCCCAGACACATATGTCTTTAGGGAGAGCCTTTGGACGGCTTAAGGGTGAATTGATGATCACAAGCGTTATGCAGAAAATGTCTATGGCGACGGTAAGATCCGGCACCGGCTTTAAGCGGAATGATATTGTGAAGATGAAATAAGATTGTTTTTCATAAAGTTACGGTAATATAATGGTGGGCACAGCCCACCCTACGTTAACGTTCTCTGGACGCAATTAATCCGTAGGGTGGGCTGTGCCCACCATTTTTGCTTGATACTAGATATTGGATGCAAAAAGAATGCTTGTTAAAATATTATGCAAAAGCCGTTAAAAATATTATTTATTAAACCTTACGCGTTTACACCGAACCAGGCGATCGACGTTCCCCTTGGAATATTATATCTTGCTTCATACCTGCGAAAATACCTGGCAGATAGCGTAGACATACATGTGCTTGATTTAAGGCTCGTAACTAACAAACAGAAAGCGCTGGCTGAAAAGCTTGAGAGATTTAAACCGGAAATCGTTGGGATAAGCCTAATGGCGTTTGAAAATCAATTCATCACGGAACATATTGACTGTTTTAAAGAATTTGCTCCTGAAGCAAAAATTGTCGTCGGTGGTCCTTATGTTACCAGTAACTATACGGAAATTTTAAAGGATAACCCTGTTGATGTTGCGGTTATTGGAGAAGGAGAGAAGGTTTTTTTAAATGTGGTAGAAAACTATCTCTCGGAAAAGGACCCCCGTGACCTTAAAGGGATCGCCTATTTTGATGGTGAGAAAGTTATTTGTAATGGCAGGGAAGAATATATTGAGGACCTTGATTCAATACCATTTCCTGACTTCAGGGATATCAATTTAAAGGACTACTGGGACCATCCCATCCAGATGAACAGTGTACTTGCCAGGAAAAAGTATATTCATGTGATGAGTTCAAGAGCTTGTCCGTACAAATGTATATACTGTCATAATATCTTTGGAGAAAAGTTGCGAAAGCGGAGCCCTGATAATTTTGTGGATGAGATTAAGATGTTGTACAATGATTTCGGGGTCAGAGAATTTCATATCGTTGATGATGTGTTCAATGTGGATCGTAAAAGGATGCATATCATTCTAAATAAAATTATTGACAGTAAGCTGGACATCAAGATGGCCTTTCCCAATGCCATAAGAGGAGATATTTTAAGCAAAGAAGACATACTCCTTTTAAAAAAAGCAGGTGCCTACATGATTACAGTCGCTGTTGAGACAGCTTCAGAAAGGATACAGAAAATAATCGGGAAAAATTTAGATATTAACAAAGTAAAAGAGAATATTGAATTTGCCAGCAAGGCAGGGATGATTACAAAAGGATTTTTTATGCTTGGCTTCCCCGGTGAAACAGAGGAAGAATTATATAATACAATTGACTTTGCTGTTCATTCAAAGCTTGATATGGTAAAATTTTACGGTGTCGTTCCTTTCCAAGGGACAGGGCTTTATGATCTTGCGAAAAGTACTTATGAAAATTTTGGCGAAAAAATATACACTGCTTATACTTCTGACAGTTTTTATTATGAAGAAGTTACTGGCTTTAATTTAAAAAAACTGCAAAAGTCTGCTTATATAAAATTTTATAGTCCCCAAAGATTATTAAAATTATTTTTCAAGATTCCCCAAAAGATATATTTTGTAAAAAATTTTATCTCTTTATCTCTCGGTGTATTATCAACATAATATCATAAATTTATACCAGGTGATTTAAAAATTAAACATTTAAAGAATTATTTTTCTTGCAATCAGTCTTATAATATAGTTATTTATACCCGGTTAATATATTTAACGTATTATTTTTTTAAACTTTTTGGTATTCTATCAGAAAGTTGCGATAAGGGAACAGATTATGGGCAAGATATTCCGTCCAAGCAACCGCGAAGCAAAACTCCTATCAAAAATTGAATCCTCCAAGGAACGGGCAAGGCGTCTTGCACTGGAAAATTTAAGGGACTGTGTTGAACAGCTGAGCAATTCTATAGCCATGGGACTTGTAGACGCTAAACTCGTTGAAACAACAAATAAGAACAGTCTTGAAGAGCAGATTGCGGGGAGTCTTGACAAGCTTACCCGGCTGGATGATTTTGATATTGATTACAAAGTTGCTCCGTTTAGGCATATAACATCACAGCCGAATGTTATCACCCTTTATGTTACCGCCTATGTTATTGAGACAATAATAGATCATAAGGATACTGTTGATATCTACGGATCAGATGAAGAAATATATGTCTGTATTAACAAGCAGGTTTTAAAACATCTTCCTTTTTAATGTCCCTTTCCTTCCATCCCAGACTTGTAAACGGGCCGTTTGACGACCCTGGTCTTTTTATACCCTTCAGCTTTAGAAAACGGGCTTTCATGTTTGATCTTGGAGAGATGAACACCCTTTCATCAAAAGATATTATAAAGATCAGCCACATTTTTATTACGCATACTCACATGGACCATTTCGTAGGATTTGACAGGCTGCTTAGGCTGCTACTCGGCAGGGAAAAGGATATTTATCTCTTCGGGCCTGAAGGATTCCTAAAAAATGTGGAAGGAAAACTGGCTGGGTATTCCTGGAACCTGGTGGACAATTTTGAAAACAGGCTGGCGCTACATGTAACAGAGGTTCGACAGGAACAGAGCATTACAAGAGAGTATCTTTGTCAAGATCGGTTCATACCGGTCAGCGATATTAAAGAACGGCCTTTTACAGAGGTATTGCTTGATGAGCCAGGCCTTTTGGTATCATGCTTACACCTTGATCATGGAACTCCAAGTCTCGGTTTTTCCTTGAAAGAACAGTTTCATGTAAACATAAAAAAGGAGGCTGTTGCTAAAATGGGGTTTGAAACCGGTCCATGGCTGAATGAATTTAAACAGGCACTATACAGCGGAATGAATCCTGATTCGGAATTTAAAGTGAACGTGGACAAGGGCGCAGGTGCTCCTGTAACGTTTATACTGGGTGAACTTTCAGAAAAGATTGCCGTGATTACACCCGGTCAGAAAATCACTTATATTGCAGATACAGGATGCAGCAGAGACAATCTAGATAAAATTGTTTTGTTCGCTTCTGAATCGGATCATCTTTTTATAGAGGCCGCTTTCCTGGAAAAGGACCGTGAAATGGCAAAGCAGAAGCATCACCTTACCGCGTGGCAGGCGGGGAGCATAGCAGGCCGGGCCAAGGTAAAGCGTTTTACCTTATTTCATTTTTCACCACGATATACAGACGAAGAACAGATTATCCAGGAAGAGGCTGAAAAGGCGTATCAGGCATGTCAGGATATGTAAAACCGTTTTAGTACAATATAAAAACCCTGGTCCTTTGGGCCAGGATCTTTATTGCGGTAGTTCATTGACTAATGACTCTAGTTGTAGTATATCCCTAAAAATAATGAAAAAATGGATGTTTTTCAAGAAGGGTTTATAAAATACTTAAGTAATAATATTTCTTCTGAACTGATTCTTAAGTTTGGCAATTATTACATTCTCTGGGATCTTTAAAAGAACGGCCACTCGGGCCGGGTTATTAAAGATTACTAAACGTTTTTTCCAAAGGCCATTTTTTTGGCCAGTTTCATTGTAAGAGCATATAAATTGGTTGGGCTATCAATTCCCATTAGGAGGATAATAGGATGAATTTTAAAGTGCCTAAAAAACAATCACAATTGCTGCTTGCCTGCATTGTTTTTATCGTTATGCTGGTTCTCACATCAGGCGCGTACGCGGAGGTGGTATTTGTTGCAAATAAGACTGTTCCTATAGAGCAGGTTTCCGCGAGAGAAATTAGAGATATATTTATCGGGGAACAGGTTAAATGGAAAAACGGGAAAAGAATAGTGCTTGTGGTCTTGATGGGAACGGATATTCATAAGGAGTTTACTAAGAAATATACCAGAAAGACCTCCTCTCAGTTTTTTACCTATTGGAGGAGTTTAATCTTTACCGGTAAAGGTGTCTTCCCGATGTCATTTGATACAGAAGAAGAACTTATCAGTTTTGTCGCCAATACAGAAGGTGCTATCGGGTATGTATCTTCTGGCACCAAAACAGATAATGTAAAAACTATTAAAGTTACAGATTAATAAAATAGGGAGAGCAAAATAATGAAGAAATCGATCTTAATGTCAGCTCTGATAATCTTATTACTCTCTGGAAATATTTGGGCTCTTGAATACGCAGGTGGAAATATACATGGCTTTATTTCACAGGGATATCTTGATAGCTCTGATAATAATTTTTTGGCTGATACCCACAGCGGGACCTTTCAGTTCAGGGAGATGGGGATCAATTACAGCAGGGAGATCCTTTCCGGCTTGAGGGGTGGATTCCAGCTTTTTTCCAGGGACCTGGGAGATATAGGTAACAATGAAATTGAGATTGATTGGGCGTATCTTGATTATAATTACAGGAAATGGCTGGGGGTCAGGCTGGGTAAAATGAAAACCCCCATGGGTTTTTATAATGAGACAAGGGATTTTGATATTTCCCGGGTCAATGTTTTTCTTCCTCAGGGCGTCTACAATGAGGGGTGGCGCGACTCGTTTACAGCAAAAACCGGGGTTGGTATTTATGGGAAAATTCCCATGAATCAATTGGGGGATTTAAAATACCAGGCTCAGGTCGGTGAAATGGATATTGAGGAAGACGGCGGTATCGCGAAATTTACTGACGGCCAGACACATAGTACAACTCTTGATTTTGATGTGGACACAACCTACGCAGCAGAACTGCAGTGGGAGACACCCCTTCCAGGGCTGCGGATCGGCGTCAGCGGAAACTGGTTTGATTATGATCACTACTTTTCAACCAATGACACTACATACTGGCGGAATAGGACAGAACAAGCTTTCTGGATCGGGGCAGGTATTACCCCAGAAGAGTGGGCCTTTCTGGCTGGCATGGGTTTTCTTCCGCCTGTGCCAACAACATATGAGGAATACCAGGCATATGGCGTGGATATGATAGGCCTTCGCATAGAGATGCCTGTGGAAAATTATTATTATATACTTTCTGCTGAGTTCGTCTGGGGTGATCTTACACTGGCTGCTGAATTCGCGCAGGATGAAATAGAATATAAGATGATGGCCCCTCTGCCTTACGGTACCCTTATCGAAAGAAAGTTCAAGTTTGAAGGATATTATTACAGCGCTGCTTACCGGTTTACAGAATGGTTTGAGCTGGGTACATATTACTCGGTATTCTATC
Organism: Desulfobacterales bacterium; assembly: GCA_028277765.1. Taxonomy (GTDB): domain Bacteria; phylum Desulfobacterota; class Desulfobacteria; order Desulfobacterales; family SURF-7; genus JANQFQ01. The sequence goes on from JANQFQ010000115.1 coordinate 25,774, forward strand.
CGGACTGCACTGATAAAGAAGGCTATGAAACTCAGAGAATTTATGATGTTCCTAGAGAGATAAACTGGTCAAAGGACACTTGTCTGTCAGCCCGTTTTGATATCAATCAAAACTGGATATTGAAAATTGAGGGGCATAGTATTGACGGGCTTGCGGTGATGTATATTATTGATCAGGATAAAAATAAAGACGAATCGCTTGATGTGGATAAAGACTGGAATCTGTTTGCTTTTAAACTGACCTATACTTTTTAAAAGACAAAAAAAAGGCGGCCGAAGATTGGGCCCACCTTTTTATAAAACCTACCGGTTATCATTTAACTTCTTTTGATAGAAAAAACGCCTGGAAATTAACCTGTACAACCTGATCGGATTTTTTATCATCGCATGCCAAGTCAATTAGTTCCTGACGGCATTTATTCAAAATTTTTTTAAGATCTTCCATTTTTTTTCTTTTAATGCTCAATGTCACGGCGCTGATATCTCTCTGATCAGCCGGTAAAATATCGAGTGCATCTGCGGATCTTTTCAGCATCTCTTTATGATATTTTGTGATGGTCAAAGATTGTACTTCCCGTTCTGTGCCGATGGCCATATCACTTTTTTCCCAGCGCCCACTAGAATCCTTTTTTACCAGTTTAAGTTTCTCAAGAAGTTTTACAGCCCCCTGAACCTCAATGGGCGTTATTTGAGGTTTTAACATTGATGCTATCTGCTTGGGTGAATAATTTCGTTTCCCAAGTGTCAACACCTCTCTGATCGCAGGATAATACCATTTGGAAAAATATTCATATTTTTCCTTTTCCAATTTATGCAATCTGGTAAATCCTTTGGAGATCATCATTTTCTGGTAATAGTAATTTTTTTCATCATGAGAGCCTGCCTGGTTCATGAAGACCAGATTTTCAAAAAAGTCCCTTTCCTGCTTTGTAAGGCCGAAACCTTTAGCCACTTTTCCAATGCTCTGACTTGTCAGATTTCTCCTGCCGGTTGTTACAAGTTTTAAAAAGTTTGAAGCCACAAATCCTGCTTTTTTTGAAAATGATCTGTAAGAAAAATGTTTACTTATATTTTTTTTGTATTTGTACAGATCATCAAGAAAAGTACGGTAATCAAAATAATTATAAATTACTGGGCTGTCCATTTGTGCCTCAATAAAAATTAGATTATTCAGTAATAAGCGTGCCTGTGATGGTGCCGGTAACATTAAAAGCGCTCCATGTACCATCAACCTCATTGGTTTCAGATATGGTGCCAATGGAGTTTACAACTGACATTCCTGAACCTGATTTAAACTCATAGGTTCCATCAGAAGAGATACTTCCGATAATGGGATTGCCAGATGGATCTGTTCCTGTAATAGCACCGAATTCATCAATGAACATTTCAGATTCTGCAGGAAAAGTTATTCCTCCAAATCTCTCTGCCAAACTGCATCCGTTTGAGCAGTCGGATATTAAAAGGTACGCGCCCTCGAACTGAGCTACATCACCAGGACCAGGATCGGGATCGGGATCAGGATCAGGATCAGGATTTGGATCCGGGTTAATCAAATTTCCTGTGGTAGTGCCGCTGACACCGACATTAGCGGTCCATGTCCCCTCAATTTCACCGATTTCTGATAAGGTTCCTGATGAAGTTACAGCCGTCAGTCCTGAACCTGACGTAAATTCATAGGCACCATCAGGTGAGACACTTCCTACGATAGGGTCGTCAAACGAATCTGTTCCAGTAATATTACCATCTTCATCAATGGTTATCTCTGTTTCCAAGGGAAATGTGACAAAGCCAAAGCTTTCTGCCAAATCGCAGCCGGTTAAGCAGAAGGATGTTAAAAGGTAAACACCTGAATAGCCTATATGATTATACACATTATTTATAATATATTTTTCAAAATCAGGAATTGTAATGTCATTAAATTTGGTTTCAAGATTTTGTCTTACAAGGACGATATCAACGGCGTTAATTGCTGTTTCTATGTCGGCGGCAAGACCATCATCATCCAGGATTCCATCTTCAAGGTCATTTCTTATGTTGACCACAATTTGTCTGAGGGCCCTGGAAACATTTGCTTCATCACTGTCATGCGCCATCTGCATTATTATTGAGGAAACCGCCAGAAGCAAGGCATTGTTTTCGTTATCCGCCAGGAGATTCATGTCCTGAAATAAAACGTCAATATTCTCATCCTTATCGATCCCGAAAGTGTTAAGGACATCCCACTGCGCTTCTTCAATGGCCTCTTCATATGTGTATCCGTCATTATCCATCAAAGAAAAAATTCTAATCATCGCAAGTTCTGTCAGGATGTTGACATTTATTGAAGTACTGTATTCAGTATCTGCAAGCGCATGTATGACCAGCTCTTCACCTGAGCCCATACCTGAAATTTCATCAAAATAGTATCCTGTTGCGACGACTTCGATATACCGAGAGTTTAACCGCACCGGAACATTGTAATTGCCCATGTTGTCATAAGTCTCTGCGCCAAAGCTTAAACCGGTCTGCCACAGGTCTTCATCAAGTTCATAAATCTCTACCCAGCTTCCTATCTGAAGAGGGCCTTTCTGGGCGGTCCCGGAAATCTCATCCCAGCCATTACTACTGGCCATATCATCATCTCTAGAGCTAGACCTGTCACTCAAACCCGAACCAGAACATCCAATCAATAGAATTATACAGGAGATTATAAAAAATTGAATGATTGGTTTTTCTGTTTTTGTAAATAGTTTCATTTTGTCTCCCCCTTTTTTTATGTATGACATACTGATATCATTGTGCAGAATATCAATATAATTTTCATCAATGACTGGTTATATAAATTTCAAAATCAGGAATATCAGCATCAGGGTATCTCGTCTCCAAGTAATGACGGATTTCCACCAGATCAACATCTGCAAACGCCTTGTCAATTTCGTTATTAAGAAAAGTGTCATCGATCACACCATCTATCAAATCCTGCCTGATGAGACCAATATATTCAGACAGAGCGCCGGTTAATGAATCATGTTTTTCTCCGTTATGCGCCATCTGCATCAATACAGCAGACACGGCAAGAAGTACACCATTGCTGTTGCCATATTCCAGTATTGTTGTATCTTCGGCAAACGTGAAATCAGGCTCGTCTATTCCTAGATTTTCGAGAATATCATTGTATGCTCTGATTGCCGCTGCTTCATATGTTTCCCCCTGGCCGATCAAAAAGCGTATCCTGTCCTGGGCCAGGGTAGTCATAACATTAATATTGATTTCAGTGTTGCGGAGGGTATCAGAAAAAGCTTTTAACACTATCCGTCCGTCAGATTCCATGCCTGATATCTCATCAAAATAAAATCCTTTTGCCATAAGTTCAATATATCGTGTATCCAGTTTTACCCGTAACTCAAAAGAATAGTTCCCATATTCGTCTGTAGTAGCTTCGCCTCCTGAGACAAATCCGGTTTGGTCAAAATTGTTATCAAGTCCATATACTTTTACAATACCATCTTGAACAAAAGGCCCTTTTTGGGCAGATCCACTTAATGCTGATAAATTAATGTTATCACCAGGATTTTCCACTACTGTACCGCCGTCTGCTTCTTTAATAGCGTTTGGGCTGGTATTACATCCGAAAATAATTAATATGGATGCAAGACTGACAAAAAGAATCATTGCCGTATTTTTTGATATATTCTTCATAGTATAAATTTTTCCTTTCTTTCATGCTATATCTCATATGGCATCAGAGCAATATTTTTCATACAAAATCGCCAAAAAGTGTGTTCTCCTGAACACAGTCTTTCTAACATATCGTTTATATACAATTATCTGTTTGCAGTAATAATGTGTTGATTTTATTCATTCTTCAAATTTTCTTTTGTTAAGAATTTTCAAACTATTTATAGCAGTTATGATTGTTTTTAAGTAATCAATTCTCATTATTTTGTAAGCCTGGTTATTTTGCCATACGGTTCAAGATTTGTGTTCAAGTGAACACGGTTTTTTCACATTTTGCCAAGAAGTAGTTGAATTGAAATCATCCCGCCCCTAAGATTGTCTCAGGCGAAAACATTAAAAACTAGTTTTTAACAATTGGCTAAGGGAATTTTTCAACTTTTTTAAAACCTAAACAAAGGGGGGAGGTAAAATGAAAAAAATTGTAGCGTTAATAGTCATCTTGTTATTTTTTTCTGCCGGCACATTATTTGCCGATGAGATTTCAGGTTGTATTGATGTGGACATGCCGTGGCAAAAGATTCACAAGGCTAAGAAGGTCGGCAAAAAAGTGAAAGTAACGCTCCGGCAACCTGGAAAAAGAGTTCAAAAGACGACAATTGATGAAAATGGATGTTTTGAATTCAATGATGTTGTTCCTGGGGAGAAGTATGCAATCGTTATAGATCGAATGGTGATAAAAGGAATTGTTGAGGCAGAAGCGCCAGAACCAGAACCAGAATCGGACCCGGTTTCAGGTGACGTCGACCAATTCGCAGGCGACTACCTTTTAATATCCGAATGTTTAACCAGTTGCGATTTAGCAGAAAGCTTTGGCTTTGTCACATTTCCCCTGGAGACAGAGATAACCATTGATGAAGATGGTAATATTACAGGGACAGATTCGTTTGGCGATCCTATCGTAGGAAGCGTCTTACCTGATGGCGCCTATGAATTTACGTCAAGTTCAGGACTGACTGCTGTAACTTCATCTGGAACTGTATTTGATACAGGTGAGGTTGAAGGAACATGGACCGCTAATGTCGGTGTCAGCGGCACGACCACAGGATACCGGATTGACGGAGATCCAGACCCGGATCCAGACCCAGATCCAGATCCTGATCCTGATCCAGACCCGGATCCTGGTGATGTAACCCAGTTCCAGGGCGCATACCTTTTAACATCCGACTGCTTAAGCGGCTGTAGTTTAGCTGAAAGGTTCGGAGGAATAACTTTTCCTGTGGACTATGAAATATCCATTGATGAAGACGGTACTATTACGGGAACAGATCCGTTTGGTGAGTCTGTTGCTGGGAGTATCTCTTCTGATGGAACCTATGAGTTTACATCAGGTTCTGGATTTAAAGTTGTTAAATCCATTGGCACCATATCTGAAACAGGTGAGGTTGAAGGAACATGGAGTAGTTCCTTTGTCAGTGGCACTACCACAGGCAGTTTGATGTAACTAAAAACTTCTATCATATGGGTATAAGTTTCGTTTGAATAGTAAACGACACTATTCAACTCAGCTTAATAACCGGTTAAACAAGAATGATACACAAGGCGGTCAGGGTTATCCTGACCGCCTTTTTTTCTAGTTCACATTTCTCATAAACTACCATGTTCGTGAGATCACAACGAAGCATGAAATATTTACTGTTACAAAAGAAATCCCCCTGGGTCCCCCTTTGAAAAAGGGGGAAGATTTGCTCCCCTCTTTTTCAAAGAGGGGCTGGGGGAGATTTATCAAATAGAATTTTGTTTCATACAAAAATTTTATTTAAATTTTCCTAAAATATGGTATAGAACATTATCACTTTGTTATTAATCAGAGATATTTAGAGTTGATTATGGTATTATTTTGATCAATTCTAACAGGTTATAACTGTTATTCGGATGGTTACATATGGATAAAAACACGCTGGAATCATTAAAAGCCGCTCTTGCGGTTACACCTGACAATAGTGAACTGTTTATGGTTGTCGTAAAAGCCTGCCGTGACCTGGATGAATATGAGGATGCCTATCAACTGATTAAAGAAAAAACGTTTGAACTGGAGAACCCAGATGATCAGCATTTGGCAGGAGAGATCTGTATTGGCGTGGAAGATTTTGAATTGGCGCTGGCCATCTGCCGGGCGGACACGGCAGCCTGCCAGCTGGTAAAGGCCAGAGCCCTTCTTGGGCTTGACAGGAAAGATGACGGGCTTGCGTGTTATAGGAAAGCAATTGCCGGGAATCCCGCACTGGAAGATAAAAACCTTGAAAGCCGTCTTACAGGAAGAATAACTGAACGATCTGTCAGCACCAGTGACAGCAACGTCAAGTTGAAGGTAATCTCAAATGATGATACAGACCAGACCGAAATCACACGCCTGGTGATGCCGGAAGATGAAAAGATAACCTTTACAGATGTAGGCGGACTGGAAAACATAAAAAAGCAGATCCACAAAAAAATCATTCTTCCTTTTAAAAAACCGTCTCTTTTTCAGAGGTTTAAGAAGAAAGCCGGCGGCGGTATACTCTTATACGGCCCTCCTGGATGTGGGAAGACTCTGCTGGCAAGGGCCACAGCCGGAGAATGCCAGGCCAGGTTCTTTAATGTGGTTATTTCAGATATCCTGGATATGTATATCGGGGAATCAGAGCGAAAACTTCATGCGATCTTTGACAATGCCCGGCAGGATACACCGTCTGTGGTGTTTTTTGATGAGATTGAAGCGATTGGCGGAAAAAGACAGTACACAAGGGAGGGGACCTCTTCAAAAATCGTCAGCCAGTTTTTGTCTGAAATGGATGGCTTTGCGAACAAAAATACAGGTGTGCTTATACTTGGAGCGACAAATGTTCCCTGGGCCATTGATCCTGCTTTCCGGAGACCCGGGCGATTCGACAGGGTGTTGTTTGTGCCGCCCCCTGATCACGAGGCAAGAGAACGGATATTGGAAATACACCTGGAAGGGCGCCCCGCAGATGATGATATCGACTTGAAGTTTTTCAGTAAGCAGTCATCCGGTTATTCAGGGGCAGATATTTTTAATCTTATTGAGACAGCTTCTGATTTTGCCATTGAAGCTTCCCTGGAAAAAGGGGAAGAGATACCATTAAACAAAGAATTTATCGTAAACGCCATCAAAGAAGTGAAGCCGACGACCATCGACTGGCTGACAACAGCCCGAAACTATGCACGCTACGCGAATGAATCCGGCCAGTATAATGATGTCCTCGATTTTTTAAAAAAATTCGGAAAAAATTAGCATGTATAAAATCCTTGATGAACCCCAGCCGAGCAAATGGAATAATTTAACGGTCAATCCCGTGTGGCCTCTTTTCGGCATCATGTTTGGCGGCGCCTGGCTTTCATTTACCTGGTATGCATTAAACGGATTTGCGCTAGGATGCCCTAACAGACTGAAAACCCTTTTCTGGGCCATAGGCGGATTTGTCGGCTCGTTTGTTTTTATACTTATCATTTCATATTTCGCCAATATCGGTCTGGTCATCAAAGCGAATATTCCTTACATCCTCCTGTTGCTGCTATGCTGGAAACTGGGTGTGGCTTACTATTTATACATTCTACAGGTCCGTACCTTTCATATTTATGAATATTTTGGAAATACTGTTCAAAATGGTATTATTGTTGTGATTCTCGCATTTGTATTTGGAAATAAAATTGTTCTTGGATTGTTTAAAAGTTCTTTATGGTATTATATCATGCGGTGATTATGTCGGAAATTGAACGATTATATGATATTGCTGTTAGATATTTGAGTAATGGGCATTATAACCAGGCGATTGACTACCTGCGGAAGGTTTTGTCAGAAGAACCTGATCACGCTGAAGCGCACGCTGCCCTGTCAATGAGTCTCTATAGTATGAACAGACTGTATGCAGCCCAATATGAAGCGGGTGTGGCTCTTGAGCTGGAACCGGATCTGCCCATTGCCCATTATGCCATGACATGGACCATGATCTGCATGCGGAATTTCAAAAAAGCCGAAGAGCATCTGACAATTCTCCTTGAAATTGAGCCGAACGATCCTGAGAACTACAGGGTGAAGGCGCATCTTTTAGAACTGAAAGGGAAAAAGGATGTTGCGCTGGGTATCCTGCTCGAAGCACTGGCACTCGATCCTGAATCTCCTAAAACAAAAACTGAACTGGGAAGCATTTATATTGATCAAGGTAATATTCAGGAAGCTGAAAAGTATGCAAGGGAAGTGCTTGAGGAATATCCTGAATACCAGGACGCCCTGACCTTAATGGGGAAAGTCCTGCTCCAGAAGGGGCAAATCGATGATGCTAAAGAACATGCCATGTGGGCGCTTCGACAGAATCCGTCTGACCATCAAACCCTCTACCTGATGTCGGCGATCAAGGCCAGAACCAATATATTTCTCGGTTTGTGGTGGCGGTTTCAAACCAAAATGTCTCAGCTTGGAGATATTAAAACCATAATGTTTCTCCTTGCCGCCTTTATGTTAGCGCAAATCTTTACTATCTTTTCCCAGCAAAACGGTGCTGAAACGACCGCGGAGGTCATAAGATATGTATGGCTCGGTTTGTGTATATACACATGGGTTGGGCCGACTATCTTTGAAAGGGCGCTGAAAAAGGAACTTGCTGGGGTGGAACTGGATCAGGATTTTTAAGGTTTAACTGCTGTAATACGCTGTATACCACTCAATAAAGTTTTTTATCCCTTGATTTATATCAGTATCAGGTCTGAAGCCTGTGGCAGTGCTCAGGCTGGCCACGTCCGCGTATGTGGCGGGCACATCACCGGGCTGCATGGGGAGAAAATTCTTTTTCGCTTCCTTGCCGAGGGCGTCCTCTATGGCTTTGATAAAATCCATCAGCTCTACCGGCTGGTTGTTGCCGATGTTATAAAGGCGATACGGGGCAGGGCTGGTTCCGGGATCCGGTGCGTTGCCATCCCAGTCAGGATTAGGTTCAGGCACCTGTTCCATCACGCGGACAACGCCTTCAATGATGTCGTCAATGTAAGTAAAGTCACGTTTCATTTTTCCGTTATTGAACACATCAATGGGCCTGTCTTCCTGGATCGCCTTTGTGAAAAGGAAAAGGGCCATGTCCGGGCGTCCCCAGGGGCCATAAACCGTAAAGAATCTGAGACCGGTTGTGGGTATGTTATACAGGTAGCTGTATGTGTGTGCCATGAGTTCATTGCTCTTTTTGGACGCAGCATAAAGACTGATCGGGTGGTCCACATTATCATGCACGGAGAACGGCATCCTGGTATTCAGACCGTAAACAGAGCTGCTGGAAGCGTATATCAGGTGGGGGACTTTGGAATGCCGGCAGCCTTCAAGGATGTTGGTGAAGCCAACGATATTGCTGCTAATATACGCATGGGGATTTTTAAGGCTGTACCGGACACCTGCCTGGGCAGCCAGGTTTACCACCCGATCAAACGCGTGCTGTTTAAACAGGTCTTCCATTTCATTCCGGGCGGCAAGGTCGATTTTTACAAAAGAGAAATGATCAAACGGTTCAAGCTGTTTGAGTCTGGCTTCTTTAAGGCTGACATCATAGTAGTCATTGATCATGTCCAGCCCTATAACTGTGTGGCCGTCATTTAAAAGGCGTCTGCTGAGATGAAAGCCGATAAAACCGGCAGCACCTGTCACCAGTATTTTCATTAGATATAACCCTTCTGTCCCATTAAAAGGAGTATCTCCTGTGCGGCTTCATCAGGAGTGAGGTTTGTTGTGTCTATGCGGACTTCCGGTTTTTCAGGTATTTCATAAGGGTCGTCTATGCCAGTAAAACCTTTAATAATACCTGCCCGGGCTTTTGCGTACATCCCTTTTCGGTCTCTTTTTTCGCATTCTTCAATGGGCGTGGCAACATGCACTTCTATGAAACCGCCGTATTCTTCGATTGTTTCCCGTATTTCACGGCGTGTCAGGGTGTATGGGGCGATGGGTGCGCAAATGGCGATGCCGCGGTTCTTGGTGATTTCGCTTGCTACAAAACCGATACGCCGGACATTGATATCCCTGTGTTCCTTTGAAAAATTCAGTTCACTGGACAGGTTCCTCCGGACAATATCGCCGTCAAGAAGTGTCACAGGTCTGTCGCCGATTTCAAGGAATCGTGAGTAAAGAACCTTGGCTATTGTTGATTTGCCTGATCCTGAAAGACCGGTCATGAAAATCGTCGCCCCCTGGCGGCGCGGAGGAGGATAGGCTTTTCTGATTTCAGCCACTACTTCAGGAAAAGTGGACCAGTCATGGATACGTTTTCCCTCCATGATACGGTTCCTGATGTCAGTGCCGGAGAGTGCAATGGTTTGGGTGCCTTCCGGGACCTGGTCCACAGAACGGAATTCATCTTCAATGGGAAGGTAGACCATCTCCTTAAAGGGAATAATCTCAACGCCGATTTCTTCGCTTAGATCTGTGGCAAGTGTGCGGGCAGCATGACTTTTATAATACGGTTTTCCAGAGGAATCGTTTCCTGGGCTCGCGTGATCATGTCCTATAATAAAATGAGAACATCCGTAGTTTTTCGCGATGATGGACTGCAGAACAGCATCCCGTGGCCCTGCCAAGCGCATGGCAAGGGGCAGGAGGTTCAGAACAAAAGAATCCGGCGGATAGTTGCGTGTTATTTCGCGGTAGCACCTGACCCGTGTGTAGTGATCAAAATCCCCGGGCTTTGTTGTGCCCACAACCGGAAGCAGTAAGAGGTTCGCTTTTGCCTGCCGCATGGCATTTACAGTCATTTCAAATGTCGGCCTGTGAACAGGGTGTCTTGTCTGAAAACTGACAACACGCTGCCACCCGAACTTTTTGAAAATGTTTCTTACCTCCTCAGGGGTCAAACGGAGTTGTTTAAAATCAAAATGAATGGGTGTGCTGACCGCCTCGATCCGTCCGCCGATATAATAGTCACCAGCAATGTTAAAGAGATAGTGAATGCCGGGATGGGCCGGATCATTTGTATTAAATACAAAGGAGGCTTCTTTTTCTCGGTCTATTGGCCATATGTCTTCAATATGCATGAGGGCCAAAAGGAATCCTTCCGGGTCCCTCAAGGTTACCATCTTGCCAATCTCAAGGCTTTTTGCAGTTGTTTCAGATATGTCGAGGCATACCGGGTGAGGCCAGACAATTCCATTTTTCAGACGCATCTTTTCAAGAACTGAATGATAATCAGCACTGGTCATAAATCCAGTAAGAGGGGAGAAAATCCCTGTGGTAAGCAGTTCAAAATCACAGATCTGTCTGTCATTCAGAATTATTTCCGGCAGGTCTATTGCTGTATTCTTTAAGTCCATGCAGCGGTTTTCATCAGCAAGAAGATTGACAAGGGATCCGCCATGGGGTTTATTATTCAAAATGTTATTCATCCGATCAAGTTCCAAATTGGCATTTTGAAGAAGGTAATATGGAAAAATTTCAAAACGATCAAATTATAATTCATTCTCCATAGCTGTAAACTATTTAATTTTATTGAACAATAACTAGATCACGCTTGCATAAATGTCAATAATGAAAAATATTATAAGAATCGGTTTTTCATCAGAGAATCAGCGATAACTTTTGCCAGGATCTCTGACATCTCTGCTGAATAGTTAACACAATTAATATACAGCTGTTTATCTGTTTTTGCCTGTATGTCAGCACACCAGAAAAAATTTACCCCAAAAGATTTCTGTTCATACAGATATTTCACTTGTCTGTATCCCACAGCCGCACTATGGCCAGCCATGATGTTTTTCTCGCAGGAGATGTCGATTTTCATGTCATATCCATATATTGAAACCGGTTGCCAGACAAAGACCGGTTTAGTGCCAAAAGCACGGGCAGCAGCTTCAATCAGTTTTTTGTTTTCAATGTATCTACTGACCATGCTGGCATTCTTCTTCCGCTCATTTGCAGTGCTCCCTATTTCCTCAGCAGGACTGTTCAACATCTTTTCGAGTGAAGCAGAAATGTTATGTTGATCTGCTAATGGACCCGGACTGTAAGCGATTAGTGGAAACGCGTCCAGAATCATGTGCGCCAACTCCCTGGTCACTGTTTCCTGGTCATCAAGTTTTATTTTTTTTCTGTTCATGTGCTGGTATAAGATATCTGAGAACAGGGGCCGGCCAGTGCTGTTGCTGAATTCATTCATTCCGTCTATAAATAGAGCGATATCCGGGGCAGGATATAATATTAACAGCTTTTCAAAAAGCATCCGCTCCTGGGTGGAAAAGTAAAAGGCCCTTCCAAAGTTATACACACAGATATCCTGTCTCTTTTCTTTAGTTAGAAAAGCCTGCAGATATGAAGCAATGGTATGTTCATCAGGCACCCCATATCCAAAGACCGTGCCGCCTCCGAAGATAAAGATATTTGTGTTACCGGGATCAGGTGGCCAGGGGCCCTGGTCTTTTGAATACCTGAAACCGTTTTTATCAATATTAACATATCTGCCGCTATAAGGGCGCTCTTTGAACTGTGTATACGAATCATATTCAAGCGCTCCCTGCCGCCAAGTTTCAGCAAGCAGCAGGTCTGTCTCTTTGCGGGTAAAATGGGGATAATTTTCTTCTTTATAAATACAATTGTTTAACAAAGACGGGGAGACAGGGCTGGCAGTATTGTTGCCATGTGCCTGCAGATGAAGGAATAAAAGATATGTGCCAGCAGAAAAAGATAGCAGAACCACCAAATTAAAGATAATCAGGGCGGATATTTCATAAAATTTAATCAATTTGTTTCGGGTAATGCGCATTTATAATTCATCCTGTCATGACTGCTCAAGTAACCATATGGATCAAGGTGACGGTCATGACACAGACTCCTTTTTCAGTCGGATAAGGTTACGTTCGAACATCATCTTGGCAATGGCTTCAGACAGTAGTTTTGTCATTTTGGCTGTATAATGGATCCTGTCCACATACAGCGGTTCACAGATTCCTTTCTGGATATCAGCGCACCATAGAAAATCGTTCCCTGGTGGTCTTTCTTTCTGTAATTTAAATAGATACTGGTATTTATGCTTCTGTGGATATCTAAAAAGATTGTCGTTTAAGAACGGGTGACATTCCAGGTCATATTTGTATTCTGGAATCGGCTGCCAGACAAATACAGGCTGGACCGAATAAGCAGCTGCCGCAGCCCGGATGATGTTTATGTTGGAAAAGTATTTTTTTATTTCATTTGCACTTGAAATCCTGGCATCTTTACGCAAAAAGGCGATATGTTTTAACTGCACAAGGGGAAGGGCGTTGAAATAGGCTGTCATATTTTTACAAACATCAGGCTCATGTGCGGCGTGGAAAGAATGATCCATGAAATGCCGTAACCGCTCTGAAAAAAAAGGCTGATCATCAAAAGCGCCGGATGAGCCGTTCAGTCCGTCAATAAACAGGGCCATGTCTGGAACAAAACCAGCAGACAGGAGCTGTTCGAAAAATACCCGCTCCTGTGAAATATAATAGAAGCCTCTGGCAAAGTTATAAACCCTGATATCATAAGCTGTTGTCGCAGATAAAGCCTCCTGCAGATATGAAGCGATTGTCTGATCGTCAGGCAGGCCGTAACAAAAAGCTGTTGAGCCTCCGAAAATGAATATATTATACGAATCACGGTTGGGCGGCCAGGGGCCCTGGTTTTTTGATACCCTAAAACCGTTTTTGTCAATGTTAACAAACCTCCCTTTATAAGGACGCTCTTTAAACTGGGTGAATGATTCATATTCAAAGGGCCTTTCCCGCCAGGTCTCTTTGATAAGGGCCTTTACTTCTTCTTCAGTGAAGTCAGGATAGATTTTTTTTATTATGTGTCTGCTGCATTTTCCATCCACAGGAGTATTTGATTCAGCGGATCTGAAAAAAATCTTATAAGCGAAAAAGAGCATGATATTACAGAGGGCAAGGATAATAAGGGTATGAAGAAACAGGACGGCGACTTTTGTGTAAAACCGTTTAAATCTTTTAAAGGTGTCAAACAACATCAGTGCTTAACTCTCTATGTATTTCTTTACCGTACGGCGGTCAAGTTTTGTGCGCCGGGCCACCTCGCCATAGGTGCCGAACCTGTCGTAAAGCAGTCGGCAATACCCCTTGATAAGGTTCTGGGCGTCAATGTCACCTTTTTCCATCTTATCTGAGAGCTGTGATCCGGTTCCATGTGAAGAAGAGATCATGATGCTTTTGTAGCTGCGGTTTAAGAGTATCCTCCTTACGCACTGTGCCAGCTCCCTGACATTGCCCGGCCATATGTATGTCTTCCCTACTTGCTGTAAGACTGCTTTCCGAACCATTTCAACAAGGCCAGCAGATCGGTTTCCGGTTATCCGTTCAACCGTGTGGTCCAGCAGATCATTGAGCTCTTCAGGATCCTCTTTTATTCTCTGCCAGAGGGGAGGGACATGAATAATGTCTGAGCAGAGACGATAAAAGAAGTCATCCCTGAACAGGGATTTGCCACGGATTTCTTCAATGGGTCGATTTGTGGCGGCGATAATCCTCCCTTCAAACCTGTTTTCAGAGTGACTCCCCACAGGAGCGTATGTCCTTTCCTCCAATACCTTGAGGAGTTTGATCTGAACGGGAACAGCGACTTCTCCGATTTCATCTAAAAAGATGGCGCCGCAAGGACTGCATTTGTCAAAAATACCCTTATGATCATCGACCGCGCCGGTAAAGGCCCCTTTTTTATGTCCGAAAAGTTCTGATTCAATAAGGTTTTCTGAAAACTGTGACAGGTTCAGGGATATAAACGAGCTGGTGAAGCTCTCTGTAAATGATTGTTTTTTCTCATCAAAAGGGATGAAGCCGCTGCAACCTATGGCACTGGCGGCAGCACCTTTGCCGGTCCCTGTTTCCCCGAGTATAAGGGTTGAAAAATCTTCCATACGGTTCCAGAGGTACTGGTTGTACAGGTCCAGATCATAGGTGAAGATATTATTCCAAAGGCTTTCCCGCAATTTTTTCATGCACGCGCTGCGGCCGATCAGCTGCCTGTCTATCAGGTAGAAAGCTCTCCTGAGCTGGTAGCAGAGTGCGAAAAAATGGAGAATTTCATCATGGGTAAAGCCCCGCCGGTCTAAAAAAGAGAAGGCGTCACGGGCGAAATCGATTTTAACGGTTGTTTCACCGGACGTCATCTGTTCATTGATCAGAGCATCGAATTTCTTTACAAAAAAATGGAAAAATTCGAACATAAACGAAACCATCATTGTTTTACGGTCTTTTTCCGTAAAACTGTCTAGTCTTCCCCTGCCGTCTTTTTCAAGGTGGCTGAGTCTTTTTCTTACTTCGTCAATGGTCTTTTCAAGGAGTTCCTCCCTTGAAACTCCCGGAAACATACCGGCGATTTTAAGGTCTACCTCGACCCTTTCATCTGAAAAAGGGTTGGCAAGGACTGCCTGGTTAACAAGGGAGAAGAATTCACGTTCTTCAGGATTGAGACGTTTTTTTGATGGCATCATTATATCCCTTATATGGAGTCATTGAAAGTATTCATCGTATGCATGGAATGTACATGAAAATAATTAGCACAGAATTTTTAAAAAATCAAATAAAGATTAAAAATGAAGATATATTAAATGGTTATAGTCAATATAAGATTGTGGCATGATTGTTGATATATTTAGTTTAAAAAAAACAACAAAAGGGGGTTGTATTATGAAAACGTTATTCAAGAAATTAACAGGAACAGTGATGGTCGTATTGATGACAACAGGACTGTGGGCAAACATGGCAAGCGCAGCAGGGCTTTTGAAACCAGTCAGCGGCAGTGCTTCCCTAGTTCAGATGAAGTCCCATGAAGTGAACGTAACAATAAATAACGGTTTCGCAAAAACTGAAGTTGACCAGATTTTTGTTAACACAGGTAACGTGGATGTTGAGGCAGTCTATTCCTTTCCAGTTCCCCGGCAGGCCAGCCTTTCAGAAGTGAGCCTGTGGATTGACGGACAAGAAGTTGTTGGTGAAGTAATGGAGAAGCAGCAGGCTAAGAAGGTATATAATGAACAGAAGGCCAAAGGGAATGATACTGCTCTTGCAGAAAAGAACAGTTATAAGACGTTTGACGTGAGGGTCTCACCGGTACGTGCGGGTAGGGATACAAGGATCAGGTTGGTTTATTATCAACCAGTTGAGATTGATCTTAATATTGGCCGGTATGTTTATCACCTTGAGGAAGGCGGGTTTGATAAAAACCAGAATGCCTTCTGGTCGGTTGATGATGTTGTCAATGAAACCTTTAATTTTAATCTAAAGCTGAAATCCGCTTACCCGGTAAAGAATGTAAGGGTGCCGGATTATGAACAACAGGCGGTCATTACAAAAACAACTTCAAAAGAGAACAATATGGGTGAAGTGTATGATGTTCATCTTAGTTTTCCAGAAGGTTCCACCCTGTCAAAGGATATTGTTTTTTATTACCGGCTGAAAGATACCACACCGGCAAGGGTTGAGTTGGTGCCATACAGGGACGGAGAAGACGGGTCTTTCATGGTTGTAGTTACTCCGGGCGGGGCGCTTGAGCGGATTTCCGAAGGGACAGACTGGACATTTGTATTGGATGTGTCAGGGAGCATGAGCGGAGAAAAGATTTATACCCTCGGGGAAGGCGTGGCCAAGGTGATCAACAAAATGTCGCCGGAAGACAGGTTCAGGGTTATTACCTTCAGCAGCGGTGCACAGGATTTTTCCCGCGGTTATCGGCAAGCTACAAAAGGGAACATCATCAAAATGGCAAAGAATATTAAAAATTTGAAAACAGGCGGTAGCACGGCCCTTTTCGCGGGCCTTGAGATGGCCTACAAAGGGATGGACCATGACCGTACCACAGGGATTATTCTTGTTACCGATGGTGTGGCAAACGACGGCCCTTCAAAGGATATGGATATTATCGAGCTCCACAGGAAATATGATGTCCGTCTGTTTACTTTTGTCATAGGGAACAGCGCCAACAGGCCGCTTCTTGACCGGCTGGCAAAGGATTCAGGTGGGTTTGCCATGGACATCTCATGCAGTGACGATATTATCGGCAGGATCCTCCAGGCAAAGGCAAAGATAAGACATGAATGTCTATATAATACAGAACTGAAGTTTTCCGGCGCAAAAGTTAAAAACCTGACACCCGTGTATCTGGGCAACCTTTATAAAGGCCAGCAGGTGGTTGTTTTCGGTCAATACGACGAACCCGGTAATGTGGAGATCAAACTGACCGGCAGAATAGGCGGGGAACAGAAAACATGGACGTGCAGGGCTATTCTCCCGGAAAATGACACAGATAATCCTGAGATTGAACGCCTCTGGGCGCTGTCAGCCATAAATGATGTTATGGCGGTTATCCAGGAGAAGGGAGCCAGAAAAGACCTGCGCGGTAAAGTTGTTAAACTTGGCACTGACTATTCACTGGTTACAGATTACACGTCCATGGTTGTAGTCAAAGAAATTGAGATGGAAAACATGGAGATAGAACGGAAGAACGCTGACAGGGTCGCTAAAGAGCGAAGAGCACAGAAAGCAAAGCAGGCCCAGGCAGTGAAGAATTACCGGGTGGACAACCAGACGAGCAATCCAGGTCAGGCAAACCAGAATACTCAGCAGAAAGCTTCAAACAAAAATACGTTCAAAGGCTTTAGTGCACCCAATATAGGCTCCGGGCCGGTTGGACCGCTTTTTGTATGGGGCGCTTATTGGCTCCAGAGAAGGAAGAAAAGAAAAACAGGTTAAGGATAACCCCCGAATGGACCCGGGTTATCAGGATGCTGAATAAGCCAAAGATAACCCGGGTTCATTCATTAATCTTTTTTTGAAGGGGACATATCATGAACGCGACAGCAGAACATATACTGGGAAGAATAAAACTTGGGGAAAAAACGTTGTTTGGATTTTCTACCGATACAGTTATGTTTCTCAGTATCCTGATTGCCGTGAATATACAGTTGATCCTGGGCAGCATCAGCAGTTCCCTGATCTATTTCCCTTCAGCAGTGGGTAATGGAGAATGGTGGCGGGTGTTCACGCATCCATTTGTGCATGTTACCTGGTACCACTTTCTACTGGATGCAGGCGCGTTTATGATTATTTACGCAGGGCTTGAAGATAAACGAATATTAAACAGGCTCATGTATGTATTTGCCTGCGGTGGGGGGAGTCTTGGAGCGGTTCTCCTGTTTTCACCATCTGTAAATACCCAGGGGCTTTGCGGTATTTCCGGCATTGCCCATGGTCTCATGGCGATATCAGCATTGGAAATGATGCAAAGCAAAAACAATTTTAAAATTGGAATAGGATGCCTGGTCGTACTGAGTGCTAAATGCGTATATGAGATTATTACCGGCGATGTGTTCTTCGCCTTCCTTCATTTCAGCCTGTGCGGTTCACCACTGGTAGCATGTCACGCAGGCGGCGTTGTCGGAGGGGTTGCATCCTTTTTATTAATGAGGCAGAAGCCTTTTGCAAAGCGCTAAGGGAAGGGAGCATAGAGATATGAAAGCAAGAAGAATAAAAAACAGAGTGTATGATGTCATACTGAGAAGTAGAGGGTACAGAGTGTACGGGATAGGATACAGGATACAGGGTATCGGGTGCAGGGAATTTGGCTTTTGGAATTTAGATTTTGGATTGGAGGAATGGGAGATTGAGGACCCAGAAGAGTTTGATTTGGGGTATTTTAGGTATTGACCCTCCGTCGCTAAAGCTATGGAGGGCAGGGGATTAGGGAATAGGGTGTAGGGGCGGCCCCGTGCCTGCCCGATCCGTAGATATTAATAAAGGTGGAAAAATTAAGGTAAAAATGATAACGTATCCTGCAATTAATTTTAAATTTCCTTCAGCAAGACCAATCTTCCGGAACATTTTTTCAAAGAGCGTGAAGCAAAACATGGAGAGTGATAAACAAAAAAGCAAGAGCAATGAAAAGAGCCAGTTCGGCCTTCTGACAACTAGACGGTTCGCCCCTTTTTTCAGCACGCAGTTCCTTGGTGCTTTTAATGATAATGTGTATAAGAATGCTTTAGTTCTTTTAATTGCCTGGTCAACAGTGACAGTGATCGCTGATAATGCAGATCGTTTAATAAATTTTTCTGCTGGTATTTTCATCCTGCCATTTTTCCTGTTTGCTGCGATAGCAGGACAACTGGCTGATAAATATGACAAGGGAAAAATTATCAGGTGGATAAAACTAGCGGAAATCGTTATCATGGGATGCGCGACAATTGCTTTTTTCTTTGACAGTTTTTTCGCACTTATCCTGATTCTGTTTTTAATGGGAACCCAATCCAGCTTTTTTGCACCAGTCAAATACAGTATTATACCTGACCACCTAAAACCAAAAGAAATTGTCGGTGGCAATGCCATGGTTGGAATGAGTACGAATGTGTCCATTCTTCTAGGTACAATTATTGGAGGTCTTCTTATACAGATTGAACATGAAGTGAGTTTCAGATTGGGGAATATGACTGTGAACTTGGATCCGCGTATGTGGATCTGTCTGGTTGTCTGTTTTACTGCTTTTGTCGGATGGCTATCCAGCCGGTATATCCCGTCAGCTCCTCCGCCCTCACCGGATCTTAAAATTAGCTGGAATCCATTTACCCAGGCATGGAAGACTATCCAATATGGCAGGAAGGTCCATTCCGTGTTTCTCTCCATTTTGGCAATCTCATGGTTCTGGTTCCTCGGCATGGCGTATTTGACACAACTTCCAAAATTTACGAATGAGGTTCTTCAGGCATCAAAAAATGTTTATATCGTACTCATGTCCATGTTTATCATAGGCACAGGATTAGGTGCTTTGTTGTGCGAAAAACTTTCTGGAAGAAAGGTTGAGCTGGGTCTTGTTCCCCTTGGTTCCATTGGATTAAGTATTTTCGGGTGCGATCTTTTTTTTAGCTATACAACTCCGGCTGTGGGCAGTGAAATCGGTCTTGTTCCGTTCCTGCAGACACCAGGCAATTATAGGATTCTGTTTGACCTGTTAATGATTGGCGTATTTGGTGGTTTTTATTATATTCCCCTGCTGGCGTTTATTCAGAAGCGGACCGCTCCGGAATACCGGTCACGCGTGATAGCAGCCAGCAACATCATGAACGCACTGTTCATGGTGATGTCAGCAGGGGCCGGCTTTGTGCTGCTCGGGTATGCCGGCCTGACAATACCCCAGTTTTTTCTGGTTCTCGCATTAGCCAATGTACTGGTCGCCATTTACATCTACACGGTCGTTCCGGAATTTGTCGTTCGTTTCCTCATCTGGATGCTGACCCATACCATGTACAGGGTTAAGCATACTGGTTTTGATAACATACCGGATGAAGGGGCGGCCGTGATTGTATGTAATCACGTGAGCTACGTTGACGGCCCCCTTATCGGCGGGGCCTGCCGCAGGCCGGTGAGGTTTGTCATGTTCGAACCGATTTACAAGCTTCCAGTGCTGAATTTTATTTTCCGGACAGGAAAAGCGATACCGATCAATTCCCAGCGGAAAAACCCAGAGACATTTGAGAAAGCGTTTGAACAGATCGCCCAGGCCCTTGATGATGGTGAAGTGATCTGTATCTTCCCTGAAGGGCGGCTTACCACGGACGGTGAGACAGCAAGATTCAGGAAAGGGATTGAAAAGATCATTGAACGGAACCCGGTTCCGGTTGTTCCCATGGCGCTCAAGGGGATGTGGGGGAGTTTTTTCAGCCATAAGGGAGGGCCGGCACTTACAGGATTACCAAAACGCTTCTGGTCAAAAATCGAACTGGTCGCGGGTGAGCCGGTCATGCCGGAGGATGTAACAGCAGCTAAGATGCAGGAAGCGGTGGAGAAACTCATAGGAAAATATCAATAGTATAAGGAGGAGTTATGGGGGCGATATTATGGTTTTTCCTTTTTATATTGATCATCATAATGTTTGTTAAAGTGGGGAATATCAAGCAGACTATGTTGACAAGAATCGAGTGGATGAGTCAGACAATTCAAGACCTCAGGATGCAGGTTTATGATCTTGAACAAAGGTCTCGCAAAAAAACAGTAGAAAAAGCGGAACCTGAAACCATCAAGGAAGAACCAATAATTGAAGAGCCAGCCGATAAACAAGCCGATGAGCCAGACACTATACCAAAAGATAAATCTAAATCTATAGAGTCCTATGAATTCATAAAATCACCACGATCCCTTCCATCGACAGAGTTGCATGAAAAAGAGCCGGTTGAAGACGATATTGATAGTGAGCCGGCCGTCCATCATGAACCTGACGTTGAGCCTGAACCGGAACTTGATCCTGAGCCGGAATTGCTTAAAAAATGGAAAGCATTTAAAGAGAATGTAGACTGGGAACAGTTTACCGGCACGAAGCTTTTTGCCTGGCTTGGGGGATTAGCATTATTTATTGGCGCTGGTTTTGCTGTTAAACACACCATCGATGCAAACCTCATTTCTCCCACCGTGCGACTTGTTCTTGGGGCGATAACCGGTCTTGGTTTAATCATTGCTTCATTTCTATTTAAACGGGTGCGCTATGATATTATGCGTCACACGCTTGCTGCAGGCGGTATTGGTGTGCTTTACACCGTTATTTTTGCTGCTACCCTATACTATCATTTTCTCCATGAAATTATTGGTTTTGGTTTTCTTACAATTGTGTCCATCTCAGCTTTTGTTCTGGCGATTTTTCACATGGGGATTGCCATATCTGTTCTGGGTGCTATTGGTGCCTATGCCACACCAATTCTTGTGGATACAGGTCATAGTAATCTGATCACACTTCTAATTTATCTGGCCATTGTTAACATCGGTCTTTACAAGGTCATGCTGCGGCTTAAAACGCCTGGATTGCTTCTGGTCTCGACTGTCGGTACCCTGATTTCATTGTCTTGCAGTACTTTTTTAGGGGAACCTTCTCCGACTGCCGGGGTTATTGCTGGCGTGTGGTTAGTCAATATGATTCTTTTCAGCTTTTTTATTGATAAAATACAGGTTGAATTTGAACAGAACAAATCGATGTTATGGTCGGGTATCATTCTGTATCTGTCTATCCTGGGAATTGCCCTAGTAATAATGATTGACCGTTCGGGCTGTTCGCCAATGTTTCTATTGACAGCGGGGATTGCAGGTGCTGTTGGGCTGGCAAGGAATAATAAAGGCTGGCACCATCTGGTGATCCCATATGCTGTACTGACATTTGTTGCTGCTATTATCTGGACACTGCTTCGTTTCAGACCGGACAGCCCGTCATGGTATTTTTTATTATTTCTTATCTATGGCGTTGTTGGGGGTATCGGTCCCATTCTATTAATCAAGAAATACGGATTATCAAGAGCGCTATTAAACTGGTTTAAGGTATTCCCAACAGCTATTGCTGGTTTAAGTTTGATTGTTCTTTTTAAGGATCCCCAAATATCCTTCTGGTTTTGGCCCATGACATTATGTTTGCAAGTCCTGGGCATTTTTGTCAGCCTGTTATTCGGCTCAGTTTTACAGATAGGCATACTTTCTTTATTTTTGATTGCCGGAGGTGTCCTCTGGTTGAAAAATTTACCCTTTGGTTTTATCAGTTTTGGATTTTACGGTTTTATTCTTATCTCATGTGCTGTTTTGTGTATAACGATTTTGTTTGTCATTCGAAAACTTCCTGTTTGGATTACTTCTCTCCAGCTGGATCAGGATGACAATGCTCCTGATAAACCTTCTCCTGTTCTTACTGAATGGATGACTGCAGCACCTGTAGCCGGAGCTTTTATTCTACTTGCAGCAGCTTTTTTGATGCAACGGCCTTTGGTTCCTCATCCGGGTATGGCGACACTGGTATGCTTCCTTGTACTGACATTATCCCTTTGCAAGAGATTTTCGCTTCAACCACTTGGTATGG
This sequence comes from Desulfobacterales bacterium, assembly GCA_028277765.1. Classification (GTDB taxonomy): domain Bacteria; phylum Desulfobacterota; class Desulfobacteria; order Desulfobacterales; family SURF-7; genus JANQFQ01. Next base: position 48,301 of record JANQFQ010000115.1, read on the forward strand.
TCGCACTGCCAGCAGCTGTATTTTCCGAGGCAGTCTGGATGCTGAGATCTGTAAACAGTATAGACCTTTATTTTTCAACCGTTGTCTGGGCAGGTACTTTATTCATTTGTGCACTGATTGTCCCTTTTGTTTTTTATCGATCTTATGAGAAATGGAAAAACGTTTGGATGGCATGGGCCTTTTTTGAACTGTTCCAGGGAATATTCTTAATCTGGGGAGCAGATCATCTATGGGAACGTGAACTGTCAGGATGGTTGCCCCTGGTGCTGGCAGCCTTAAAACTACCTTCAGTTGCGATTTTGATAAAGCATCTTAAAGGAACAGCTGGACGGAATGTTATTCTGGCATGGCACGGGGGTATTCTTCTTTTTTATATGTCATCAGTTCCCATCATGCTGTTGGATCAGGGATGGATTGGATTAACGCTGGTTTTCGAAGCATCTGCATTACTCTGGCTGAACCAGCGCATAGAACATCCGGGTTTACGATGGGTATCCACAATAATGGCACCAATTGGATTGTTTATGTTACTTTCATATTTGCCGTATATGAAAGGAACGGATAGTCTGGTATTGCTAAATTCAGCAGTTATGTCGACCGCAGCCTGTGTAGTCTCTCTGGCATTTGCTGTACGGCTATCCCCTTTCCCTGAACGGATGCTGAATAAAATCGATTTGCCGGTATTTTTTTTATGGTTAGCTGTTGGCACCGGCTTTTACCTTGTAAATCTTTTTGTCGCTGATATCTTTGCTGGTTCACAAATCGCAACAGGAAAAACACTTAAATTTCATCCCCATGGAGATCTCCTGCAATCAATCTGTAACGCTCTTTTGTGGTCGGGCTTTGGAGCTGTTTTGTGGCGGATTAATATTATACCTAAAGCCATGCGCTTTGCTGGAATGATTATACTATGTCTGGGCACAGGCTGGTTACTATCATTCCCGATTTTAAAGCCGATGGCAATTGCGGGAATGAGACCGTTTTTAAATCTTGGCCTTATTGCATATTTGCCGCTTATGGCTATTCTTTTCTATCTGTATTTAAAAGAACCCCAGGGAGAAACATCCGCCAGCTTAAAAAATTTATTTTTAGCATTATTTTTGGTCGCAGGTTTTTTGTGTATAAAAGTGGAAAAGAGCACAATACTCCAGCATGGCCAGGCTTTTGCTGTTTTCAGTAGCCATACTATATCAATGGGAGTGGGATCAGCTTTTGGCTGGCTGCTATATGGGCTTGGTCTGCTGCTTTGGCCCAGAAGGCTCGACAAACCTTTTAGATACGCCGGTCTGATCCTTATCCTGTTAGGAATTTTTAAAGCAGCCTTTTTACCGTTTCATTTCAGAAACGCTTTTGGTGCTTTAACGCCGATTGCAAATATGCCGACACTTCTATATGTTTTCTGTCTAGCCGTACTTGTTTATTTGATCCGGAGGGGTGATGATGAGAACTGGCCATTAGACGCAATAAGCCCCAGGCTTTTCTGGGGAGTTCTTTTCGGGCTACTTGCTTTTTATTTTCTAAACATTGAAATTGCCAGTGCTTTTGGTATTAAAGGGCGTGCTTTCAGCCTGATGACAGATGGAAACTTGCCTCACCAGCTGGGATACAGCCTCGGCTGGCTAGTTTTTTCCATTGGCATGCTTGTGACAGGTATTAAGTGGGATTTAGTGAAAGTCCGATGGGCCGCTCTTATCCTTTTAGTAATAACCGCTCTGAAAATCTTTTTTATGGATCTCTGGTCTCTTGGGCAGTTATACAGGGTTGCTTCTTTTATTGGCCTTGCCGTTGTATTAATTTTAGTTTCATTCCTTTATCAACGATACTTATCTGATGGGAGGAAAAATGCTGAAAACAACTAAAAAAATCATTGTATGCATATGTCTGCCTTTGATGTTTATTACTAATTCAAATGGCGAAGACGACTTCTGGTCAACCCAGCCACAAACCGAAGATATTGAAGCGTCTGTTATAACAACTACTCCCTCAAGTACTTTACAGCAAGAAACGTCTCAAAAAGTCAACGAACATTATGATGATGAAAACTGGCTGACACAGGCTCGGATTGACGTACCCTCTCCGGGTATGGTTGAGGCTGTTTTTATGCCAGAACTTCATTGGAATGGACGATCAAGAGCTTATTTCATGAAAAATCAAATGGATATCTGTTTATATGGACCTGAAGAGAATCCGCGTGCATTTGAATTGTTCTGGCGAGAAAAGGGGAAAGAAAAAAGCCTTTTTTTAGAAAAAACAAGCATTGAACTTAATGCTGATAAACAACTGGTATGGGAAGGTTGTGCTCCTGAGAAACTTAATATTAAAAAGGTAATTATTGATATTTCTGATTCTAATTATGTCGGGAAAGTGGATATAGAAGGATTGAGCGATACCGGGTGGGTATGGCTGGCAAAGAATGCAGCCTTGTATAAAAACAACCGGCTTAACCAGGCAGATATAACCATAAATAAAGGTATGTATCAGAAATTCAGATTATATTTCAGCGGATATAACAAAGAATATCATGAGATACCTCTTTTTGTTAACACTGTCAAAATTGTTGGAGAACCTTCGGGAAGAGATTATGCAACGGTTCTTTTCAAACCTGGGTATGAAGAGGCAAAAAATGATCAAGGATCTGAAATAAGGATTGTGCTGCCTGGATTAGGTATCTGGATTGACAAAATAGATATTACAACCAGTGCTCTTTTCAAAGGATCATGGAACATAGGTCATGAAAAAGTTGTCCTTGGGAAAAAGGGATACTCGCAGATTAAACACGGCAATATATCTCATGTTGATAATAACAAACAAACCTTCTCTATAGATGTCGGGGAGCAATGGGAAGGACGTGTGCTCATTGTTCGGATGCATTCAAAAGATTATTTTGGCAAAGCTGAACAGGTAAATATCCATGCCAGAGTTCCAAGAATGGTTTTTTTCGCAGATAAAGCCGGCAACTATATAATCAGGACAGGTTGCGGGAAAAACACAAAGATATTGGATGTGGCGGGTGATAGGGAAAGAGATGTTGAACACGAACTTGCTTTTGAAAAAATTGAGCGCAACCATCAATGGCGCCCGGAAAATCTTATTGAGAAATATAATATCAAAGGGGGGCCTTTTACTAAAAAGGGATATACATGGGGAGCTGACGTTCAAATCCAAGACCCGGGTTTTTATCAGTTGGTTCTTAATGAACAGGCCTGTCTTGAAGAAAAAGTTGAAGGTTTGAGACTTGTTAAGAACCAAAAGCAGATTCCTTATATTATCGGACCGCAGGAAGAACGTAAAATTCTGCTTGAAACAACAAAAGAATATGATGATGTAAACAATCGAACAACCTGGACAATGAAGCTGCCGTTTGCTTCTGCCCAATGGAAAGAGATTCAACTAAAGGCTAAAGGTATCTTTGTCCGAACCCTTTTGTTTAAGAAACATACACCAGGGATGATAGGCTGGCAGCCATTTAAAACAATCCGCTGGACAAGCAAAGATAATCAAGCAACTGTTTTTAAATTAGGATTGGAAAGTTTCCCGGAAGATCAGGATGAAATCCAACTTGTCATCAATCATGGTGATAATCAGCCCCTGGCGCTTGACGAAATTAATGTGCTTTATAAAGCCAGGGATATATTCTTCCTTGCAGATAAAACAGGTGATTATGAATTGTACGGCGGCAATCCCCATTCAAAAGGAGCCTCTTACAAAGATCTTGAAATTATAATGGATCATCTTCTTGATGCTGTGCCAAAACAGGTAAACATGAGCGACATTAAGATGATTGAACATCAAGAAGTGAAAAGTGTTTCAAGCGGAGATATTGGCGGACCTTTTGACAGTAAGGGCTATACATGGACATCTAAAATCAGTGGCATCTCAAAACCCGGCTTTTACCAATTAAGCCTAAATCAGCGCGCTTCACTTGAAAAAAACAGACGTGGTTTAAGATTGGTCAAGGATGACACACAAATTCCATATTTTATGGGAAATAAACAAAAAAGAGAGATAGAGATTAAAGCAGAAAGTGAGTACAATCGAAAAGACAACAAAACATCCTGGCTCATCAGACTGCCCCAACCTTCATACCACTGGCACGCCATCCAGTTATACACGGATGGTATATTTGATCGAACACTTGTTTTTGAAATTCGTAAGCCAGGAAAAACCGGCTGGCAGCCATGGCGTCGTCATCGCTGGACAAATCGTAGCAAAGGGGAAACCATGTTTGCCATTCAATTAAGAGATTTTCCCAAGGATTTAGTGGAGATGCGCCTGGTTATTAAACATGGAGATAACCAGCCTATTGAAATTAGTAAAATTAAGGCTGTCTATATGACCCAGGACCTTTTTTTTGTTGCACGGAGTACTGGTGGTTTTGAGCTTGCTGGGGGGAATCCCGATGCTGGTGCTCCATCCTATGATCTTGCATTGATACAAAATCACCTTTTGAAAAGTGAACCGATAAAAATTGATATGGATGATCTTGAAGAATTAAAACCAGCCGAGTGGGAAGCACGGTTAACTCATATGTTCAGTGAACAGGGGTGGGGATTATATGTTGTACTTGGTATTGTTACCATGATTTTATTGGTTGTCATTGTAAAGCTGTTTCCAAAAGAAGAAGAATAAAAGGAGGGAAAACATGAAAAGAAGTATCTTTGCGGTTTTTACGATAGTTCTGATTTGTACAGTATGGCTGTTATCATTCAGCACAATTCATGCAGCTCCGATAAAAGATAACGACGTCCCTCGGAATCTTTCCAACTGGAAATCATGGGTACTTTATGATCAGGAAGACAAACTATGCCCGACAAACTGCAATAACCAGAATGTTTATCGTTGCACATGGCCGTCACGGTTAAAGCTGCATATCAATTCATCTGGCGGAAGTTTTGAGCAGGAATGGACCATTTTTGCTGACACATGGGTGCCGCTTCCTGGCGGGACCGATATATGGCCTGAAAATGTAAAAGATACAAATAAGTTTGTTCCCGTAATCAACCGGGACAAAGTGCCGTCCCTTTATCTTAAAAAAGGGAAACACCTGATCAAAGGGGGGTTTACATGGAAAGAGATGCCGGAAATGATCAGGGTCCCTTCTGAAACCGGTATTGTCAATCTGAGAATCAACAAGAAGAGAATCGATTACCCGGTAATTGATAAGCAAGGTAAGCTCTGGCTGCAAAAAAGAGTATCATCTGAGAAACAGGAAAATACCGAATCTATTTCGATTTTCAGGCTTCTGCAGGATACCATCCCAATGGAAGTGACCAATCATTTTCAGATCAATATTTCCGGACAGGCCCGTGAGATAAGGTTTGAAAATGTCCTTTTAAACGACTGTATACCGATGCGGATGAAGAGCCTGCTGCCTGCAAGAATCAGTGATAACGGCGAACTGATGATACAGGCGCGTCCAGGACAATGGGAGATTGATATCACCACACGATTTGTCAATCCGGTTAATCAGCTCGGGCCGGTTACATGCGTCCATGGTGAGGAAATCTGGTCTTTTTCTCCGAAAAATCATTTGAGAATGGTAGAGGTTGAAGGTGTGCCATCGGTGGAACCGGGCAGGACAAATATGCCGTCTGCATGGAAACAGTATTCAGCTTATATTATTAAGCCGGAAGCATCGATTAACTTTAAGATATTGAGAAGAGGCGATCCTGATCCAGCCCCTGACAGGCTAACCCTGAAGAAAACCTTGTGGCTCGATTTTAACGGAGACGGGTTTACCATTCAGGATGATCTTACCGGGAAAATAAGCCGTTCCTGGCGGTTTTCAATGAATCCGCCCGGAAAGCTCGGCCGTGTGTTGATTGACGGCAAGGGCCAGCTTATCACTGCTGACAAAAAAACAGGCAAGCCTGGTATTGAGCTTAGAAAAGGGCAGCTTAAAATGAAAGCTGATTCAAGACATACGGATTCAACCCGCTTAATACCTGCGATCGGTTGGGATCACAATGTTAATGCCATGTCAGGGATACTGAACCTGCCGCCAGGCTGGCGGCTGTTTGCCGCAAATGGGGTTGATAAAATGCCGGATACCTGGATTTTACAATGGACTCTGCTCGATTTCTTACTGGTACTCATTATCAGCGCGGCTGTATTTAAACTCAGGGGATGGAAATGGGGCCTTCTTACGCTTATCACCATGATACTGGTGTATCATGAATACGGCGCGCCAAGAACCATATGGCTCCATATTCTCGCGGTTATCGCCCTGATTCCAGTTCTTCCCACGGGTAAGTTCAAGCGGCTGGTATATGTCTGGGGAGGGACATCAGTTGTCGTTCTTATTATTATATCTATACCGTTTATGGTGACCCAGGTAAGGTGCGGTCTTTTTCCCCAGCTTGAACGGCCAGGACGATATATCCAACAGGATTGGGATCTAGGCGGGGCAAAAGAAGCTGCTGTTCAGGACGAAACAATTGAAATGGATGTAGTGGAATATGAAACGGCCCCTCCTGAGCCCGCACAAAGTATTCTTGGGAAACAGCGGATTAGTGCTCCAAAGCGTAAAGTAAAGGCCAGGCTTGATTCATTTGCGTCGTCTTCATATGACTACGCCTATGAGCAGCAAAGATCATATTATACCCAGGATCCAAACGCCTTGATCCAGACAGGGCCGGGTCTGCCATCCTGGAAATGGAAAAGTATCCCTATGACCTGGAACGGTCCGGTGAATAAAGAACAGAAGATACGGCTCTGGCTCATTCCTCCCTCAGTAAACATGGTGCTTGCGTTTGTCCGTGTGATTATGCTCGCTTTTATGATTATCGGTATTATTGATCTGCGTTTTATATGGAATAAAGTCAAAACTAATTTGAACGGCACTGCTGCTGTGGCGTCAATTTTTATTCTGTTTACTGTTATGCCGCATGCTGAAGCAGTTTCCGCGGATTTTCCGCCGCAGGATCTTCTCAAGGAATATCAAACCAGACTTCTTGAAAAGGCAGACTGTTTTCCGCTTTGCGCAGACTGTTTACAGATGGATATAAAAATTAAGCCTGAAAGCCTTAGAATGCTTCTTGAGATTCATGCTGCTGCAAAAACAGCTGTTCCGCTTCCGGGAAACTTAACGTCATGGGTTCCTGACCAGGTGCTGATCAATAATAAGCCTGTACAGGAATTGTCAAGGGACAAAGACGGTATCTTGTGGGCTCTTGTTCCCGAAGGTATCCATAGAATCGTGATGATCGGCAAAACAGGTCCAGGCAATTCCATACAAATTCCATTACCCCTGAAACCCCATTCCGCGTCTTATACAAGCAAAGGATGGGATGTGCAGGGTATCCATAAGGACGGGAAAGTTGAGTCCGGTATTCAACTGACCCGCCTGAAAAAAGAGAAAATTGATACGTCACTATCAACGAGTGTGTCCCTGCCGCCCTTTCTGCATGTTGAACGTTTCATCAGACTGGGGCTTAACTGGGAAATGACAACTACGGTTAAACGGGTAACACCAGTCGGCACACCAGTTGTTGTTTCTGTCCCCCTTGTTGAAGGTGAGTCAGTTACAAGCGCCGGTATCCGGGTTGAAAACGGAAAGGCCCTGGTTAACATGGGGCCAAAAGCAACCCGGATAAGATGGAATTCCGCGTTAAAAACAGCTGATGCAATCTCTCTGAAAGCACCTGAATCAGTACCGTGGACAGAAACATGGGTGCTTGATGCCAGTCCGATCTGGCACTGCGAGCCGTCCGGCATTCCGGTTGTTCATCATCAGGACACACAAGGACACTGGCAGCCAACATGGAAGCCCTGGCCTGGAGAAACCATCTCCATCAATGTGACACGACCCCAGGCCATTCCCGGGCGGATGGTGACCATAAACAATGCACGACTGATTATGACACCTGGTATCCGGTCAAACAAAAACCAGCTTACGTTACGGATAAGAACCAGCAAAGGGAATCAGCATCAGGTCACACTACCAGAAGGGGCCGATCTTCAGCTGGTAAAAATCAACAACAAAAGCCAGCCCATACGGCAGGAAGGAAGACAGGTTGTGATCCCGCTTCAGCCAGGAAGTCAGACAGTGTTTCTTGAATGGAACAGTCTTACATCATCTTCAATATTTATTAAGGGGCCTGCCGTTCAAATCGGTCAACAGGCGGTCAACGCCCACGTCACATTTAATATGCCGTACGACAGGTGGATTGTCTGGGCATTTGGGCCGACACTCGGACCAGATGTTTTATACTGGAGTTATATTTTTGTTATTATCCTTATTGCCCTGGGGCTTGGCAAAATACCGCTTACACCGCTGAAAACACATCACTGGCTGATATTAAGTTTGGGCCTTACCCAGGTCCCCGTAGATATGGCCCTGATAGTAGCAGGATGGTTTTTGGTGCTTGGACTTAGGAAAAAGTATCAGCCGATTGAAAATTGGCTTCATTATAATCTGATGCAGGCTGCTATCGTATTCTGGACTCTGGCTGCGTTTGTCTGCCTGTATACGGCGGTTTCGGAAGGATTGCTCGGAATACCGGATATGCAGATTGCAGGAAACAGTTCTTACGCAACACAGTTGAACTGGACTCAGGACAGTATCAGCGGGATGATGCCGCGACCGGCAGTCATTTCATTTCCTAAAGGCGCCTATAATATTATGATCCTCATATGGTCTTTATGGCTCGTGTTATACCTGATTAAATGGCTTAAATGGGGATGGGGGTGTTTTATCGAGAATGGGATTTGGAAAAAACGGGAACGGAAAAAGGAAACGCCTCTGCCGATAAATATGGCTGGCAAACAACCAGATGGGGAAAGGAAAGAGTAATTGATTATTGAAGAATTTAGGAATGATAAAGGCGGGGTTTCCCCGCCCGGCATACTCAGTCCTCAATACTCAGTCCTATGTTTATAAGGATTAAGGAGCTAAAGGCGCAAATTGTTATATTGACGAACATTAACATATATACACAGGAGGATATGATGAAGATTAAAACAATTGCATTGTCAATGATGATAAATTCTGGGAAAGGGCAGGGTATATTTCTGAAGCAATGGATTTTTTAAACAAACATTCTGTCAGGTACAAGCAGATCGATGATGTCTCTTTTACATATGGAGATGTTATTTACCACATAGATAATGTTGAACAATATCGTGAACAGATTGTTAATGCCATTTACCAGAAAGCAAAAAAGGCTGCTGATATAGTGGCGAAACAGGAGAAAAAGAAACCGGTGATCAGGGAAGTCAGGTACAATCAGGAAATCAAGCAGGATATCCTTAACCTGACCAAAGCGTCGTTAAGCTTGTCGGCGGTGATAGAGTTTGAGTTTGCGGATAAATAGATGATCTGTATGAAGAAATAGGTATTTGTATATATAACTGAAGGAGATATTAAAATGAAATTGCAGGGTGATATATTTCCTGTTAATGAACTTACGAAAAATGATGAACGAGTTATGTTCAGTTTAATGGAGGAATATTATAGCAAGATAAATTGGGAAAACTTTAAAAAAGATTTACACGAAAAAAAATGGGTCGTGCTTCTTAAAAATCAAAAGGAGGAGATTAAAGGTTTTTCCACTTTAATGCTTTTTGATATCAATAATGATGGTCATTCAATAAAGGTTGTCTTTTCTGGTGACACAATAATTCACAGTGATTATTGGGGAACACTTGAATTGCCTATGGTTTGGGGAAAGTTTGTTCTTATTGACCTTCCAGAAAAATTTCCTGGAAATAGGTTCTATTGGATCTTGATAAGCAAAGGGTATAAAACATACCGTTTGTTACCAACCCATTTTAAAACCTTTTATCCCAGCTATAAAAGAAAAATACCGAAATTCGAAAAAAGAGTCATGAATAAAGTCTTGGGGAAAAAATATCCTGATCGGTATGATTCTAAAACCGGTATCATATTCTCAAATGGTCAGTCAGACTATCTGAAAAACGGTGTGGCAGATATTTCTTCAGAACATTTAAATAATCCCCATATCGCTTATTTCGCTATGATGAATTCCGGGTATTCAAAAGGGGATGAGCTGGCATGTATAGCTGAAGCAAATATTGATAACCTGAAACCCTACACGCAACGTCTTCTAACAAAAGGTTTATAGCTGTATGCAGAAGATATTGAACTATATTGCGAATACCCTCTGGGTATCATCATGTGCGTTAGAGCACAGATGTTTAAAAAAATCGTTGAAGGAAATAAAAGCTATCCAGAGAAAAATTCTTTTGTCAATACTGAAAAAAAACGCTGATACCGCTATTGGTAAAAAGTATGGTTTTAGTAAAATTAAATCTGTAAAGGGGTTTCAGGAAAACGTTCCATTATCAGACTATGAAGATTATGCTCCATATATTGACAGGATTGCTGCAGGAGAGAAAAAGGTGTTAACCCATGAACCGGTATTGAAACTCGAGCCCTCAAGTGGTACTACATCTTCATCTAAATATATACCATATACAAAAAGTTTGAAAAAGGAATTCCAGCGCGCTGTTAAAACATGGATTTATGATCTTTACAGCTCACACTTAAACCTTCTTGCGGGAAAGGCGTATTGGTCAGTAACGCCAGTTGTCAAACAAGGTGTTCGTACCAGAGGTGGAATTGAAATAGGGTTCGAAGAAGATTGCGAATATTTAGGATTAATGGATAGGTTCTTATTGAAGCAGGTTTTTGCCGTACCAAGTGGAATTAAACAAATAGAAAATATCGACGCATTCAAGTATGTGACTCTGCTGTTTTTATTAAAAGCGAAAACACTTTCACTCATATCTGTATGGAACCCGACATTTTTAACACTTCTTTTAGAACCGTTTGAACAATGGAAGAATATACTTGTCAAAGATCTGAAAGAAGGAACGATAACGCTGCCGAAGGGTAAAATGGATGAAGGTTTAAACAGGTCTCTTAAAAAGGAACTTGGGCGGAACCGGAAAAGATCTGATGAACTCTTTTCAATTATCAATCAAAACAGTCATGATAAAAAGCGGTTTGTAAAGATTTGGCCGAAATTAAAACTGATTAGCTGCTGGGATTCTGCAAATGCTGAGATTTACGTGCCACAGTTAAAGCAACTTTTCCCTGGGGTAGAAATACAGGGAAAAGGGCTTATAGCAACTGAAGGTATTATTTCATTTCCCCTGTTTGAAACGACTTCTTATGTTCCGGCTGTGAGATCTCATTTTCTTGAATTCATTGAATATGACACTTGTTCAACAAAAGGAGATAACAACAAGGCTTTAAGACTGATCAATGAGTTGGAAACCGGTAAAACCTATTCGGTTGTTATTACTACTGGCGGCGGTTTTTATAGATATAAGCTTCACGATTTAATTCGTGTCGCAGGTAATGCCAACGGATATCCTTCTATTCAGTTTGTCGGCAAGGAGGATAATGTTTCTGATTATTTCGGTGAAAAACTGAATGAAATATTTGTTCACGATGTTATCACAAAACTATTTAAACAATATAAATTAAAAACAGATTTTTATATGGCTGCTCCTGAAATTGATGTGAATTCAGAGTCTTTTTATACACTATTTATAAAGCCTATTAGCAATGTTTCTGATACTTATGAGCAGAAATTAATAACTTTTAGCAAAGATATGGAAGAAGAACTCAAAAAAAATTATTATTATAAATATTGCAGAGAACTTGGTCAGCTTGGGCATTCTCGTATTTTTATTATTGAAGATAAAAACCCATCAGAGGCATACTTACAGTTTTGTAAACAAGAAGGTCAACGGGTTGGAGATATTAAACCGATTATACTTCACACAAAGTCTGGCTGGTCCGGAAGATTTAAGGGGGAGTATCTACAATGAAAATATTGCTGGTTTTACCTGATGCAAACATACATAAATTATCAGTTGGGCCGTTAAATATTTCTTTTCGAGAAGCGCCCCTGACGGCGACAACACTTGCGGCTTTAGTGCCGGAAGATCTTGATGCTGAAGTAAGCATTATCGATGAAAGTGTAAGTAATATTCCATTTGATACATATTTCGATATTGTAGGCATTAGTGTTCTAACAGGAACAGCTGTTCGCGCATATGAAATCGCCGACCGATTCAGAGAAAAAGACGTTACAGTGGTTCTCGGTGGTGTTCATGTTACATTAATACCGGATGAAGCTAAAAAACATGCTGATGCCATTGTCATAGGTTTTGCTGAGCAATCGTGGCCACAACTGCTTCATGATTTTGCCATGAATATTATGCAGCCTGTTTATAAGCAAAAAAACGTTTTTATTGAAAAGCTTCCAATCCCACGGAGAGACCTTCAAAAAAGAATGGGCTATATGGCCCCAAACACCGTGTTTGCGACCAGGGGATGTAAAGCGGCTTGTGATTTCTGTAGTGTTCCTGCGGCAAAATTTGGATGGCATAAAAGGCCAATTCCAGATGTGATCGATGAGATCAGGCAAATCAAATCAAAACGGATTGTGTTTAATGATGTCCATCTTGTTGAGGATGTAGAATATGCAAAAGAGCTGTTCAAAGCTATGATTCCATTGAAAAAAAAATGGGGAGGGCTGGCAACTACACGTATTGGTAATGATGAAGAAATGCTTGACCTCATGCGTCAAAGCGGATGTGTTTATCTTCTTCTTGGATTTGAATCAATTAATACGATGTCATTGAATGATATAAACAAACGTTTTAATAATGTTAATGATTATCGAAACGTCGTTGAAAAGCTTCATGACCGAAATATTATTATTCAGGGATGTTTTATCTTTGGAATGGATCAGGATGATAAATATATATTTGATTGCACAGTACAAACCATAAATGATATTAAAATTGATATTCCCCGATTTGCGATTTATACACCCTATCCGAATACAACAGCATTTAAGCGATTAAAAAAAGAGGGTAGGATATTGCATGAGTATTGGCCGCATTATGATACTCAGCACGTTGTTTTTCAGCCGGCTAAAATGAGTCCTGTTGAACTGGATAATGGCTTCAGGCTGGCTTACAGAGAGACATTTAAAATTGGATCAGTATTAAATCGAGCACTAACTTCTGCATATTTCCCGATAACTTTTTTTGGGAATCTTGCTTATCAGATATATATATGGCGGTTGCAGCATGATCCATTAAGAATTTATCAACAAACTTATTATAAAGACGCTTTATGCCACACGTAACTTTTATATATCCAGCTGTTGGGCGATCTGACAAGGATAAATATATCCGCTCATGGCAAATGCAGCCATTGGTTATCGCAGTGCTGTCTGCTTTAACCCCAAAATCATGGGATAAATCTTTTTTTGATGACCGATTAGAACCGATTGATTTTGAAGCTCCAACAGACTTAGTAGCGATAACCATAGAAACATTTACCGCAAAACGGGGTTATCAGATAGCCTCTGAATATAGAAAAAAAAGGATACCGGTTGTTATGGGAGGTTATCACGCAACATTTAATCCTGATGAAGTACTGCTTCATGCGGATGCTGTTTGTGTCGGTGAAGCTGAAGGTATATGGACAGATATCCTGGAAGACACGAAAAACGGAAATCTATCTGGAAAATATGTTTGCCCGGTCAATAATAAAACATTTATTTCTCAATATGATCGTTCAGTTTTTAAGGGTAAAAAATATTTTGATTTAGAGCTATTGGAAACCAGCAGGGGATGTCGATTCAAATGCACTTTTTGTTCAATTACAGCCTTTCATAATGGTAAATGTAAATACAGGCCTGTGCAGGATGTTGTTAAGGAAATCAGAGGACTTAATGGAAAGGCAATATTTATTGTAGATGATAATATTGTTAGTGATTTTGACAGGGCACAGGAGCTGTTCATGGCTATGAAGCATTTGAATAAGAAATGGGTGGGGCAGGCAAGTATAAATATTGCGAGTAACAATAGAGTAATGGATCTTATGGCTGATAGCGGTTGTATTGGTCTTTTAATCGGCTTTGAGTCCCTGAGTTCAAATAATCTGTCGAGTGTTCAAAAATTAATGAATAAGCGGATTGACTATGAAAAAGCTTTAACTGAGTTCACCAGGCGTGGCATTGTTATCTATGGTACTTTTCTTGTTGGTCTACCGTCTGATTCAGAAGCATCCTTAAAAAAAATGATTAATTTTGCGATTAACAATAAATTATTTATTGCTGCATTCAACCACGTTGTCCCGTTTCCAGGCACACCATTGTACAAAGAACTGCAAAAAAAAGATAAGCTGTTATATGACAAATGGTGGCTCAGTGATTTATATCGTTTTGGTGAAGTCCCTTTTATGCCTGAATGCGCTTCTCCTAAAGAAGTACAAACGCTTTGTCATACAGCACGCAAAAAGTTTTACAGCCTTTCATCTATTTTTAAGCGGGCTGTTAACCATAACGCTAATTCCAGAACCTTTAAAAAAGCTGGTTTATATTTAGCCTTAAATTATCTTTTACGCAAAGAAATTAAACAAAAAAAAGGTCTGCCCCTGGGCGAAAGCTTTAACAATTAATAAAAGGCCGTACGTTATGGCAAATGTGATGATAGATCTGGCTGTGAATGAAGATAATCCGGAACTTTTACGGATTGCTTCTGAAACGCCGATGCCTGGTTTTATTCAACTTTTTTTCATCAGGGACCTGATTTCTTTTATTCGTCAAAAGTTATGGGGCGAAAAACGCAAGTGATTGTAGCACGGCATCAAAAGGCCAACAGACTCATAGGCATGGGAATACGGTCAATTAAACCATTGTTTGTTAATGGGCAAAAGATGGATATTGGATATCTGAGCGGTCTGAAGCTTGAATCAGAATATAGAAACTCTTTATATCTAGGTAGAGGCTATCAAAAGTTAAAAACTTTACACCAGGACAATGAGGCTCCTTTTTATTTAACGACGATAGTGAAAGATAATAATGATGCAAAAATATTAACATCAGGCAGGAAAATTTTACCCTGCTATTATGATGTCGGACAAATAAAAAGTTTGGCTGTATCTCTTTCAAAAATAAGACGTGTAAAATCAAATGGCGTAAGGATAAAGAGAGCTGCACATGAGGATATCCCCAGGCTTGTGCGGTTTCTGAATGAAGAAGGTAAGAAAAGACAGTTCTTCCCTGTTTATTCAGAGAATGATTTTTTGCCTCAGCAAGGATTGTTACAGGGTATCAGTAATGATGATATTTTTATTGCATATAATGATCATGAAATCGTTGGGGTTGCTGCTGCATGGGATCAAACTGCTTTTAGAAGAACGATTGTAGCTGGATATTCGAAATGGTTATCTTATACACGGCCTTTATATAATGCATGGGCACGAATTAGTGGTGTCCCTTCATTACCTTCTGTGGGCAGTTTCCTCAATTATTTCTATTTGTCGCTTGTATGCATCAAAGATGATGATTTGGAGATATTTTCAAACATTATATCTGAAATAGCTGTTTATAAGAAACAACCGTTTATGATGGTTGGCATGCATGAAAATGATCCTTTGATATCAGCGTTTACTAATATACCTCATCATCAATATCTTAGCCAACTCTATGTTGTGTTTTGGGAAGATGGTGAACAATTAATATCCAGACTCGATAATCGATGTCCGTATATAGAACTGGGATCGCTATAAAGAGAGAAAATGATGATAAAAATGCCCTGGAACAATTTGACTGCACCGAATTTTATGCTCGAAATAACGGATGTATGTAATATCGAATGCCGTACCTGTTATAAAAAAGCAGGAACGACTTTTAAAAGTTTATCACAGGTTAAACAGGATCTTGAAGATGGAATGAAACTTCGTCAGTTACATACAATAACAATATCCGGCGGAGAGCCAACCCTACACCCGGATCTATGCCGTATTATTGAAATGATTAAAGGATATGGTTTGCATGTGTTCCTGCTTACAAATGGCCTGTTGATAAATGATCACTATATGGAAAAGTTACAGGCATCTGGATTGGATTCTATCCTATTTCACGTGGATGTGGGACAGAAAAGACCGGATTTGCCTGATCCCCCTGTGTTTGAGGATGTCCAAAAAAGGTTGGGGGAACTTATCCAAATCGCACGTGTTTTTGATATAGATATTTCCATGTCCGTAACTCTATATGAAGATGCTGAACATATCCTGGCTAATAGCAGTAAATTTTTCTTTGAAACGTCGGATTTAACATTTTTGTTCATAGCAAAGGCAACTTGTACAAAAGATCTTTTGTGTACGCCTACAAGTGGCCATGAGCCATCCAGATTGACCTATAGTGTGACAAAAACTTATTTAAACAAGACAATACATTTTTTTAAAGATATTTATGGACTTGAGCCCTTTTCATTTATTCCAACGACAGAAAAGGAGAGCACTGTCTGGATATCTTATTTTGTCCCAATTATTTATAAACCTGGAGGAAATATCTTTTTTCAAATCAGATCCAATTTACTTGATTCATGGCTTATGGAAATACCCAGGTTATTATCCGGTAGTTATATTCACAAAACAAAACAGAATGTCGTTTCTACACTAATTAGGACGTTTGTAAACAGTGTTGCTTCATTTCAGGTCCATCGGTTTCTTAAATTTATGTTTCAATTATTGTCGCCATCGGCAAAGTTGCGCCACAAAATGATTGTATATGATAATGGGCCTTTTATAGGAGATGATGGAAAGCTTATTCATTGTGAATATTGCCCAACAGCTATTCTCAGGGATGGCAATTTAGTAACGTGCTGCACTACTGATGTAAATCAATAGGAGTGAATATGATCGTTGAAAAGACTACGGCAATTTGTAATCGATGTCATTCTTCCCATAATGCAGATCTGATCCAAAGGGGAAATCAAATCATCGCCTTGATGCATTGCTCCCATGAAACATATGAATATACAATCACGTCAAATGCAGATATGTTTCTCGAAATAAGGAAAAAAAGTCATGCAAGTGTTGATGAGGAACCAACTGATAACTTGCGCTATGTCTTAAATTATATTTCCATTACAAATGCCTGCAACTTTAATTGTACTGTCTGCGCTATAAGGCCTGAAACCAGTGATAAGGCTGTTTTTCTTTCTGTTGAGGAAATCTGCCGTAGGGCTGAAACAGTGAAGAAAAAAGGTGGTCGATTATTACATCTGTTTGGCGGCGAGCCCACCCTTCATCCAGAGCTTCCCCTTATCGTTGAACGCCTTAGACATATGGGTTTTAATGTAGCAATTACATCAAACGGATTTCTGCTGGGCAAGGATAAAGAATTAGCAATGGCGCTTAAAAAACGCGGTTTGTCTCGTGTCTGTTTACAATTTGATTCACTTGATGAGAAAACACTTGAGAAATTAGGCCGAAATTATCTGTATGAGAAAAAAAAGGCGATTCGTAATATAATGGCATCTGGATTGAGATTAGGGCTTAATTGTGTTGTTACTAAATTTAATCTGCATGAAGTAGACAGCCTTTTGAAGCATGGGCTGGAAAATGATGGCTGAAAGCAGACATAGACCAAACGTTATTTCAAAATATTTTGTTTCATTGTTATATCTATTATTATCCATAAGAACCGGCAGAGCACTTGACTGCTTAAAACTGGCATTTGGCTTGGTGTTGCTTAAAAAAAAGTATTCCATTATCAATGTTGGTATTAGTGATTATCGAGCTGCTAAATTCTTAAATGAAAAGCGAATCTCAAGATGTGCGTCTGCCTTTTATACATCAGCTGGGCCGGTTAAAGGTTGTTTACATTTTTTCCAGGATAGTCATTTCCCAGGGTCAAGAGAATATGAGGTTCTTCATGGCGGGTGCTGATCGTTTCATTAAACATATTAATCATAAACTTCGTTATAATAATGAATAACAAAGGAGGGCGTATGCAAAAAAAACATGCTTTTCTGAGAGGTGTTGTCTGGGTTATGTGTATTTATCACATATTTCTCGGAATTACCTTAAATTGTCCTGTTGGTTTTATTGAGTGGACAACAACCCATATCCTTGGTGCCAGCCGATTGCCGGATAGTTCAGCATTATTTGTTGCCAGAATGCTTGGAACATATCTGATTGTTCTTGGTATTGGCATGGGAGTCGCTGCATGGAATCCTGTTAAAAATAGGGCACTTCTTACTATTGGATCGATATTAGTCATTTTACGGTCAATACAGCGGATTGTACAATCTGTTGACCTTGAACAAGCACTTGGGATATCATCCGGTAATAACTGGATAACGATTATCATCCTTCTTGCTTTTGCAGCGGTATTAATATTTTTTCGATACAGGATATATAATGAAATGAGAATTGAAACTACATAAGAGATTTATTTAATGTGTTTATAAACGATGACAAAAAAGACCGGTCTTATAAACAATAAAATATTCCATGGTATTATCGCATTCTTTCTATGGGGTGGGTGGGCTTTGTATGCAAACTGGCAGCATGGTTTTCAATCGAGCATGACATCTGCTGTTGCCCAGGGGATTTTGAGTTTTTGTATTACAAATTTTATGGCAATATGTATGGAGTTTCTATTTGCGAAAAGCGAGAAGCCGATGCTGCAGTTCTGTTACGCAGTATTCGGTACCTGTGCTTTGCAGCTGTCCATGCTTATCGGGGTACATGTCATAGTGAAAACACCAGAACTGGTTACCACTGTACTTCCAGCAGCAATTGTGGCATTCTCATACAGTATTTTTTACACGATTAACCTGATGCGGGCTCAGGCTTCTACAACAGCATGATTATTAATCAGGGAGTAAAAGGAGGCATCATTATATGTCACAAGAAAACAATTCTCCTGAGATGAGTCGAAGACCGATTGCCACGCGAAATGCAACGCTGGCCCATTCTTTTGCCAGGTGGCTAGCACAAAAAAGCATTTCTCCTAACCAGATTTCCATTGCCAGTATTTTTTTTGCATTGGGTGCTGGTAGTTGTTTGGCAGCACGGTCTTTTTACGCGTACGATATATTGTTGCTGTTTTTGGCGGCTGTTTTTATCCAATGCCGACTCCTTTGTAATCTTTTTGATGGCATGGTTGCTGTTGAAGGGGGCAAAAGCACAAAATCCGGAGAGATTTTTAATGACATGCCTGACAGGATAGCGGACCCGCTTATTTTTGTTGGGGCTGGCCTGTCAATTTCTTTTGCCGGTTATGGACATATACTGGGCTGGGCAGCAGGGTTGCTTGCAGTAATAACTGCTTACGTGAGGATACTGGCTGTATCCACAGGCGCACCCCAGCTTTTTATGGGGCCCATGGCAAAACAGCACCGTATGGCTGTAATAACAGCTGCGTGTATCCTATCCATTTTTGAATCTTATATTGGATGGGACGGACAGGTTATGACAGGGGCTTTGGTTATCATTGTTGCGGGATGTATCATTACCATTATCCGGCGTGCTCGAAGGGCCTATGTTCTTATTGAACAGGAAGACGGCACTGACAAATAAGGGGGATTCAAACAGATGGTGAGCACTGGTGTTATTAATATACTCTGCGGCATATGGGGTCTTCTTGTTGTTGCTAGCATTATCGTTTTTATCATGATTAAGCTTAAACCGGAAAAAGATCTTAAGGAGCTTGCTCAGCGTACGCAGAGCTGGTGGGTAATGATAGGTATCTTTACGGTCGCCATTATCACGCATCGTATTTTTGGTATCTTGTTTCTTTGTTTTATTAGTTTTCTTGCTGTCAAAGAATATTTTACCATGATTCCTACTCGAAGAGTGGACCGAAACGTTCTGTTCTGGGTATACCTGTCAATTCCGGTTCAGTATTTCTGGGCATATATTGAGTGGTACGGCATGTTTATTGTTTTTATACCTGTTTACATGTTTCTTATTATCCCAACCAGGATGATCTTTGCCAAGCAGACTGAAGGTTTTTTGCGATCAGCAGGTACCATACAATGGGGACTGATGATAGCGATATTTTCGATAAGCCATACAGCTTATTTACTTATCCTGCCTGTAATCGAAGAAACAGCATCCGGAGGAATCGGTCTTCTGCTTTATCTTGTTTTTCTGACCCAGTTCAATGATGTTGCACAGTATGTATGGGGAAAGTCGTTTGGTAAACATAAAATTATTGAAGCAATTAGCCCCAAGAAAACATGGGAAGGTTTTTTAGGCGGCGTTGTATCCACAACAGCGCTTTCAATTATTATACATTCTTTTCTGACTCCGTTTTCATGGTCTCACGCTATTATCGCGGGAATGATAATAAGTATAGCTGGTTTTATGGGGGATATCACTATCTCCGCGTTGAAACGTGATCTTGGGATAAAAGATACCGGTCAGTCTATTCCGGGGCATGGCGGTGTCCTGGACAGGATTGACAGCCTTACTTTTTCGGCCCCGCTATTTTTCCATTTTACTTATTACTTATACTATTAACCTGTAATCACCAGGGCAGGCACAGCTGGGTTTATGCTTAAATATCTAACATTCTTTTTTCGATATGCCTTTTTCGTTGTCATCGTGCGTTTTATCGTTCTGATTGTTCTTGGCCTGAATGTCAGGAGAAAAGAAAATCTGCCTAAAACGGGGCCTGCTATTATAGTGGGAAATCATAACAGCCATCTGGACACTTTTGTGCTGATGACCCTGCTGCCAATTAATACACTTGGTCGGATTCATCCAGTAGCGGCAGCAGATTATTTTCTGAAAAACAAAAGACTGGCATGGTTTGCAAAAAATATTGTCGGAATTATACCGATAGTTCGGGGCAGAACAGAGAAAAATATTGATCCGCTTGAACCGTGTTATGAGGCACTAGATGAAGGGAAGATACTTATCGTATTTCCAGAAGGGACACGTGGTAAACCTGAGGAGATGTCGGATTTTAAAAAAGGGATCTCCTTTCTGTCTGAACGGTATCCTAATGTTCCTGTTACACCTGTTTTCATGCACGGACTGGGTAAAGCGTTACCAAAAGGTGAGACCCTGTTTGTCCCTTTTTTTTGTGATGTGTTTATTGGTGACGCATTATCATGGACAGGGGGACGGGATATATTTATGAGGACGCTTAATGAACGTATGGAAAAATTGGCTAAGGAAGGGTCTGCGCCTGAATGGGAATAGTTCACATCTCGCATAAACATTGTTTTACAATGGATAGAATAAAGTTGAAAATTTATTGCAAAATAATTATGGGGCTTCGCTTTTAGCTGCGCCCTTGCAAGTGGCAAAATGATTAATAAACATATACTATTGGCTGCATTAGTAATTATCCTGTCAGCTGTGGCCATGACAGGCTGCGCAAACAGCCTGTTTTATTATCCTGACCAGAAAATATATCATCTGCCTTCGAAAAAGAATATTCAATATAAGGATGTGTATTTTCAAAGTAAGGATGGAACAAAACTCCACGGATGGTTTCTGCCGGCTGTGGGGGACCCGGTCGGAACAGTGATACACTTTCATGGCAACGCGCAGAACATTACGGCTCATTCTGCGTTTATTGACTGGCTTCCTGAAATGGGTTTCAATGTCTTTACCTTTGACTATCGCGGATTCGGCAAATCAGAGGGCGATCCTCACCGCCAGGGGCTTTATGAAGACTGTATTGCGGCCCTTAAATATATAAAAACAAGGGCTGATATTGATCAGGACAGGCTGTTTGTCTTTGGCCAGAGTCTCGGCGGCTCAAACGTTCTTGCAGTACTTGGGAAAAACAGGTTTGAGGGGATCCAGGCCGTTGCGATTGATTCATCATTTTATTCTTATCGGAAAATCGTAAGAGAAAAAATGGGGAATATCCCGGTTGTCTGCCTGTTTCAATGGCCGCTGTCATACCTGGTGGTGAGCAATAAGCACAGCCCAGGGAAAACCATTGATAGGATTTCACCCATTCCCCTCCTGTTCATCCACGGCACACATGACAGGGTGGTCCCTTTTCAACACGCGAAACGTTTTTATAAGAAAGCCAGGGAACCGAAATATTTGTGGGTCGTTAAAGGGGGAGGGCACATTCAAGGGTTTTCGGAGCATAATACATATAACAGGAAAAAGCTTGCTGAGTTTTTTAAGGAACAACTGAAATAAAAAATGGTGGGCACAGCCTATCCTACGATTTTAGTTTACTTGGTTTCATCAGGATCGAAATCGCTATCGGGATCGGGATCGAATTACTCGGTTCTATCAGTCCCGATTTCGATAGCGATCCCGATTTCGATATCGATAGTTGGTGGGACATCCTATGAGATGTTTGAAGAGAAAAGCAAGGTTGGGTTGAGACGGTGTGCATTCGTTGGGTGAACACCGTAACCCAACCTATAAAGATTCGGAGTTTGCAGAACAGGAAGTACTAAAGGCGAAACCCAACTGTTTTGGCTATGGTCAACAATACTTCAAAAAACGATAGCATTAATATCTTGGTAAAAATCGGATACACCCTTTTTATGTGTATCCTTATTCCCTTTTACTGGAAAACATACGGTCCCATCAATTTTTTATATATGTGCGACCTGGCGCTTTTCCTGACATTGGGAGCGATCTGGTTTGAGAGCCCGCTCATGGCAGGCATGGCTGCGGTTGGAATTCTTTTGCCCCAGTGCGTGTGGATCATTGACATCTGTATCCGCCTGGTGACAGGACATTCAATCGGTATGACAGAATACATGTTCAAGGAGACCATCCCGGTTTTTGCAAAGATGCTTTCTTTGTATCATCTCTGGCTGCCTTGTCTTCTGGTCTACCTGGTTTATAAAAAAGGGTATGATCGCCGCTCCCTGGTATGCTGGACCGCGCTGATGTGGGCCGTAATGGTGATTTGCTACCTGTTCACGCCTCCTCCTCCGGTGGATCCTGCCAATCCGAATTCACCGGTAAATATCAATTACGTGTTCGGGTTCGGCCCTGAAAAGGCCCAGACGTTGATGCATCCGCATTTGTATGTTGTTTCTTTGATGGTGGGGCTATTATTATTCATATACATGCCGACTCATTGGGTGCTTAAATGGATAGATTGGCGGCTTAAAGTAAAAAAAAGATCTGTTTAATATGAATATTAAGCAAAAAGAGCGCTTGAGGCTTATCAGGGGGGGTATATCAGCACCGGTAAACTTGCTGAAGAGATGGGTATGAATGTCCTGAATATGCGGAAATGGCTGGAAGATCATGACATCCCCCAGAATAACTCATTTCTTGAGGATGATATGAGAAATGCCTAAAAAAATGGGTCTTTGACACTGTCTCTCTCAGTAATTTTTTTCTTTCAGCTTCAGGGTTTATTCTTGAAAAAAAGTATAAAAACTGGGGATAATAACTTGGGAAGTATATGATAAAATTCTTCGAGAGATGATGGATAAAGGGTTTTATTCACCGGTAAGGAGCCTGGCGGATATTATTTAAAAGGATTGATTAACAAAAGGAAAGGTTTAGATGAAACCGACATCTGCGATCTATAAAAAAATATTTTTATTTCTTTTTATACCTCTTTTTATTGGATGTGCGTCTGGTAAAAAAACGTATGTTAAAGATATTTCAGAATTTGATTTTCAGGAAGGTGATATCCTTCTGCAGCATATTCCTTCCTATCTTTGTTCCGTGATTGCTGATGTGACCAATTCACAATACTCCCATTGCGGCATTGTCGCGTATTACCGTGATCAGCTTTCTGTTCTTGAAGCAATCGGCCCGGTAAAATACACGCCCATAAAAAAATGGCTGAACAGGGGATCATATGGGCGGTTTACACAGCTTCGTCCCAAAATAACGAATAGCGCCATGAAGGCGAATGCTATTATTGAAGCTAGGAAGCACTTGGGCAAGCCGTACGATATTCAGTATAAAATGGATGATGCAAATATTTATTGTTCGGAATTGGTGTACAAGGCTTTTCTAAAAGGGTGTAAAATAAAAATCGGTGAGATCGAGATCCTGGGGAGCCTCAACTGGAAGCCCCATGAAAAGTTTATCAGATATATCACCGGCGGTTCTCTGCCCCTTAAACGGAAAATGGTAACCCCTGAATCCTTAACTAGGGGTCCGAATGTGTCACTCATCTATTCCACTTTTGCACCACAAGATGATCTGGTGAACCAGGATATTACGTTTCTTGCAGGTAAATGGCAGGGGGAATATACGATCAAGGGCCTGCACAAAGCAATCGCGTATCTTCATCTGAAAACCAGGCCATCCAAGACAACGGTCCCTGATGTTATAATGAAATCAGGTTATCTTAAAATGGTTAACGGAAGTGCCATACAGATAAAGAGCCTTTCTGTTTCCAATATACCCAAGAGGAATAAACTGAAAGTGATATTAACCGACGTACGGGGGATTAAGGCTACCCTTTATGCCCAGATACGGGACAATGGGGAGCGTCTTATTGGTACATGGAAAGACAGCCTGGGATATAAGGGTGTTTTTTCGTTGGAGAAGATACCGGATTAATTCCAAAGATATACATGCTCTGCACCGTATGTATACAATTCCTTTCTGATATTGCCATTTTATCTCTTATCTGTTTTTTTAATTTATTAATAAAATCAATATATTCAAATAGATGTAACGATTTGTGCTCTCCTGGCACAGCACTTGCTCTATCAAAGTATTACTTTTGATATTAAGCGACTTACAGGAGGAAAAAATGAAAAAAGGGTTCTGCTTTTTAGTGATTGCTTTGCTGGTTTCATGCACAGGAGCGATGGCAAAGGGTAATGATGATGGATATTTCCTGACATTTAAACAAAAGGAGTAATATGAGATGAATATGGAGAGTAATAAAAAGATTATTGAAAAAGCAGCCATATTAAGGCATTTGATAATTATGAATATCTTCTATCTTCTGCAGGGATGTTTTGCTGAGGTTTACGGCACATCTTCTGATGAAATGCATGAATCTATCCAGAAAAATGTAAGTCCCGGTGCGTACGATCTGGTAAAAAAAGCCATGGCTGATATTGAACCCGGTTCCCTGTGTGATTACCATGTTCATATTATCGGTCTGGACAAAAAAGACGGCCAAACATGGGTAAATCCACGGATGTTTAGCTGGCTCCACCCGTTTGAACGTTTTAAGACATTATCATTTATGAAAAGCTCGGGAATAGGGGATCTAGATAAGGCAGATCCTCATTATGTCGGAAGGCTGGTTCAGCTTATTAGGAGTTTTGAAGGTCATGGGAAGCTTCATATCCTGGCGCTTGACTACTATCATAATCCTGACGGCACAAAGGATCTTGCTAAAAGCGAGTTTTATACTTCCAATTCCTATATCTATGAACTGTCGCAGACATATCCGGATATTTTTGTACCAGCGGTTTCAATTCATCCCTACCGGAAAGATGCCTTGGAAGTACTTGAGAAATGGGGAAAAAAAGGTGTACGATTCGTTAAATGGCTTCCGAACGCCCAGGGAATTAACGCAGCTGATCCGCGCATTGATCCATATTATTCAATCATGAAAAAATATAACATGGTGCTACTAACACACGCGGGTATGGAGATGGCTGTTAAATCTCGATCAGACCAGCGTCTCGGCAACCCGCTTCTGTTCAGGCGTCCTTTGGATATGGGGGTGAAGGTGATCATGGCGCATTGCGCGAGCTTGGGCCGGGATAAAGACCTGGATAACCCGGGGAAAAAAGCAAAAAGTTTTGACTTGTTCCTGCGGCTCATGGATGACCCTAAGTATGAGGGCCTGCTGTTTGGTGAGATTTCAGGTATTACCCAGTTTAACCGCATGCCGGGGCCTGTGATGACACTTTTGGAGCGGCAGGACTTGCATCACCGTTTAATCAACGGAAGCGATTACCCTCTGCCAGCCATCAATATCGTGATTCAAACCCGCAGCCTGGTCAAACACGGATTGATCACAAAGGAAGAACGGAAACTTTTAAATGAGATTTATAAATACAACCCGATTCTCTTTGATTTTGTAGTAAAAAGAACCATCCGTAAACCCGGAACAGGGGAGATGCTTCCAGCAAATGTATTTATAAAAAATGGAGGGCCATAGGAGCGTGAAGATATTACTACCATCAATTATGGCTCTTTTATTATGCATTATGATGATGTCGCAGTCTCCCTCCAAAACTGAGGCAAAAGTTAAAAAGAATGAATATGTGATCCTTTTGCACGGCATGGGACGGACAAAATATTCCATGAAAACAATGGAACGTTTTCTGGAGAAAAAGGGTTATCAAACAAAAAATGTCGGTTATCCTTCGACCGGTGAAACTATAAATAAGATAGCTGAACTGCATGTGGGGAGCGCGGTTAAATCGTGTGAAAAAAAAGGGGCTGAAAAGATCCATTTTGTAACCCATTCCCTAGGGGGGATCGTGTTGAGGCAATACCTGCAGGATCATACGCTTCCGCCGGGGAGCCGGGCTGTTATGCTGAGTCCGCCGAACAAGGGGAGCAATGTAACCGACGCATTTAAGGACTATTCCTTTTATAAATGGGGAACCGGGCCTGCAGGTCAAAAACTTGGTACAGGCCCTGAAAGCATGCCCAACAGCCTGAAGCCGATTGACATTGATGTGGGTATTATCATCGGGAACAAGAGCTTAAATCCATTTTACTCTTCTTTCATAGATGGTGAGAATGATGGCAAGGTCTCTGTGGAGCAGGCAAAACTGAAAGAGATGACTGATTTACTGGTTGTACCCAGCAGCCATTCGTTTATTATGAGGGACAGTTTAGTAATGAAACAGGTTGTTATTTTTCTAAAAGATGGGAGATTTGATCATGCTTCAGTAAAAGAGTGATAAAGTACATTCTCTTATTTCTTCCAAAAATCAAACAGGCTGCTTGACCAGATTCTTTCAATATTATTAAAGACCTTGTCCCTTTCCCGACGAAGGTCACCCGCTTTTGCGGGATCAGCGGTGCCCAGCTTTTTCTGAAGGCTATGGATTTTTTTTTCAAGATCATCCAGTTGTTTCTGCTGGTCTTTTATCTTTTTCTGAAGGTCTGAATCTTTTTGGATTTGTGAAAGCTGATTGTTTATATCATCCATGTCAACATCAGCTTTTACTTGCAGAAAGACCGCAAAATTCTCACCAGATGTTTGCCAGTCCTCTTTGATGATTTCCACTTTTAAAAGAGCGGAAGAATAGGAGGTGACTTCGTCTTTTGTGAGCTGATAATTGGCGGTTTTACTGAGACTTTGGATATAGACGCCAGCTTTTTCCAATGCTTTCCGTTTTGCTTCAAGAAAGCAGATACGTCTGGCGTCATTTTTTGAATCATTGTCACCCATTACATACCGGTGGTCAGCGTATACGGTTTTAGTCTCCGCACAGGCAACTACCGGTATGATCAGCGAGATGATGAATACTGAAAATAATAGTCTCGTCATTTATCAGCTCCTTATGATTTGCTACCACGAATGACACGCATTACGCTAAAATTTTATATAATAGAACACGGATAAGACGGATTTAACAGATTTTCACGGATAAAGAAATATTGAAACCCTGCTAAAGACAGGACCCCGATGGCGGGATCTACACTTCGTTTCGACAGGCAGGATGAATTGGATATCAGGCGGGTTATGAACCCGCCCCTACAATTTATCCTATACTCCTCTATCTTGCCTACTTATCTCTCTGCTCTACGCTCCCTTCTCTAAGCTTATTTCAATACGTAAACTTGCCATTTTCATAAATGACAATTTTCTTGCCTGATTTAAGACGGGCAGTGACTCTTTTCTTTTCAGTGTTTACAATGTCCCAGTGAAGCGCGGAATCATTGAATCCCAGTTGCTCTTTTCTTTTCTTTGTCAGCAGTGAAGTTTTGCCGTTAAATGTATCGGAATAGGAGGCGCCAAGAGCTACATGGCAGTTGCCGTATTTACCACCGTAGTTTTCATCAAAAAGCGTGTTTGCCATGAATTTGTCAATTTTTGAAAACCGCTTGTCTGTAAGAGAAAATTCACCCAGCTTGTCAGCCCCTTTGTCCATGGCAAGCTGTTTTTTTACAAAGTTTTCACCTGTCTTTGCTTCTATTTTCACAGCAGATCCTTTTTTAAACTCAATCCTGACTCCTTTTACGTAATTACCGCTCCTGTATGAAGGCTGGTTCGCGTAATACACACCCCGGGTTCCCCGCCAGTCAGGTGACAGGAAAAGCTCAAAGCTGGGGATATTATGGCCTGATATACCGAGCCACCTCCTTTTTTCTCCAGGGGTTATTTCCAGGTCCATATTTCGTGATTCAATATGAAACGTTTCTGCTCTAATGCTGTTCAACCATTTTTTAATAGACTGCGCCCGTTTATAGATCTTTTGCCATTGATCGACCGGTGAAGCACTGTTCAAAAAACACGCTTTAACTATCTGATTGGTGTATTCCTTCATTGACAGCTTGGCATGTTTGGCAAGATCTTTTGTGGGAAAAACGCATAACGTCCAGCCGAACATACCTTTTTCTTCACGTTTTTCAAGGATATCACGTATCGGTTTCCGTGCTACTGCGGTTTTCCCAATCTTTCTCGGGTCGACACCGCTTAAATGTGTTATGGATTCCGGCGCGTGAAGGTAAATATTACCGTTCAGGGATTTGACCAGTTCTCTATCCCCTTTTGGTTCAAAAATAAGCTGCTTGTTATTGGCAAGGGTGTAAAAGTTTCGCTCCATGTCTGATGTAATCACCATACGGTGAACAGGATTACGGCCTGCTCTGATCAGTTTTTCAAACAGTATTTCAGCCAGCCGGACGGCTGGCAGGTCGTATCGTAAAAGAATGACATCCTGTTTTTTATAACGTCCGGTTCTGGCTGTGTTGAGCCCCCATAGAAGTACATCCGCGTACTTCTGAAGCTGTTTTTCAGTAAACATGTTCTAATTCTCCTCTCAATATATATGTCCAGATCCAGATCCATTCTTTTATTTTTTATCCCCTATCTTTTAGAAAAAGCAGGTGATATTCCTGTTCAGTCAAATGGTTTCTTAAAAGTCCAGTCAGTATGTTAAAAATTGTCTCCAATTCATCATCTGAC
Organism: Desulfobacterales bacterium; assembly: GCA_028277765.1. Lineage (GTDB taxonomy): Bacteria > Desulfobacterota > Desulfobacteria > Desulfobacterales > SURF-7 > JANQFQ01. Next base: position 77,172 of record JANQFQ010000115.1, read on the forward strand.
ATTCTTTCTACCATCTTTTTTATGAGGTCATCATTGGAAAACATCTGGAGATAGCAGATGATGGTTTTTTCATCTGTTTCCCTGTCCAGTCCAAAGCCTACCATGCCATCATAGTTTTCAATAAAGTTATGTGAATATATTGACATTATTTATCCTTTTATAAAAAAAACGCTTTCAGACATCATTATTTATTCTATCTTTATAAAAAATATTGAATAAAAAATGAACCTTCTGATAAGTGTAGATTCCATATATACATATTTGAATGATATTAACAAGATCAACAGGTAATTTTATCATATGAACATTGGTTATTTTTCATCCCAGGACAGTCTTTCCATCCGTTACGGTATTAGTTTATGCCAACTTACAGAAAAAAAAGGGAGCATCATCCTTCTTAGCGGCAGGGCGGAATTTTTGGAAAAATATAGTGAAACGATAGATGAACTAAATGAGCGGGGTTTTGACGTATATTTTCTTGACTGGAGAGGCCAGGGCCTTTCATCAAGAATTCTACCCAACAGGCTCAAAGGCTATGTGCAATCTTATGATAGCTATATCAGTGATCTTGGTCTGTTTATTGAAAAAATTGTTCTTCCAGAAGCGGCCAAGCCCCTCTTTATTCTCTCCCATTCACTTGGCGGACATATTCTGCTCCGTCTACTTTCTGAAAAACAGTATGCTATCAGCGGACTTGTCTTCTCATCACCCATGATAGATATCCATACGTCTCCATGGCCCAGGTGGTTTGCCAGGCTAATCACCGCCATAGCGGTTCGAATCGGTCTTGGTGATTTATACGCCATCGGTCATTCCGACAACTCGCTCATAAACAACACTTTTGACGACAATAAACTGACATCAGATCCTGTCCGTTTCATGGATTTGAGACATGAGATTATTAAGAACCCTGAATTGGCGATCGGCGGTGTGACTTACGGTTGGCTGGAGGCGACCTTTAAGTCTATTGCAAAACTGACCGAGCCTGGTTATGTTGAAAGGGTGGATATACGGTCTCTTATCATTTGCGCTGAAAATGACCGTGTTGTTTGTAAAAAAGCAATACAAAGCATATGCGCCAGGATGCCTGACTGTGCTTTTACAGAGATAAAAGGATCACGGCATGAGATATTAAAAGAAAAAGACTGTTTCAGGGATCTGTTCTGGAACGAATTTGACAGATTTATCAATATTTAAATGGATATAAGACACTTTTTTATCATACTGTTTCTGATCATCGGCTGCCTCGGGCTGTGTGCTGCTGGTGCTGAAAAAGGACAAAGGATTGAGCATATTGTTAAACAGGTCCAAAAAGAGATAAGACCGCTTGACCTGTCCATCATCCCTGAACATACAGACCCGGAAACCGAATTTTTTAAATATTACGGTATTAGCTTTCAAAACACGCGTCACTATTTCGGCGAATTTAAATCAGGTGACGACACTATCGCAGGTCATGTTTTTATCCCGGAAGAACCAAAGGGGACTGTATTCATCCTTCACGGCTATTACGATCATACCGGTATATTAAGAAACCTCATTAAAAGTTGCCTGAAGAAAGGGTATGCCGTTGCATCATACGATCTCCCTGGTCACGGTATCTCTTCAGGTACCCGTGCGTCTATCCAGGATTTTAAAGATTATGTCACAACCTTTGATAATTTCATTAGCATGTTCAGCCCTGGACTTCCCCAGCCTCACCACTTTATCGGACACAGTACAGGATGTTCGGTTGCTTATGACTATTTGAATGGTAAAGGGAAGAAGGCTTTTGATAAAATTATCTTCCTTGCCCCAATGGTGCATAATGCTCACTGGAAACTTTCAAGAACCGGTCACTTTATTTTTAGTCCGATCTTTAAAAATGTGCCTAGAAAATTCCGTAAAAATTCATCCAATCCTGATTTTCACAAATTTTTAAAAAAAGATCCCCTTCAGGCGAAAACAGTACCATCACAATGGCTGAAGGCGCTTTACAAATGGAATAAAAAGATTATAAACTATAAAACCGTCTCACATCCTGTTCTTATCATCCAGGGGACAAAGGATAATGTCGTGGACTGGAAATATAATATTCCATTTTTAAAGAAGAAAATTAAGCCGGTTAAGGTGAACTATATAGATGGCGGCGGACATCAGTTGCTTAATGAGAAAGAGGATTTAAAGTCTAAAGTTCTCTCACAGATAAACATGTATATTGCGAATGAACAATAACAGCATAAAAGACATCGGTGAATTCGGGCTGATCAGAAGAATCACTAGGGGATGTTTAATCCGCTCCAAAGGCGTTGTAAAGGGGATTGGTGATGACGCGGCCGCGTTTACAGTGCCATCAGGAGAAGTGTCGCTGATGACAACCGATATGCTGGTCGAGAGGGTTCATTTTATCAGGAACGCGACCACGGCTTTTAACCTTGGCCACAAGGCACTTGCTGTTAATCTCAGTGATATAGCGGCTATGGGCGGGACAGCTCGTGATGCCTTCGTCAGCATCGGCATCCCTGATGACTGCACTGTTGAATTTGTAGAGGAGATGTACACTGGTATGAAAAAACTTGCCGCTGAATTTGATGTCAATATTATCGGCGGAGACACAACCGGTTCCAAAATCGACCTTGTCATCACGATAGCTGTAACAGGAATTGCGCCTAAAAAAGAGGTAATGTACCGTGACAAGGCAAAAATCGGGGATATCATATTTGCGACAGGATTAATAGGAGACAGCCGAGCGGGGTTGCATCTGCTATTAAATGATATAGCGGCTGATACAGAAGCATTGAAAGCTTTGCGCAAAACCCATCTCCTTCCAGTACCGTTTCTGAAAGAGGGTCGTTTCCTGGCTAAGCAAAAAGGTATTCATGCAGCAATTGATGTAAGCGATGGCCTCAGTTCAGACTTGGGGCATATTGTGAAACAGAGCAATACAGGAGCGATACTTGAATATAACAGGATACCTGTGTCAGATAATCTGAATGAATTTTGCGGACAATTCGGCTTTGATCCTGTTGAATACGCAGTTGAAGGAGGTGAAGATTATATCCTCATCTGTACTGTTTCACCTGAAACCGCTGACAAGGTTGCGGAGAATTATGAGACAGAATTCACTGTGCCTCTCTACCCAATAGGAGAGATAACAGATACAGGCAAGATTGAACTGATTTTTCCTGACAGCCGGCGTGTAAATGTGGCAGATACTGGCTGGGATCATTTTAACCCTAACGTTGCATAAAAATTGAGTTCAAAACGCTTTAGATTAGATCATCCTGTAAAGGCATGATATGGAGCGAGTTTTACGGTTTTGAACCAAATTTTTATGCAATGTTAGGGTTTAGTAAACCCGTACTTGCATTTACATATTAATTATACTATTTATTTATAAAGATAATCTTATCAGAATGTACATGCATATCAATTCTTCGGGAATTTAATAATGAAAAATTATCATAAAGTACTCACAATTGCCGGGTCAGACAGCAGCGGTGGCGCGGGCATACAGGCTGACATAAAGACGATATCTTCTCTGGGTTGTTATGGGATGTCTGTTATTACAACGCTTACCGCCCAGAATACAAAGGGTGTGACTGGGATACACCTTGTACCTCCTTCATTTGTAGAAGAGCAGATTGACGCGGTATTGTCTGACATAGGTGCTGATGTTGTAAAAATAGGCATGCTTTACTCTATGGAAATGATCGAAACAGTATATCGTCAGCTTTCAAAACACAAGGTCGATAAGATTGTGCTTGATCCGGTAATGGCAGCACAAAGTGGTGAGGAGTTTTTTGATGATAAAGCCCTTAACGCACTGAAAGTTTATTTGATGCCGATTACGCTGGTATTAACACCGAACCTGCCGGAAGCTGAAAAAATACTGGGGAGACATCTTGAAGGGGTTAAGAGCATGGAAGATGCTGTAAAAGTTCTTGCCAAGTACGGTAGTGAGAATATCCTCCTCAAGGGCGGGCATATGAAGGACAGTACTATCATTGATATACTCTACATTAAAGAAGAGGACCGTTTTGTTGAGATGGATGAGCAGAGGATAGAGACATGGAATGATCATGGCACGGGCTGTACCCTTTCTTCAGCTATAGCTGCTTTTCTGGCAAAGGGATGTGATGTGGAAGATGCTGTAAGAAACGCCAAGCAGTATATCACAGAATCGATCAAAGCCGGAATAGGCTACAAACTCGGGCAGGGAAGGGGGCCAGTGCATCATTTCTTTGATTCATGGTCATAGCTTTCAATAAATTTTGTAAATGCCCTGCATATTGGTGACATGCTTCGATGCTTATGCCTCACCAGGTAAAATTTTCTTGTCAAATCCAGGCCTTTAACTTTTAAGGAATTAAGCGTATTGGTTCTTATTTCATCCGCAACCGCTATGGGTGAGAGGATTGATACGCCAATCCTGTTTTTTATACCCTGTATGACCGCCTCTGTGCTTCCAAGTTCTGCAACGACATTCAAACCTTTGTCTTTCAAGCCTTTACGACCCAAACTCTGCCTGATCGATTTTAACGTTCCAGAACCTTTTTCCCGGATGATAAAAGGCTCATTAAGGAGTGCCTTGATGTCAATGTTGTTATTTTTAAACCATTTGTGGCCTTTAGGGACGATAACCCGCATCTCTTCATCAATAACTTTTTTTTGAGACAGCATTTTATCTTGAGACTTTGCTCCGACAATACCTGCCTCAAGTATGCCTGAAAGAATGTCCTCCAGTATCGCTTCAGTATCTCCTGCCACAAGGGATATCGTTACATCAGGGTATTTTTTTATAAATTTTCCTATAATCTGAGGGAGGATATATCCAGCAGGGATGGTGCTTCCGCCGATAACAAGGCGGCCTTTTATTTTTCCATGAAAAGCGGCCATTGCCGCTTCAGTTTCATCGTATAATGCAAGGAGCCTGCTTGTATATTGATAGAGAAGTTCGCCGGCTTTTGTGGGGAGGACATGCTTGTCCAGCCTGTCAAGGAGCTTGCAGTTAAAATGTGTCTCCAGATCCTTTATATGACTGCTGATTGTCGGCTGTGATATGTGAACCGTTTCCGAAGCCTTTGTAAAACTTTTTTGGTCCACAACATGCTTAAAAATTTTTAGACGCCATAGATCCATCTTTTCTTCCCTTTTTTTAAAACAATAGAAAGTCTGTCTGAATTGGTAATGGGTTTTATATGTCAACAGATAGAAAATAGCAATGAAATATATTGAATTAATCAATTTATATGGACATATCAACATCAAACCGATCACTTTCCCTAAAACAGAAATGGAAAGTGCAGATCACGTGAATGCAGATGGTGCAAGAAAATATACTCAGCATCTAATTGAAGAGATAGAGCGGCTTTCATTATCTGACAAGTAAGGCATTTAATGGTTGGGAACCTGGATCAATTATACTTTAAAGTAATTCATTGTTTCATATAACTGACTGATATTATCAAAAATGTTTTGAGTGGAAGCTGCAAGTTCTTCAGAAAATGAAGCGTTTTCCTGTGAGATAGAATTTATTCTGACCATTCCAATATTTACCTCTCCAAGTCCACTGTTTTGTTCTGCTGACGATACTGAAATATCATTAACAAGATGAGCAGTCTCCTTAATTCTATTTACAATTTCAAGCAGCAATGTGCCAGATTTTTCAACAGTATTGAGAGATGAATCAGCAAGTTCGCTAATTTCTTGAGCAGCATTTTGACTTTTTTCTGCCAGGCTTCTAACCTCTCCTGCAACTACAGAAAAACCCTTTCCGGAATCTCCTGCTCTTGCTGCTTCTATAGCGGCATTCAATGCAAGCATATTGGTCTGATTTGCAATTTCCTCTATTATTTTTATTTTATCTGATATCTGCCGCATGGCTTCCATTGACACGGTAACGGCGTGACCGCCAATGTCAGCACGATCGGCTGTTTCTTTAGCTAATTTATCTGTATTTCTTGCATTATCTGTGTTTTTTTCAACATTAACGCCTACTTCCTGGAGTACGGATGAAATCTCTTCTACACTTGCTGCTTGCTTACTGGAAGATGTGCTGAGACTTTCCGCAGTTTTACTTATATCGCTTGAGGATGACAAAAGATTTGATGTGTTTTCCTTTATGCTGATAATTGTGTACCGTAACTTCTCTACAAAAGCATTATAACTTTTTGATATTTCTCCTGCTTCATCATTCGATATAACTGACAGTGTTTGGGTAAGATCACCTTCTCCCTTTGCGATGTCTTGCATT
>JANQFQ010000121.1 GCA_028277765.1 Desulfobacterales bacterium
TGCGGGGGATTTTTCCCTGCAGAAGTTAAATTCGCCGGATATGATATGATCATCTTTGAAGGCAAATCTGATGAGCCGGTCTACCTTTATATAAAGGATGATGACATTGAATTCAAGGATGCTCGGGAGTTGTGGGGTAAAACCGTTTCTGAAACAGGCGAGATGATCAGGGCTGAATTTGATGATAAATGGGAGGGACTGGATACCCGTATCGCCTGTATCGGGCCAGCCGGTGAGAACCTTGTTAAAATAGCGTCAATTATGAGCGATTTCCACAGGGCGGCGGCAAGGTGTGGCATCGGCGCGGTCATGGGGTCAAAAAACCTGAAAGCTGTGGCTGTGAGAGGAACACAGGCGATCACAATCGCAGACCAGGAGGCTTTTAAAAAGGCAGTGAATACGGTCCTTGAAGGGTGCAAGGCGAGCGAGGTCACAAATTTCATGTTTCCGACCTATGGTTCAGGTGCTGGTGTCAATATGTTCAACGGCCTCGGTATCCTGCCGATCAATAACTTTACGGCAACAGCAACAGATGAAGAAGCATACCAGATCAGCGGGGAGACCATCTCAGAGCAGTATCTTCTTCAGAACACGGCATGTTTCGGCTGTCCCATAGGATGCGCCGGTATGACTGAGGTAAAAGACGGACCGTTTAAAGGCAAGGGCCAGCGGCCTGAATACGAAACCCATGGGTTGCTAGCAGCCTCCTGCGGCGTGTTTGATGCAGCGGCGCTCCTCAAGGGGAATGAATTATGCAACGAGCACGGCATGGATACCATTGACATGGCAGGTGCGGTGGCAACTGCCATGGAGCTGTATGAAAAGGGGCATATGACGGAAAAGGACGCTGGCGCGCAGATGAATTTTGGCAATGGAGAGGCAATGGTCGACCTGGTTGAGTGTACAGCTCTGCGGCAGGGGATCGGTGACCTGATCGCTGAAGGGGGCGGTGGCCTTCTGGCGGAAAATTTCGGGGCGCCGGATATTTTCCTTGGTGTGAAGAATATGGCGTTTTCCGGTTATGACCCGAGAAACTGTACCGGCATGGGACTCGGCATTGTTACTTCTACACGGGGATCCTGTCATAACCGGGCCTATACCCTGTATGCTGAGCTTCTGGGACTACCTGAAAAGGTTGATCCGGTTGCCACAGAAGGGAAAGGGCTTCTTGTGAAGAACCTGCAGGATATGCAGGCGGCCATTCTTGATGCTGCCGGCACATGTACTTTTTCCATCCCAGGTCAGCCACCGAATGTGATTTTTGACCAGCTGGAAGCGGCCACAGGTGCCGGATATACTTTTGAAGAAGTACTGAAGATCGGCGAAAGAATCTGGAACCTGCAACAGCTCTTCAACCTGAAAGCCGGCCTGACCGGGGCTGATGACAAACTCCCCAAACGGTTTATGGAGGAGCCCGCGCCAAAAGGAGCGGGCAAGGGGACGGTCATTAATTTTGAACCGATGCTTAAGGAATATTGCCAGGCCAGGGGATGGGATGAGGAAGGCGTGCCGACTTCTGAAAAATTGAAGGAATTGGATCTGGAATAAAGAATAATAGCACACGGATAATGCGGATGATACGGATTGACACGGATAAAGCAATCCGTGAAAATCCTTTAAATCCGTATCATCAGTGTTCTATTTAATTAATGGAGGGTAATAAGATGAGATTGAAAGATAAGGTTGCGATTATTACGGGATCAGGTCAGGGGCTTGGGCGTGCGTATGCGTTTGCCTATGGCAAGGAAGGCGCGAAGGTTGTCATTGCGGAGATTAATCTTGAGAACGCGGAAAAGGTGGCAAAAGAGATAACAGATACTGGCGGAGAGGCGATCGCTGTCAAGGTTGATGTGTCCAGTGCTGACGATGTAAACGCCATGGCTGAAAAAACCATGGAGACATTCGGGAAGATCGATATTCTGGTGAATAACGCGTCAATCTATTACGGTCTTGAAAACAAACCGCTTGAGACCATCACTGAAGAGGAATGGGACCGCAGCTACGCTGTGAACGTTAAGGGAACATGGCTCTGCATAAAGGCGGTCCTTCCATACATGAAAGAGGCAGGGGGAGGAAAGATCATCAATATCTCTTCTGGTTCATGGATCGCAGGCGCGCCCATGCTCCTGCACTACACAACATCAAAGGCAGCTATCGCGGGGATGACCCGGTGTGTTGCAAAAGAGGTTGGGATGAACGGCATCACCGTTAATACCATCACCCCGGGATACGTACTTACCGAGGCAAGCAAAACCATGAAGAACAAACCCCCTGGAGCAGAGGAGATGGTTGCCCAGATGACAGCCCTTGGTAGAAATGAACAGCCTGATGATGTTATTGGGACAGCCGTATTTCTGGCATCTGCGGATGCTGATTTTATTACCGGGCAGAATATTGTAGTGGATGGAGGATGGGTTTTGAACTGATAAGACCGGTTACTAGATGCTAGATCCTGGATGCTAGATGGCTGAAAGCATAGAGAGAAGAGTGGGGGAGTAGAAATAACTGGGTCATAATGGTTATATTGGTTTTAATAATGTTGTTATCCAGCATCTAAGATCCAGGATCCAGCATCTTTTAGTATTGGCGGATAATGGATAATAAACGAAATTCTTTGTTGGAGATGAGTAGATGAAGATAGATATATTTAACCATGTAATCCCCCAGAAATATAAAGAGGCCTTATATAAGGTATTGCCTACCGGTTCTCCTGCGCAGATGATTATCGATTCCTTTCCGGCGCTGTATGACATGGATCAGCGATTTAAGGTGATGGATAAATTTGAAGGATTGCAGCAGATCATCACCCTCGGCCTGCCCATGGTTGAAGAAGCAGCTGATTCTAACAAGGCTGTAGACCTGGCACGGCTGGCAAATGATGAAATGGCAAAGCTTGTCTCAAAATATCCTGACAGGTTCGTTGCAGCGGTTGCATCATTGCCGATGAATAATATGGATGCTGCGTTAAAGGAAGCAGACAGGGCCATCAATGAATTAAATTTTAAGGGGGTTCAGATTGGTTCTCCTATCAATGATAAGCCGCTTGATCTTCCTGAATTCATGCCGCTGTACGAGAAAATGTCCCAAGAGTACGATCTTCCCATTTGGATCCATCCGGTCCGTTCCCAGGGTTATGTTGATTACAAAACCGAGAAGATGTCCAAGTACACTATTTTCGCGGTTTTTGGTTGGCCGTATGAAACCGCTGTTGCCATGGCAAGGCTGGTGCTGAGCGGGATTTTGGAAAAGTATCCAAAGGTGAAGTTCATTACCCACCACTGCAGCGGTATGATTCCTTTTTTAGAACAGCGGATTGCCTGTTCTTATGATACGTATAAGATGCGGTTCGGCAAGGATTCCCTTGGCGGGATCACAAAGGACCCCATAGACTATTTTAAAATGTTTTATTTTGACACTGCTATTAATGGGAGCACCCCCGCTTTAATGTGCGCTCGTGCTTTTTGCAGTACTGACCACCTGCTTTTTGGAACAGATATGCCTCTTGACAGTGAACTTGGTGAACAGTTTGCCCGACAAACAATCGGTTCAATCGACAGGATGGATATTGAAGATGTTGAGAAAGAAAAAATATATGAGGGTAATATAAAAAAGTTGCTCCGGTTTAGTTAAGCCGCCATATAGAAAACAAGGGACAGACAAACTACGCATTTATCATTCGTATGTCCCTATGAACTCTATTAATTAATGAGACACCGAAAACACCAGGTATAAAATCATGGTAAAAGTATATAGTGCACAAATTCTTGCATTAGTTGAAAACATGAAAAACGTACTCAAAATGCACGAAATTGAGTCGAATATTACAAATCAATATTTAAGCGCTGCAGTTGGCGAGATTCCTCCTCATGAAGCTTGGCCTCAACTGTGGGTAGCAGATCAGGACTTTGAGCGTGCTAAAAAAATTGTCGAAGAAGCTTTAAGGGATTCGCCTGAATCACAAGAAATGTTAATTTGTCCAAAATGTGGTGAAGAAGTTGAGGGCCATTTTGCTGAGTGCTGGAATTGTGGTACAACCATAAATTAGGAATTTAATTAAAATACCCGACAAGGGCATTTACCCCGATTATTTCTCAAACTGTTTGGCATATTCCGCATCATTATACATTGCTTTTCCAAAGCGTTTTTTACCGTAATTACTGATAATATTCTGTCCTGTCTTTGCGCCTAAAAATTTTATAAATTTCAGGGCATGCGGCTGTCCTTTTGTAGCATTGTCAGGCTGACAAAGTGCATGGTAAGTATTTATCAGGTAAGGGTCACCTCGAAATAAAACTTTTAATTTAGGTAAGCTTTTTTTCCCTGCAACCCATGTACTGCTGTCGGTCATAAAGTATCCCTCGATTTCATTTGCTTTTGATAATGTCGCCATCATGAAATCTTTAGTTATAATATACCAGTTTCCGGACGGAGTAATCCCGGCCTGCTTCCAGATGGCAAGTTCTTTTTTATTCGTGCCTGAGTTATCTCCCCGTGACAAAAACTTCGCTTTTGCATCAAAGATTCTCCTGTATGCATCAGCCGCGGATTTGGCTGAAGCAATTTTCGCGGGATCCTTTAAAGGCCCCACAATATAGAATTCATTTGAACCTATAAGTGTCCTGCTTATGGCCCAACCATCCTTAACCGCCTGCTTCTCAGCTGATGGCGCATGAACCATGACTAAATCTACTTTTTTCTGATGAAGCAGTTTAAGTGATTTTCCTGAACCTGCCTTGACCCAGCAAATTGTTGTGCCGTGTTTTTTATTAAAAATATCCGCCAGTACCTCAAGCAGACCTAGCTCGCCAGGACTTCCGGTAGCTAATCTAAATGTGGCCTGGCCGCTCCCAAAAACCGCTTTACAATTATTCTCTGCAGCAGCATATGTGTTGATCAGTAGTAATATACTAAATATCAAACCAAATGTCCTCAAATTTAATAAATCGTTCATTTTATTCCTCCTAAATTATGTAATTTACGGTGAACAAATTGTTTTCTTTTATCATTAAACTATTTTGATAATTGTAGGGACACAAACAGTCAATGCTATTATGCAGAATTTTATTAAGGCTTACAGTGAATTACTCAAACAAACGATTATTAACACTGATGAATACCACTCTTTTTGAAGAGCTTAAAAAATAATGGAAGTCGTTATGTTGTTACATTAAAGCACTTCAGGTTAGCAAAAGAAATAGCCCTGCTGCTGTGCCTGGATATATTATATTCCGTATCTATGCGATCTTTTTTTTTATAATAGTTTGAAAAATCATAAAAGTTGTTATATTGAATAAAAAATAATTCGAATCGTAAAATCACGACAAAAATAGGCGTGTCATTGAATAAATATGGAATAGTGATAAAAAAAAGAGAAGTGAATTTTATGAATAGACAATACATGGTACTTAGCTTGGTTGCAGTTATTTTGCTTTCACTCATGACCGGTTGTGATATGAATAGTGACGGCGTGGTGCGGCGTGAGGGTGAACCTGATTATTTTGAGACGTTCGATGAGAATCTCATGGATGCGGCCATTGCCGAAGCGAAATCCACACTTGATACATTTGTGTCTGAGCTGAAAGACAGAAGCTCTGGTTCGGAGGGCTTTGCGATTAAGAAGGGATTCAATTATGGAAAAGATAATAAGGAATTCATCTGGGTGGGTGAGGTCAGTTTAGATGGGAGCGGTTTTCAAGGCATAATAAACAACGAGCCAGTGAACCAAATAGGCGTCGAGTTGGGCCAGAGGGTTAAGGTTGACCGGGACGAGGTTGCCGACTGGATGTTCATGTCTAATGGAAGACTCCAGGGCGGTTATACCATTGTTGCTTTGATCTACGGAACAGAAGAGCAAAGCCAGTATGAGGCGTCCATGGGAATCGACTGGTCCATGTACAAGTTTTTGGAAAATAAAGAATAGGGATCGAATAATCTCATACAGACGAACGCTCGTCCCTTTGTTTTACTGATTGGATGTATGCCATCCATGGGAATATAATTTCATCATATTGTTGATGAGCTGATACGAGTGTGACAAATGATTGATGAAAAAGATGTATTAAAGCTATTAGATTTACATTCAAAAGCTTATTCTTATTTGATGTTTTTAGCTGACAAATCCAAGCAAGACCCAGAGATCCTATCTACACAGGTAGTTGAAGAACTGAAAAAGAAAAAATCCTGTGAAAGTTGGTTAAGTAAAAATATTAATTCAATACCTGAAAATATCCGACCGCACAAGGATGATTTGTCTTCCTTTGCTGGAATCTTTTCTTCCTTCTTTGTGACTTCATTTAAAGTTGATAATCTTATCTTTGAAAGTTGCTCTCTTATGTAAAAAATCATATTGAAAGACCTGACCCATGAAGATGATCAGTTTGAAATAGAGAACATTGAGAAATAAAGGCAAACATTATCAGGCACAGAAAATAAACTGGATTGCATAATGCTAATTAAAGAATATTCTGATTTTTCTTTTACACAAGCTGGTGTATTGTCTACGTCTAACTGGGGGGTCTATCTTAAGCTGGATAATGATATTCGCCAGTTATTCCCGTATATTAACAGCGAGATCGAGGACGCTAGGTACTATGATAGCCCGGATTATATCGTGTTCAAACTTGATGGCGTTCATTGCACGTTATATCCCGTTGAAGTCATGGCTGCTCCTTTTACAGATCAGGACCAGGCTCTTGCGTTTGCAGATCGTCTGATCGGCTATCTGAACGACCTGTATGCCAGGAGAGAAACGGTTAAACCTGATCATAGAAAATATAAACCTGTCCCGGTCCTTGATCTTTATAAACTTGTTCCTGGTACAAACTGTGGAGAATGCGGCTTTACCACCTGTATGGCTTTTGCGGCAGCCTTGAGCCAGAGTGAAACTGCCGTGGATAATTGCCCGTACTTCAGCAAACCAATTAGCGAAAACGTGATTTATCCTGTTTTCGACAAGGACGGGAACCTTGCATCAACTGTTTCAATCGAGACAGATGCTTCAAACAAAGAACCGAAAAAAAGCATTCAGAAAGACAAAGTCCCTTTAAAAATTACAAGTACTGGTGTTCAGGCTGAGCTCACACACAGGGAAGTGGAAGTTCTCCGTCTGGTTGCAGGCGGCAGTACGAATATGGAAATTTCTGATAGACTCTCCATTAGTCCGCATACTGTAAAAAGCCATGTTGTTCACATCTTTAACAAACTTGGCGTCAATGACCGTACACAGGCAGCTGTTTGGGCTTCCAAGAATAATATTCTGTAATCAATATGAACGATAAATATAATTTCAACGAAATCTATAGAGAATTTCAACCAAGAATATTCCGCTATGTGTCCAGGATGATAGGCACTCATGAAGCAGAAGATATAACGCAGGAAGTTTTTGAAAAGATCAATAAGGGTCTTGATGGTTTTAAAGGAGAAGCAAAGCTTTCCACTTGGATTTACCGTATCGCACATAACACAACCATAGACAGGTTAAGGTCCGCTTCCTTTAAACGTTCGTCTGATCAGACACCGCTTGAGGACAGCTCTGATGATGCAAATAGAGTTCCTGAGAGCAGCCAGTGTGATTTTGCTATAGATCAGAAAATTATACGCAGGGAAATGAGCGAATGTGTGAGGGAGCACATAGAGAAACTTTCCCATGATTATAAAACGGTTATCATCCTCAGCGAGATCGAAGGTTTTTCAAACAAGGAAATCGCTGACATTCTTGAAATATCTCTGGAAAATGTAAAAGCGCGTCTTCATCGCGCCAGAGCAAAACTTAGAGCGATACTGAATGAAGCATGTGATTTTCAGTATAATGAGCAGAATATTTTTGTCTGTGACAGAAAGAAAAACAAAACAATCCTAAAACCACCCAAATAACCGCCTGTTTCTACCCTTTTTGACCATTCATCTTAATCTTTTTGTTTTATGTAATCCTGTTGTTTGAACCTGAAAAAAAGTGATTACAAGTGTATCCTTTTTTCCTTCTATCCCGTCTATAGGAATAAAAAGGAGGTAAATACATGTACGATTCATTAGAAAAAACAAGGCTTCAGTTATCAGAAGATATATTCCCTGCCCAAGCATGGGAACTTATATCAAAACACAGGGGAGGCGATAATCTGGTCATCATTGATGTGAGCACGCCTATGGAATACAAGTCTCTGCATTTGGAAGGGGCAATAAATGTAAGCCTGTTTTCGAGGTTTTTCAAAAGCCGCATAGGCATGATGGATAAAAACAAAACTTATGTAGTTTATTGCAAGGTGGGCGGACGAAGCAAAATGACCCAGAAACTAATGCAAAAACTAAGATTTCAAACGGTTTATAATATTAAGGGCGGGACATTCCTTTGGAAAGAAGAGGGGTTGCCTGTTGCACAAGGGACAGCGGGTTTAACCCCATTCTCGTTCTGTCCGGTTTTAATTTCAATTGTAATGTTAAAAAAGGTTAAAAAAGTTTTAAACAACTTTTCTTCGCGTATCAGTCAGCATGGGAATACTTCTGTTTCTCATGGAAAGGAATCGTAATACCATTATTGGTTTCAAGGAGGTGCTGCATGAGTAATTTAAATCAGACAATGAAAATAAACGTAAATACAACCGAGGCCAGTTGCCCCATTGGTGAAGCTGTTGGAAATAAAAATATTAGCGAATCGAAGATCCCGGTTCTGTCTTGTGAGGGAGCCTGCATTCGGGGAGAGATTGCCCGGCTCACAGCCAATATTGTTTCAAAGGAAAAAGCCTATGGCCGAGGCTGTCATGGTGAATTGATTACGGTTCCGGAATCAGCGATCTCCCGCTGGATAAAAGGTGCTGAAAAAATTGTATTAATCGATGGGTGCATTCTTAGGTGCCATGGCCGTATGATTGAGAACATCATTGACAAGGAGAAGCTTATTCAATTTGATGCTTTGTCACATTATAATAAATACACAGATATTTTCGATTCTGATGATGTGCCGGAAGAGGAAAGAAAAGAAGTCGCTCGATCCGTAGCTGATTGGATAATAGACAGCTTGTATAATCCATTGGCCGGAAACGTTTCTTCATGTGCTACAACAGACAATAAGAGTTGTGATTGTTGTACATAAAGCAGTTGCGGGCAATTCAAGGCCTATGAAAAAGACAAACAACCTGAATGGGTAAATGAATAGAGGGGAGCTATGTTACTTTCAGGATACAAAAAAAATATCTTTAGACACGAATGTAACCCGAGCTTTGAATCCGTGAACTGCATAGCGTATCTGAACGAAAATATAGCTGAGGTGCTGCCATATCTGAATGCCGTTCTGGGCGGCGACCAGTATTTAAACAATCCACCGGAGGTGATGTTTCATCATTACGGCAAAATTATCAAAGTGGGGGCTCGGGAAATTGCTGTGAATGCATTAAAGGATGAGAAAGAGGCAGATCAAATTTTACAATGGCTTCAAACCGAGATTAACAAAGCCTGGGAAAACCGTGCAGATATAACTCCCTGCTATACAGGCAAGGTCAAACCCAAGGTGATTGAGATATTGCGTTTGCTGCCCAGAACAAATTGTAAAAAATGCGGTCAGCCCACCTGTATGGCTTTTGCAGCCCAGGTAACAGAAGGCGGACGGGGCGCAGAACACTGTCCGGAGCTAAATGATGAAAAACGATCGAAATTACTCGATTATCTAAAAAATTTTGATTTTGAATAATTTTGGCGGTTAAAAAAAAATCTAAATAAATTTATTATATCCCCCAAATGGGTGATGTTTTGTGGCCTGGGCTGTTCTATGGTAATAATGTGGTGTTGAACTGGTTATAAAGCTGAGTTGAATAGTGTTGTTTACTATTCAAACGAAACTTATGCCATTTTCGGTATAAAGAAGGGATAATAAAATGGCCCAACTAAAAAGTACTGTGGAGATTTTAAAACTGCTTGATAAATCAAACTGCAAAAAATGCAATGAACCCACCTGCCTTGCTTTTGCCGCGTCAGTCTTTAAAGGTCAGAAACAGCTTGATGAATGCCCGAATCTTCCAGGGGAAGTCATTGAGACATACGCAGAGAATATAATAAAGCGCCCGTCTTTTGAAGAGGATATGGAGAAAGGGATAGAAACGCTGAAAAACAGTATCAGATCCATTGACCTTTCTGAGGCTGCAAAAAGACTGAATGCGGATTTTTCCGGCAGCAGGTTGACGATTAATATATTAGGTAAGGATCTGAGTATCGATTCACAGGGTAACATTATTACAGATATTCATGTCCATCCATGGCTCATGGGGCCGGTCTTCAATTATATTTTGGAAGGGGGCGGCACAGAGATTACAGGAGACTGGGTGCCGCTAAGGGAACTTTCAGGCGGAAAAGAATGGCTTGGGCTTTTTGGCCAGCGGTGCGAAATGCCTTTAAAAAAAGTTGCTGATACATATCCAGCCCTTTTTGAAGACATGATTCATATTTTTAGCGGTAAACAGGTTGAGAATCATTATAACTCAGATATCTCCCTGGTTTTAAATCTTCTTCCACGGGTACCGCTCCTGATCTGTTACTGGAAGCCGGAGGAAGGGCTTGAATCCGACCTGAATCTTTTTTTCGATTCAACGGCTGACAAAAACCTTGATATCAAATTCTTATACGGACTTATTGCCGGGCTAGTGATGATGTTTGAAAAAATCGCTTTAAGGCACGGTGTTTAACCTGAATTTTTATAAAAAGGAGATGGCTTTATGGAAGATGCATTAAGAGAGACATTCTATTGTGATTATACGCATCCGGAGATTCAGAAACAGGCGGATGACATCGCGGATAAGGTAGAAGATGCGCACGCAATAGCAGAAAAATCATTTTTATTTGTCCGTGATGACATCCCTTTTGGTTTTGATCTTTATAAACGGAAAGCCTCGGAAACATTAATACGGGGATTTGGATCCTGCTGGAATAAGGCACTCCTCCTGACAGCCCTGCTCCGTTGTAATAAAATCCCTGCGCATTTTGGATCAATCCCCATGAAAAGAACTTTTTTCTCACCGGTTCTCGGCAGGCTGACTATGTTAATGAACCACCCTTTTAATCACTGTGCAACCCATGCATATATAAACGATGAATGGATTATCCTGGATAGTGTTCTTGATCAAAAAACATATGATACTTTTTTCAAACCAGCCTGCGTTGATTGGGGAATCGACTGGAATGGGAAGGATAATTGTCGGCTTTATACGGAGAGCGTTCTCGGGCCAATGGAAGTGTATCATGATATTGATGGCGCTGTTGTGAATAAAACCGGCAATAAAGAAATGCCGGAACTTATCGCATCACTTATGAATAATCATTTAAATAAAAAGATCTGGAAAAAAGCGGATATACAGATCAAGTAACACTTGTCATATTTTTCATAAACAACCATGCTCGTAGGATCACAACGAAGTATGAAATATTTTTATAAACATACAACAATACAATCCCCCTCGGGAGGCTGTCCGATAACTCAGTCTTTTGGACTTAAGCGAACGTAATATCAGGCACTTATAAACGAAAAAAAGGTCCAAAACTCAGGTT
>JANQFQ010000146.1 GCA_028277765.1 Desulfobacterales bacterium
GGCTGACACCAGTTATCACAGCGGAGACAATTTAAAGAAATGTGAAGAAGAAGGGTTAGATGCATATATACCTGACAGGGACTTCAGGCGGCGTGATCCCAGATTTGCATCAAGAGGGCGGTACCGGCCTGTAACGCCGAGAGGTTTTATAGACGATGATTTCGTTTATGATGAAAGCGCAGATCAGTTTACCTGTCCAAATGGAAATACGCTCATATTTACTGCAAGAAAGATTTGGTATGGGAGAGATGTTTTCAGGTATGCTGCTGAAAGAAAAGATTGTGACAACTGTGAATTTCGCAAAAGGTGTATAAGAAGAACAACGGTTAGAAGAAAGTTTTTGAATATACCGGTAAGCGGACGTGAGATAAATTATTCAAGGAAGATGGCGGACAAAGTTGATACTGAACTGGGCAAAGCGATATACCCGTTGCGCCAGGGCATAGTGGAGCCGGTTTTTGCCAACATAAGAGTTCAAAAAAGATTAAATCGGTTTACATTACGGGGTAAAGTAAAAGTAAACATACAATGGATGCTGTACTGCATTATTCATAATATCGAGAAGATCACAAATTATGGATGCAGATTTGCCTACGGCTAAAATCTCGTGGGGATAAGCATGAGATTGTAAGAAATATCGGGGATAGACCGGAACTTAGAAAATAGATTCAAACAGTTTAAAAGAAGAAACTTCATTAAATCGGAATTTTTATAAAAAAAGTTGATAACTTGCTGTTCAGAAACGCATTTTTCGACAGCCTCTGCCAGTAAGTTGTACTTTTTTAGGGGTCTGGAATTTTCCAGTATACCAGTTGAATGTTGCCCTGTAAAAGCTATGGAATTTATGCTATTAGAATATTATTAATCTTCAAAACAGGTTGTCCGTAAATACACTTTAAAAAACCCTGTTTTCTGTATTGACATTGGAATATACTAAAAGTTACATTTAAATTTTTAAATGCTATTCTTGATTCTATGGAAAAGGAATTGGACTTGGCTTTCAATATGCTATGGAATCATAAAGAAAATTGACGATGAAATCACTGTAAAAAGTACGCTGGGCATAGGAGCAACGTCTATTATAACATTACCGATAGAGTTAGTCTAACCTCGTATCTTTTCTAAGATACGAACTTAACCATTGTTTTATAGAACCAACCTGTTTGCTTAAGTTGTCAAGCGAAGTGCTGTTTTTATAACTGTGGATTAGTTAATTTTTGAGACTTAAACAGACGGAGCAATAATTGTGGGCATTGAGACATTAAAAATATATCAAATTCCTGAGGGCAAAGTTTTAATAGCAGGTATTTCCCAATTTGTTTTGCTTGTTTGCATAATATGGTTTTACGGAGTGGTTGATTTTGATCAAGCCAAGACATTGAGTCTTGCATTTATTGCTCATACTTTTGGCGGGCGAGCTGCGGGTATTGGCCTGTGTATTATGAACGGACTTAATATTGTTTGGACAATAGTGTACAACTTTTATCTTGAGGTTCTTATAGTTTGCTTTACCTATTCAATCTTTGTTCTTTCTCTTAACAACTATATCAGGGCTCGGTGGGTTAAGTCCAAAGCAAATCGCATGATGCACAAAGCAGAAAGGTACAAAGATAAAATCGAGAAATATGGCTGGATTGGCATTTTCCTTTTCGTAATGATACCTCTGCCGGTAACCGGGCCGGTTGTTGGATCAACTATTGGGTATTTGCTGAAGATGAGTGTTTGGCGTAATTTTACTGCTGTTTTGTCAGGCACTTTGGCTGCAGTTGTTGCATGGACAATTGGTTTTGATTTTCTAGAGCAGCATATTCCTGTTATTCAATATGTTCTTGCAGGCATCTTATTTGTTGTTGTTCTTTCTTATTTAAACACGATTAAAAACTTATTTAAACAAGATTAAAAAAATATAAAATCTGGATTTTTTAAGTAAAAAAGTGTAATCTTGATTTTACATGGAACTCTTTGTATGCGCATATGAGCTTTCTTAATCTATATATCATTTTTTGGTTATGAAATATTTTTTAGAACTGACAATATTGAGGCATCACTGTCCCATTGTATATTTGGATATCAGAAGGGAAGTTTTTAGTTTGTAAAAACTATGATTCAGGAAAAGCAGTCATAAAAAAATACAATCAATATTATACCGATGGAATCATTAATGCTCTGGTTTTGATTTTAAATATTGTAGCTTACTTTTTATACAAGATAGACATCCGGAGGGTTTCTGTTAAAAGATAGGAAAAACTGATTGGTATGGTTTTTTATCCTTTTTGCTTTTGGATGATGATCTATTATAGATCTTGCGATAGGCGTCTCATGCTTTACAAGTTTCAGGACATCAAATCATTTTATCCAGGTCTCTTTTAATGTGATAGAGAATTATCGAGCATTCACTAATGTTGAAGAATTTATCATTTTGAAATAAAAAGCAGTTTGATGGAGATGCTATGTCGTTCCGATTTAAAATATTTTTAATCATCATTATAGCCTTTGTTTTTTTATCTTTAGCTCATTTTGCATTAGTAGATTTTATTGGTTTAAATTTTTTTGATAATAAAACTGTAATGGGTATTGTTTTTGTAATTACGTGTGTTTTGTTTTATTTCTTTTTAAATTTAATCAATAAAACAATAAAGATAGAGAATGTATCATTTTTTTCTGAGATTTGGGCGTTTTTATCTTTGATAATCAGCTTATTTATTTCTGTTGGAATTTTGGGTGGAAAAAACTTGCTTTTATGTATTATAATTTCTGTCGAAGTAGCTTGGGTTGTAAAATTTTTAATAGATATTCATGATAAAAAGAACAATAATTGTTTGAAAAAACGATGAAGCATCTGATGTTTCTATACGAATATCACAAAAACAGTGAATTTAAAAGTCCATCATTCAACCGATATAATGATAAATTTTGATGCCCCGGAAAGTAAAACATACTGTGGCAATGTCGCCTTCTGTTTAGAGGGCATGTTTCTGCTATGATGTCTCCTTGCATTAATGTCTTAAAAAAGACCAAATATTGCATGACAATAATGCATTTTTCCATAAAATGATGTTCTACAAAGTCCCCAAGATCAAACCGCTCGTGGGAACGCCGGTTCCGGCGGTGACAAGGACATGTTCCACGTGTTCTACC
The DNA here is from genome assembly GCA_028277765.1 of Desulfobacterales bacterium. GTDB lineage: Bacteria > Desulfobacterota > Desulfobacteria > Desulfobacterales > SURF-7 > JANQFQ01. The sequence continues at coordinate 3,139 of JANQFQ010000146.1, forward strand.
TGGTTTGCCGATGTTCCGCGGACCTGGCGGGCGCCTTCGGCAATACCGTTCATACCGTGAATATAAGCTTCGCCCAATTGTCCGCCATGGGTGTTGATCGGCAGGCTGCCGCCCATCTCAATATGGCCGTCCTTTATAAAGTCCTTTGCTTCACCTTCTTTACAGAAGCCGTAAGCTTCCAGTTGTTGCAGAACATAAGGTGTAAAATGATCATAGATAATCGCTGTATTGATATCATCCGGAGTAATGCCGGCCTGTTCGTAAAGCTGGTTCCCCACAAGGGCGGCTTCTGAAAGCCAGGCAATATTTTCCCTGTAAAAGCTGGTCATCATCTGCTGGTCATCACATGATCCCTGGGCTGCGCCGCGGATGACCACCGGTTTTTGCTTAAGGTCCCTGGCCCTTTCAGCTTCGGTCACAACCACGGCAACTGCACCGTCACTCTCCATACAGCAGTCAAGAAGATGCAGGGGCTCGACGATCAATCGAGAGTTCTGGTGGTCCTCCAGGGTGATCGGTTTTTCATAGAACCATGCGTTTGGATTTGTGGATGCGAATTTACGCGCGGCAACAGATACACGGCCAAAATCTTCTGAAACAGCCCCGTATTCAGCCATATATCTTGTGGCGGTCATGGCTGCCCAGGATGCCGGGGTAACAAGCCCGTAGGGGATGTACCAGCTCAGGCTTACAGCGGCTGTCATGTCCGGGATGCCTTTCTGAACGCCCCTGCCAAAACGGTAGGCTGACCTTTCATTCATTGCCCTGTAACAGATCACCACATTCGCGACGCCCGCGGATACAGCCATAGCAGCATGCATAACCGGAGCACATGCGGCCCCGCCGCCATAGTGAGTGCGGCTGAAAAACTTTAATTCCTTGCCACCGATATTGCGAAATACTTCTATTTCAGCATTATTATCCATTGTATAGGTTGCAATACCGTCTACTTCAGCAGGATCGATTCCCGCATCTTCGAGGGCTGCAAGAACGCATTCTGCTGCAAGGCACATTTCACTTCGTCCTGATTCTTTTGAAAATTCCGTAGCACCTATACCTGCTATGGCGGCTTTCCCGCTGATGGATCCAGTCATGTTAATTCCCTCCTTTGTTGCTAACGGGTCTGAACATGGCCAGAGTCAGATCATCGTCAAATTTTGTTATTTCAGCCTGTACAGGAATGCCAATTTTAATTTCTTCTGGTTTAATACCGGTCAGCCCCCCAACTATCCTGACTCCTTCTTCAAGCTCGATAAGCCCGATCGGGTTGGGATAATCAAACGGAGGTAGCTCAGGATGATGCATGATAACAAAACTATAGATAACGCCTTTACCTGTCGCTTCTATCGTGCCCCAATCAAGGGAATGGCATTCAGGACACATGGGTGACGACGGATGACGAAGAACCTGGCATCCGGTACATTTCTGGATAAGGAGTTTCCCTGCTTTCAACCCGTTCCAGAAAAAATCAGTATCATCGTTGATTATCGGCCGCGGTCGCGGCGGTCTTTTCTCTTTTGCTTGTATAACGTTCATGGGATATCCTTTCAATTGTGTTCATATAACACATGGCATAAGCTGATTACAAGAAACAGGTTCATCCAGGCGATCCTAGATCCTTGATACTGGATACTATCTGCCTCCTAAATTGTTATAGGAAATATCTTCAGGCATCCCCGCTAAAAAGAAGTGGGATCTCCGTTCCATTCCAACCAGCAACTTGGATCATGTGTTTTTGTTATAAAAATAATATAACATAAAATCAAAAAAAAATTATTTATTGAATATATTTATTCCTCCACGTAGTGGCCCGAACCCAGCACAGGCAGCGCCGATGAATGGGAGCGCAAGGGCAACAGCGTCATAGCCCCAGTGGGGAGCGCTGCCGATTCCTCTGAGGGCCAGGTATGCCAGTCCTGCGCAGGTTAAGAAACAGCCGGCATACAGGCGGAAAACGCCAACATTTTTTTTATCCTTTGATTTACTCGGCCGTTCAAAACGGCTGAAAGCCAAAAGAAATGGGAGTGTTCCTGCTGCAAATGTCAGGACCCAAACAGGGCGCCAGGCCCACCATATGCCTGAGCCGGGATCGATTCCAAATATGCCGGGTATAAGATAAAATCCAAGGCCGATAATAAGCATCATGGATGTGCTGTGCCATAAAAAGATGGTCATAATCATACCGTTCACAAGAACTGTGCTTGTCCATGGCAGTATGCGATCCAGCCATTTTCGGGCAGGGGACTGCATGCTCAAGAGCAGACCAATCTGTGCCAGACCGAGTGCCAGCAGGGGGAGTTTGGGGGGCAGGGTATTACTGATCTTGTCTGTTGGTACGCCCACAAGGCTGAGCGGGTAAGGTCCCCAGTTGACAAGCGCGACCAGCAGGAAGAGACCCGCGAGAAACAGGACCAGCATTGTTTTTACAGAATCGAGAAGGCCTTCCCGCCACGCGTAACCGATCTGGTGTATTGCGAGCCAGACGAAAAAATAGTTCAATATCCCCAGGGATCGGAAACCGCCGGCGAAAAAGGCGATATCGACTGCAACAGCCCCTGCTATGAGGGCAATGATACTCCACAGGCCGAAACGTTTCCACGCAGCATAGGTTGCTGGAACAAAAAGAACCACCATGATGTAGACTGCGAGAAACCACGTGGGGACAAGAGCGATGCGCGACCCTACCTTGATAAAGCCCTGGGGAATCCCTATGGACTTGGCGGCCAGGGTTAAAACAACCCACACGCACAGCAAAGGGAGGACCGGACCCAAAAGCCGTTCCAGACGGGTTCCCAGCCACTGTGCGTATCCCTGTTCCTTGCGTAGGTTTGCTTCCCATGATGTGAGATTGGCGTAACCGCCAACAAAGAAAAATATCGGCATTACCTGAAAGATCCAGGTGAGCCACTGGGACCAGTCTAAAACCGCCAGTAAATGGTGCATGTAAGGTTTGCCGCGTTCATAAAACGGCGCTGCCATGATCCAGTGGCCCAGGACCACGGACATAATAGAGACTGCCCGGAGAAAGTCAACATAGCGGTTACGCGACGGAGGGGTAAGATCAGCAAGCTTTCGAGCTTGCCCCAAGATACCTTTATGTTTGTTTGAGTTACTTGTTTCTTCCATAACACACGGTTAAAAAAAATAGTTTTATTGGTTTCATTGGTCTAATTGGTTCAACACATAAAATCCCCCTCTGTCCCTCTTTGTAAAAAGGGGAAGATTTTTTCTCCCCTCTTTAGTAAAGAGGGGCTGGGGGAGATTTGCCTTACAATAAGGTTACTGACCACTAATTCTTCTAGTCCTATAGCCATTTATTCCTAAATTACTCAATACCTAATTTCATTTTGTCCTCCAATAATATATAATATAAATAATCAGTCAATCATTTTAGACCTTTTGGAAAAGGCCTTTAAATTTAAAAATATATATTTTATAATAAAGGCTACTCAAAAAACTGCCGTTCATTCATGATAAAGGATCTTATTATATGCCCGAAAAAGACGCAAATGGTTTACGTGAAAAGGGGATAGCGTTGTATAAACAGGGGAAGCTTGACAATGCCCTTGAATATTTCAACAAATCCTTAAACCTGAACCGCTTTGACAAAATGGCGTGGTATAATAGGGCGAACTGCCTTCTTAAGATGGGACAGCTGCGGGAAGCCCGGACCTCCTGCGATATGGCCCTTGACTCCGCGCCTTTTTATTCAAAAGCATGGTTTGCTCGGGCGACTGCTGAAACAAAGCTTGGATGGCAGGCCTGGGTCGCTGAATCGCTTGCGTTTTGTGTTGGCTCTGAAACTGAAGAAGATAAACAGATTGTTGAAAAAGCCAAAAAAGCCATGGTAGGTCTTGAAAAAAAAGGGATTGAAATACATGACATTGAAGCGTTTAACTTTATTGCAAAGGGATATTCTTTTGCGGCAGATATGCAGGACTTTCAAAAGGCCCTGGAGCAGTTTGACATTGCCTTGGGAATCGCGCCGAAAATATCGAAAATATGGCAATTTAAAGGGATGTGCTGGAGTGCTGTTCAGCAGACAGAGGAAGCCGTTGCATGTTATTCAAAAGCCATCAATATTGACGGCATAAACGCGGCCTATTGGTACAATAAGGCCCTTCTCCTGGCGAAATTAGAGAACGATTTAGAAGCGGTATCATGTTATGAAAAAGCGATTGAGATATTTCCTGGCTACCTTGAGGCGATAAGCAACTTGGGTAACCTTCATAGAATCAATGATCGGTTTCATGAAGCAATTGAATGTCTGAATAGGGCAGTTGAGATATCGCCTGATGCGGAAAATCCGTGGTACAATAAAGCGCTTTCAGAAGAGATCGTCGGGAACTCAGCTGAAGCAATACGGTCATATAAACGGTTTCTTGAGCTGGCTTCCCCTGCAAACGTGCCGCAGATTGAAAATGCGCGGCAGCGGATCAGCGACTTGTCAAATGAATTCCAGAAATCCAGTTTAGGGGATGGCAACGGGGGACAGGTAAAATCATCAATGCCAGTGGAGGATTCTGCGGCTCTGGGAGACAAGGAGAGCTCGGAGCAAGATGGCAACGGGAGACAGGTAAAATCATCAATGCCAGTAGAAGATACCGCGGCCCCGGGAGACAAGGAGAGCGCGGAGAAATGGAACAGAAAGGGGATAGAACTTTTTAACCTGAAAAGTCTTAATGAGGCCATAGCTTGCTTTGACAAGGCAATTGAATTTGACCCGGAATTGATCATGCCTATATTTAACAAGGCGATCGCCCTTGATGATCTCGGGCGTTTTGAGGAAGCAATTGTATGTTACCGGAAGGTCGTGTCAATTGAACCAGGTAATGACAAAGCCTGGCACAATATGGCCGCGGTGTTGCAACTGATAGGCCGTTTTGAAGAAGCGCTAAGAGCGATTGAAAAAGCGCTTGAAATAAATAACCAATATGGCTCTACATGGTTTAATAAAGGGAAGATACTCAGTTCACTGGGCCGTCAGGAAGATGCAATTTTATGTTATGACAAGGCCCTTGAGATTGACCCGAAAGATGTCAACGCCCTGAATAATAAGGGCAGCTGTCTTCTTGAAAAGGACAAATTGTATGACGCCCTGGCTTGTTATGAGGCTGTCACAGCAATAGATTCCCAGCACGCGTTTGCCTGGAACAACCAGGGTGAAGTGCTGAATAGACTCAAGCGTTTCCAGGTGGCAATTTCCTGTTTTGACAAAGCGATCGAGATCAAAGCGTTTGCTGCACCATGGCATGGAAGGGGTGAAAGCCTGAGAAACCTGAAACAGACAGAGGAGGCATTGGAATCTTATAAAAAGGCGCTTGAACAGTATAGTGAGTTTGCGGACGCCTGGTTAGGCCGATATCTTTGTGAAGAGAAGATGGGGCATGGCGAGGATATGATTGAATCTTTAAAACAGTTTTTTGTCTGCGCGTCCATGGGGTTAGACGGTTTTTCCGGTAATCAAGAGGATATCGGTGATGCCAGGAAAAAGCTTCTCAATGCTGGCATGTCTGAAAAAGACCTTGAAGATGCTGAGGCAGAGAAGAAAGCATTCCTTTCCCGACCCAAGCCAAAGCTTCCCCAGGGTTCAGGTGATTTTATCGGACAGAAATATGAGATCTTCAAGATTCTCGGAAAAGGGGGATTCGGCGTTGTATATCTTGTATATTCACATGAAGTGGACACGGTATACGCGTTGAAAACATTCAGGGATGAATACATGAAGGATGAAAGGACCCGGGAACTTTTCAAAAAAGAGGCCCAGATACTCGTGGACATGGATTCATACCCGTATCTTGTTGAAGATTATTTAATAGACGAGATATCAGGACGGATCTATATTGCCATGGAATATATCGCTCCTGATGAAAATGGGTTGAACACCCTGGAAAGCTACCTTGCCAGAAAGCCGCCTGACCTGGAACAATCCCTGCGCTGGGCCATACAGTTCTGCATGGGAATGGAGTTTATTGCTTCCCAGGGTTTAAAATGCCACAGGGACATAAAACCAGCAAACATTATGATCACCCAGCAGGACACGATTAAGATTTCGGATTTTGGCCTTGCTGGAATTCTTACTTCGGTCTTCCAAATACCGGGGATCGGTTCCTCGGATGACATGGCCCGCTCAGGTGCTGTTGACCAGACGGTTATGGGTGAGAGCTTTGGAACCCCCTCCCATATGCCGCCGGAACAGTTTGTGAACGCAGCCTCTTGCGATGAGAGAAGCGATATTTACTCTTTCGGTGTTGTTCTTTACCAGATGGTATCAGGCGGATCCCTTCCGTTTATGGCGCCTTACCCTAAGGAGAATACACCTGAGGAGTTTAATCGTTACTGGCAGGAAATGCATGAACACCACACGTTTACGCCTCCTCCCGCTATTATTGATTCTCCCCTGAACAGTATCATCGCGAAATGTCTTGAAAAGGATCCAGGAAAAAGATTTCAGACATTTTCAGATCTTAGGGGCGTTCTTGAACCGCTTCTTCTTGATATGACAGGGGAAACAGTACGTCCCCCTGAGCCAGCGGAGATGAATGCTGCGACATGGCTGAACAAAGGACTGAGCCTGAAGAACCTGGGCCGTATTGACGAAGCGATTGACTGCTATGACAAGGCTATTGACATGAAGCCGCCTGCAAGTACTGTCTCACTGGCATGGTCCAATAAGGGGAACTGCTTTATGCAGAAAGGGCTGTTAGAGAAGGGATTGACCTGTTATGAAGAGGCCATCAAGATCAACCCGGCAAATGAGAAAGCATGGACAAACAAGGCGTTTACCCTCCACACTCTGGGCAGGCTACAGGAAGCGATTGACTGCTATGACAAGGCCCTTGAAATCGAACCCGCGTTCGCTTTGGCGTGGAGCAATAAAGCCTTTACTTACCTCAGTATGGGCGATCATGAGAAAACGCTTATCTGTTCGGATACGGCGCTTAAGTACGACAAAGGACTTGACTCGGCCTGGATAAATAAAGGGGCGGCATGTTATGCGGCTGGCCGCCTTGAAGAAGCGATGACCAGCTATTTGAACGCCATTGCTATCAATCCCAACGAGGCTACATCCCATTATAATATGGGGCTTGTCTTGAACGATATGCAGAAATATGATGAAGCAATAGCAAGCTATGACAGGGCGCTTGAATTAAGCCCGGATTACGCGTCTGCCTGGTGCAACAAGGGGAATACCTATCTGGCGCTTAAAGATTATGACCAAGCAATGGCCTGTCTTGATAAAGCGGAAAAGATGGAGCCGCAATACCTCACACCGATATACTACAAGGCCTATGTGATGCTGAATACAAAAAATGCCGCCCAAGCAGTCGCTTATTTCAAGGAATTTTTGAAAAAAAGCCCGCCTGACAGTACAACATCTGCCGTGGCAGACGCCAAAACCTGGCTGGCAAAACTCGGAGCTTAAATCAAGTGAAACCGATTTCCACGGGGACATCCATTGTATGGGATATTGCTGTCCATGAGGCTGTAATAGCCGGGGCCGAGTATATTGAAAAAGAGCATATATTTGCGGCTGTGTTCAGTCTTGATAAAGTGGTATCTTTGAACCCCGGCGACCTCAGAATAAATACTGCCCAGATGGATGAGATAAAAAAAGAGTACGCGGTTATCGACGGTTTGCTTATGCCGCTGAAAACCAGTATGCCTATGATCCGAAGGAATGTCCGATCAGCATCCAGACCCGGAAGCCATGATCACGGCAAAGGGGCAGTTGTTCATAGGAGCCGGGAATGCAAAGAGATATTCAGCCGTGCAGGGGATCTTTCCACCACCCCAAGGATAACCTCAAAAGATATTCTTTTAGCTGTCCTGGAAAAGCCCGGGGATGTGGTAAGATCTGCTATTGAAAAATCTGGTGTGAACTTTGATATGTTTAAAGATGCTTTTTCAAAGGACATAAGCATGGCAGAGGGACTGGTGCCAGGCAAGGAGGGCGGCAGGGCAGAAGAGAAGGATGTTTCAGCTACTCCCATACTTGATACTCATGGGCGTAACTTGACCCAGGAGGCTGAACAAGGGAAGCTCGGTCCTTTTATCGGCCGCAGGAAAGAACTCCTTCAGATCATTCAGTCCCTTGCCCGTTCCAAAAAGAACAACCCGATGATCGTTGGAGAACCGGGTGTGGGGAAAACAGCAGTTGTTGAGGCCCTGGCTGTAAGGGGAGTGCAGGGTAAGGACCCACAGGTCCTTTCAGGGAAAAGAATAATCGAACTAAATCTCGGTTCGCTCCAGGGCGGGACAAGGTACAGGGGTGATTATGAAGAGCGGATTACCGGTCTTATGAAAGAGGTAAAAGAGAATCCAGATATTATTGTGTTTATTGATGAGATCCATAATCTTATCGGCGCAGGACGTGTTGACCGCAGTCTGGATGCGGCAAATCTTTTAAAACCAGCCCTTGCAAGGGGCGATTTTAGATGTATTGGTGCCACAACAACAGGTGAGTTTCGGCGGTATGTAGAAAAAGACCCGGCTTTGGAGAGACGATTTGAAATGATTATGATAGGCGAACCTTCAAGGGACGAGGCTGTAGATATATTAAAAGGGCTATGCCCAAAATTGAAGCAGCATTACAGAGTAGAGATAACAGACAGGGCGATAAAAGCCGCTGTTGACCTTTCTATACGTTTTGACACGGACCACCGTCTCCCTGACAAAGCGATTGATCTTGTTGACAGGGCAGGCGCCCAGGCCAGGGTTCCGATGTTGAGCATGATGCCAGGAGGGGTTATAGAGGGGATGGAACCGGCTTCAGGCGGAACGGTAACAGATCATTCTATCGCTATGGTCCTTTCAGACAAGACAGGCTTACCTCTTGAGATCATTTCCGGGCAGGCCAGTGGTTCAGTTGATTCCCGTGTACTTGAACTTGACCCTTATCTAAAAAAAAGGATTATCGGTCAGGATGAAGCGATTACGCGGATATCGGAAAGGCTGAAAATATCCTATTCAGGCATAACAAAGCGGAACGGACCTATCGGCGTGTTCCTGCTGCTCGGCCCAACAGGAGTAGGTAAAACAGAGACCGCAAAAAGGATCGCATCGTTTCTTTTCGGGAACAGGGATGACATCATCAGGCTGGATATGTCTGAATTCATGGAGGAGCATTCGGTTTCAAAACTCATCGGATCGCCCCCTGGATATGTGGGGCATGAAGACGAAGGTCAGCTCACCGGAAAGCTGAGGACCAGGCCGTATTCAATTGTGCTCCTTGACGAAGTGGAAAAGGCGCATTCCCGTGTTTTTGACCTGTTTCTGCAGGTGTTTGATGATGGACGAATTACTGATTCAAAAGGGCGAACCGTGGACGCGAAAAACAGTATCTTTATTATGACATCCAACATTGGGATCAAGGAGAGTCAGAAAAATAATTTGGGATTTGTTAAAAAAACAGATGGGAACACAATAGACTCCTCAGCAGTGATGGACGCACTGTCTGGTTTTTTCCGAAGGGAATTTTTAAATCGGATAGATGATATTATTGTTTTCAACAGTCTTTCTGAAAAGGCTGTAATAAAGATCGCCGCGATCATGTGTGATGAGATTCTGTCCGTACTTATGAAGAAGCATGGTGTTCAGATGGACATCTCTGAAGACGCCATGAGCCTGATCGTCTCTAAAGGCTTTAGTCCTGATTTCGGGGCGCGTGAACTCAAACGGACCATAGAGCGACTCCTCCAGGTTCCTCTCAGCACTTTGGCACTGAACGGAGAGTTTCAGACGAAGAAGAACTGGCGCGTTACAGCCGACGTAGAAGTTGTTTCGATCAAGCCGGTTTAAATTAAAAAAGATCCGGTGTCTGTCTGAGCCTTTCGATGACTCGGTTTTTCCCGATCGCTAAAAGCATCTCAATAAAGCCCGGCCCTACAGACTGGCCTGTGATAACAGTTCGGATCCCGTTAATTAATATTCCAATCTTAACATCCAGGTCTTCAGCGGTTTTGCGTATCACCTGCTCTATCTGTTCAGAGAAAAAACCGTCCATATTTTGCAAGCGATCAGCAAGTTCAGGAAGCCAGTCCTTAAGGCCGTTATATTTCAGGATGTTTTTTTCAACAGCTTTTGGATCTCTTTCAAAGTTATCAGAAAGGAAGGCTCTTCCCAGGTCGGAAAAATCGGTTATAAGATGAAAGCGTTCGCGGAGAAGTTCCAGTGTGTCAAAAAACCATTGCTGCTTTTCCCCATCATATTCAGGCTTCCATAAACCGTTCTTCTTCAAGTTTTGTTTTACATAGGGAACGATTTCTGCAACCGGAAGATTTCGCAGATAATGGGCGTTTATACTAAATGCCTTTGGATCAGTAAAAAACTTCGGGTCATTTGCCCGGACATCAAAAATACAATTGGATTTGTTTATGCCCTTAAGAGAGAATATGTCAATCAGTTCCTCTTTTGAAAATATTTGTTGAGAATCAGGGGTGGACCATCCAAGGAGCGAAAGAAAATTGACCATTGCCCAGGGGAGAAAGCCGCTCTCTTTATAAAAATGAACAGCGACCTTTTCGCCGTGTTTCCGTTTTGATATTTTTGCTTTTTTAGGGTCAAGGGCGAAAGACATATGTGCAAACTCCGGAATGGGTGCCCCAAGGGCCCTATAGATTAAAATCTGTTTCGGTGTGTTTGCAAGACCATCCTGACCGCGGATAACGTGGGTAATATGATCACGAATATCATCTATTGTGTTTGAAAGTATATACAGGGGTTGGCCGTTGGAACGGAGAATGACGAAATCTTCAATGTCTTCATGTTTTTTTTCAATCTCTCCGTACACAATGTCTGTAAACAGAACGCTTCCATTATCTCTGGGGACTTTCATCCGGATGGTGTACGGCAACCCCCCGGCTTCTTTTTCAGAGGCCTCTTCTTCCGTAAGATCACGGCAGGTGCCGTCATACATCAGGGGCGCTTTGTTCTTCCTAGCCTCTTCTCTTTTCCTGTCAAGTTCCTCTTTTTCGCAAAAACACCTGTACGCGTGCCCGTTTTCCAAAAGGGTTTGCGCAGCTTTCCTGTGTTCATCCATAAAGTGTGACTGGAAATAAGGCCCTTCATCAAAATCGATACCAAGCCATTCAAGGCCGTCCAGGATACCCTGTATCAGATCTTCGGATGATCGTTCTGCATCTGTATCCTCTATCCGCAGGAGAAACTTCCCATTATTTTTTCTGGCAAAGAGCCAGTTAAAGATAGCTGTACGGGCACCGCCTACATGAAGGTATCCGGTGGGGCTTGGGGCAAAACGAACACATACTTTATTAGTCACTAGGCAACCTCACTTTATCTCAATGTTTACTCCATTTAACCTGAAGCAAGTCTATTATCAATATGTTTTTTACAGTTCATTTTTCTGGGTAGTATCAATCTGGAATTATTCAATATCTCCCATCTGTTTGCACGCATGCCATGATTTTCAGATAACCATGCGTTTTGAAAAAATTGACTTATAATGTCATTTCGTATATTATCTTTTTTAAAGAAAACTTTTCTTACATCTGGCATCTTTTCACATCTGATAACTTTTCGAACGGAATTCAGGACTTCAGGCCGTAGTCATTACAAGATTTTTTATTTAACATTCTATACAGGAGGTAACCATGAAACGGTTAACAGTATTTATAGTAATTCTTTTTTTAATCGCGGGCTTTAGCAGTGTAAATCTTTTTTCCAGTGAAACCGAAGCAGAACAAAAAGCTGTTGCATCAGATACAACACAACTTAACAATCAGAATACAGATCAGGGGATCGAAGGAGAGGTTGTGGCTGTAAACAATCATAAGGAAGTTGTTGTTGATCATGGCAGCTGGCATCCTTGTGCCAATGATCCAAATGCATGTGGCGCAGGCCATGTATGCTGTGAGGGACATTGTTTCTATGGCCAAACTTGTCCATAATGGAAATGGGTTATTGGTCTGTGTTTAAATAAAGTTCTTGCAGAAAATAAAAGGGGTTGAGTTATTATCGGCTTAACCCCATTACACTTTTGGTGCGTCAGTCAGGTTAAATTGAACCTGCTTGAATAACCGGTTCTGCTTCTGATTCACCACACAGCACCACCAGAAGATTGCCAACCATCGCTGCTTTCTGTTGGGGATCCAGATCTACAACCTGTTTGGCAGAAAGCTCTTCCAGTGCCATTTCTACCATGCCAACCGCACCAGTGACTATTTTTTGCCTGGCGGCGATTACTGCTTCAGCCTGCTGGCGTCTCAGCATGGCGCTTGCGATTTCAGGCGCATAAGCAAGATGCATTATCCTGGCTTCCTCAATTTGTACGCCTGCCTTTTTAAGTCTTTCCTGCAACTCCTGTTTCAGAGCTTCACACACTTCTTCCCCATTGTCCCGAAGTGTAATGCCGCCTTCTTCATCATCTTCACAGATATGGTCATAAGGATAAATCGAAGCTAGATGACGAAGGGCGGTTTCGCTTTGGACACGGACATAGTGCACATAGTCATCTACTTCGAATAATACATTTGCGGTGTTGACGACTCGCCATACAATGACAGCGCCTATCTCAATTGGGTTTCCGCGTTTATCGTTCACTTTTAACTTCTCTGATACAAAATTTCTTAGCCGTAGTGAAATCCTATATGGGCCCTTAAGTGATAATGTTTGTTGATGTTTTTCTGTTGTTGTAACTGAAGGTGTTCGTTTAACAGCAAATGGATTTGTCCACCAGAAGCCATGTTCTTTAATTGTGCCAGTGTATTTACCAAAAAACACGAGTACCTGGGCTTCATTTGGATTTATAACCAGGAAACCTTTACAGACAAAAAAGAGTACAACTAACATAAGAATTCCCGGCAGTATAAAAGCAAAGAAACCTGCAATAGTAAGCAGTAAAATAATTAAGGCAACAACCAACATCGGAAATCCGCTGCATTTGTTTCCTTTTATTTCTTCCATATTTTCCTCCTTAATATACCTGAGAATGATTTATAAAAAAATATGCAGGTTGGCAAAAGAATCCCAACATATCAAACGTTCTGCTTATATGGCTTGTCAGTCAAAAGCCACTTTTTCTGAGCAGCATTCGGTTTGGCCAAGCTTCGGCTCTTTTCAATCATTTTTAAGGCGTCTTCCTTATTTTCTGCTTCTCCTTTCTTTATTAGTAAAAGAGCCGTGTAAAGCGATGACCAGGTTAATAATAACCAGGGCAGGTTTAATACCAATAACAGTTTGTTAATCTTTCCTGTACTATTTTTACCTAATATTATTTCAGGTTTATTGAGGCTATAAGCAATCGTCATTAAGCCCAGGTTTATTAAAGGCCAGCTAAGAATGTATTTTACATTACTTTCAATTACCAACACCAGATATATTAAATATGCTGTCAGTGTCAGGAAAAATAATGAGAATTTCATAAGCAGGGATACTATGTTTGCCTTTTATTCATTTTCTTCAAAATAGTTACTCATATTTTCAATGATATCCATTGATAAATATTCTGTTACGATTTGTGTTCCTACAAAAGCGTTCAAGAACACATCGTTTTTACATAACAGCCTTATCCTTTCGTTTAATCTTGTTACAGAAATTGTTAATCCCTGATTCATCTCGTCGATTAACTTATTTATAGCCTGGGTATTTCCTTTATGTATAAAATAGGCATTAAGAAATACTTTCTCTGCTATTTCATTAGGTGTCATTGTTGGAATTAGCCCTTGGAAATATTTTTTGAAATTCTCGCCAAAAACGCAATATTGCGTTAGCGCTAAAATAGCAGAATATTTTAGCGCGTCTTGTAATGTGGTGTCATCAACATGATATAGATGATTAATATCACCTTTGTATATAGAAATTACTTTATCAAAAGATTTAAATTGATCTATATAAGTCAAAAAGGGGAGAATAACTTTTAACGTATCACATAACCCTTGTTTTTTCGGGCAATGAGCGCAACGCTTAAACTTTACATTTTCTTTTACGTCATCAGGTATTTTAGATGAGTCATGCCAAAAGGATTTCGCACTTTCTCTAATTACTTCTTCTGTTAGTTTGATTAAGGCGTTGTTAATTACGATATATAATCCTTTATCGTTATATTTCTCCAGATCTAGAATTATTTTATTTTTTGGCATTATATTTATCCGTTTGTTCTGTTATCATATTAAATGCGAACATACGTAAAAAGCGGACTAAAATATAAATCTTGCGCCTAAATGAAATGTATTTAAATCATACCCATATTTTTGAGAATTATGGTGTTCTTCAAGAGTAAAAGTATATGTGTAAGATACAACAATCTCAGTTGAATCAGATATGTCATAACCGATACCAAAAGCTGATGATACAAAGGAGACATCATTGTAATCAGGGCGCATGCCATTACGTTTGGTTCCGCGTTCAGAAAATCTCCAGCCAAGACTGATCTCAACCTTTTCAGTGAGCGCATATTCCATCCCCAATCCAAAAAGGAAACAGTCTTTGTAGTATGACTTCTGTCTCGTCACACCATCTTTAGTTATAAATTCAAATTCATCTAGATCACTCCACAGCATATAAAGAACATCAAATACAAAGGCTAAGCTTTGATTCGGTTTGTAGCCTATACCTATTCTATAGTAATCCGGCATATTGAATTGAATTTCTGAATCGATTTTCGTTCCATCAACCTTTTGTTCGCCATCAATTTTAGCTTTCCAGGAAAACCTCCGAACAATTCCAAGATTCCATTTATCAGACGGCTTATACATTAAACTTATTGCTTCTTGGTGCCCGGCATAACCATTGTATTCAGCTTCAATCATCACGAATCCATTATGAAAATTATTTTCCATTTGTCCCATGAACCCGGAGATACTGAAGCCTACTGACAAATTTGAATCTAATTTATATGCTACTGATGTTGTAACAGCGGCAAATGCTGCAAATGATTCTAAAGTGTGACCTGTTTTTTGAAAATTATTATATTCTGTTCCGCCGCCTGCATAGGGAATATAACTGCCGACTCCAAATGCCCATTTATCAAAAGTTTTTGACACAAAGAAGCCAGGGAGAATGAATACTTCATCACTTCTGTCTTTATGTTGGTTCGCTTCATAATAAAAATCTGAAAATGAAGTAGATACTGACATTTCTGCAAGATAGGTGTCTTTTTCGTGAAAAACCAGTCCACTTGGATTCCAAAACACGGCAGTCGAATCTTCAGCAAGACCAGTATAAGCATTCAACATACATCCTTTTAATCCAACCGAACTGTTATTCAGCCCACTCGTCCCAAATGCCTTTCCACTGAAAAAAAATACAAACAATATAATTTTAAAGATAATTAATAATTTATTCATAGATATCACTTTTATCCAGCCATACCACTAAACCCAAGCGCGAGGCCAACTATTATTGAGATCACGACAAAGGCAATTAAGATGATCAATTGATATATAAACATCAAAAAGGCTTTTAGCCATTCAGTATCGTAAATGAATTTAAGGATAGGTATGGTTAATAAAAAGTTTACAACTGAAGCGATTGGAGAATTTGGATTTTGAGTGATAAAATAGAAAATTATATGAACAATAATTGATATTATTAAAGATGCAAAGCAATATCCGATTGCTTTCAAAAGCGTCGCGTTTTCAACACGGGCGAGTTTGGCAGTGAGATGTACAATAAAAGCCCAAATAAGCAAGACAACGATAAGGGCGATGATTATGACAACAACTATGCTTCCGCCCAGATTTTTTAACATTTCAGGATCGAGCGGTAACTGGTTATCCTCGGCCATTTTTTTTAAGGTTTCATCATCAAAAGGCGACTGGCTGTTTGAACTGCTGAATTTGTCTTTAAAATTCTGAAAGAAGTCCGAGTCATCTTCAGACGTTTGGATTTGTTCTTTCTTATATTCTTCAATATTTGAAGGCGGTTTTTGATTCGAGTAATGTTTGTTTCCGTTTTCATCGGTCCATGAATATACGGTTTCCGATGGGCCAGATTCAGTACTTTGTGTATTATCATCTGATGCAGAACATATAAATCCTGACTGAAGTCCAAATAAAATTAAAAAAAATATTAATAGTTTTTTCATGGTCGATCCTATAATTATTTCTTTTCCAAAAGACTGATGTGTTTTTCCCTTATGTCTTCATATGCTATTTCGATCTGCGTATTTCTATCAATCCCTGAAAATATAGAAACTTACTCAAGCGGTTCTAATTTCTTAAAGCTATTTGGTGAAAAAAAGCAAACTTTAATATACAGGATTTTATCATAGATATCCTGCAAACACATAAAAGTCAATCATTTCAATCAAATGCTGCTGTATTATGTTGGTGTCTGATGTTGTATATTAGCAGAATTCTCTTTCATTGAGATCAACACATACCTGATAAGCTGCCAGTTTGCTTTTTTTGCCTCTTGTTTCACTTTGTCTGATAAACCTGACCTAATGGCGTCATGAACAATCCATTGACTTGCGGCCATTATTGACTTCAGGAAGACTCTTGATGGCTTAATTTTTACGCGGCTGGATAGATATTTTTCAAGCACATCGGCAACGCGTTCAAAGGCATTATTGACGATCTCATATGCCGGTGAGTTGGGGTCATTGGATTCGATAAATACCAGTTCTGCTAATCGGGATCTTTCAAATATGGTATCAATCAATTGGTCAAGCGCATCCTGTATCCACTCTTCATCGATACTTTTGGTTGTTAGTAGTCCCTTTAGCATAATATTTTCCACATGCTTATTAACAGAATCCTGATAAAGAGTATAGATTAGTTCTTCCTTGTCTTTAAAACAGCGGTAGAATGTCGGTCGTGATACCTCTGCGCGGGAACATATTTTGGATATAGAAACTGCTCGGGATCCGTGTTCAATAAATAAATCCACGGTTGCGTCAATAATGCTTTGTTTTTGCGCTTCAATTCCCGGGCGCTTTTTTTTTCTGCCATCTTGTACTATATTTTCAGCCATTTGTACCCTATCTAGTTTTTTTTATCAAAAAAAGTTTCAATTTGTGTAAAAAATATATTGACATTAATCTTACAGTATTGCAATATTAAAATAAACTTACATATATGTAAGTTTAACAATAGATAAAAGGAAATCAATATGAAACTTTCAGAACAAGTATTGGATCTTAAAATGGTGGGACAGCCCATTGAACGTTCAATTTCTCAAACCTCTCAAAAAAGTTTTTTGCTATGGACTCTATTTTGGTGGGGTGGCGTGGGAGTGTGCGCAATTTTATTTTTTGTTGGGATATTCGATTTCCTTATAAGCACAAAAATCTCTTTGTATGGCATCAGTATTTGGTTAAACGGCTGGCTATTGGCTTTAGTGGGGCAAAAAAAAGAAAACCGTTCGAAATTGAGTATTTACCATGACTGCCTGGTGATATGGATGCTGTCTTATGCAATTACGAATCTACTGTGGGAAATCCCATGGGTGATTTTTTCTCCGTTTATTTTTAATAATCTTAATGCCATTGAAGATGTGCTGGCGTATACCGGCTATATGCGTGAGAGCTTATTGCATATGTATTGGTGGGTACTGGCTTCATTCAGCTCTGTTGATTTGCGCACGGTCAATCATAATTCTACTTTCTACACCATAGAAGTTTATGCTTTTGTGAATGTATTATCGACCATTTACTTTTTCCATTTAAATAAAAAGCGTTCACCTTTTCGCTATTTAGTACCCATACTCAGTTGTGGTGCGCCTGCTGCAGCAACATTTGTATTTTCTTTTTCAGAAGTATTTGCCAATTTTGTAAATATGCCGGGCGGGGTAGCAGATACGTTACTTGCCCTGGTTTGGACCCAGTACCAGTATTTCATTTTTCCTTTAATCTTTGGATATTTGAGTTGTCAGCTATTTCTGGATGACTTGCAACAATGCTATTTCAAAGGTGATGTCAGATAAGATATTTATACATTGCTCAGCGGTTGAAAAAATTGTGCATTTGCCATACAATGTAAAAGTAAAAAAAACATTAAACATGTCAGTTTCAATTTCATATCTTGTACCTGCCTTAACCTCTTTGGATTTTTTACACAACCTTGAAAGACTGCTATATATTGATCTTATATGTTAAGCTTTTGATAATATCTCTAAATACTTTTCTTTCTTATTTTCCTTAGCATAATCCTTAGCTGTTTTTAGATCAGAATCTTTGTAGCTTGGATCTGCACCATGCTCAAGAAGAATATTAAAAATTTCAATCCCGCATTCAGATGGGGTGTCAGGATTTTGGAATATTGGTGTTGTGTTAAATATCGCTTTTATTAATGCTTCATTTAAATCTCGAAGATCTGGCTGATGTTTCAATAATTCAGTTAATGCCTCTGGGCGACCATGACGGGCACAATAGGCTAATACTGTTAAACCATCAGCATCAACATTTGTTATTGAAGCACCACTATTTATCAAAATTTTAATTCCGTCTGCATTACCAGTATATGCTGCATGCATTAGTGCTGAGCGTCCAGCGTTGTCTACAATATTAATGTCGCAACCATTATTAATAAGCCATTCAACAACATCATTATAGAAAAAACGTGCAGCCATCATCAATGGCGTCATACCTTGAGCATTTTTTTCATCGATCAGGACTCCCTTTTTAAGAAACCTTTTGATCTCATCAAGGTTTCCATGGCCTGTTGCATTATGAATATTTTTTGCCATAGTTTTTATATCCTTAATTAATAGACCTCAAAAGCAGTTCGACCTAAAATGCCAGAGAAGATTCTATAAGTTCAAGTAGCTTAACAGTTCCTGCCGGTAACATTAATTGAGGTAAGTACTGCGTAACATCCAATCCATATATATTTATTTTCGTAGGGGCGGGCCTATATGCCCGCCCAAATGGTCATCATCCTTATTCTTTTCCATAATATAAAAAAACATTTATAATAATTTATCCCTTGTCATCGGCGTTTTGTGATTTCGCGGGAAAGGGCAGGTACGGGGGCCGCCCCTACTTACATATTATACTGCTTCATACAATATTTTGTTTTATTCCTTAAAATATTGATCGGTTTCAAATCTTTGATTACTTTATAAAGCCTTTGCCAAATTAAATCAATATATTATGACAGGTAAGAATCAAAACCCAAATTATTTTTTTCTTTGATCGCAGCAAACAGTTATTGAAGTAATGTTGTCTTTGTTTACTCTTTTTTCAAACCTCTATTTTTCTCAAAAAACCAGACACAAGATATGGTGTTTTCTCATGAATCCATTTTATTGTAGTGGTTTTATATTATCATCAAAATCCGCTTTATTAGAAATCATTGATCTTGCAATAAGAAGCCAATGACAAACCAGAAGATAAACTATGGCTATGGGAAAATGCCGAATATCTGCCCAACTTAGTGCCAACAAAACTGAAACCACAAATCCAGGAGCTATTAGAAGTGTGGCTATAATTCCATTCCGAGAGGAGTTTTGCTCAAAAATACTAGTTTCTTTTTTATATTTTTTTAGGGAAAAGAAAAGCAGCATGCCGAAATAGGGCAAGCCAATTATGAACCACGTCATTGCTCCCATGAAAGCAATGAAAAAAGAATCACCTTCAGGTGGATATGTACCTCCTAAAAAATTGATATAAGTAATTGCGTACACCATAATAGGTGCCAATGACCATATAATAGCAATGTGCATAACAGTAAAATATTTGTTCTTTGGACTCTTGCTTAAAATTGTAAGTAATCGGTTCATGGTTTTAATGTCAAAGTATACTATGAATATCTATGTACACATGCTTAAAATCTGATTTCATGACAGATTGAAGATATCTTTCATAAAATCCTCTTTAATGTAGCTGCGTAGGTTGGGTTAAGCGAAGCAACCCAACATAACCACATTTATCATTTACATATCGTTCAATCATCATGTCGCATCACCGCAGTTTATACGTTTATCGTCTTTTGTAATGTTGGGTTTCATATCCATTCAACCCAACCTACGCAGCTTTGATTTCTTTTTCAGTCACAAAATAAGTTTGCTTATGGCCTCTTGCTTCTAAAACACACTTTTCATACATGGCATCCTGGCGGTTCCAAAATTTCTTTATAACAAATTGGTTTCCATTATCATCCTGTCTCCATAATATCCATTCCGGATAATATGAATTAGTTGATTGTAATTTTACAACACAATCCAGATCTTTAAATTGTGGCCAAAATTTTGCAAATTGTTGGTTACTCAGCCTACCATGTCCAAGATCACCAATAATTTTATTGTCTATATTATTTACGAGAACCCATCTTTCATTAGGATCCTCCGGTGCATCTATATAGTAAAGCCTTGTTGGATTTGAAGTTTCTAAATATTGTTTTAGTTCGTTAATTTCAACTTTGTCTTCGGAAGTATAAATTTGATTTACCAAATCGTTACTATCTTTTGTATAAATTGCATATTGAGGATTTTTTGCCTTAGATTTGATCCAGGTTATATTTTTTATAAACATAGAAGGGGCGCTCTCGATCTTGCTTATTACACTCCACCAATATTTTTCATCTGATTTTATTTCTGAAACACATACGATGATTGTTAAATTTTCTGTAGGGTGATCACAGTGTTCTACTTTAAAGAGAAATCCATCTATATTTCCATACCATCTTTTAATAGGCCCAGGATCTCCATCATAATGCTTGTTGTCTGGTGCCGTTGGAATTTCTTTGAGTAGCTGTTCTAACCTAATATCAACTGAAATTCTTAGATCAAGCCATTTTTTCTCAGGACGATATTCAATGTCGAATATTTGCTCAAATCTATCGTTTTCTAACCATTCCATATGCATAATTTTTTATATTACCGAATCTGTTTTTCGAACATCTATACGCACTCTGTTAGAAACCATTTTCAATACCAGAAACATTGAAGTAATGCGTAATATCCAATCAATATACAGGATTAAAAATTAACAATCATTTATTCGATATATTTATTTTGTAGGGGCGGCCCCCGTGCCTGCCCAAATGGTCATTATCCTTATTCTTTTTCATTATAAAAAACATTTATAATAATTTATCCCTTGTCATCGGCGTTTTGTGATTTCGCGGGAAAGGGCAGGCACGGTGGTCGCCCCTACGTATATATTTTTACGTTACATGCGAAATTTTTTGTTTTGCCGTTAAATATTGCCCGGTTTCAGTGTTTCGGGTACTTAATATGTTCTCTCTTACAATATTGAAATAAATATATACCTGTAGATTCTAGTCTCACCATCTGGATTATTATTTCATAACATAAAAAATCAGTTTTTGAAAGGTCATGTCAGATTTGGAGGGAAAGAGTTTTTAATGGGAGGGGCAAATAATTTTTTAAAGACTGACCACGATCACGACCACCGTCACGCTGATAGCGTGACTGATCACGACCACGAATTTTTATATAATAGTCAGCATTTAAGTGAATGGATCAAATAGATTGATTATTCAATCATAAAGAAATCGTTGCTGAATTCAGGTTTGCCGGCGTATTTTTTTATATTCACCGCCATTGATTTATCAACATTTTTTACTTCATCAGGATCGATGTTGATTCCTGCTTTTTGAAGGGCTTTGATAATATCGTCTATGGCAGGGGGGCAGCCTTTTACGGGGATCATTTCGTTGATGTCTGGATTGTCCTTATTTGCCTGGTAAATGCATTTGCCTAAAAGGACGGTTTTTTTCTTTCCCTGGGTTGGTTTCATCTTTTTCCCAGTCAGGACTTCAACATCATCCCATGCTTCTCCTGACCAGGCACGGGCAACGCCGGGAATGACAAAGCTGTTAAAGCCGGAGCAATAAGTACAGAGGGTGTCGTCATATTTTCGGTATGTTAATCCTTCTATGCCCATGGCCTCCATGGCTTTTGGGAGGAGGCCGCCTTCTGTGTAAGGGAAGCCCCAACCATGTTCGGAAATGACGCCTTCCAGTTTTTCGCCCTTAAGATCCACATCAGACAGGTTGATGGGCCTTTTCATGTCTTTTGCGGCAAGATCAAGGTGGATGATATCTGCTGGATCATACCCTAAGATTGACGCGCCGACCTTGTCCGCTGAAAACGGGTCCGCAGATGCTATCAGGATGTCACTTCGCTTGGCCCTGCCATCAAAGCCGGGGCCCCAGGCGTTTGAGAAGATGCCGTCAATAAGGGTCAGGGAAGGGGGGAGCATGTTTCCGAGTTTTGATATGTAATAGTGGAGGTCCATCTTTTCATCTACACTGTGGCATTTTTTTCTAGATTTAATATCTATGACACCTTTGAGATTCTTAATGCCAAGGCTCACTTTTGTCTGAAGATGGGTTTTTAACACAGGAATATTGACTACAAAATCGCTGATTACAAGATCGGTATTGCAGTTGAGTGCCACGCCTCCACCTAGATCGACTTTTTCAAACTCACCTTCAAAGATATTAACGCTTTTTACATCATATTTCTTTTTTAACTGGTTATAACCCAGGGAATCAAACGCGTGATCAACAAGGCTTTTGTCTTTAGGATCAAAGATAACGGTTCCTTCACCAATTGTGATATTATCAATACCTCTTTCTTTAAGAAGTAGCACCACATCCTCGATAACCCGTGATGTGGTCACAACACCCCACTTGGGGAAATCAGGTGTTCGGAACCAGAAGGCAATGTTCGGTTTGATAAAAACCGATGCGTTCTCAGGCAGATGATCAAGCCCGTTCGAAAGGTCAATTGCCTTGCGAACCGACTCGATCGGTTCTTCGTATTTAACGATTGAAACTGAATGATTTTTCATAAGATTTTTTTAATTTTCACCACCCGCTCCGCTCAAGACACAGAGGACACAGAGAAAAGCGTGTTTTTTCTTATTGTTTTCCGGGGAGATACCGGAAAACAATAAACAGCTCAATCCCGCTTATGCGGGATAATTTTTAAATTAGCATATATTAGCGTTATTAGCGGATAATGTTTTGTTTATAAAATAGTCCCTCCATCGACTCTGATGATTTCACCGTTTACGTATGCACCGGCTTTTGACGCGAGGTAGATGGCGATGCCGGCCATATCTTCGGGGATACCGAGTCTGCCAAGGGGACACCGGGCAACCATTTTATCGCCTATTTTATCGATAACCGGTCCTGTCATCCTGGTCGGAAAGAAACCAGGGGCAACCGCGTTTACCAGGATTTGGTCTGCGGCAAGCTCCTTTGCAATTACTTCTGTAAGATGATGCAGGGCGGCCTTGCTCGCGGCATAAGAATACGTCTGCAAGTGCGGCACATGAAGCGCGTCTATGGATCCCATGTTGATAACACGGGCTGGATCTTCAGGTGACGCGGCTTTTTTCAGCAGGGGGAGAAGCTCACGGGTAAGGTGAAATACGCCTTTAACATTTAGTGACAACACACGTTCCCATACCTTTTCATCATGAGTTTCAAATGATGCGCTCCAGGCGACACCGGCATTGTTGACCAGGATGGGCAGAGAGTCTTCACGCTCTTTGAGTTCGTTGGCCAGCTTTATTACCCCTTCTTCACTTCCCACATCACCTGGCAGAGAAATACACTCACCGTACTGGGACAGGTCCGCAGCCACTTCATCGCATACTTCTGCCTTTCGGGATGCGACATATACTTTGACGCCGTTTTTTACATAAGCTTCGGCGATCATCAGGCCGATACCCACTGATCCGCCTGTTATCAGCGCTGTTTTCCCCTTGATTGAAAACAGGGATTCTAATGACATGTTGTCCATTTTTAGACCTCCTTTAGAAAAAATTAAGTGCTTTTAAATTGTTTTATTGCTAACATAAGTACAATATTATTGAGTTATTTTTTAAATCCGAAATCCGAATATCGAAATCCGAAACAAATTCGAATATTAAATTTTCAAATGCTCAAAACGCTAAAATCTTTAATGCGAAATTGAAGCCTTTTAAGTTTTGAACATTTGAGTTTTAGTCATTTAATATTGTTTCGGATTTCGAGTTTCGTGCTTCGAATTTTCAAAATGCTGAAATAAAACAATAGCCGCATCATCAAGATTCACTGTATAGAAGATGCGGCTATTGAATTTAGTGCTTATAGCATTTTGTTTTATTTCTCAACCCGTTTAATCTCCTGGTCTGGTTTTGTGACCGGGATTTCAACAACGTCATCCATGTTGATCTCTTTTCTCAGCAGGAACTTCTGGATCCTGAATGTCGGTGTCTTTGGGAAGCTTTTGACATAAACCCAGTACCGTGGGACCTTGTAGTAAGCTACTCTGTCCTTGGCCCACTGCGCGAGTTCTTCAAATTCAGGCGCATCAGCGCCTTCATTAAGGATCAGGCACGCCAGGATTTCTTCTTCGGCCAGGTCTGATTCAACTGCGACACAGGCTGTCTCAGCAATGGCGTCATGCTCGGTAAGCGCATCCTGTACCTCAAAGCTGGAGATTACTTTGCCCCTTCTGCGGATGATGTCCTTTTTCCTGTCTGTAAACCAGTAGATCCCGTCTTCATCCATGTAGCCGTTGTCGCCGGTATGCAACCAACCGCCCTTTAAGGTATCTTCTGTGGCTTCGGGATTCTTGTAATATCCGAGGAGCATCGTTGGGGCACGGGCGCAGATCTCGCCTATTTCGCCCTGAGGAAGCGTATTGTCTTCTTCATCGACAATCTTTATTTCAGTGAATTCATACGGCAGTCCCAAAGCGCCGGGTTTCCTGAGCGGCGGATAATTAACCAGGAGCCTACCGTTCTCAGTTTGTCCCAGTCCGTCATAGATGGTTGTGTTGAAGCGTTCCTCAAAAGGTTCCATCACGCGCTTGGGAGTCATAAATGCCCAAATTACACGAACATCATGGTCCTTATCATTCGGCTGCTCATCGAAGTTCATAAGCATGGCCGGAATAGCGCCGATGGCAAACACAAAGGTAGCCTTGCATTCCCTAGCCTGATCCCAGAATTTTGATGCGCTGAAGTAGCGGATGACCGTACAGGGGATGCATCCGTGAAGGCATCCCATGATCCCGTGCCATAGGGCAACGCCATGGAAAATCGGAGTGATCAGCATGATCCTGTCCTTTTTCCCAAGCCTGTATGACCAGTTTGAAAGCGCGCCGTAGCAGACCTTGTATCTGTGACTGATCAGAACGCCCTTTGGAAAGGCAGTTGATCCTGAAGTGTAGATCATGGTGGCAGGGTCGTCTATTTCCATTTCTACTTCTGGCTGTGTTTCAGGATATTTGTCGATGAATTCAAAGTAGTCCATGACACCCTCTACATCTGTATCACCCATGCAGAGAATCTTCCTATCATCTTTAAGTTCCCACACATCAAGGATATGCGGCAGATGGTCAGGATCAGTGATAACAGTTTTTGTTTCTGAATGATCAAGGATGTACTGAAGTTCTTTGTCCCTGAAAGCATTGTTCACAGGAAGCTCAATCGCGCCTGATGTTACAATACCAAAGAAGGCTGCCACATGCTCATCCGTGTTTGGGAGCATGATCATGACGATTTCACCTTTTTTGACACCAAGGTCGATGAGGCCGTTAGCCAGCCGGTTCGCTTTTTTGTAGATGTCAGAAATCGTATTGGTCTTGCCTTCGAAAATGATGTACTCTTGGTCAGGATGTTCCTCTGCCCGTTGTCTGAGAAGCGTTGGAATGGTTACATAGTCGAAGCCCGGAACTATCGGTACAAGTCCGGGGTAATCCATTGAAGTTTTCATATTACCTCCCTATAAAAAATTTGGTAAAATTTTTCAAATCCGAAATTCGAAATTCGAAATCCGAAACAAATTCGAATATTAAAATCTTAAATGTTCAAAACATTATGATACATTAGTATGAAGTTGATTTTAGAGTTTTGAACATTTGAATCTTTATCATTTAATATTGTTTCGTGCTTCGATATTCGTGCTTCGAGTTTGTCCCGAAATATATATTATCCAGTCTAAAATAGCTGGTTATTTGTATTTAAGAAACGGTTTATTGTCAAGCCCACTATTCGTCTTCAAACTCAGCTTCCCTTTTTTCAAGAAAGGCTGAAACACCTTCCTGGAAATTCTTATGGGTTGAGAGCGCGCCGAATGTTTCTGATTCAAATATCAGGGCGGAATTCAGATCCATATTGGTACCCACATTGACCAGCTTCTTCATGGCAGTAATGGCAGTGGGTGATTTTTCTGCCAGTTTTTCCGCCATTTTTTTAGCTTCGTTTAACGCCTCTCCGTTTGGAACTACTTTGTTCGCAAGACCTAAGTTATACGCTTCATCTGCTTTTATCCGTCGTCCCAGGAACAGGATCTCTTTTGCTCTTCCCATGCCGATAAGACGGGGAAACTTCTGTGTGCCTGTGCCTGCCGGGAGCGCGCCAATGTCAACCTCAGGGACGCCAATGGACGCGCTTTCCGCAAATACCCTCAAGTCACACGCCAGGGACAGTTCGCAGCCACCGCCCAACGCAAAACCCTCTATGGCGGCGATAACCGGCTTCTTAAGATTTTCCACTTTCTGGAACAAACGCTGAAAGGTCTGGCTGAAATTGATGGCCAGGGCAGCGGTGGTCATCTGCTTTACTTCATTGATATCAGCACCTGCGCAGAAGAGTTTTTCATTCCCTGTAAAGATGATAACACGGATATTTTTATCCGCCACAGCATCATCCAAGGCAGCGGTTATATCCTCCCTGGCCTGTGCGTTCATAGCATTCAGCTTTTTGGGACGATTAAGGGCGATAATCGCAATTCTACCTTCCTTGTCATAATTTATGGTTTCGTAAGACATTGTTTCCTCCCTAATCTATGAACCCACAAAGAATTCATAAATCCGAAATCCGAATATCGAAATCCGAAACAAATCCGAATATCTAATACCAAAATGTTCAAAACATTGTAAAACGCATTATTAAAAAACTGAATTCTTGAGAGTTTTGAACATTTTAATTTTGGTCATTTGATATTGTTTCGGATTTCGTGCTTTGTGCTTCGAATTTTATTATAGTCTCCTGCCTATAAAGTTTAATTTAAAAAGCATCATGTTCATAAAAGTGTATAAATGTTTAAACTTTTATCAGGCACGCATCTGCCTGTGCCAGTCCGCCGCAGATAGCGCCTGCTGCGTAGCCTCCACCCCTACGGCGGAGCTCATACATCAGGTTCATCATGATCCTGGCGCCTGAAGCGGTGTTTGCATGTCCGATGGCTATGGCACTGCCGTTAATATTTGTCTTCTCTCGAAGCGCTTCAGCTTTTGCCTTGTCTTTGTCAGCCATAACCAGAGTGCTAACCAGAGGCATGGCCGCGAAAGCTTCATTAATTTCAATAATCTCAAGATCGTCCTGGGAAACATCTGTATCTTCAAGCATACCATTGATGGCAACACCGGGTGCTTCAGCTATCTTGTCAGGCGCCACTGCAATGGATACCATTTTTACCACAGTCCCGAGTACTTCAAGACCGAGTTCGTCTGCTTTCTCTTTTGTCATCATGAGAAGGGCGGTAGCACCGTCATTCAAGCCGGGTGCGTTTCCTGCTGTTATGGCTCTGGTACCGAAAATCGGTTTCAGCTTTGCCAGCATTTCAACACTCGCGTTTGACCTGTACTGTTCATCGATTTCAAGAATGATTGGATCACCCTTTCTTTGAGGGACCTCAAAAGGTTCCATTTCATCCTTGAATTTCCCTTCTTCATAAGCCTTGCCGTAGTTCTGGTGACTTCTTACTGACCATTCATCCATCTCTTCACGGGTAACGCCCCATTCATGGGCTACATCATCAGCATCAACCGCAACAGGATTATAGTCTTTATATCCCAGTTTAAAACAAGGGTCTTCCATGTTCTGATCACCAATACGGAAACCGCTGGCTCGCATTCCTCTGACAATCAGCGGGATCTGGCTAAAAGATGTAGCCCCGCCGGCGATAGCTGTGTCGATCTCACCAAGCTGTAAGGCCATGGTTGCCAGTTTAGCCGCGCTCATGGCTGAAACGCACGCCTTGTCAAGACTGATGGATGGTGTTTCCGCAGGAAGACCCGCTTTCAGCAGTGTCTGCCTGGCAGCAACAGGAGTAAAAACATCCTTGCATACGGATGTGTCGCCTACTCCCCAAAACACTTCATCCACTTTATCACTATCCAGGTTAACCCGTTTTAATACATCGACCATGGGTTTGGCGCCAAGGTCAAAATAATCGACATCCTTAAGTGTGCCGCAGTAACGGCCAAAAGGAGTCCTACACGCACTAACAATTACTATTTCTTTATCACTCACGTTTCACCTGCCTTTATTATTTTGAATAATCATAAAAACCTTTGCCGGTTTTTCTGCCAAGATGTTGTGCTCTTACCATTTGTTTAAGGAGCGGGGCAGGGTGGTACCTGTCGCCGTACTCTTCTTCCATTGTCTCTAGAACGTGCAGGAGAATGTCAGCGCCTGCAAGGTCGATCAGTTCGCAAGGTCCCATGGGAAAGTTGAGGCATGTCTTGATGATCGCGTCAATGTCCGCGGGTTTGTTTCCGTCCATAACACACTTGACAGCTTCGTTCAGCATGACATCAAGAACGCGGCTTGCCACAAAACCAGCGTAGTCACGGGCAACGTTCGGTTCTTTTCCCAGACTGCGGATAAAGTCCATGGTGATGTCGAGTGTTTCATCTGATGTTTCCATGCCGGGAATAATTTCAACACCCCGCATCAAAGGAACAGGATTCATGAAATGGGTGCCGATTATTTTATCCCGCCTGTTGGTTCCTGTGGCAATTGCACTGATGGGAAGACTGGATGTGTTGGAACCGAATATGGTTGCTTCACCGCATATTTCGTCCAGCTTTCCAAACAGCTCTTTTTTTACACCCAGGTTTTCAAAAACCGCTTCTACAATATAATCAGCATCTGAAGCGTCATTGAGATCGAGTGTGGGTGTAATCCTGCCCATAATCTCTTTTTTTTCTTCTTCGGTTTTCTTCTCTCTTTTTACAAATCTTTGCAGGCTCCCTTCAATGGTTTGCATTCCATTATCAACAAATTCCTGCTTGAGATCATACATCTTCACTTCATAACCATTGTCGGCTGCTACCTGGACAATCCCATTGCCCATTGCACCAGCCCCTGTCACAAAAACTTTTTTTATGCTTGTCATGTAAAGCCTCCTTTATTTAAAAAACTAAAATTTTTTTACTTACTATTATTTATTTTGTTCTAGCAAAGCGATGCTAGATGCTGGATCCTAGATACTAGATGCAGGATGCTAGATTTTTTATCCCGTATCCAACATCTAGTATCCAGGATCTGTTTGTTTATTCCCCCTTAAACTCCGGATCCCTTTTTTCTATAAACGCCTTAAACCCTTCCTTCTGGTCTTCAGTTGCAAAGCATTGTCCAAAAATCTCAATTTCATAAGCCAGGGCAGACGGGAGGTCAAGGTTCCTGCCGGTGTTAACCACATCCTTCAATAGGCCCATAATCACAGTAGATTTGCTGGCGATAATTGAGGCTGTTTTCATTGCCTCATCCATCAGTTCTTCTGGCGGCACAACACTGTTGAGCAGGCCAATAGTTAATGATGTTTCGGCATTGATGATTTTCCCTGTGAAGAGAATGCCCTTGGCTATAGATGAGCCCACAAGCCTGACAAGCCGCTGGGTGCCGCCTGCGCCGGGAATCACAGCGAGGTTGATTTCAGGCTGCCCCAGTTTAGCTTTTTCTGATCCGATCCTAAGATCGCAGGCCATGGCAAGCTCACACCCGCCACCAAGGGCAAATCCGTTAATCGCTGCGATCACCGGTTTTTTCAGGGTTTCGATTTTATCAAGGGTCTTTTTGACACCAAGAGCGAATTCGCGGGCGCCATTACAGTTCAGGGTTTCCATCTCCTTTATATCTGTGCCTGCAGCAAATGCTTTCTCTCCGCTGCCGGTGATAATCACAGCGTTGACCTCATTATCATTTTCAACCTCTGTTATAACAGCGTAAAGATCGCTGAATACCTGGCTGTTCAGGGCGTTCAGCGCATCAGGTCGGTTAAGTGTGATAATACCCACCTTGTCCTTTTTTTCATACAAAATTGTCTCGTAACTCATGTGGTGTCCTCATTATATGGTCAAAGTTTACTAAATTTATGTGTTACCAAATTATTTATGCAATTAACTTAATGATACTAGATGTTTTTATCCAGCATCGAGTATCTAGGATCATCTTCTTAAAGCCGGTATCCTGTTTGTTACTTAATCCAGACGCCATCCTTCTTATATTCGGCGCTCATCTCTTTTATCTTTTCCCGTTTTTTCGGGTAATCCTTCTGCTTGCCCATCAGGAAACCTAAATGATGGTTCCTGTCTCCAAGGGTGTTCAATTCGCTTGAGGACGTCAGGCCGATGTCTATAGCAGCTTCATCGTTATTTACGGTGAGTGTGCCCTGGTTCTGACAGACAAGGCATTCGACGCTTTCTTCAATAAATTTAAAAGACTGCGAACCGCATATGCTGCACCTTTTACCGTCACGAACGACTTCCTGCCTTGGGGCGAACAGCAGGCTTCCCAGCTCTTTTGCTGTTTCATGGTGCTCCTCACTGATCAGGATTTCACCCCGTCCGCCGGCAAGGATCTGTGCTTCACCAACAATATCCATCCCTAGAGTCATGGCTGCGCTGCCTAGGGCTGCTGATGTATACCCATCTTTCCCTTTAATGCCCAGGGGGATGACAATTAGGCACGGTTTGCCGATAAACTGTTCAAACCGAGGGTAGATCATGCAGATCCTGTCAACGATCATTTTAATAATCCCTGTGGGTCCGAAAAAGTAGACAGGAACCGAAAGGATCACCCCGTCAGCTTTTGCCAGTGCATCAAGAAAGACTTCCATGTCATCATCCTGAACGCATCTCCCTTCCCTGGAAAGACATTTGTAGCATCCCAGGCACGGTTCAATATTTAAATCGCTTGCCCTCAGCAGGTTAAGCGAATGTTCCTCAGGTATCTGACGACTGATCATCTTTACCGCCAGCTCGGAATTCCCCATCTTCCGGGTGGAACCTATTATACCGAGGACTTGCTTCATTTTTCGTAAAAGAGCGATTTATAATACAATTGTAAAAAAAGTGCCTAAAGTTACAAGTGCCTAAAGTGAATGTATCGCTTCGCTCTTCCTTATTATATTTTAAAAAAGTCAAAACCCTTAACTTAGGGAAAGTCATTATTTATTTAAATGCCTCAAGTTCTTAAAGTTGTTGTATCGCTTCGCACTGTCATTCTTTATAAACACAATAAAACTGGTAGAATTCCATAACTTAAGGCACTTGTAACTTATAACTTAAGACACTTTGTGCTACCCCAGCAGCTCACGAGCAATAATATTCCGCTGGATCTGGTTTGTCCCTTCCACTATCTGGAAGATTTTTGCTTCACGCATATATCGTTCAACAGGGTATTCCTTAACATAGCCATACCCGCCAAAGAGCTGGACTGCGTCGGTAGTCACTTCCATGGCTGCGTCAGTGGCAAAGCATTTGGCCATGGACGCTTCGGTTGTAAACGGTTTCCCTTTGTTGGCCAGGTCAGCTGCCTTGTAAAGCATCAGGCGTGACGCGGAAATTTTGATGGCCATGTCTGCAAGCATCCATTGTATACCCTGGAACTTGCTGATTGGTCGCCCGAACTGCTCTCTTTCTTTTGTATGGGCAAGGGCCGCTTCATACGCTGCCTGGGCGATCCCGAGGCCGATGGTTCCCACGGAAATTCTTCCGCGGTCAAGCGCTTCCATAAGCATGACAAATGCCTGTCCTTCTTCACCGAGCAGGTTCTCTTTTGGTACTACACAGTTGGAAAAGATCAGCTCACCTGTGGGGGAACCATTGTACCCCATTTTATTTTCAATCTTGCCGAACTTAAATCCTTCCGTCCCTTT
Source organism: Desulfobacterales bacterium (assembly GCA_028277765.1). Taxonomy (GTDB): domain Bacteria; phylum Desulfobacterota; class Desulfobacteria; order Desulfobacterales; family SURF-7; genus JANQFQ01. The sequence goes on from JANQFQ010000146.1 coordinate 34,956, forward strand.
TTCAACGATGATGGTGGAGATACCCTTGTGTTTCAGCTCAGGATTGGTTTTAACCATGATAAGATATATGTCAGCTTCTCCGGCAGTTGTGACGAAGATTTTGTTTCCGTTTAAGACATAATTGTCACCATCAGTTGTTGCGGTGCTATCCATCGCAGCGATGTCTGATCCAGCCTGGGGCTCTGATATGGAGATGGCCCCGATCTTTTTGCCTGATGTCATCTGAGGAAGAAACCGTTCTTTTATATCATCAGATCCGAACTTCTGGATCATAAATTGTGTTGTTAAATGGACGCAGTAGGTTCCGGCTGTGGCCACACACCCTTTTGACAGTTCTTCCATTACCGCGACCATGGCATCATAGCCGTATTCCATCCCGCCATACTCTTCAGAAGTAAGGAGCCCCATGCAGTCGAGCTTACAAAGCTTTTTCCACGCCTTTCTGGGAAATTCATGGTTTTCATCAATATCCGCGGCATTGGGTGCCAGCTCTTTTTTGGAAAATTCAGCGATTGATTCTTGTATCATCCGTACTTCATCGTCAAGTTCGTAATCCATCTTTACCTCATGTTTATCGTTACCAGTTCTTCAAAATTTAACAATCTATAACCCGGTTGTTTGTTTGCTCTGTAAATCCGAAATCCGAATATCGAAATCCGAAACAAATCCGAATGACGAAATTGAAAATGTTCAAAACGCTTATGGTTTCATATAATAAAGAGAACTTGATGGTGTTTTGAGCATTTGAATTTTGGTCATTTGATATTGTTTCGATTTTCGTGCTTCGGATTTTAATTTATCCGCAGCAAGGTGTTTTGCCGCGGATAAATTTGTCTTTATTTAGTATAATCATAAAACCCGCGGCCTGATTTTCTGCCCAGGTGACCTGCGTTGACCATCTGTTGCATGATGGGGCACGGGAAATATCTGTCTGAACCATGGGATTCATGAAGATTCTTCAGGATGTTGAGTATGGTATCGATACCGACAAAATCAATCCATTCAAACGGTCCCATGGGATGGTTGAAGGCGAGCTTGGCGCTCTTGTCAATATCTTCCTTTGTTCCCTGGCCTTCATAAAAAAGGTACATGCATTCATTCATAAACGGCAGAATCATGCGGGTAGTTATAAATCCCGGAAAATCCTGGGCTGTGACAATCTCTTTACCGAAACCGATCATCAATTCTTCTGTAACCTTGTGGGTTTCATCATTGGTCTGGTACGCCAGGATAATCTCCACAAGCTTCATTATCGGAACCGGATTCATGAAATGAGTACCGATCACCTTTTCAGGTCGGTTTGTGGCACCAGCGATCAGTGATATCGGTATGGCAGAGGTGTTTGTCGCAAGAATAGTATGCTCTGGAGCAGCTTCATCTGCATCCTTGAAAATCTTGAGTTTAAGATCTTCTATCTCAGGAACTGCTTCAATAAAATAATCACATTCAGACACTTTGCCGAGATCAGTTGTTGGGGTGAGTTTGCTCAAAATCTCATCAGCCCTGGCCTGGTCGATTTTTTCTTTTGAGACCAGTTTGTCAAGGCCTTTTTTCATCTTGGCCTGGGCTTTTTCCAGAATCTCATCGGAAATATCACACATATATGTATCATAGCCTGCCTGGGCTGATACCTGGGCAATACCCGCGCCCATCTGTCCTGATCCCATCACAAAAACTTTTTTAATATCCATAATTCCTCTCCTTTATACAGCAGGGGTATAAGTTTTTTTTAGAGTCCCGATCGGGACTCAACTCAGCATTAAGATGACCCTGATACAGAATTATTCAGGCGCGCCCAAAGCTACAATGGCTGCCTGAAAACCGCCTGTTGGATTACCACCCTGGCAGTGTGCCAGACCAAGTTTTGCGTCTTTTACCTGTCTTGGACCGGCCTTACCCTGAATCTGGGTATAAATTTCTGTCAGCATCCTTAGTCCGCTTGCACCAATGGGATGACCAAAGGATTTCAGGCCGCCGTCTGTATTCACCGGAAGCCCGCCTTCTAAAGTGAAAAACCCATCATCCACATCCTGTTTGGCGGTACCTTTCGGGCTGAAACCGAGTGATTCATAAATGATCAATTCGCTTATGGTAAAGCAGTCGTGAACATTCGCCACATCAATTTCTTCTCTTGGATTTGTTATGCCGAGCTGTTCATATACCTGCTTAGACGCTGTAACTGATTCGTTCCAGAGCGTGTAATCGAATTCATCAGCCTGGGGTGTTTTCCCCATGTAGATGTCCGCTTTGCCTACTGACAGGCCGAGGGCTTTTACCATGACCGGGTCGTCACGGAACTTATCTGCGATTTCTGCGTTGCAAATAATGGCCGCGGCAGCACCATCAGTCGTCGGGCAGCAGTCAAACAGGCCGAGGGGGTAACCGATGATAGGCGCATTCATGATCCTCTCAAGGGTAAGCTCTCTCTGGAAATGTGCTTTCGGAGACATGGTGCCGTTGTGATGATTTTTAACAGCTATTTTCGCGAGGGTTCTTTTTCCCTCTTCCATGCTTATACCGTATTTCTTGAAGTAACTCTGCGCAGCCATGCCGTAAGACGCAGGGGCCTGTATATACGTGTAAACAGGATGGAAACCGTAGGGGAAAGTCAATGCCCCGGTTCCGGTGTCTTTTGATTTTTCCACTCCCGCAACAAGCACGACGTCATACATACCTGATGCAACGGAAAAAACCGCGTCCTGAAACGCGTTTAAAGGTGACGCGCAGTTATTTTCAACTCTTGTGACAGGCATCAGGTCCCAGCCTATGGCTTCTGCCAGGATAGACCCGCCGTATCCGCCGAGGACAGTCCCTACCCATCCTGCCTCAATATCAGACAGTTTCAGGCCGGCATCATCCAGGGCACAGTAAACAGCTTCAGCCAGCATGTCATCAGTGCTCTTGTCCCAGTTTTCGCCGAATTTACTGGTTCCGGCCCCTATGACAGCTACTTTATCTTTTATATTACCCATTTGCGTTTTCCTCCTTTACGCTTATATCTAAAACTTTTTTTTATACCGCAAGGGTATAAATTTCGTTTTAATCCCGATCGGGATTCAACTCAGCTTTACCGTGGCAATCTTAACTTCCAGTGATATACCGGAGTGTCTCCATGCCGCTGAAATTTCCTGAATGTGGGATACAGCTTTGTGCCTGTCGGCACATCCCCGAGATCTTCGCAGTCAGTGATCTGAAGCTTGATGCGAAGCCCTACAGGCATGTCCGCAATGGCCCACATTGGGGATTCTTCTCCGCCAAAACCGAGGGTGTCGACTGTGGACAGATAAACCTCGGCTTCCTGGTCAGACAATCTAATCTTTTCACCCACATCTTGTGCGGTACATTTTGCGCAAACAGGGAGCGCGGGAAACTGAACATTGCCGCACTCTTTGCATTTGCCGGCCTTGAATCTCATGATACCCTCCTGTTCACGCCATAAGAGACTTGCAGGGGTATTGATGTCCGGCTGCCTGTTCGGTTCCAGGTCAATCAGATTCCGAATGTTAAGGAACGCGTGATAGTTGGGGAGAATCGCCTTTGATTTGATCTGTCGGGCTGCGCCCACGCTGTTCCTGACCTTGTTGATGTGATCTGTAACTGTGAGAAGGAACACATCGCAGCCGTTTCCATAGGTAGACATGAGTATTTTTTCGCCGGGCTGTGCAGTGTCAAGAGCCGCTGCCAGCTGGATGAATACTGAAGGTGTCCCAGCATTTCCGATAGCGCCGTACAGCGGATTCTGTACCTGCTTTTTGTTGGCACCGATAGCCTTTGCGACTGCGCCATGAGCCCTTTCGTTTGGACCATAGTATATAACCCTGCTGACATCCTCCATGCTGATCCCGAACTTTTCTGTTGCTTTCGCAAAAGCGGTTTTCATAGTGTCCTGATAACCAGCGTTAAGGTTAAAGCGGTCCTCCCATGTATGGACAAAAGCGTCCTCGTCTCTCCGCCAGAGATCAGAGATCTCATTGGCAAGAGAAAAGCTCCCTTCAATTTCCACTGCCACATCTGTATCACCGAGAAGAAGGGCCGCGGCACCGTCACCGAACAGTCCTTCCAGGCCCGACTGGGGATACGCCTGTCTGGTGTCAGCCACAGTAACCATCATTTTTTTCGCTGATCCCGCCTTAACGGCATCATGCGCAGCTCTCAAAGCATTTGTTCCCGCTCTTAATGAACCGAGTGAATCCATTGTCTGTATTTCTTTGGGCAGATCCAGAGCTGTTGATATAATAACAGCAGACTGTTTCTCTTTAAACGGTGATGTGGTGGTCGCGAAAATCAATCCTTCTATATCGGATCGGTCTGCCCCGTTATTTGAATTCAGGCAGTTAAGCGCGGCTTCAGCAGCCATGGTAATGCTGTCTTCATCAAAGTTTGCCACCGCCTTTTCTCCATCCTGGGCAAAGCCCCCGGTTGCTTCAGCGATTGAGCTCAGTGCCAACCGGTAAAATGGAATATAAACGCCGTATGCACATATACCAGCCATTATTCGTTTCTCCTTATGTATAAGTTTTGTTTTTTATTTATAAACATGGTCATAGGTTGTTCCGCCCATGATCTCGTTTAATACTTTCTGGAAATCCTCACCCCTCAGGTAATCTAACCTACTGATACCTGTGGGATCGATGATCTCCCTGATATACCGCATTTCATCATCTGTCGGCGGCGGTGTTTCAGGCACCTTGTCCGGGATGATGAGATCAAAACCGGTATTTTCCTTAACATCATCCACCGTGACACCGCTGTGTACCGATTTAAGCCTCATCTGGCCGGTCTTTTCTTCAAAGTCCATGATGCATAGGTTTGTCAAAACCTTAACAGGCGCACCGAATTTGACCTTACCGCTTTTCCGTTCTTCGCCATGACCGACACCTGATTTAAAATCGACCTTTTCCACAAATACCTTGCTGTTGTGGCTCGGTACAAAATATAGAATACGGGGAGCGTTAACTGTATTGTCAGGCACACCTCTTGATCCTACAAATACTCTGTGCGGTTTTTTGATGTCTCCCACAAGGGAGAGGTTCATGTAGCCGTATTTGTCAAGCTGGACCGGCTGCATGATCATGCACCATTTACCCCGTCCCACAGCGTCAAATACTTCATCCATATCCATTAATGTTTCGATAAATCCCTCAGGTGGTTTGCCGACAATAAACGGGTAGCGCACGTTCCTAAGGATAGCGCCTTTCCCTTTTGCCCCCATGTAAAAGGATACGTTTGGAGCGTAAAGTTCCTGGGCAAGCACGGCACCCACAATGCCGGAATTGCTTGCAGCGGAAATAACAAAATTATCGTCTTCACCGAATGAACGAGCTATCTCACATACATTGAGCTCTTGAAATGTTGGTGGTTTTTTTGCCATTATTTTATACCCCCTTTACCTGTTCAAAAACTTATTGAACGCGTCAGCATCTTTTGTGGCCTCATTGTAAAATTTAAAACCCTTTTCCGAGACCTCGTAATCCGGGTAACACGCACCTGGCCGGGCAGCCCTGGGAGATTCAACAACCTTATCGACCCAAATACCCTTGATTGCGCTGTCCTGAACCTTCCCGACCGGAACTATCCTTTCGCAGGTGATAATCACTTTTTTCGCGGCCCTGGCGAAAAGTACATCAATATACCGGTCCCCGATGATCCTGCTGTTGCCCATTTCATCCGCCTCATTCACGTGAATGACCGCATAGTCGGGTGAATAGGCCGGTATAGCGACCAGGGTCTGGCCGTCATACGGGTCCTCGATGGTTTTGATTTCCGGGTTTACCGTGAGAAGATCTGTTCCAAGTCCTGAACGCGTGGGATAAAATGGCAGCCGTTCAGCAGCCGCTTTAAACTGTGCAAGGAACATGTATTCAGACAACTCTTTCATTTCTACACTCCCGTCCGTTCTGGCGCCTTTAAAATTAGCCAGTGCCCCGGGAGCCCCTTCCAGGGCTGAAAAACCGTAAATGCCTTTTTTAACCTTGCCAGCGCCGATCAGCATATCCAGGTCTATGCCCGCATATGCCAGAACCGTCAGGTCCTTGAGGGACGATAACGCTACGGCTTTGACAAAAGACATCGGTTTCCTGTAAGGTCCCCATCCGCCGATCAGTATGGAGGCTCCATTTTCAATACTTTCTACAGCCTCGTTTAACTGCACTATTTTCATATCCTGATACCCTCCGTTGTTTGGAGCGCGTGGAACGCGCCCCTGCAAAAAATTATATTGTCCTGCATTATTTTGACAGTTTTTTCAGCCTGTAATCGCTCCATATGGAAGCACCGATGGCGCCTGCGTAAATACTGTTTTCATGGGAGCGAATTTCATAATCCATCTTCTTTTCTTCCATGAGTGTGTTGATCGCCTTGACCATCCCATCATTAAGGGCGAGCCCTCCGGTCAGCGTGACAGGGGATACCGCCTGAATACCGCTTAAAAGCTTTGTCAGCCTTGAGGCGATTGATTCAAGGATGCCCATCAAGATGTCTGATATGGGATGCTGGGCTGACACCATGTTGATGACGTCTGTTTCACCGAGCACCGCGCAGACACTACTGATTCTCTGTGGATTGGTAGCCTCCAGGGCAAGAGGGCCGACTTCATCAACCCTTACACCGAGGTACCGGACAATATTTTCCACGAACTGCCCGGAACATGAGGCGCACTGGCCGGTCATCTTGTACTTGATAACCCTTCCGCCTTCATCAATGGCAATGGCGCGCTGATGAAGGGCTCCGATATCAGCCACAGTGTTTGAATTTTCATACAGGTATTTTGCCCCCCTCGCGTGGGTGGTCATTCCGTAGAAATGGCCGGTTTTAAAATCGACCAGATCCCCTTCACCTGTGGACGCAATATACTCTATGTCCGATTCTTTCAGGTCTGTCTGTGCCAGCGCGAGATCGAAAGTTGACCTGGCGACTTCCATCGCGTTTCTTCTCCTGATCCTCTGGAAATCTTTTCCAAGGACCTTTGAAGAGCCGTTTTCATTGCTCATAATTACCGCTTTTACCGCGCTGCTTCCAACGTCTACTCCTGCTGTTATTGACATTGTTATTTCTCCCTATCCGATATTAATAAAATAATCCTGGGATATATCATATTAGTTGTATGTTTTTATCCTTCTTTTCTCGTGGCAAACAGGGCCGCGCCTATCGCACCGGTGTAAATAGAATCCGGTGAAATATTAATGGTCACATCCCCATAGTTTTCTTTTACCATCTCTCTTACGTTTTGCGCGACCGCCTGGTTCTTTGCAACGCCGCCTGTGAACGTGAACTCATTATTCACACCGCCTGAACGGGAAATCAAAGACATGGCCCTTTTTACAATGGCTTTGTGCAAGCCGGCCAGAATATCTTCCCGCCGTTCACCCATGCTGAGCCTGTCTCTGAGTTCAACACTGGCAAAAACCGTGCAGGTACTCGACACCTTGATTAACTTTTTCGCGTCCAAAGAAAGCGGGCCGAGAGCATGCAGACTGATGTTCAGCTCATCCGCAATATAGCCCAGGAACCGTCCACAGCCGGCGGCGCACCGGTCATTCATGAAAAAGCTGGAAACAATACCCTGGTCATCAACCTGTATCGCTTTTGTGTCCTGTCCGCCGATATCAAGGAGCGTGTGTGTTCCGGGAAACATATGATGTGCGCCAAGGCCATGACAGAGAATCTCGGACTGAATCTGGTCCTTGGGGTAGGGGAGATGCTGTCTGCCGTAGCCGGTGCCCACTTTTACCTGTATGTGGAGGCTCCTTTTCGCGGCAGCTTCAAAAGCCTTGTTAATATCCTCCTGGAATGCGCTGATGTCCATGGACTTGGCAACGTTCGCAAGCGCTTTCTGCGCCATTTCCATGACATTCATTTCAAGGATTTCGTTTTCAACTTTCAGGATACACTTGTCATAAATGCCCACGAGCATTTCAAGGTATTTTGCATGCTCTTCAGCCTGTTTCATGTACTGGGCACTGACCAGGTCCCTGAAGAATACTGATTTGTCCTTTCCCTTTTCCTGGTAAAATTCGAATGAATCATCTTCCAGTTTCTGGAAAATATCCTTTTCTATGGATTCAATATCCCCCTTGTCAGGACCGGTTAAGGTTTGAACTTCCTCCTGAACATAGTTCTCCAGCATTTTCAGCTGATGGAGATACTGTTCATAGCGGAACAGCAACTCAAATTCCGTAAGGAATTTTTCAAGCTCATCTTTTGCCATTGAACTCTGTTTGTTAAGTTCTTCTTCAAAAAGAGTAAAACGCGCGTTGATCTTTGCCTCGCGTTCAGCCACATCTGTAGCTACCTTGTAGTTACTCCTTGTGTTGGTCAAACCGCGCGCGATCAGCTGCCCGGTTTCATCCAGAATTACCGCTTTGCATGTTGTAGAGCCTAGGTCTACTCCTATATAGTAGTTCACCCTTAAACCCCCCTTCTTTTTTCGTCAATCATACGGAAATAGGAATCCAGCCTTGTCCTGACGTTTGCCTCGGAAAAATAGCGCGGATCCATCATATCGCATTCATAAAACGCTCCAGGCAGACCGGTCCGTTTTTCCAGTTCCTGAAGCATCATCAGCTGTCCGGCGGCAAATGATTTGCAACTCTTTATGGAGCCGACCAGAAAGCCGTCTGCATCATA
>JANQFQ010000024.1 GCA_028277765.1 Desulfobacterales bacterium
GCAAAAGGGGTAAGTTTTGCTCCCCTCTTTTTAAAAGAGGGGCTGGGGGAGATTTATCATTAAGTTAACATATTGTCTCCCTGACAGGATAGGATAGAAGATATCCCGTATTTCATACAAAGAATTTGTTTTAAGACGGGGAAAATAATTTTTTTTTATTTAAAACATAGGATAATGAAAGGGGATAGAAAACAGGATGGCGAATATTGATGAAACAGTATGGGAAGAAGAGGGTAAGCAAAATCAGGCGGAATGCCTTTGTCTGGGCTGCGGTTTTACCCATTTTGTACCTGTTGATCTTCTGATCATTGAAGAGACAGATGAATATGGGAATGATATGGTGACCAACCCGACCTGTTCAGAGTGCGGACAAATCCTGATGCTTGTAAAGCCGGATAGGGCATAAATATAAAACAAAAAAAATGAAAGGCGCCCCACATGATATTATTAAAAAAACGTATTATAATATTTATTTTACTTTCATTATCTCTGGTTTCATGTGCCACGGTTCCGGTAACCGGCAGATCACAATTCAATTTGATACCTCGTTCCACAATGCTTTCCATGAGTGACCAGCAGTATAAAGCGTTTTTAAAAAAACATAAGCTCAGCAATAATCAGCAGCAGACCCAGATGGTTAAGAATGTGGGTAAAAGAATTAAGGGGGCGGTTGAGCGTTTTTTTTCAGAAAGAGAGATGTCGCATTTGTTAAATAATTATCAGTGGGCATTCAATCTCGTGGAAGGGAAAGAGATAAACGCGTGGTGCATGCCGGGCGGGAGAGTAGTTGTTTATACTGGGATTTTGAAGGTCGCCCGTGATAAAGAAGGGCTTGCCGTGGTTCTTGGGCATGAAGTCGCGCATGCCATTGCCCGGCACGGCAATGAAAGAATGAGCCAGGGGCTGGTCGTTCAGATGGGCGGGATGGCACTTTCAAGGGCACTTGAAGACAAGCCTGACAAAACAAGAGAGCTATGGATCACTGTCTTTGGCGCAGGTACACAACTGGGCGTCATGCTCCCATACAGCCGCCTGCATGAAAATGAGGCTGATTATCTGGGGCTGATTTTTATGGCCATGGCTGGATATAATCCAAATGCAGCCATAGGTTTTTGGACAAGGATGTCCAACTCAAAGAAAGGGAAACAAGTCCCTGAATTCTTAAGCACTCATCCATCAGACAAGACGAGAATTATGAATATAAAGAAATTGATTCCAGAGGCCATGGAATATTATAGGGAAAGAAAAACAACGCTTCTTTTTAATGAATGAATTTGACATTTATCTAAAAAACAGGCAAAATTATTTCATGCAATTCAGTTTACCGTGCACGTTATACCAGGGACGAAAATTGATTAGCCTGAAAGCTTATCCTGGCATAGCGAAATCCACAACAAGAATTTAATGTTAGTTTCCATTTGTAAGAAATCCGATCCACTGGTTCTTTTTAGAACAGAGATTCTGTGAGGTCAGACGATGAGCAAAGGACGATTTGGCACTTTTACCGGGGTTTTTACACCGACTGTTCTTACGATTTTAGGACTAATACTGTTTCTGCGGATGGGATGGGTGGTTGGGCAGTCCGGCCTGCTTGGCGCCCTGATTATCATTGCCATTGCAAACGTGATTTCCGCGTTTACAGGCCTTTCCCTGTCATCCATTTCCACAAACATGCATGTAAAGGCTGGCGGAACATATTATATGATCGCCAGGACACTCGGGCTTGAGATCGGCGGGGCTATCGGCATACCCCTATACATGTCCCAGGCTATTTCCGTGGCATTCTATATCATAGGATTTACAGAGGCGTTTTTAGCTATCTGCCCTGGGTATGATCCGCAGCTGGTAGCTACCGGGATTGTCCTGGTGTTCGGGATACTGGCTTATACAGGGGCTGATTTTGCAATGAAAATACAGTTCCTTATTCTTACCGTTATGATTGCATCAATGGTCTCATTTTTTTCAGGTGGCTGGGGATCGGAAGTCGCCGTGCAGTTCTCAACGCCATCTGAAGCAGATGCCTCTTTCTGGACGGTGTTTGCTATATTTTTTCCCGCAGTAACCGGTATCATGGTCGGTGTGAGCATGTCTGGCGACCTTGAGAACCCGGCAAGAAGCATACCGAGGGGTACGCTTTTCGCTATCATATTAACATGGGTCATATACATAGCCACGGCATGTTGGCTCGCTTCCCATGCAACAACAGAAGAGCTTCTTAAAAACAACATGATTATGCATAAGGTGGCCCGCTGGCCGGTCCTTATTATTGCGGGTATTTGGGCGTCCACACTCTCCTCAGCACTTGGGAGCATCCTGGCAGCGCCCCGCACACTGCAGGCGATAGCTAAAGACGGGGCGGTTCCCAAAATATTCGGCTCTCAGCTGGGGAGTGCCACGGAACCTCGCATGGCTGTAATTATTACAACCGCCATAGCGGTGTGTATTATTTGGATGGGTAACCTTAATTTTGTGGCGCCTATTATTTCCATGTTTTTTCTCAATACTTACGGTATGATCAATCTTATGGCCGGCGTGGAAAGACTGGTGGGGAATCCCAGCTTCAGACCCCAGTTTAAAGTTCACTGGGCCATATCCTTAGCCGGTGCTTTTGGATGCTACGGCGCCATGTTCCTGATCAACGTCTGGGCGACAATAGCTGCCATATGTATCAGCTACATGATATTTCTGATACTCCACAGACGTTCTATTCAACAGAACTGGGGGGATGTGAGGAGCGGCATCTGGTTCAACCTCGCGCACTACGGTTTGACCCACCTTAACAGGGAGCCGATGAATGTTAAAAACTGGCGCCCGAACATTGTTGTGTTTGCCGGCTTATCAAAGAGCAGGGAACAGATGATGGACCTGGGAAGGTGGCTGAGTAGCGGCAGGGGGGTAGTAACATTATGGCACCTTTTGCTGGGTAATGTCAGTGAACTCTGTGAACGGGGCCTCCGAGAGGTTTCGACGAAAAAGATGCAGGATTACCTGATTCAAAACGGGGTGTCTGCATTTTCAGAAAGCACGATCACCGAAGACCTTCATCAAGGGGTCCTGGGCGTGATGCAGAGCCATGGGATGGCGGGACTGGAGCCGAACACTTCTTTTATGGCATGGAGTTCTCATGTTGAAACGCAGATTACACAGCTTAAGATTATGCGTGACCTTCTACATTTAAAAAAGTCTGTTATGTTCCTTCACTACAATCAGGAGCGCGGTTTTGGCCAGAAAAAAAGAATTGATATCTGGTGGCGGGGGCTGGACAGAAATGCTGAGCTGATGCTGCTACTTGCGCACATTATCAAGCAGAGTCGCGATTGGGAAGGGTGTGTTATACGGGTCTGCAGGGTAATGGAGAATGAAAATGCCGCAAAAGGGGCTGAAGAACATATCGCTTCGGTCCTTAAAAAGGTTCGCGTGGATGCGCAACCAAAGGTTTTTGTGGAGTCTTTAAAAGAAAAGCCTTTTGATGTATTGCTGAAAAGCGTGAGCACGGAGACAGACCTTGTTATCCTCGGCCTCAGGGAACCAAAGCTTGATGACATAGAGCAGCAGGCAACTGATATCAACGCGCTTTTCCCGATTACCGCAACAGCATTGATGGTGAGGAGCGGGGAGGTTGAGGATATTCTAGAGACTGGAAACTAGGTTCTGGATGCTAGATGCTGGATAGCTGGTCGGCGTGAAACGAAGATTCCGCTGATTTTTAGCGGGAATAATGCTCAAAACTCTCTTCATTGCCAATAAAACAAGTTTAACCAATTAAAACTAATAAAACAATAAACTGTTTTATCAGTGAACATCCATCAAATCCGTGTCATCTGTGTGCTATTATAACAAGATGATCTTGTTTAAGAGTAATTTTTTTTAGCATACAGCAAATACATCACCATGAGGGTGTTCAGGAGGTAATTGCAATAGAGCGGGAGATGGATAATACTGTTTAAATAATCGCTGTAAAGAATGTAAAGCAAGGCAAAGACTTCACCGAAAAACCACAAAAGCAGGAAAAGCCATGACAGGCCTTCTGTCTTTTTTGTTGTGAAAGTATGATATACCTGTGGTACTGCGCAGATGCTTAATGATAGGTTCCCTATCCAGCCGATTCCCTGGTGTAACATCATCGTTGATATTCCTTTCTGTGTCCTGACCAAGACTTGATTTTACATACATTGTAAATTCTAATCGTGTTTTATGATTTGGCGTGATTCGGATTTCGATTTTTAAACATGTATTGAAGACATAAAAATTAAATTAAACCTTACACTACCTGTAAAGTTAAATATTAACGTTCACAGTTATATCACAGGTGTGCCTTACTGCTCAAGGATAGAAATAATGTGCCTATTTACTCTCTGTATGGTGTTGCATAAATTGTTCAAGCATTAAAAACTGGCTGCCGGATAGCTTGTCAAATTTAATGCTGCGGCGTCTCAGGGGTATATCAAGATCATTTTCATTTGATATCTCATAATCTGAAACTGTTTTTGCTGGTAAGTCGCTGATGGAGAACTTGCTGTCCGGAAGGACGATGGTTGCCTTGACGTTTTTTAATGGTTTGTTTTCAGTATCAACATAATAATAAGCAATTCCGCCCATGCTGATATCAATAATCGGATCAAGCCTTTTACAGTTGGGTTGTAATGCGATATAAGCCCCGCCCTTAATAAAAAAACGCTGGTATTTTCTTCGTTCATTAATGTTTTTTTTCTGAAACATACTGAAATCTCCCCCACAAAAGATTTTAATATGCTATTTGCCAAAATCTATCTTGCAGTTTATATGTAAAATCTCCAAAAGTTGTTAAATCGTGTGATGCAAAATAAAATAATCTAATTTGTCCTGCTGCATATATGTCAGGTTCCTAAACTGAATGCCGCACCGTCTTGTTTGGAAATAGCTGTCAGCTTGATTCTCGGTAATTTGATGGTCAGAAATAACAACGGCTTGAATTTTATCCAAGTGAAAATCATAAGCACTTAATATTATAGCCAGTTCAATATGTTTATTTTTAGTAAGGTTGGGATTGGAGCCGTTTTTGTATGTAAACGTAAGGCCGTCTTTGTTTATATCAACAATTGATCCCATCGTAGTATAGTCAGGTAGGGTCATGATATAAGCGCCTTGTTTTGCTTTGTGTCTTATATGCATTCTCCTGTCAAACCAGTTCATCTTTTCTTCAGACATCTTTTAATCCCTCTAACAATTTAAAGTGATCCAGAATCTGTTTGATAAAATTGTTTTATGTAAGTATAATTTTATACGTAAACCAAGATAATTACAAGAACGTATAATTAACTATAAAATAACTATACAATATAGTTAATCCGGGTAGGACATTAAGAAGGATCGCAGGTTTGTTTTTTGATTGGTAATATGCATTTTTTTTCTGATATTTGCCCTGTGCGCGTTAATTGTATACCTGGAAAGGTTTAGAATATCAGCGATTTCTTTTGTTGTTTTCCCCTGCTTAATCAGGTTTGCCACCTGGATTTCTCCAGGCGTAAGATTTTCAAAACTGGTGGATAGGCTGTATTCAAATGCTGATGTAATATTGAAAAGATTTTCTTCCATTATGTTTATAAAACCCTCCTGTCTGGGATCGAGTCTGGTTTTTTTCAGTTTACTGAGGTAGGGTGTCACAAGCTTTTTAATGTTGTATTGTATCTTTTTTTCAATATCGGTCTGGAATTTGTTTCCTTGTTTAAGCAGTGTTTTTAACGCTGTATTTGCTTCCTCAAGGCTGGCTGTGCGTTCTTTTACCAGTGCTTCAAGATGGAACCTGTATTCCTGAAGCTGTTCATCTGCCACTTTTCGTTCAGTAATATCCCGGATGATGCTGAGGATACCTTTTGTGTCATCTTTTCCTGTTATCAGCCTTGAGTTAACTTCAATAAAAACCCGAGATTTGTCCTTCCGAAACGCTTCAAATTCCATTGGTGGAACAAATTTCCCGGCAGCAATATCCTTGAAAATTTTAATACTGTTTTCAATATCTTCCGGTTTAATCAGATTAGAGTTATAAAATTTTTTTCCTATCAGTTCTTCAGGAGTATAACCAGAAATACTTTTTGCTTTTTGATTCACTTTAAGAATTGTACCGTCAACTGTGGTATAAATGATTTCATCATTCACGTTCTCAAAGATCAATCTAAACTGTTCTTCACTGTCACGGAGGGCTTTTTCTGATTCAATACGGTTGGTTACATCAAGCAGTGTCGCCTGTATCGCGGGACAGCCCATATATTCTATCATAGAGACAAAAACCTCTATCCACGCGATTGAACCGTTTTTTCTTAAGACACGGAACGTATAGTTGGTGGGCGGAGACTCACCGGCCAGACGGTCCTTTAGCCGGCCCCAGACGGTCTTCTGATCATCAGGATGTACCAGTTCAATGATTGTTTCAGGAGGAAAATCTCTCAGCTCTTCAACACTATATCCTGTTATTTCAGTGACAGTGCGGTTGGCAAACATCAGATTAAGGTCCTGAATGATCACCACACCCTGAAGAGAATTTTCCACAAGCGTCCTGTATTTAACCTCGCTTTCCAGAAGAGCTGCCTCGGCTTTTTTCCGGTCGGTAATATCTCTTGTGATACCGGCCACAAGCATTGGTTTACCGTCAGAGCCAAGTATAAAACTCGATTTTGATTCAACCCAGAAAGTAGAGCCGTCCTTATGGTAGTGTTCAAATTCTAGCGCCCTTGATATGTCTTTTTCGGACCGGCCCTGGCTGAGTTTTTCGGTTACATTTTTTATTGCCCGATTCAATGTTTCAGGGGTGACCATGTCTTCATATTGCAGCTTCAGGGCCTCTTCAACTGTCCATCCCCAGCTTTCTTCTACTGACGGGCTGATATAAGTGAAACTTTCTGTATTTAAATCAATTATCCATAAAACATCCTTTACGTTTTTAGAAATAGCATCAAATATTTCTTCACTTCTTTTGAGTTTTTCCTCTGTTTCCTTTCGATCAGTGATATCACGAGACATGCCAAGGACGCCTGTGGCCTGGCCAGCTTTATCGCGCATAAAACTTACAACAACTTCTGTCCATCTGTGTGTCCCATCTTTGTTATAGCTTTCGACTTCCATGGTTACTGATCGATCGGGGTCAGCATTACCGGTTTCCTCCTTTGCTAGTTCATCTGCAAGAATAGTTGCTGCCAGTTTTAAAGACGCAGGGGTTAATAGATCTTCAATATTTGTTTTTAAATATTCTTCAGGTGTATATCCGGTAAGACGTTCAACAGATGGACTTACAAAGGTGGTTTTAAAGTCAAGATCCCGAGTCCATATGAGATCAGAAGCATTTTCCGCCAGTAAGCGGTATTTTGCTTCGCTCTCAAGCAATGCTATTTCAGCCTGCTTTTTTTCTGTGATGTCATGAGAGGTAAGAGCAATCCCTTTAACTGCAGGATTGTCAGCCATATTTACGCCTGAAACCTCTATGTTCCGCCATGATCTATCCTTGTGTTTGTAACGAATTTCAATTGTTTTAGCCTGGTCAGGGTTGTCCACAAGTTCAGCAAAACTTTTGAGCGCGAAGTCGATATCTTCGGGATGAATACGATCAAACACGCTTTTTCCTATTATTTCTTCAGGTCTTAATCCAAAAATCTTGTTTAGAGACGGGCTGGCATAGACAACATTACCCTCCAGATCGATAATATCATATGCAAATGAACTGTGTTCGATAAGGGACCTGAATATGCGCTCATTATTTTCCAGTATATCGTATGCTTCTTTTTTCTCTGCTTTTTCCAGTTCAAGCTGCTGATTGGCTTGCTCAAGCCTTAATGTACGGTCAGCAACCTTTTTTTCAAGGCTGGCACGGAAACCTGCCAGCTCAAGATGTGTTTTTACCCGTGCCTTGACAATGTCTGGTGCAAAAGGCTTTGTTATGTAATCAACAGCACCGAGTGCAAGCCCTTTAATCTCGCTGCTCAGTTCCAAATCCGCTGTAATAAAGATAATCGGTATGCTTTCTGTGGCAGGATTTGATTTTAATGCCCTACAGCAATCGTAGCCGTCCATGCCGGGCATGATGATATCCAGAAGTATGATATCAGGCTTGTTTTTAGAAACAGCAATATCAATAGCTTCCTTGCCGGATGTGGTTACTGTAATTCTGTAGTCCGGTCTTAGTATGCTTATCAGCACTTTGATATTATCGGGCGTATCATCAACTATCAGTATTTTTTGTTTTGTGATGTCTTCAGCCATTATTATCAGTCAGTTTTATGTCCAGAGATTCAGCCAGAACGGTAAGAGACTCGTGGGCGCCTTTAAAATCAAACCGGTTCAACCGGCTGGCGAGATTATTGACAGCCTGCTGATGAACAGTGCCTGAGAATTGTCTTCTAATAATTTCCAGGAGATTTTCAGCTTCCGGATTATTTTCTTTTATAAGGGCAGAGAGTTCTTTGATTTGTGAAGGAATGTCTGAACTGATTATGTCCTCATCGCAGGCAGACTCAGGGATGTTATCATGGGTCTCAGTATCCTGAAACATTATGATTTGCCGGGCGGTTATAAGTGTTTGAGTGAAGCTGTCCTTAAATTTATTAAAGGTCGTGCTGTTGTCCATCATCCCCTGTTCCCTGAGTTCCTGATGCAGTTCCTGCGCTGCAGAGTAAAGATTCATTGCGCCGATATTGCCGGCAATACCGGATAGATTGTGGATGAGCTTCTGGGCAGGGCCAGTATCCTCTTTTGTTAATAATACACTGATTTCTTCCGCAAAATTTTTGTATTTATCGCAGAAGCCTGAAACAATTTTTTTGTATGCTTCTTCTTTTCCTGCAACCATATCCAGACCGGTCTTAATATCTATACCGGGTAGGTGCTCTGGGAGTCGGGAAACAGTCGTCGGATGAGTAATATTTTTATGAACAATCAAATTTTCTGTGATATTCGGTATGCTCTTTACCTGTTCGGCAAGTACGGTAAGTAGTGTATCCAGACTGGCTGGTTTGGTTATATAGTCATCCATCCCTGCATCAAGGCATAGTTTACGTGTTTCTGCAAGGGCGTTCGCTGTCAGGGCTATAATCGGCATTTTAACTCGCGCTGGATTCTTTCGTACCTGCTGTGCTACTTCCAGGCCATCAATATCAGGCATCTGAAGATCGAGGAGTACAGCATTAAAGTTCTCTTTTTTTACGGCCGCAAGCGCTTCACTGCCACTGGAGGCTGTTTTTACGGTAACCCCTGTACTTTCCAGCATTTCTTTCATCACTTCCTGGTTAAGGATATTATCCTCAACCAGAAGTATTTTCATCCCTGATAATTTCGCGATATTTCGTGTGCGGTTTATTTCGGGATCGTCTGCTTGTTCCATACGGGCAGTCTTAGCGTTATATTTTTCGAAAACATGCATGATAGAGTCAAACAGTTTTAAACGTTTCGCGGGCTTATCAAGAAAACAGACGACACCGGCATTTTTAGCTTCAAGAGAAATACTCTCATTCATAATGCCGGTCATTAGAATAACAGGAGTACCGGACAGTTGCGGATCATCCCTTACTACCCTTGTGACCTCAAGACCGTGCATTCCGGGCATTTCAAGATCAATTATCACGAGCCTGTATGGCTTTTCCGGTACCGCGGATTTAAGCTCTTCAAGGGCTTTTATTCCCGTATTGACAGGTGTAACGTCAAAGGCGAACATCCGTAAGATATCTGTGAGTGCATTCAGCGAGGCGATATTGTCATCCACTAAAAGGACTCTCATTCCGTCAAGGTCTTTGGGTGTGTCCGGCCATTTTTTCCTGTCAGTATGTTGGATGCTGAAATTAGATGTAAAACGGAACGTACACCCCCTGTCCGGATTGTTCTCAGCATTGATATTTCCGCCCATCATTTCTACAAGTGATCTGCATATGGAAAGGCCAAGACCAGTTCCGCCGTATTTTCGAGTAATTGATCCGTCAGCCTGGGAAAACGGTTTAAAGAGGTTTTTTATTATATCAGAAGGGATACCGATGCCGGTATCTTTAATGGAAAATTCAAGTATGACATTTTCCGGATATTTTTTTACAGGAGCAATATGGATAACGATTTCTCCGCTTTCTGTAAACTTTAACGCGTTGTTCACAAGGTTTATTAAGATTTGTCTAAGACGAACAGGGTCACCTGAAAGAAAGTACGGAGTATCAGCAGAGACCGACAAGACCATCTCAATCTTTTTATCTGCGGCATCTCCGGAAAAAATATCTATAATTTCGTCAATGATGTTCTGAAGGTCAAAGTCTATTGTTTCCAGTTCTAGCCTTCCGGCTTCAATTTTTGAAGAATCAAGAATGTCATTGAGGATGCCGAGGAGTACATTTGCTGATGATTGTATGGTCGCCAGGTAACGTTTCATTTTTCCTGCGGGTTTTAAATTTTTAGCCAGACCTGTCATGCCGATGATGGCATTCATGGGTGTTCTTATTTCATGACTCATGTTTGCGAGAAATTCACTTTTTGCCCGGTTTGCTTTATTTAGCTTGATGTTCTTCTTGTTCAGTTCTTCGGTTCTCTTTCGGACCTCTTCTTCCAGGGTCCGGCTGTGTTCTTCCAGCTTTTCGTATGATTCATTAAGATTCCGGCCCATTTCGTCAAAGGTGGCTGCGAGTACGCCTAGTTCATCATTTGTTGTTCCAGCGTTGATGTCCGGCAAAGGTGAAAAATCGCCTTTTGCGATTCTCCTGGCAAAAGCGGTCAGTTGAATAAGCGGGGTGGAAAGTCTTGAAGAAAGAAAATAGACCGCAATAAGGCAGAGACCCATTAATATGGTTGTTACCCCCAGGCTTTTATAGACCTCTTTTTTTATTTTTTGTTTTATCTGGCCCCTTGTAACAGTGATCACCCGATCCAGGTATTCCTGGGTATAGATCAGGCGTATTTTTCCCCAAGGCTTTGTGCTGATTTGAATCGGTTTTATGATTTCAGTGACAGTTAAGCCCTTTTCCATGACTTCAGAAATCTGTATCTCTTTTCCATCTGTATCTGGATAACCCATGGCTGGATTAAATTTTTTCTGTACGCGTTCAGCATCTAAAGTATGGAGGAGGATTATATCTGACGAATCGAGCAATACAGCATATTTAAGTTCTTTGTTTTTTTCAACACTCTGTTTTAAAACAGCTTCAGCCCCGGAAAAGTTGTAAGCGGCGATATCATTTTCCACCTCTCTGGCTAGGTTAGCGGTAAAGCTTTTATTGCGTTCAATAAAATTTTCCTTCATAAGGGAAATTCTTTTATCCATTTCCGTGTTAAGGAATTCCAGGTGCATGGATATCTGAATATATGTCATGGCAGCAAGCAGGACAATGGTCATAATTGTAATGATGGCCATTAACTTCCACTTGATACTGAATTTTATATCAGTTCTGTCTGTTTGGTTTAAACCTGTCATTTAATACTCCATAAAACATCCAACCCCGAGGGGTAAGATTTAAGAAGCGTATGGCTATTCTATAATACTATTTACAGAACCCAGAGCGTCGTTACTGTACTTGAGGCCGTATTCTTTTACTTTCTTCAGGTTTAAAATAATATGCGACCCAGCAGGATACTGTACTCTATTGTCCGGCTTGCGGCCGGAAAGCAGTTCTTCAGCTATGCCTGCTGCCTGTTGCCCTATTGTCGGCGTGTCAACGGAAATGACCAGGACAGCACCGTATTTGGCATAAATATCATCATACGCAAAAACAGGTATTTTCTTTAAGTCGCACTGTTCGAGCAGTTCAAGAACACATGCTGCATCGGATATAACGACAGGATCAGATATGAGCCACAGGGCGTCAATTTTAGGCAGCAGTTTCTGTAATGCGCCAGGGGCGTTCATCTTTTTTGACATCGGCTGTCCGACAATGTCTATACCGGCTTTTCTAGCATCCTTCACGGTTTTATTGAACCATTGCTGATTATATCGCTTGCTGTAAAGGATACCAACCTTTTTTACATCAGGAAATATATAACGGAACAGCATTACCTGCATGGCAGGGTGGAACTCGTTTGATACACCGTAAGCTCTGTCTGTCTCAGGCAGACGCATCCAGTTTATCGTGGAAGAGAATATAATTTCTGTGTCAACGCTGTTCTGCTGAGCTGTCATGTATGCTTTTGCGCCGATGCAGTAGACAACGTCAAAAGACCCTCCTGAAAGCATTTCAATGACGGTAGTTTCATTTTGTTTACTGTCACTGATATTAGCCCTGAAGACCTGATGCGCCACGGTATTAATAAACGCATCCTGCGCAGTTTTATATCTTGCCACAGAGCTATCTGAGTTGATGAGCAGTATGTTTTTATGCTCATCACCAAGTGTTATTCCCGGTAAAAGGACAATTATTAGTAATAAGAATATGTTTCGCATAAACTTCATTTGTTTACTGACCGTGTTATCAAGAGTTTTGACCCGCTGTCTTTAGTTTCAAGCATGATCAGGTCTTTTTTATTCACATCTTGCCATCCATCCATGCCAAGCATCCTGATGAGTTTTAAACCTTCAGGGTCAGATGGCATGGCCTTAATAATCTTCTGAAGATTTTTATGTTTTTTGGATTTGTCATTTGAAACAGCTAAAACCAGTAGATGTGATTGGTTACCTTCAGCAATCACTTTCATCTCCCTATACAGTACAGGATTTAAATCCTTAAGTTTTTTAAATGAGTTTTTATTTGTCAAGGCTGATTTTGCCATGCCAAAACCGACTGACATGAGCGCGTCAATATCCTTTGGAACTGTCAGTATTTTGATGCTGTCTTCTTTGGCAAGCCCCTTAAGGATGCTGAGCGTATGAAGCCTGCTGCTGGCTGTGGCCAAGCCCTGGCATGCAGCCTGGAGATCAGGGCAGCTTTTTCTTGCAACGAGTACTCTTGTCTGCAGTTTTTCTCCATTTCTTGTTCCAACAAGAGATGCGTTTATTTGAAATGGTTTGAATATATTTCTGTAGTGCCAGCTGGATAGGAGTACCAGACAGTGATTTTGCTCACTTAGCTGTTTTTCAAAGGTTTTTCTGTCGTAAAAAGGTTGAAATTCATATTCGCCGTACCTGGAAAGATAGGTATCGAATTCCATTTTCAGCATTTTAAAATTATTTATGTTTGATTCGCAGCTGTAAAATAAGAGTGTACACCTTTCTTCTGACAGCGCTTTAACGGGAATGGACAGGAGAAAAAACAGACCAATAGGCAGCACGACAGCCCGCTGAAGGGATTTAATTGTTTTTAAGCAGCTTAGAAACAAATTGTAGAACATATTTGATTTCATCTTGCTTTAACACGGTTTTTTATGATAACCAGTACTAGGCACAAGTCAATGATTTTTATAATATTTTAATCCATACCACATAAAAAGGGATTATACAATTATGAAGGCTTATATCCGGTTTTTTGTTCTCCTTGGTATGTTTTTCTTTACATCTGAACATGCTTTTTCAAAAGACAAGCCGGTTCCAGAGACTGCACCGAATCCTAATACGGCCCAGGATGTTGATCAAGCACTCAGGGATGAGGTAAGGTGGCTTCAGGCTGAAGCGTATGTATATACAGCGTCAAAGCGTGAGCAGGGCATTAAAAACGCGCCTTCCGTTATGACCGTGTATACTGCCGAAGATATTAAACGGCAAGGGTTGAGAAGCTTAAAGGAGGTTTTAGAGCGGACAGTCGGTTTTTTCAGCAACAAGAGTGCTGCAAATCCCCTGATCGGCAACAGGGGGATCATCTCAGGTGAAAATGAACACTTTCTTCTTCTCATAGACGGGCAGAATATGAACAGCATTGTTGACCAGGGGCCCGGAGATTATGACCTTTTCCCATTGATTTCACATGTGAAACGGATTGAAATTATTCGCGGACCCGGCTCAACCATGTGGGGGGGTGACGCGGCTATGGGCGTAATACATATTATAACAAAGGATGGGAAGGATATTAACGGCTTTCAGGTAAACGTGGATGCTGCAACAGAAGACAGATACCAGTTTGTGAATGTCCAGTATGGCGACCATAAAGATGATGATCATGATGTTATGCTTTCATTTACATTTGCTGAAGCAGACGGATATCCAAAAGAGGGTTCTTCTTTTGGTTTCTATCCTTATCCGCCTGAAGAACTTGATGATCCTGATCTTGCACGGAAGTCCGGTCCCTTGGGCAGGCTGGAGGATTCATGGGAGCTTTATGCCAAGGCAAAACAGGGGGAATATACCCTGACCGCCAGGGCTTCTGATCTCAAGGATATCAGGATGGATGATCTCTGGGCCTTGGCAGACGGAAACCCGCACCTGGCAAAATATAATAAGAGAAGGGATTATTCTATAAATGTCACCAGGAAAAAGGAATATAATAAAAATACATCTCTTGAGGCAAGGGTTTTCACAAAGATGATTGAAAAATCGCAGTATTTCACCAATCCGCTCATCTCTCGGAACGTTAAATTCGTGGAGGAATCATACGCCAGCAAAGAGACTGCCATTGGTTTTGAATTAATGTTCAAAACCCTGCTTTTTGAGAGACACAACCTTTTATCTGGTATCAAATTTGTCCAGACAGAAATCGACCCTGTTTACCAGTACGATATCTCTGACCTGGATACAACCCCTTGGATAGCGCCTCCTGATGAAAATCATAATATTCTTGTTATCCCTGATGATGAGGATGAAAATTATGCCGCGTACATTGAGGATGACTGGCAGGTTCTGGATAACCTGAACCTTATTTTAGGCCTCCGTGTTGATAGAAATACCTTACGGGAAAAGAGCACAAAGGTCCTTCCAAGGGCAGGCGTGATCTGGGGCATAAACAGTGAATGGACCGCAAAATACCTGTTCAACACAGGCTATGTGCGGCCTCCTGTTGCAAAGAGTTTTCTTGGCCAGTATCCGGTAATTACAGAATTTGACTGGATAACCTGGACGTTTGTCGATTTCGCTCAAACCGGTGTGCAGGAATCAGAGGAGGTTAAGACACATGATCTCCAGCTTTCCTACAACACCCAGGATACCCAGGCGAGTCTGACAGGGTACCGTGTGGTCGTTGACAATGCCTTTAACGGCCTGCTGACAACACAAAAGATAGATCCCACACACGGGTTTCTTGTGTTTTATGCAAATGCTGATGAAATTATCAGCCATGGCATTGAGTTTGATTTTCGTCAAAAGGTCAATGACATGTTTGACTGGTACGGTAACTATTCCTATGTGTGCAACGCAAAACTGGATAATTTTGAAAATATTGTACATGACGCTAAATATGAAATAACACCTGGAGACGTAAAGTATACGGATCTTGAAATTACCTTTGAAAAATCTCATTTTGTGACAGATGACGGCACGATTACACAGATACCCCATAAGACCTGGAACCTGGGCATGGATTTTCTGTTCAAAGATAGTCTTTCAGCAAAAACGGTCATTTTAAACCTCCATTACCGGGGATGGGATGAGATGTGGGGTGAAAATCCCGGAATGCCGGACACTTATGAAAAACTTGACTCAGAGCATTATGTGGACGTTAATTTTTTGTTAGAAGATTTTTTAATAAACCGATTTGATGTTTCAGTCTATGTGAAGAACCTTTTTGATAATGATAGCTGGAATAACACCCTGCCATGGTATGGTTACTGGCCGGACAGGGGGCAGTCTTTTGGTTTTAAGGTGAGTTATATTTTTTAAGTGCCTAAAGTTTCTAGAGTTACAAGTGCCTTAAGTTACAAGTGCCTTAAGTTGTGGTATCGCTTCGCTCTGCCAGTTTTAAAATAGGCGTGGTCGGTTTTTTGCCACAGACACACATGGACATACACAGACAACAAACAAGGATAAGCAGGATGGACAGGATTTGTTTATGGAACATGGATAACGCTGATTAGATGGATTTTCAGAGATTAAATACCGTTTTGTCCGCGAATTTACGCTAATGAACGCTAATAAAATATTTTTTCTTTTTCGTAAACTGAACGAAAAAGAAAAAAGCTTGCAGCCTCCGGCGGTTGTGTTTCAGCATTATATTTCTATACCTCAACAAAATCTATCAAAAGGAGACGGTGGATCATGAAAAAAATGGTTTTTACATGTCTTTTGGTAATTCTTTTTACATGCGGATGTATGGGGCCTGAAATCAAGCTTTTTACAGATGCGTCTGATCCGCTGAGAGAGTTTACGGTCAGCGGTAAAGGGCGTGAAAAGGTTCTTGTGATCTCTGTGGACGGCATGATTTCTGACAAGCAGGAGAAGGGGATGATACGTGTTAGGCCAAGCATGGTCCAGGAGATCGTCGCCCAGCTGAACAAGGCTGAACAGGATGATCGTATAAAGGCTGTCATTCTCAAGATAAATACCCCGGGCGGTACAGTGACGGCCAGTGATATTCTTTATAATGAAATTCTCGGTCTTAAAAGCAGGACCGGGAAAAAAATTATTGCTGTATTTATGGATATGGCTGCTTCAGGAGGGTATTATATTGCCTTGCCGGCTGACAGGATCATTGCTCATCCAACGACTTTGACCGGTTCCATAGGGGTTATCTTTATTCGGCCTGATCTTACAGGCCTGATGAAGAAAATCGGGGTGACGGTTGACGTGAGCGAGTCAGGAAAAAATAAAAGTATGGGCCTCCCTTTTGTTGAGTGCACAAAAGAGGAAAAAGAAATATTACAGGACCTTATAGACAAGATGGGGCAGCGGTTCATTGACAAGGTAGAAAAACATCGGAAGCTCAGCAAGAAAGAGCTTAATGAAATCGCTTTAGCAAGAATATATCTTGCGGAAGAAGCGCTAGACAAAAAACTGGTTGACAGGATCGGTTATTTGGGTGAAACGGTTGCTGAGGCTTTCAGGATTGCGGCTCTTCCCCGTGATACACGCGTGGTCGTTTACAGGCGGACCGCTTTTTCCAATGATAATCTATATAATCCGTTAACATCATCCTATCATGGAGATAAGATCAGTCTGATCGGGTCTGGTTTCCAGGAACTCCTGGACGTCAACCAGGCTGGTTTTTACTATGTCTGGCCGTCTGCATGGGGATACAAATGAGATAGTCCAATTTTTTTTCGCAAAATAATCAATGGCAAAATAATCAAAATCGGAAAAACTTAAATGGAGCTCGGATTTGTTACAAAGCGGTTTTGATTTCAGACAACCCCTTTTTATCGTCTAAAAAAATAAAAAAACTGAATAAAATACTTGACGTCAGGTAAAATGTATGGCTTAGAATTTATTCTTCTGCTTTTCTGCCTTTTTTGCAAAAAAAATCCAGAAAAACGACAGATATTGAGCTTTGAGCTTATGGTGCGATCAAAAAAAAGGATATTTAGTTATAAAACCAATAAGATATGGGCTGAAAATCTTCAAATTGTTATGCAGGTCGGTTTGACAATGGCCGGCTGTATCACATTCGGGCTGATAGCAGGGTTTTATCTTGATAAATGGATCGGCACCAAAGGTATTTTTACGGTAATGTTCATTTTATACGGAATTGTTGGCGGTTTTTATGTTGTTTACCGCCAGATCATGGACATTATGGAAGAAGGAAAGTCGGAGAATTCAGTTAATGGAATCGATTAGGGAGGCACAGAAGAAATACTGTTCCAGGGCACTCATTATTTCGATTTTTATATGCTGTTCTTGTATTCTAATCAACCAGGTTCCAGCAGGCAAAGGGATTTTACTGGGGACCCTTTTCAGTATCATCAATTTTTTCATCATAGGGGAAACCCTCCCGCAAAGGCTGGGCCTTTCAAAAAAGAAAACTTTTCTAAAAGCTTTTAGTTCCATCTGGCTCAGGTATATCATCCTCGCGATACCGGTTGTAGCGGCAATTAAATCAGACCAGTTTAACCTTTTCGGAGTTATCAGCGGGCTTTTTACTATACAGATTGTTATTTTATCAGAACATTTATATTTACATGTAATTTCGATACAGAGGAAAAGATTTAATTAAGAGATGGATGATTTAGGAAAAATACACCAGTTCATAATCCATGCTTTTGGGAAGGATTTTACGTTTAATGTTGAAACAATTGTGATGAGCTGGATTATCATGGCGCTTCTGATATGTTTCGGCTATTTTGCTGCAAGGAAGAAGAGCATCTTTCCCGGACCTTTACAGGTAGTTGGAGAACTCTTTGTTACACAGCTGTTCGGTCTTGCGGAAGACGCCCTTGACAAGGAGATGGCCAGAAAGTATGGACCTCTGGTCTGCAGTCTCTTCCTGTTTCTTTTATTGTGCAATTCTTTTGGTATTATTCCGGTATGTGAGGAGCCCACAAAGGACCTTAATACACCGATTGCATTCGGCATCATGGGTTTTGTGATTGCCCATTACGCGGGGATAAAAACAAAAGGTATAAAAGGATATCTTGCCGAATACCTTGAGCCATTTTTTATCATGCTTCCTCTGAATATTATTGGGGAGCTTGCGAAGGTTGTATCTATTTCATTCCGGCTTTTTGGGAACATCATGGGGGGGGCCATAATTATTCTGGTGGTATCACACCTGACATACAGTGTGCTTCTTCCGCCTTTTTTAAATATGTTTTTCGGATTTTTTGTGGGGACAATTCAGGCGTTTGTTTTTACAATGCTGACAGTTGTGTATATTTCTGTACAGGTTAAATAGCTTATGGATTTTGAAATTCAGACATGGGTGAAAATGTCTGCCTTTGCAGGAGGCGGAATTGCAATGGGGCTCGGCGCTATCGGTGCCGCTGTCGGCGAGGGGAATGCAGCCCAGTCTGCAAATCAGGCAATTTCCAGGCAGCCGGAGCTGTCCGGAGAAATTTTAAAAACCCTTCTGGTAGGCCAGGCTATTGCTGAGTCCGCGGCTATTTTTGCGCTTGTGGTTGCCATGACACTTCTGTTTTCAACTTTTTCGGCAGATTCAATAATGGTTTCGGTTGTGATGTCTGCTGGTCTGGCAATGGGCCTTGGCGCGATCGGATCCGGTGCAGGATCCGGGCTTCCAGCAGGATCGGCCTGCACCGGAATTTCCAGGCAGCCGAAAATGAGCAGCAAAATAACAACAAATATGCTGATCGGATCAGCGGTCTGCCAGACACCGTCAATATTTGCTCTTGTAACAGCCTTCATTTTGTTGTTTACGACATTTTCCGGGCGCCCGGTTTCACCAACCTGGGCCGCTATCATGGGGGCTGGGCTTGCCGTGGGGCTGGCTTCGATCGGCTCAGGCCTTGGCGGCGGCCTTGTTGCCGAAAAAAGCTGTGAGGGGATTGCCAGACAGCCCAATAGCTCTGGGTCGACAACAATGCTTATGCTGCTCGCCCAGGCGGTCACACAGACTCCCACCATTTATGGATTGCTGGTTGCATTTATATTGTTATTCAAAAGTTCGCCAGCGGCAGATTCAATAGCACCTGCCATAGCCCTTCTGGGTTCGGGTCTTTGTATGGGGCTTGGCGCCATCGGCCCAGGGTGGGGTATAGGATATAGCGGCGGTATGGCAGTCAGATGGAGCGCAAGGAACGAAAAGGCGGTTACCGATATTACCAAAGTAATGCTTCTTGGTCAGGCAGGTGTTTCGTCAACAGCCATATACTCTTTGCTTATAGCACTTGTTTTAATATTTATTGCTTAAACAGATAATAAAAAAGTCTAAATAATTAGTTTAATATGAGGAGGCATTAAAATGGCGATTGAAGGAGCGGATATTGTACAGGCGGCAGCTTATATCGGCGCAAGTCTTGCCATGGGGCTCGGGGCTCTAGGTCCCGGGGTTGGTGAAGGCATGGCAGCAGCGAAGACATGTGAAGCAATCGGAAAGAATCCTAAGGAAGCAGGGCTTCTGACACGGACAATGCTGGTCGGACAGGCTGTTACAGAATCTACTGGAATATATTCACTTGTTATAGCACTGTTGCTCTTATTTGTAGTAGTTTAATACCCTAGGAATGGCTCTTGGTCCGAGTTCTGTATCAGGTTTGAATTTCAATCCTCGAAATACTACATGTGTTCCTGCGGTTAATATTCTCGCTTTCCTTGAACTCGAACAAAATTTTTCATTTCCATATTATGGGTTCAGATGAATATTATTTTTTAGATATATCGAAAAGGCAGCAAATGGAATTTGAATTTATTTCAAAAATAGCCCTCATAACCATTAATGAAACATTAGTGGCACAGGTGTTCTGTTTTCTGATTTTTATGTATTTACTTAACCGTGTGATGATACGCCCGTTAAAAGACGTTATGCAGGAACGGGAAAATCATATTGAGAGTTTAAAAAAGGATGCACTGGATACCAGGCATGAAATGGAAGAGACTACTGCAGATCTGAACAGGCGGAAAAGCGAGGCGCGGCTTGAGGCGTTTAAAATGAAAGCGGAGATAGAAGATAAAGGGTCTCAAAAGGCATCTGAGATTTATATTGCAGCTCACGATGAAATTGCGGCTTTAAAGGAAGCGGCTGAGAAGGAGACGGATGGCCAGATTTCTGAAGCAAGAAAAAAAATTGAGGCGGAATCCAGGGCGCTTGCTTTTAGTATCATGGAAAGAATTCTTGAACGAAGGATAGCGTGATGAAAAAAAGCTATATTATATCTTCTATCATATTAGCAGCGTGTATGGCTGCTCACCTCATGTTGTCCGATATTTCAGATGGCTGGCGACCAGCCTATGATATTGTTATGAAGTGGCTTAATTTCAGCATACTGACGTATTTACTTGTCCGGTTCGGGAAAGAACCTGTCATGAATTTTCTTCATCATCAGAAAGAGGTCGTTGAAGAAGAGATCGGGGAACTGGAGGAAGCGAAAAAACAGGTTACAACTGAACTCGAGGAAACCCGGAATCTTGTTGAAGACAGCAAAGCGCATATCAGCAGTATACAAGAAAGGATCGTCAGCCAGGGAGAAAAGGAAAAAGAAAGGATAATTGAAGAGGCAAAGAACCAGAGCAGGCTGATGATAAAAGGGGCAAAGAAAAAGATCAGCAGCAATATTCTCCAGGCGAAAAGTGATTTCCGATCAGAACTTATTGACAAGGCGATTGCCCTGTCACTTGAGTTCCTTCCCAAAGAGATAACAGAAAATGACAGGCAGATCATGCTGAATAATTTTATTGCCAGTCTGAAATAAACACTATACAATATAATTGCCCGGCACTGCGAATGACAGACAGATAAATAGTTTAGGATTATTAAAAGCTTGACAATTTTACGTGCAATCCTGTATTTAATCATCTTTTGAATTAAATTGATGCTGGTTATAATTAACAATCTAGTGCCGGTTATGGAGGATTGAAGATGGATGAAATAAAAGTAGGGGATTTGATGATTCCTGTTAACGAATATGCGACCGTTTCGGAAAACGCCACTCTTCAGGATGCAATTAATGCTCTTGAAGAAGCACAGAAGAAACTCGACTCATCACAGGCGCTTCATAGAGCCATCCTTGTTTATAATGAAAGCAATCATATTTCAGGAAAAATAAGCAAACTGGATATACTTAGGGCGCTTGAACCGAAGTATGCAAGTTTTGACTGCGAGAAGACATTGCCGGGCCATTTCAGCTTCAGCCATAAATTTATAAAATCCATGTTTGATAATTTTAACCTCTGGGATATCCCTTTGACAGAGCTTTGCAAAACAGCTGCAAAACAAAAGGTCAAAGATTTTATGTATACTCCGGCGGAAGGTGAGTTCGTTAATAAAAAGGCGCATGTTTCTGAAGCGATTCATCATCTGGTTTCTGGTCACCATCAATCGTTGCTGGTTGTTTCCAGCAGGGAAATTGTCGGAATTTTAAGGCTCACTGATGTGTTTGAAAAAATTTCAGAAACAATAAAATCTGTTTAAATATTTTGGTATAAATGAAGAACAAGGTGGGCACAGCCCACCCTACGGAATGAACGCAAAAACGTAGGGTGGGCTGTGCCCACTTTTTTTTAACGTTTCACGGTTTTGTATTTATAATCTTATCCACCAAGAATTAAAAGCGAATTTCGCTACATATAAAAAAGTTTATTGCAATTTACTTAATTGTTTGTTCTTGTATATATATTCTTAATTATTTTAGCAGTTTCCTTCTCTTAAAATTAGGTAACGGATAAAAATGGAGGCTTCATGCATCACGATCCAATTTTTATAAAAGTCTTATTGATCATCATCATACTGCTGTTAGGCGCGGTTTTTAAAAAAATATCTGCCCGTTTAATGCTTCCGTATACAATTTCACTGATGCTGGCAGGACTTGCCGCAGGTCTTGCGGTTAAGCATTTTGGAGGGGATCACGGTCTTTTCGGCCTTTTCCATATGCCTGAGGATACACAGGTCATTTCACCTGATATTATTATCTTTGTCTTTCTGCCGGCATTGATATTTGAATCTGCATTTGCTCTTGACGGCCATGTTTTTAGAAAGAATCTTGCGGCGGCCATCACATTTGCCGGTCCGGCTCTTTTGGTTACCACCTGTCTTACCGCAGGCATGATGGTCATCATCTCCGGTTTCGGCTGGGAGTGGGGCTGGATCGCGGCTTTGGTATTTGGGACCCTTATCAGCGCTACGGATCCTGTGGCAGTGGTCGCTATCCTCAAGGAGCTGGGTGTGTCAAAACGGCTGGCTACCCTGATAGAAGGGGAATCGCTGTTAAATGACGGTACTGCCATCGTAATTTTTTCGGTGTTGTTCGCCATGGTAAAAAGCGGTTCAACAGAAATTCATGTGGTCAACATTATCATGAAATTTGTCTGGGTGGTTACCGGCGGGCTAGCAATCGGCTATATCCTTTCCGTTATTTTCTCAAACTGGATAGGAAGAATGTTTAATGATCCCCTCGCAGAAATAACGCTTACCATCGTGCTTGGCTATCTATGTATGCTCATTGCTGAAGGGATGCTCCATGTTTCAGGTGTTATGGCCCTGGTCGTCGCCGGCCTTTACATGGGGAGTGTCGGAAGGACAAGAATCAGCCCGGAAGTATTCCACTTTCTTCATCATTTTTGGGAACTGACGGCGTATATCGCCAATACCCTGATCTTTTTTCTTGTGGGCCTGGTTGTGGCACAGAGCATTGAACACGCGCTTTTAAGGGACCTGTTGATCGTTTTTGCGATTTATATCGGCATTATGGGCATCAGGTTTGCTGTGTCGTTCCTTTTCAGGCCGGTTGCCAATTGTTTTGTTGATAAGATCACATTCCCTGATATCACGCTTATTTCCTGGGGCGGGCTCAGGGGCGCTGTTTCACTGGCCCTTGCGCTTATTGTTTCACAGGAGCATTCCATTGATGCGGGCCTGCGGAACCAGGTCCTTCTTATTACTGCTGGTGTGGTGTTCCTGTCTATACTGGTTAATGGCACGTCCATGAAAAAGCTACTCAGCATTTTCGGTTATGATAAAACACCGCTTCCCAAGAAGATGGCTGGCCTTACAGCAAAATCATATATCCTTGGGAAGGTAAAGGATAAGATAAAGGGTATCTCCCAATCTCCCCAGCTCGGATCTGTTTCATGGAAAGAGGTCAATGCGGATATTGAAAAGCGATCTGAAGAACTTCAGTCAGTGCTTGAAGAGACCAGGGAAAAACTTGAAACAGCCGGCCCTGAGATGCGTGCCGCAGGATACTGGATACAGGTTCTCAGTGTTGAGAGAAAGGCATACTGGAAGGCCTTTGCACAGGGGACTCTCGGTCCCAGGGGCGTGCTGATGTTAAATGCCATGATTGACCAGCACGCAGACAGGATCACCAGGGGTGAAATTTCCTTTCCGGAAGAGAGGCTGTCATCTCACTCGGCCATCTATAAACTGGCTGCTGGCATTGCCCGTAAAAGCGATTTTATCAATAAACAGTTCAGCACCATGCAGTTTGACTATCTTGCACTGCAGTATGACCTGGCACGGGCTGAAAGTTATGCGTCAGATATCGTGCTTGACAGCCTGGAGCACCTTAAAGATATTGAGGCTGACATCAAGGAGGGCATAGACACAGTTTACAGGCAGTTCAGTCAAAGCGGCAGAGAAATGCTTGAAGAGATGCGTGAGAATTTGCCTGAGGTAACACGGGCCATAGAAGCCCGACTTACCAGCAGAATAGCCCTGAATATTGAAAGAGAAATTTTTGATCACATGGTACATGATGGGGCGATTGATGAAGAAATTGCCCAGAATGCAATAGATGAAATTGAGGAACGGATGACTGAACTGATCCACGGGAAAAAACAGATGCCCTTGCCTGAGATCAGTGATCTTATCCGGGAGGTCCCCATATTCGAATCTTTAACAGATCAGCAGTATGAACGGCTGGCAGAACTTGCCAAAGAAGTGATCATCCCCCGAGACGAAAACATTTTTAAGGAGAATGACCGCGGTGACAGTCTTTATATTGTTGTGCGGGGAGCGATTCAGATTCTTAAGCTTGTTGACGGCAAAAATACACCCATTGGCCTGCTTGGCGGTGGTGACATTCTTGGAGAGATAGCCCTGCTGACAGGTGAAGCAAGGACGGCATCTGCTAAAGCGGTTACCAGCGCGGCAGTGATCATGGTTCCGAAACAGGCCCTGGACGAACTTGTCAAGATGCATTCAGGTCTTATGGACGAGATATGGGAATCATATATCAGTCATGGTTTTGAAAATGCTGTAAGAAACCAGCCCATGTTTGATTATATGGGTGTGGAAGAACGGGAAGAATGGTTTAAGACAGGCAAAGTCGTGGTCATTGGCGGTGGCACATCTGCTGATGTGCCGGAAGACTTCTCCCTGGCATTTATCGCCACCGGCTCGGCTGATTTTGGTGATGGTGAAAGAAAAAGCGGGCAGATCGTTAATGTGACAGGGAAAAGCTCTGTTAAAGTTATTGGTGAAACCAGGATTGTGTGGCTGCCGGCAGCAGGGTAAATTTTTTTTTGTTTGTTGGTTCTGTTGGTTTGATTGGTTAACATCCTTAGGAGAAAACCAATTAAACTAATGTAACCAATTAAACCGTTTTTATAATTTCCACTTAATCTGAAACTCGACCTCTTCTTCTTTTTTCCCGCGTTCATGCTCAATGTTAATTAAAGCGTCTGGCGGTACGGATATGCGTTCACCTGCAACCTGTATTCGGAACCTTTTCCCCTGTTCGATGCAGTCTGCCAGCCGGCGGAGTTTTGCGATAAACTGTTTTGCCGGGTAACCTTTTTCAATATCTCTTTTTCCTTTTTTCTTACGTTTTGCCATTGTTCTCTCCTTTTATTTTTTCAAGTTTAAACCATAACATCGCATCAAATGGAACCCTTGTTTTTTGATCTATCCATGAAGGGAAATTCATCGGTTTCCCTGTTGATATCAATACTTTTTCAACCCTGATTCCACTTATTTTGTGCCCGATTAATTTTAGATGCTCATTGATCGTATTAACAATCTGGGTCCTGTTCAATAACTCTGCCGTAAACTCATGAACAGTTATATCTTTTAATTTGCCGGTCTCTGTTGACCAGCGGGGATCATCGGCAGCGGAATCAGCAAGGGCTTTGCTTATCCAGGGGTATTCAATAATCCTACCCATGGAGATCGACGTGTATTCTGTTTTTGATTTTTTTTCAGACAGTTTAGAAAACGCATGATTTAGAAATGTGTTGAAGTCGTTTTCCTGCAGACCGCATCTATTATATTTAGGATGGAACAGTCTTATGGTTAATGTGTTCCATTTGTCGTTCTTTTCCAATGTTCCGGTACAAGAACCAACAGGGGAGGTAAAGATATCTTCTTCCTGGGAAACAGCGTGGGAAAAGCATAAAAAGATGATGAGAAGTATCTTTACGTTTATAGCCAAAAATCGATTCATATTGTTTTAAAGAAAATTATTTTTTTATGGCCCATTGATGATCGGATTCGTCAGCGTATATAATGTTGTAATCTCTGGCAGCAGCAAACTCTTCCACTGCTTTACGAACACCATCTAACTGCCAGTCATCTCCTGCTATCATACCGGAGCTTTTAACTTTGTCAGGCAATATCTTTAATTCATTTTTTGTATGATCATATTCATGGCTAGAATCGATGTAAACCCAGTCAAAGTACTGGTCTGGAAAAGTTGTAAGTATCTGGCAATCGTCTCCCACATGAACCGCAACCCGTTCTTCTTCAATTTCCGTTTTAAATGTTTTAAGAATATTTATTACCGCATCTACCGTGCTTGTATTACCGCCGCCCCAGGTCCAATGGGGTGTCAGAAGGTACCAGGGATCAATGAGATGCAGTTTTACTGCCTTTGTTTGCTCGAGAAGGATAGGGGATAAAAATCCTTTAAGTACACCCAGTTCTGCACCCACCCCTTTTTTAGGTAAAACTTGTTGAATAAACGGCAGCTTTCGATCGTTTATTTCCTGTTCGCGTTTAGCAAAGCGTTGATCAGCATAGAACTTATAAAGCGAAGTTTTTCTAATCAGTTTTTTTATTCCGCTGTTAGATGTGCTTGGTTTTGAGTTCATAGCAGTTTTCCCTTATTTTGAAAAAAACAATTGATTAATTATGTTGTTCTTTTAGCAGATAGGATCTTTTTTATCAACTTTTCTGATCAGTACATTGTGTTAATTGGTTTAATTGGTTTCATTGGTTTTTTCTAAGGATCATTAACCAATCAAACAAATGAAACTAAATCTTTTAATCTATGGTTCTATTGGCTTAATAGGTTGTTTCTAAGGATATTAACAAATGAAACCAATAAAACAAAAAGCCCTGATCTGCAATGGATCAGGGCTTTTTATAAAAAGATTTCGGCAGCGTCCTACTCTCCCACACAGCTTCCCATGCAGTACCATCGGCGCTA
>JANQFQ010000060.1 GCA_028277765.1 Desulfobacterales bacterium
GAATATGATGAAGACGGTTTGTTCATATAATTTGAATAAATTTATTTTTCGTAAAAATAATCAGAAAATTTAGATCCAAATAATCTGAGAATCAACACCCCCAAGATCACAATAATGGATGGATTCAGCTTCCATATCAAGGAATTCAACACTAAAGCCGGCGTTTAAGACATTGGCGGCCACATAAATCAGGCCCAAAGGCGGTGTCACCCCAAACATCGATGTAGGATCAAATTTTAAATATTTTGATTTTCCTGGATCAGCAAAACTAGGATTTATTAATAAAAGATCGGTCATTTTATTTTTTCAACTCAAACCTTATAGGGACCTTGATCCACATCTCAGACGGATCTCCTTCTTTTGTGCCTGGCTGAAAGATCCAGTCTTTAACTGTATTAACAGCAGCATTATCCAGTAACATATATCCGCTGGATGTAGACACAAACAAATTTGATACCAGTCCGTGCCGGTCAACCAGAACATCGAGTTCAACCAAACCTTCATATCCCCTTCGTTTCGCCCGCTCAGGATATCTTGGTTCTGGATTTAAATGGTAAAGTGGTAATGCTTCATGGGTAACCGTATAGTTGGATACTGTGTCTGATTGTTCATGATTATTTTCCTGTTTTTGTACATCCTCAGCTGTATCGCGATAATTCACCTCGTCTGGTTCGTCTGTTTTTTTCTCATCTGGTTCGTCTTCATCTGTGCTTATTCTCTTTTGTGCGGGCTTCTTTTTCTTGATTATTCGCTTAATTTCTTGAATATCCCTCTCTGGCTGGCAATACGACATGGTCACAGTGACAACGCTCGCTTTCGGCGGTGTCACAGCTTCACTCCTGAACCATCCTGAATCAGCATACAATAAAGCAGCATGCATACAGACGGCGATAAATGATGCGTAAAAGAGACGTTTCATTTATTTTTCAATCTCAGCCTGAAGTGATATCCTGTTTAAACCAGCAAGTTTTATCCGGTCAAGAACCTGAAAAAGGGTCTGATACGGCAGAGAGCTGTCAGCAAAAAGAAGAACACCTGGATTCTCTTGTCCGCGTACCTTTGTTTCAAGCACACGCGTTAAATCTGTCATCCGGACAGGTTCCTTATCAATAAAAATCTTGCCATCTTCTTTAATCGATATAGATAAAACCAATCTCTTTTCAATTTCCGCGGCAGTAGATTTCGGGAGTGAAACCGGAAGGCCGTGGTGAACAGCCATGGAGAGCATTGTATAGATAAACACCACCAGCACAAGGAATACAATATCAATAAGGGGAAGCATCTCGATTCTCACTTTCCGGACTTCCGGTATGGTGATTTTCATGCTCCCCCCTTTTGCTGTACATCAGGTGCCGTTACTATCTTCTCATAGACAATCTCAAAGCTTGTGGCGTATTTTTCAATGATCTGTGCTGCGCGTTCAATACGGGAATTAAAATAATTATAAGGAAAAACCGTGACAATGGCAATGGAAAGCCCGGATGCAGTAGTGATTAAGGCCTGTGCAATGCCGCCGGTAACAGCACGCGGATGATCAATCCCTGAAGTGCCGAGCATATCAAACGAATCAATAATCCCAAGCACGGTACCTAAAATCCCCAGCAAGGGGGCCACGGTAATCATAGTGTCAAGGACTCCCATATACCGGCGCATCCGACTGATCTCATCTGCTGCTGCCGCTTCCATGGCCTTTATCATTGAGTATTCACGGTGAAGAATCCCGCTTATCAATATCCGGATAACATAGTTTCTCGAACCTTTTGCCTTCTCCTTTATCGTATCCCAGTCTCCCTGACGGCTTAAATCAAGTACTTCATCCAGCAGTGCCTGATTCCTCCCCATCCCCACACCCAACCAGAAAATCGTCCGTTCAATAATAATCGTCAGGGAAATAACCGAACATAGAAGAAGCGGATACATGATCGGTCCACCGTCATTAAATATTTCCAGCATTGTTTCCTCGCTTGTTGTTTGTGAATATCAGGACTGAGGACTGAGCTGCGTTCATCTTATCCTGCCTTCTCCCCAGACCGGGCAGGCACGGGGGCCGCCCCTACATTTTTTTAAATTCCACAACCTTCAATCCTTATACCTTATACTCTTTTTTCCTTCAATCCAAATTTTTTTAATCTTTTCGCTACAATCAGCATATATAGTATCCAGTTTTGAATTTGTTTCGGATTTCGCCAAATTTTATGATCGGGTCGGATTTCGGATTTTTTATGCTGGATGCTGGATGAAAACCTTTTGGGCAGGGAGAGCCAGCCCTTCCCTCTTAGCATTTAATGAAATGTGGCCAACTATCGTAGGGTGGGCTATGCCCACCAAATATCGAAATCGCTATCGAAATCGTGACCAAAGGAAATCCCGTGGGAAAAAGACATGGGACTTAGATACAAAAAAATGATGGAACCGACCAATTCGATTTCGATCCCGATAATATTTAAAGGGGACGAAATTCGTTGTTCTGAAAAAAACATGAATTAACAAGGATGTTCAGGATGTATAGGATGTTTTTTTATCCTGACCATCCTGTCTATCCTTGTTAAAATAATGGATTTCGATCCCAATAAAACTATCGTAGGGTATAGGCTGTGCCCACCAAATAAGTCAGCATACATTATGAATCAGTGGATGGTGGGCACAGCCCACCCTACGAACCAGCCATCTTGCATCCCCGCCAAACAACAGCGGGATCTATGCTTATCAGGCTCTGCATGGCTTCGCTACGACCAGCATCTAGTATCTAGCATCTTACTCAGTCCAATTCATTAATACTCATAAGTAATCCCGCAAAACACTGTCCGTCCTGCTCCAGGATAAGACGCGATGGATGTCTCACCTGTCTCCTGGTTGTCAAAGGTATTTCTGTATGTATCATAATACCTGTCTGACCAGTTATTGCACTGGATGGAAAAAATCCAGTGATCAAACAGCCTCTGGTCAACGCGCGCGTCAAATGTCCAGTAATCCTTCAGTTTATATGCCCGGGTTTCAGTTTCAGGATCTGGATACGATATATACCAAGTTTTATAGGTCATCCGACTCCCTGTATACCTGGCTGTGGCACTCGCGGTCAGTCCAAAACGGCTCCACCATGTGAGCGATCCCTTGAACTGTTTTTCCGGGGTATATGCTGCCCGCCGTTTGACCCATTTGTATTGAAAATCAGGCGGGAAATAACTCTGTTTTGAATATGCCTTGTTGACTTCATCTGCATCCGTATACGTATAATTCAGACACAGCATCAGATCATAAAATGGACCGACCTTTGCGCCTATCTCGTATCCGTCCGCCTCATACTTCCGAAGGTTTAGGGGAGTCCATACACCGTCACTATTCGGCTCCCACTGAATTTTATTATTCAGGTCCCACTTAAAATATGTCAGTGTAATAAACAGATTGTTCTTAAAAAGCGACTGCTCAAGGGTCATATCCGTATGCCAGCCCTTTTCAGGCTTTAAATCAGGATTCCCTTCAGAAAAACCGTCAAACGGCCAGAACAGATCATTCGGCGTGGGTGCCTTAAAATGCTTTCCATGATTAAACTTAAGCACTGTGTCTTCCAGGGGATTCACGACCAGGCCGTAACGGGACAAATTAGTCGTGCCAAAAACGGAATGGTCCTCATTTCTTATTCCGGCAAGCAGTTTTAAAAACTTGCAGGGACGGTACTGGACTTCAGCGAATGCCCCATGGGTATCTACAGAAGCAGTAGCAATCTCTTTTGAATCCCGAACCCTCCTGCCGTTCTGATCCAGGTCTAGGCTGCGGTTGGCCCAGTCATAACTCTTATGGTCTGCACCGATCAACATGCTGGCGCCTTCAAATGGATTAATGTCAAGTGTCCCTTCTGTCACATTCACTTCATTATCGGTCCAGAACTCACCCCCTTTACCGCTGGAATTATACCGGGTGTAAAAATAATACTCCATATCCGTATAACCCCTTTTAAAGTTAAATCTCGCCCATTCCCTTAAATTCCCCTTAACCCTGAATACGATGTGGGCGTTTTCATCTTCACTGTTATCAAGAACACTTGCCGCGGTCGGGCTGTAAAATTTCACCTCATCAATATAATACGCGTTCGTATCTTCAGGGGGGTGAACACCTGGCGATCCAGATTCTCTTTCAATGTAGTCGGTGTACAAACTGATTTCCAGGTCATCCCCCTGGTCAAATACCAGGTTCAGAGAAACATCTGTCTGGGTGGAATCACTGTTGTCGCGAAAGCCATCTGTATCACGCCGGTTGGCAGCAAGGAAGTAACTGAAATCCTCATGAACATACATCCCTTGTTCCACTGACAGCCGGTATGTATCTTTATTCCCAAAGCCCGCGGTTACCCTGAGGTCCATCTTTTCACGTTCCGCCCGCTTGGTGATAATATTGACAACCCCTCCCATGGCTCCTGAACCGTATAATAAGGAGCCAGAGCCCTTAACCACCTCAATCCGGTCAATATTGTTCATCGGGATCCTGTTTACGTCCGCATAACCAAGGGAAGGTGAATTATATTCTATGCCGTTCACAAGGACCTGGGTACCTTCAGAATCCATCCCCCTGATTCTGATGCTCTGTGGGGCGCCACCGTAATTGCCATAAGTCCGCCAGTCAATACCGAGTTCATTGGCCAGCAGTTCGCCGACATTCTGCGCCGGCGATTCTTCGATATCCATTGAATCGATTATTATCACAGAATTAGAGATGTCTTTCCTCTTTTCCCTTGTTTTTGTGGCAGACACCACCACTTCTTCAAGGGTTGTTATTGTACTATCATTGTTTCTCTTCTCCTCTGCATACCCGGATTGAATCACCAGTACCAATGAAAATGCTGCACAAACAAAAAACGTCTTTACCATCTTTCCTCCTTTACTGAAAAATTCTATTCTTGGGTCCGGGCAAAAAAAATCCCGGACCGGTTATTTCCGATCCGGGGATTTCCCATTTTTATCCTGGTGGATCTAATTGGGCGGTCTTTCGTCCTCAAAGGTTACGCCTCACATTCAGGCAGGTCTTCTGACTTACAGATCGTCCTAATTGCCGTGTCTTCCCGTTCCGCCCGAGGCAGATCAGTGACTTTTTTACGGCTTTCGTCCCTGTTTACAGCGATGGGCCCGTCCCTGATTTTCACAGAGTTCCCTATTAATCTTAAACAAGAACCTGAATGAAGCTACATGATTAATGCTATTCCATTAAAAATGTCAAACATTTTCTTCAGATACAATATACTAGATCCTTTCCATCAATAAACCTGCTAAGCTTGCCGTAAAACTCTGCGGGATTGTCATTCATCGGAAAATGTCCGCTCCCTTTGATCGCGTTCTTATCAATGTCATTAAGTTGCTTAAGAACGCTCAGCCATGCGTTTTTATCTCCGTAAAAAAATATTTTTCGGCATTGTAAATTTCTGAATCGCTTTAATAGTTCCCCGCTTTCAGACCACTTAACAAGGGAGCACGCGCTTCTGTAGAACGCAGCCGAAGACATCTCCTGAATATCCAGATAGTCCCCTTCATTTCCAAAACGTGACGCAACATTCGGAAGGAGTTCATATAAAAAACGTTCATATGAAGATGCCGCTGTCTCCCTGCTGACAGTACCGCAATCCTCACTCACCAGGTTTCCTTCAATATTCGTAAATGATGCCAGGGCTTCGAGCAGACGCTGGGACAATAGTAGGACAATCGCCCCGCCCATACTGTGCCCGACAACATGAAGTGTGCTATATGTGAAATTATTGATAACCGCTTCACAAACCAGGGCGTAATCCTCCATATGACATGAAAACCCTTCAATGTAATCGGTTTTACCAAAACCGGGCAGGTCTATACAGAGGAGTGATTTATCATGAAAAGCGGGAAAATCCCACACATCAATAAAAGATTTTCTGGAGCATCCCAGCCCGTGAAAAAATACTACTAGTTGGTCTGACGTATGTCTGTATTTTACGGAAATGTTTAAGGATAACCCGTTTATGTTTACTTTTTCAATTCTTTCAGTCATAATGACAAATGTAATGAACATTCGAGTTGAATGCTATTCCGGATACCATGGTGAAGAAACACCCCGCCGGGTATGGTTTGGAAACAGGAAAGTCGACGTCATGGAGGTTGTTGACCAGTGGCTCTCACCGGACCACCGTTATTTTAAGGTCCTTGGAGATGATGAGTCTGTTTATATTATTCGCCATGACACAATAACATGTGAATGGAATATGACCTTTTATAAAAAAAGGGAACTTAATTAACCCAAAATAAATACCTGTTTGCCTGTATCCAGAAGCTATCTAGCCACCCGGAATTTTCTCCAGCTAATGATGGCTGTCTGATGAATGCGTTTTTTCTGAATGTTCAGCCTCAATTTTTTCCTCAGCCGGTTTAACCTTATGTGTCGGCTTTTCAGATTCATGTGCCTCTTGTTCCTGTTCAAGCCCGGTTTCAGGTGTATCAAAACTTATCTCTTTTGTGGTAATCACCCATTTACCGTCTTCTTTGACCAGTGTTAACTCATCTTCGTAGGCAATTTTACCAGAAATTTTTATCTTTGCCGCATAATCGCTTTCCTGAGTAATCGTATATTTCAAGCCTGTCAGGTCGCATTCAATCCCGATGAACAGCTCCTCAACATAATCACGCGCAATATCCACAGGATCACTTTTATGAGTCAAAAACACATAACCAATGATGATCACCACACAAAAACAAAAGCAACAGATTAAAACACCTTTTTTCATCTTTCCGTCCTTTCATTCTTTTATTTATTTATATTAAAACTATAATAGTAAATATAATCCGTCAATGTTTATCGGTATAGGAATATGCTAGATGCTAGATACTAGCATCTAGTATCCAGCATCTAGTATCTTACTCAATCCTCAGCCCCATTCCTTTCACTCAGTCCTACTCTTTCCCCGGTACCCCTGCTTCATCAAAAGTCAAGACCTCTTTGAAAACTGTGACTGCGGATTCAATGATATTCAAGGCAAGGGCACCGCCTGTCCCTTCCCCGAGTCGTAAGCCAATATCAAGAATTGGCTCCATGCAAAGGAAATCAAGCATGGCTCTATGTCCTTGCTCTTCTGAACAGTGACCCGCAAAGATATAATCATCTATAGCAGGACATAGCATATGGGCGATAAGAGCTCCGGCTGTCGAGATAAAACCATCTATTACCACGGGTCGTTTGTGATAAGCTCCTGCTAGTATCGAACCGGCTATCCCCCCTATTTCAAATCCACCTATTTTGGCCAGTACATCAATGCCGTTGTTCCTATCCGGCTGATTAAACTCTATTCCGCGTTTTACAATGTCACGTTTAACAGCAAGACTCTGGTTATCCACGCCAGTTCCCCGTCCAACCATCCTCTCCAGAGATATCCCTGTTATGACCGCTCCTATAGCTGCGGAGGGTGTTGTGTTCCCTATGCCCATGTCGCCTGTTCCGATGATGTCAACCCCTTTTTCAAAAAGAGAAGATGTGACCTGAAAACCAGTAGTAACAGATTGCTCCGCCTCTTCATGTGTCATGGCCGGCCCTTTTGTGAAGTTGGTTGTACCGTTTGCTACTTTGCGTACCAGAAATCGTTCTCCACCATCCATGCTATCCGGATCTATCTCCGGGATAATTCCCATGTCCACAACAAGCACATCCGCCCCTGCCTGTCGTGCAATCGCGTTTATCCCTGCTCCGCCTCCCAAAAATGTCTTAACCATAGCACCGGTAACATCCTGAGGAAAAGCACTGACTCCATTTTCTACCACACCGTGGTCACCGGCCATAATAAGTACCGTCTTCTTGCTGACGGACGGTTCCAGAGTTTCCGTTATACCGCAGACACGCTCGGAAATCTCATGAAGCCTCCCAAGGGCCCTGTGCGGCATCACCAGTCGGGACGTCCGGTCTTTAGCTTTTCCTATCCATCCCCTGTCTACTGGCGTTATCTCTTTTAATATTCCGTCTAAATCACTAACTACACTGTTATTCATATTCTCTCCTTAAATAAAAACTGATCATTTATCCCTTTTCACTCGCTCTTTTGAACATCCATCCACTGCTTCAGCTTATCCATTGCTTGGCCGGAATCCACAACATCCTTTGCCAATGCCATCCCCTCGTTCAAATCATTAACCCTGCCTGCCACGTAAAACAGAGGCGCAGCATTAAGACAGACCGTATAATAAAGGCCGTTTCTATCTTCGCCAGTGAATATTCTTATAAGCCTTTGGGCCTCATTATCAGGATCATTCCCGCCGGCAATATCATCTTTTTGAATAGG
This sequence comes from Desulfobacterales bacterium, assembly GCA_028277765.1. GTDB lineage: Bacteria > Desulfobacterota > Desulfobacteria > Desulfobacterales > SURF-7 > JANQFQ01. The sequence goes on from JANQFQ010000060.1 coordinate 8,279, forward strand.
CCTATTAATCCCTGCTGATTCAGGCTGAAGCACATAATGTTTTATACTTCCGTTTTCAGTGAGTTCAGAAACAAAACTTTCAGCTACAGGGGAAAGTTCATCAATACCGCCTCCGCTATTGTCAACTGTCCCGTGGAAAACAACCGCCTTCTTGAAACCGATCTCTTTCATGCTGTTTATAACTGGATCGATCATATCCTTTGAATATACCCCTCTCACACCGAGTATTGGATTTGCCGGGTTGGCAAGGGACGCCGCGATATTCAGAATACTTCCAAAACTTATCTGTGACAGTATCCTGAATAAGGCTTCTGGATGTACTTCTGGACTCATGCCGTTAAACAGGCCAATTCCCGTTTTTTCAATACTCTTTTTAACCGTGTCAGCGCTACACTCAACATCAACCCCCAGTGCCTCGCATATATCAACTGTTCCGCACTTTGACGAAAGCGCCCGAGAACCATGCCTGGCTACGTTTACACCTCCGGCCGCGGCCACTATCGCTGCTCCGGTGCTGATATTAAATGTTTTAAAACTGTCCATGCCTGTTCCACAATTATCAACCAGCGGTTCCTGAACATCAGGATTCACCTTTATTGTATCAAGTTCATAAATCGCCTCCCAAGCACCGGCGATCTCACTGATGCTTGGCCCTTTGGCTGTCATCGCAGCCAGGAACGCACCTTGCTGAATCTCTGTCTGCTCACCTTTTAAAATCTCCTCAAACAGTTCGCGTGTCTCATCCCTGACCAGATCCTCACCCGCGATAAGGCGGTTAATTGAAGCACCAAACTGCTTTGTTTTATCATTCATGTTTCACCTCCGCGATCGCCTTTATTCCTTCTTTCATCCTTGAATATTCAAAACCGTCAAGGACATTTTCTAGTTTTACATGCATGGTAATGATCTCCTGAACAGGCAAACGTCCTGAAGAAAGCATGTCAACCGCCTGTCTGTTCTGTTTGGCAGTACATCCATATGCCCCGGTAATGCTGGTTTCATTATAATGAATCCGACTCAAGTCAATCTTCGGATTGGAATCAAGGGGTGCTATACCACTAAAGATGGATACCCTTCCGCCAGGAGCGAGCAGCTGGTGATACGGTTCATCAAAACACGCCAAAGAACTGGCAAAAACAATAACATCCACCCCCCTGCCGCCTGTTTCATCCATAACTGCTTGATAAAAATTGTCTCCTGTTGGATCTAAAACCGCGTCTACATTAAAATCTGAAGCCATTTTTGCGCGTGTATGGTCCGGCTCACTGATGATCACTTTTCCAGCCCCCCTGTCCTTTGCTATAAAAAGGTTGAGTAATCCCAAAGGACCAGCCCCTGTGATCAGGACCGAGTCATCCCTGCCCACATCCGTCCTCTCCTGAGCGTTTATGCAACACGCGATCGGTTCGGCAAGGGTCGCTGCGCCAAAAGAGACATGATCTGGAAGCCGGTTCACAGCGCCGACAATTTCTCCTTGAAGTGGTACAGCAATATATTCAGCAAACCCCCCGTCACGGGTAAACCCGATTATCTCCCGTTTTTCACACTGGTTATCATGCCCCCTCTTGCACTGGAAACAACTGCCGCATCTTAAACCTGGAGCCACCTGAAGCCGTTCACCAGCCCGGAATTCATCAGTCCGGCTCTCCGCCACAACACCAGCGATTTCATGTCCGGGAATGCGAGGCAATACCAGCGCTGGATGTCCTTTTTCCGTCATCTTAACATCTGCCGCGCATATTCCACATGCTATGATCTGAATCAACACCCCGCCATTAGGGCATTCCGGGTTTTTTGCCTCTTTTAATTCAAGTTTCCCAGGCTCTATGAGTACAGCTGCTTTCATTCTTTTCATAGGCGAATACAAGATTCGCCACTACCGGTTGCTTGTTCCTGAATGGATAAAAAAAAACCCCAGGTGTTTCCACCTGAGGATTTACCATTTCCCCTATCTTAAAAAAAACCGCATGGCAGGTCTTCTGACTGCCCGTACCTTCAGCTGCCTTCCCATATTATTAAAATAATACAGTGGCCTGATTAAGCTGAAGTGCTTTCCTTTTAAAAATAAAAAAGGAAGGGGTCACAGCGGCGGGACCGTACCGGACTTTCACCGGTTTCCCTATTATCCCTTGCCGGGCACCACACGGTTACTATGACTTTTTCATTTTTTATGGAACAGTAAGCCTTTTTTGTCAAGGCAATTTTTCTGTTTTTTCCATCAACTGTTCCCTGCACAGTTTGGCCTCTTTTATAAGAAAGACTCGCTCCAGGGCCTTTTCAACCGTATGGAGAAGAATATCCATATTCTCTATGGGTTTAATCAGGTAATCCCAGGCACCAGAATGAAGCGCATCTGCCACATCATCCATGATGCCGGCACCGGAAATGATAATTACTGGTATATCAGGAAAGTTTTTTTTCACTTCAGCCAAGACCTCCCTGCCATCGACCTTTGGCATCCGAAGGTCAGCAATTACCATGTCCGGCAGCTCCTGCTCTATTATCTCCAGGCCCCTTTCACCGTCCTCTGCTGAAACGACGAGATATCCGCCGTCTTCAAGACAATACTCTACGCTTCTACGCACAAGAGGATCATCATCAATAACAAGTATCTTTTTTTGTGAAGGATCATTCATGTATACTTCTTTCAGATACAGTTCTATTTTGTTATAGTTATAATATTCTTTTCGAAAATCCCGCCATTAAGGGAGAAAAAACCATAGCAGGCATCGCGCCTGTCATTACCTTATTATGAAGAACTCATCTTTTCCGGCATGTATGGTGTGAATTCGAAAACTTATTTTCAATAGCACATAACGATATGAATGGCAAATCAAGATGATGATTTTTTTTGTGAAATCTTTATTTTTTTAAATCCGCGTTCAGCTCAAGCAGGTTGCCATCTGGGTCACGAAAGTGTGCGGTCCTACAGCCCCATTCTGTACGGTCCTCAGGTGCTGTATCAAATCGAACGCCCTTTGCCTTTAAACGATGATAGACCGCATCAATATCATCCATTCTCAGTACAACTACGATCCGATCCTGGACATCGGCATCAACAGGTTTCTCTCCTTTGCTGACCGCATCAGCCATGAGATTTCTGGCAAAAAGTGCGATATGGATAGCTTCTGTTTTAAATTCAGCGTATTCACTCTCCTCATCACCATATCTAATCGGCAATTCAAGAGTATCACGGTAAAAAATAAAACACGCCTTAAAATCTTTCACCAGCAGCCGCAAATGGTGACGTTTGAACTCATACATATTATTCTCCTGGTTTTAATGTTCGAGGATTTACTCCTCTCCCTTATTTTTATTGTATTTAAACCACGTTTCTTCGAGTACGATTACGAGCACCACTCCCTTTAGTCGTTGAGTACGAGCACGATTTTAATTGCGAAAAAGCCTCTTCAGTAGGGTGGGCTACATTTCATTAAATGCTAAGAGGGAGGGGCGGGGTCTCCCTGCCCAAAAGGTTTTCATCCAGCATCCAGCATCTAGCATCTAGTATAGATATTTGGTGGGCAAAGCCCGCCCTACGATGGTTGGCCACATTTCATTGAAATTCGATTTCAATCCCGACAAAACTAAGTCCCAATGGATACACCGGGTGTTCATTCTTTGCGCCGGATCCTTATTGTTGGGTTAAAGTGTTCAACACAACATAGGCAAGTCGGCAACCTACGACTGCTATCTCACCGGTCCAGGCGAGTTATGAACCCGCCCTTACGTCTTTCTAATCCTTTTTGTTCTGTGCTGACGATCCCATCACCATCACCATCAGGGCCGGTGCTACGATAAAATCTGCCAGCAGGGCGAATATGATGGTAATCCCTGTAAACAGACCAAACCTGATAATGTTTGTCAGTGTGGCAAAAAAGTCTGAGAAAAAGCCTAATGTCAGTATCAAAGACGTGATCAGCAGGGCTCGGCCGGTACCGAGTAGTGTCTTACGTACAGCTTTATGGGAATCACCTGTAATATCGTAATACTTTCTAAAATTGTACATAAAATGTACGGTGTCATCCACAACCAGTCCAATTGCGATACTGCCGATCAGCATGGTTGTCAGGTCAAGTGGGACTTTCGCGATACCCATAATGCCCATGGAGATGAAAATCGGTAGCAGGTTCGGTATCATGCTCAGGAGTCCAATTTTCAAACTTCCCACAAGGCATATCATCATTATCGTAATAACAATAGATGCCGCCACATAGCTTTTTGACATGCTCCGTATAGTGGTGGGTATGGTCCTCGCTACCAGTGCCACCCCACCGGTAAGCACGACTTCAGCTTTTTTTGAAAATTCCGTTTCAAAAACTTTTTTCATCTCATCCATGAAATTTTCCAGTATAACGCCGTCAGTCCAGGGAGTCTTTATGGTAATTCTTGTTTTGCTAAACTGGCTGTCCACAACCTTTTCAAGGTCATCAGACCCGGAATTCTCAAATAAGAGCAATTCCTGGGCAATGGTCTGCCTGTCCTGGGGAATGGTATAAAAGTCAGGATCATTCCCATTTAAGGCCTGGTTTGTCTCTTTTACAATATCGGTTATGGAAAACACCTTACCGACAAATATTTCTGGACGCTGGATTTTCTCAATTTTCCGTGAAAGGGTTTCAATACTGTTTAAAACATCTGGGGCGTGTATACCATTCTCCTTTTGAGTATCCACTATCGCCTCTAGAACGATCATCCCTTTGAAATTATCTTCAATGATGCGAACATTCTTTTTAACCTGCTCCCCATCCTTAAAATAACTAATCGCGTTATACTTAAAATCGAGCATGCTCATGCACACAATTGAAACCACAAAAATTAAAAAAGTGACCGCAAGTATTCTTTTAGGAAATCCTGTGGAATTATTAGCAAAAAAGAGTAAAAACCGGTCCATTGTCTTTGATTTTTTTTCCAGGCCAGCCTTCTTTTTCACGGGGAAAATGGCAAAAAGCGGCGGCAGCAGAAACAGGGTGTATAAGAGCGCTAATATGACACCCACAGCAGCAAACCTTCCCAAATCAGCAATCGTTGACAGTTCCGCGAATGAAAATGACAGCAGGCCGGCTGCTGTTGTAAGACTTGTCAGCATCACAGCCATCCCTGAATGACCCATAGCATATGCAATGGCGTCTTCCCTGGATTTACCATCCTGAATCGCCCTGTAAAACACGGAGAGGATATGCACGGCATCCCCGACCCCGACCGCCAGAAGGAAGGCTAAAATACCATTTGTGACAAGGGTAAGCGGTACATGCAAAAGTCCCATAAGCCCAAGAGTTGAAGTCAATGACGCGTCAATGATAATTAATGGGAATATGATACCTGTTATCCGCCAGTTGAACAAAACACCAAGTAAAATGATAATCACGATAAAACAGATCACCGTACAGTTTATTGCGTCTTGCTGCACATACCTGTTAAAATAATCTACAATCACCGGACCGCCAGAAACAGCTATTTGAAAGTCATCACCATTGTAGCGCGCCGCAACCTTTTCTATGGCAAACGTTACTTCCTTATTCTCTTTTGCGCCAAAATACCGTGTTTTAATACTACTCTCTCCAGACATATCTGTGTCATCTTCAAAATCCGCCATAATATCATCAGAATCTGACTCAACAGCGATGACAGCCTCAGTTTCAACAATAACACCAGCGTATGTTCCATCTTCAGAAATAATATTATTCAGATAAACCGGATTCTTAAGAACCTGTTCCCTTAATTCTACAAGGTCAACCTGTCTCTCAGGCCAGTCCTGCAGAAGATCATCAACATAAAGAACGTCCCCTTCCGCCCGTGTGTGCCTGGCGTTCATCAGGCTCCTTACTTCACGAACATAAGGGGTTTCATTCTCAAGGTCTTCATGAAAGGATTTTAATTTATTTAAAAACGTCGCGGAAAAAACATCAGGTGGCTTTATGGAAATGACCACAATCTCATCCCTGCCAAACTGATCACGGAATGCATTGTAATTAATCCGTACAGGGTCATCTTCATGAAGCATCCCCTCAGAAGATGTATCGACCGTTAATTTAAAAAGTTGAACAATCAGAAAAGCAGTGACAAGAAAGACAGCCAGAAGTGTTTTAATCCTGTGCCGGTACAAGACATGTCCAAGTTCCTCAAACCAGCTTTCAATTTTTTCTCTCAGCTTCGGCATATCAGCAGCAAAATGTAATAATATCAATAGATAATATTACTAATTGCATTATAAATCAAGAACAACTTCATTTGGATAAAATTTCTTAAAACATGTAACATCTTTGTTATGACATATGTATTTACATATGAGAGTTAATTATAGAATAATTATATATTGGTTAACCCACTGAATAAACTATTGTTTTAATGGTAAACATTTTTTCACGTTCCCCCGTCTCTATATAATAAAAAGGAGCCTCTCATCATGGAAAACAATCATCAGCATTTTTTAAAAAAAGCTCTGTCCAGCCCTTTCGCAATGGTACTGGGGCGGTGTCATGGGGAATGACCAGGACTATCTTAGAAAGATGAAAATCGGCCAGCTGGATGGCGCCGCGTTTACCGGACAGGGGGTTGTGCTCGCCTGCCCTGAAATGGCTGTACTGGAACTCCCATTTATGTTTAATGATTATCATGAGGTCGATTATATAAGAAAAAAGATGTATCCAGTATTTGACAAATTCGCTGAATCACACGGATATAAGCTCGTGGTCTGGGGAGACCAGGACTTTGACCAGATATATTCTGTTTCAAAAGAACTATCAACAATAGAAGATTTTAAAAACCAAACATTTGCCGCCTGGTATGGCAGTATAGAAACAAACGTTCTGAAAACCCTCAGTGCCAATCCAATCCCAATGAATGTTACTGAAATAGCCTCATCCATCCACCAGGGAGTTGCGGATAACATCATCGCCCCTGCCATATGGGTTGCTGGATCACAGTTGCATGGTAAATTGAAATATGTCAATCCGATTAATATAAGATATTCACCTGCAGCGGTTATCGTAACAAAAAAGGCCTTTTACAGCATAACAGACAACCAGCAGAAGGGTGTTCTGGCGATTCGCGATAATGAAGCTATCCTATTTTGTAATGAGACACGTCAATATACGACAAAAGTATATAACGCCATGGTCCCAAAATATGTAAAACCCACAGCCATGGAAACAAAGGAACTTGAAAAGATACGGAAGCTATGCAAACCCATCTGGTACGACATGGCCGGCACATACTATTCCCAAGAACTGCTTGATGAACTCATTGGCCACCTTGAGGCGTTCAGGTCTAGTAACGATGCTGAATAAGGTTGATGGGAGAATCGAAATCGCTATCGGGATCGCTATCGAAATTGAAAAGACATGGGGATTGGACACGAAAAATGTGTAAAAGTCTGGATTTGGCTTTACAGACAGTGTCAATTTTTTTCCAAAGCAATTCCATTAAATAGATATTAAAAATCCGAAATCCGAATATCGAAATCCGAAACAATATTAAATGACCAAAATCCAAATTTCAAAACAAAAGGCAATTTAGTTCGAAAATTTAA
>JANQFQ010000016.1 GCA_028277765.1 Desulfobacterales bacterium
TCCACTATTGTAAAATTAGACCCAGCGATCAGTGTAACAGAGAAGTCTTCAGCTGTCTCCACGATTGCATCATCAATAATCGTCACATCAATGGTTTTCGTCTGATCTCCAGGATTGAACATTAGACTGCCGGATTTAGATGTATAATCACTAACAGCATTAGCGGTTATGTCAGATGTGCTATAATTAATTGTAACCGTGTCACCTGCCTCAACCACACGGTCCAGGGATACAGTAAAAGAAGCGATCCCTGTGTCTTCCACAGCAGAAATATCGTCAAAAGAAGGGACTTCATAGTCATCATTCTGGATGGTGCAGTCTGCAGTTCCGTTATCGATCAATGCACCAGCCGGATTGCTCAGGGTAATTGTAAAGATTTCATCTGGTTCCAGTATATTATCATCCGTAATCGGTACAGAGATGACGTGGCTTAAATCCCCTTCGTTAAATGCTAATGAGCCGTTTGATGACATATAATCGCTCCCCGCTGTTGCTGAGCCATCTGACGTAGCATAATCGACCATGACCTGTTCCGCAGGATCGACTGATCTATTAAGGGATACTGCAATTTCGGCATTTTCGATGTTTTCATCTACTGAAATGCTGGTGATGGAAACAATATACTGGTCTGTGTCAAAAAAATTGCTGGTTCCGGTATGACCTGAACCATCGTCTGCTGTCAATGTCACATTAGTATCTATCGTGTCTATTGAAACCTCACCTTCCCATCGCCCCCCGGCAAAAGGACCAGCAGATAAGGGAAGAACCGTCAATGAGCCACTGTCGCCTGTAGCTGTTAAACCGGGTGAGCCCGTATACAGGTCGACTGTTTCATGGGTGGCGTTATGCGCTCTCATTCTGATATTAAATGGAATATTGTCCCCCTGGGGAGATCTAATGTCAGCAAACACAAAATGATCAATCTCATTGTCCCTGTTAGAAGCATTAATGTAATCCATATAAAAACCGTCAAACACAGGATCAACAGATGATGTAGAAAGTGTGATTTGATATGCCTGCGTGCTGTCATCAATGGCGTCATCCACACCAGCAATTGTAACCGTCTGGGCGGCATCCCAATCTCCGGAGGTAAACAACAATACTGTTGGAGAGACCGTCCCTTCTGTTTCATCAGTACTCGTTACAGAGATGGTAACATCATCAGACGGCTGTGAATTCAGCACAACATTAAATTCCGCTGTATCCCCTTGTTCAGTTGTGACTAGATCCGCAGCTGAGGTGACAGAAACAGGCACATTAGCCAGATAAAGAAAAGACTCACCATCAGAACTCAAGGTTTGTACTGGCATCCATATGTCAGGGTCGTTTCCAAGCTTTGCGTACAGACTGCTTCCGCATAGCCGCAGGGTCGTGTCATCAAGGAGCGCGGCAGAATAATTATCATTGATAGCAATTCCCTTTACACCAGCAAGTTCCATTATTAATACAGGAGAATTCCTCTCCTCAGTTGTGCCATCACCAAGTTCTCCGTTTGAATTATATCCCCATGCCCATATCGTACCGTCTTCTTTCAATGCCATGCTGTGTTCTCTGTTGACAGCAATGGCCACGACATTATCAAGACCTGGCACCTGTACCGGTATAAGGGAATCCCCTCCAGCACCGTTTCCAAGCCTTCCAAACATATCATCACCCCATGCCCAGACCGTGCCGTCGTCTTTAAGCGCCAGGCTGTGATACATTCCCGCAGCTACTGCGGTCACATGGTCAATGCCTGATATCTGCACAGGACTGGTTTTATCATCTGTAGTATTATCCCCTAGCTGGCCTTTATTATTCAAGCCCCAGCCCCATAAGGTTCCGTCAGTTGTTACTGCAAAACTGTGTGCATAGCCCGCAGAGGCAGATGCTGTATCAGTTATACCTGGCACTTGGATTGGTATATTTCTTTCCTCAAGCGTGCCATCACCTAACTGTCCCATACTGTTATACCCCCATGCCCACAATGTCCCGTCTTCTTTTACAGCAAAGCTATGATTGCTTCCAGCGTAAATAGTTTCAATCCCTGTCAGTCCGGCAACCTGTACAGGGGTAGTTCTCCAAGGTGCAGCAGTTCCGTCACCTAGCTGTGAAAAACCGTTATTACCCCATGACCATACAGTACCGTCGTTTTTAAGCGCCAGACTGAAGACGCTGCCAGCAGAAACATCGATCATGTCCACAAGATCAGTAACAGGCACAGGTATATTTCTGCCTATTTTTGTATTGTCACCTATCTGTCCATATCGATTACACCCCCATGCCCAGACTGTGCTGTCATCTTTACAGGCAAGAACATGAGATCCGCCTGTTGATATGGATGTAATCCTGCCGAGATTTTTTGGCTGAACCCAGTCAAGTATCTTCCCTGACTTGCCGTTACCGAGCTCACCACATTGATTCTTTCCCCATGCCCATACCGTGTTATCATCTTTCAGGATAACCGTGTGAGAAGCACCACAGCCAACAGATACAACACTGTCCTGATCCAAAATCTGTATTGGTACAAGCCTTTCTTCAGCTGTTCCGTCACCCAACTGTCCATCTAAATTTCTGCCCCATGCCCATACCGTGTTATCATCTTTCAACGCTATGGTATGAAAATCGCCAGCCTTCACCGATATAATTCCAGTAATGACTGATGTCTGAACCGGTGTGCTCTTGTTTAAGCGGTTTCCGTTACCCAGTCCTCCATAAAAATTATACCCCCATGCCCAGACTGTGCCATCATTTTTTAACGCTATACTGTGTAGCATTCCCGTTGTAATCGCTTCAGTTTCGGTCAGCCCGGAAACCTGAACAGGGTTTGTTCTGTTTTCCTCGGTACCATCTCCGAGCTGGCCATAGTTATTCTTACCCCATGCCCAGACTGTGCCGTCATCTTTTAGTGCCAGGGTATGATATCTACCGGCTGTAACAGCGATAATGCCTGTAAGTCCGGATATCTGGGCAGGGCTTGTCTTTGATAAAGTTGTACCATCGCCAAGCTGGCCATCGTCGTTATATCCCCAAGTCAAAACCGTTCCATCATCCTTTAATGCCACAGAATAATAAAATCCGCATGAGATATCGGTAATATTTGACAGGCCAGGCACCTGGACAGGGCTTAGTCTGTTTGTAGTTGTACCATCGCCCAACTGGCCGGAGCTGTTATGTCCCCAAGCCCATACCGTACCGTCATCTTTCAGTGCCATGTTATGGGAATAACCGCCAGCTATTTTTGAAACATTACTTAGGCCGGTTATTCGAACAGGTAGATACCTGTCTGTATTGGTGCCGTCCCCGATCTGACCACTTATATTTCTCCCCCATGCCCATACAGATCCGTCTTCCATAAGAGCAATGGTGTGGGAACCACCGCCATCAACAGTCGGTACAGCTGCCCGGGAAGGTTGCGTTAAAAAAATAAATAAACAAAATAAAGCGGAAATAAAAAACATGGATTTAAATGTTTTCATTGTTTTACCTCTTTTTTTTATGTTAATGAATTGTCATAAACATATATTTTTTCCCATTTAATTTCCAACATTATTGAACGAAAAATAGCAATTTCCGTATTCTTTAGTATACACTTAAGTTGCAAATAAAAATATACAACATACTGATTTCATATATAATAACGGTGAACTGCAATAGAAAAAATATGGTAACCTGTCTGTCACATCGATTAAGTTTATCACCATCTTAAAACATAAAGTCTGAGGCTTGAAGTCAGAGGACTGACTCCGTTGGGTGGGGAAATTACGCTACTACACCTTGTTTACTCTGGTTTTTTTTTATTTAACTGGGATCATAAATATACAATTATTCATCAATATTAAAAAAAAACCTTTAAATTCAAATCGTTTTATTCTATATTAAATCGATATTATAAGATTAAAGTTTGTTCATTTCGCTTATCATTATATATAGTAGCCGTTCATAGCCGATACCATTTTTTTCATAGCAACACAGGACAACTGTTATGGCTGAGAAAAAAATACTTGTGGTTGATGATGAAGCCCATATTCTGGTAACCTTAAAAAAGATGCTTATTAAAGAGGGCTATGATGTCAGAACCGCCGCTTCTTCTGAAGAAGCACTGGTAATGGTGGCGCAGGAAGGTTTTCATCTTGTGCTTGTGGATATCAGAATGCCCGGGCAGAACGGAATACAATTATGTGAGCAGATACGAAAAAAACACAGCAGGATGATCATCCTTGCCCTGTCTGGTTATGTGACGGAACATGAACAGGAAAAAATCAGGGAATGTGGTTTTAATGGTTATCTGAACAAACCCATAAAAAGAAGGATTATTAAAGAAGCTATAGAAGTAGCGCTGGAAACGGAAGCAGAGCGGGAATAAACCAATTCTCCTTCGCTATGATCAATGATCTTCAGCGACTTGGTTTTAACGGTAATATACAGATTAAAACCGAAAAAGTTTATTTTTTAATTAAAGAACTGTACAAGCAGCAGGTTATTTATTACCCACTGCATTGATGCTCTCTTTTTGAATTTTTTCCTCTAGTTCATGCCTTCGGATAATAATGTCATTTGGCGCGTCAATACCGAGTTTAATACTCCCTCGACCGATTTCAACAACCTTGACAACAATGTTATCTCCAATAATAATCTTCTCACCAAGCTTCCTTGTTAAAACAAGCATCTACTCTCCCCCATCAATAAAACTTAATTATTCTGACTCCATTCAGCTTAACAATTATCTGTTTAGAAGCCTTACATAATTCGTTTTGGGATTTGAAGTCAGAAAAAACTGTCCATCCTCTTGGGATAAAACAGCATTTCGTATGTAACCCCTTCATTTTCCCATACAATAGCCATTTACTAATATAATACTAAATAAGCACCCTGTAAGGCTCCTCTCCATCTCCTTTCAAGAAACTATGTGCTTAATTGACTATTATACTATTCTCTTTCCAGGCTTGCAAGTATATGTTCAAAATTTTGAACAATAAAAGCGATTCTGGCCAGGCCGATATCAAAGAACCTCTTGTTTTCAGGCCTTAATCGCAGGTAGGGATTCTTAAGTTTTTGTAGTTCCAGCGGATATGCTAAATTCATGTTTTTGATAGCTTTTTTCGTTCAACGATCATATAGGTAGCGGTCCCTCTGGCTATCAATTCTCCATGGTTGTCTTTTACCTCAGCTTCGCCTATGGCGGTTTGATTCCCTTTATGGACGATTCTCGCTTCAGCGAATATCTTACCTTTAGAAAAAGGACGAATGAAATTGATTTTCATTTCAAGAGTTGTAACGGTCTTATCCTTGTCTATTAGACCGAGAAGCGCCATGCCAATGGCTGAATCAGCTGTTGAGAATATCGTACCACCATGGGCAATATCGAGCGCGTTACAAATTTTTTTGTCAAATGGAAGACTTATTTTTGCCCATCCTTTTTTAATATCAACAAGCTCCATCCCGATTAACGACCAGAAATATGAATAATCACTTATCTTTTTTTTAAGGTGCGATAACATATTCGGATCAAGATCTTCATAGATTTGCATGAATTAACCTTCTTCTTTATGGTTTAGCAGTATACCATTTACTGCCAGGATATTTTGCGCGCCGCTCTTGAATAGCATCCTGGACGAGTACTATTGTCGCGGAAGCGTTCGGATCGCCAAGTGCTGCGGCCTCCCGGAGGTGCTGGAGGGCAGGCTCTTCGATCAACGCGAGGCATTTGGGTGCATTACCCATCATTTTTTTCCGTGCAACAGCAGGTGCTTTTTTTATCAATCCCGTCATGGGATTTGCTGCATCGCCTGACATTCTAATCAGTTTTTTTATCAGCATATCATTTGTCATCCAAGCGCGTTCCTTTATGCTCAGCTTCCCGCCGTTCATGACAATGTTTCGCTTTTTCTGGAGGATACTGGAAAGGCCCTTTAGGGAGCTTGTGGCAATTTCAGTATCATCATAGATGAGATAGTACAGGACGGATCCAAGGTGTTCATCAGAGTCTGCTTTTTCAAATGCAGAATCAATGAATCTTTTATTGATTTTCTTGTTCCATGACATTTGCGGCAGAGAAGCCAGCCGGATCAGCACAGGCAGATTTTTGACCGATAATCTGTTTAACATTGTTCTATACTGCTGCTTGTAATAAACGGCCGAATCCCTGTCATGATTAACATAATATTTCTGAGCGTGGCAGTAGTATATAAAAACAGGGGCGTTTCTATTTGGATCTTTCTCCAGGTCATTGACCATTGAAATAACCTTGTCAAATTTATCTCTGTCAAAAAGATCAATCGCTTTTTTTTCCCATGCCAACATAGGCGATTCAGCCCATTTAATAGCAAAAGCGCTGGAAACATTTATCAGGGCTGCGGTGCAAATAAACAGGAGAGCAAATCCAGATTTAACATGATTCATATTTTGCATAGATGACACCTCTCTTTAATTGAAGTTTCACTGATGACTTTTTAAACTGTTTTAAAAGCAAATGTCTAATCGCGGATAATATCTAATATCTCCTTTGACGTGTATTCGCCAACATCAGCCAGTCCGTCAATCGGCATAAACATAATCGCGTTGTTGGAATACAGGCAGGTCACTGAAGCCGGAAAATCTTCATCCGCAAAATAAAAAATATAGCACAAGTAGATTTTTGGAAGTGGTTTTAATAAAAAGGTAAAATCCCCTCCTGTGCAGTTTTCTCCTTCTTTACCATCCAGACGGTTCAGGATCAATTCTCTTTTCTTATTGATTGTATCCACATGGGGTAAAAGGATATTCTGTGTATGAGTTATAAAAGCGCCGGAATAAGGCGCACTGTCAGGGAACTCCTTAAATGATTTTAAGGGTTCGATTACCGGCATATCCGGTTTGGCGTGAAGTGCGTACAACGATATTAGTATGCCGAATACCCCTGTCTGTTCTTCACTTCCCAGTATAATACCATCCGGACAGATCCGGCATTTTTTTCCAAAAGCGTTGAACTCAAAAGCATCTTTATTTTTTTTCGCCATCATATCATATTCAGGAGAAGAAGAGAGATTGCCGTATAATTTCTTCAAGTTGTTCCTGATAATTTTTTGATAATTATCCACCATCACCTAAAACCAATAAAACCAATGAAACTAAATATTCCCACTCAATAATTTAGTTGATTATGTAAAAATGGTTCAAGTAAGTCAATGACGTTCATGCCTGCGATATAGAAAAACGTTTAAGGACATCGCCTTGCTGAAAAACACTTTTGTCATATATCTGGTATAAGAGTAAAAACCGTAGAAACAATCTAGGACGCCGGTATCCTTTCATGGGGCGACTTCAAACAGCCATTCCCAAACAATATTCCTAAAGGAGACGGTGATCAATATTAAAAAAGAGAATTGTTATTACTTTTGAAACAAAGTTTATAAACTTACATTTAGTTCATCCCCACGTCCGTGGGGAACATATTCGTTTAGACTTGATAGTATTTTTACCATGCGGTTCATCCCCACGTCCGTGGGGAACATAGCCCTAATCATTTTACCCCAGACATAAACAGCGGTTCATCCCCACGTCCGTGGGGAACATCGTTTTTCGCGATTATGGATATATTTTGCTACCGGTTCATCCCCACGTCCGTGGGGAACATCTTTGACACATAGTGATGAAGCATGTTTTGGGCGGTTCATCCCCACGTCCGTGGGGAACATCTTAATAGCCGGTGTCTATAAAGGCTGATTACCGGTTCATCCCCACGTCCGTGGGGAACATTGTGCGCTGCAAAGCTGGTGGCAAAGGTTGAGCGGTTCATCCCCACGTCCGTGGGGAACATCTCTTTGGCTTTATTCAGGGCGCGTTCCTGTTCGGTTCATCCCCACGTCCGTGGGGAACATATTCAGCCAGAATATTTCAAGATCAGAAATAGCGGTTCATCCCCACGTCCGTGGGGAACATATTAGGATGCCAACAGACATTGAGCTTGATATCGGTTCATCCCCACGTCCGTGGGGAACATGGAGAGCCATTGTGGTCGTGGGTCGGCTCAATCGGTTCATCCCCACGTCCGTGGGGAACATGTATAAAAAATCAACAATATCCTTGGATATCTCCGGTTCATCCCCACGTCCGTGGGGAACATTTCTCATCATCATCAGAGAACTCCTCAACTATCGGTTCATCCCCACGTCCGTGGGGAACATTCTCCGATTTAAGCTATCATCAAGGCCTTGACCGGTTCATCCCCACGTCCGTGGGGAACATTATAAAAAATCAATAATATCCTTGGGTATCTCCGGTTCATCCCCACGTCCGTGGGGAACATTCCATAAATTCTTGAACAGTTAATTCCATAGGCGGTTCATCCCCACGTCCGTGGGGAACATCTATTCATTCTCATGTCTCTATTCATCTTCATCGGTTCATCCCCACGTCCGTGGGGAACATTAATTGATCGACAACAGGCAGAGATTGATAAGCGGTTCATCCCCACGTCCGTGGGGAACATTCATAATATGTTTTTGTAATTGTTTCTACGGACGGTTCATCCCCACGTCCGTGGGGAACATTTCTAGTTGTACTCTCAAAATCGGATGCCATCCGGTTCATCCCCACGTCCGTGGGGAACATGCCTTCTGGTATCTGGCGGGGTTGAATATTCCCGGTTCATCCCCACGTCCGTGGGGAACATTCTATAAAATCTATGTCATCACCAATGTATTGCGGTTCATCCCCACGTCCGTGGGGAACATTTTACAGAATCTAAACTAACCACAAACCCTGACGGTTCATCCCCACGTCCGTGGGGAACATCAATTCTTTTGATAGCTCTCTATACCAAGCTGCGGTTCATCCCCACGTCCGTGGGGAACATACTTCATATAACTTTTTGATTTGCTTAGCAATAAAAACTTGTAATAAATCTACCAGCTATATTCATCAAAAATCCCACTTTTGAACCTTTTTCATATCTAATTGTTAAAGAACATTATCCTTGTCTTCAACAGGAAAAAACGAGACCAATCGGAGGCCGTCAAAATCAACGGGCATCCTCCGGTTTTTACCTAATGTCTGAAAATCAAAACCAGATTCCGTGTTCGTACTCCAGACCATTACAGCATTTCCTTCTTCTATATATGCTTTAACCTGATCCCAAATCATTTCCCTTATTTTTCGGGAAAGTTTACCCACGTAAACGCCAGCCCTTATCTCAAGCAGCCAGACGGCCAGACGGCCCCGCAGGCGCGGCGGAGCATTTTCAACTACGATGACCAGCATCACCAATTGACTCCGGTTCAGGAAAAGCAGGCAACACAGATTCTTCAGGCGGCAAAGGCGTTTTCATCTCTCCGGCTCCCAGCACTTCCTCTATTGTCGGTATTATTTTCTTTAACAGCTTTGTCTGCCTGAACGCATCCCTGCATCCAAGCCTTACATTTCTTTCATACGGGCCTTTACGACTTGCGGCTGTTTTAAACGCGATGGGTAAAACCGTATCGAATTTAAATAGATCCGCGATATCATAGACAAATGACAACGGCTTGCCGGTGTGGATAAAGCCTACTGCGGGCGCGTATCCCGCTGCCAGGATGGCTGCTTCTGTCACTCCATACAGGCATGCGGTGGCAGCACTGATGCATTGATTTACCGGGTCGCTTGCATTCCAGTTTTTTGGGTCGTAATTTCTTTGCTTCCATTTAACCCTGTACTGCTGCGCAAAAAGCTGATACATTTTTTTTACTCTTGCGCCTTCAATGCCCCTTAACTGCTGAACACTCCTTTTTTCCGGCGGTTTTTCCTTAAACCGCAGTTCATACATTTTCCTTACTACTTTAAGCCTTGCGTCATCATCCAGTGCCAGTCTGGCCTGATGCGTACAGTCTGACACCTGCCTCACCAATCCATACCAGTAGCGTGCCTGCTTGCGAGGCAAGGGCTGCTGCCGCATGGGAAACCCTTGTTCCCGGTTCCAACATGATGCAGGCCACGCTCCCCACCGGTATGTGAGTTCGCACACCGGTCTTATCCACCACCACAAACGCACCATCAATGACATCGATCTGTCCTTTTTCAATAAATATCATGGAAACCCGGTCCTTTATGGGTATCGGCTTAAGCGGTATATATCTGGAATTATTCACCTCTTTCTTCTCCGCTGATCTTCTTTTCCAGCTCGATCAACTGCCGCTCTTTTTGGATCTCCGCCGCAAGCTCTTCCTCAGTGGGCAAATAAAGTTTATATCGTGAGGCAAAAATCTGGTTGTTGCCTTCTGGCAAAGTATAACGCACCACAGCATCGCTTTTTTCGGAGCAAAGCAGTATTCCGACAGGTGGATTTTCATCCTCGCTTGTTATTTCCCGCTGGTAATAATTCACATACATCTGCATTTGGCCTATATCCTGGTGAGTCAGTTCCCCCATTTTCAGATCTATCAGTACGAAACATCGTGTCAGGCGATTGTAAAAAACCAGATCAATATAAAAATGCCTTCCGTCCAGCGTAATCCGCTGCTGCCGGGCCATAAACGCGAATCCTTTACCCAGTTCCAGAAGAAAATCCTTCAATTTGATGATCAAGGCTCCTTCAAGCTCCTTTTCATAGAAACACGCATCCTGTTTCATGCCGACGAATTCAAGAACATAAGGATCTTTAATCAAGTCGGATGGTTGCTGGATTTCATGCCCTTTTTCGGCCAGTTCCATTACCCCAGCCTTGTCCCGTGAAAGGGCCAGCCGCTCGAATAACAGCGAGGCAATTTGCCTTTCCAGTTCACGGGTGGACCAGTTTGCGTTAATGGCTTCTTTTTCATAAAAAGCGCGTGCATCAGGATTTTCCACCCTCAAAAGAATGCGGTAATGCGTCCAACTCAATTCGTGACGCAGTGCGTCACAATTCGGATAGGCCCGATAAAAAAGCCTCATATTACGAAGATTTGAAGCATCAAATCCTTTGCCAAATTCAGCGGTAAGCTTTTTTGCAAGTTCAGCCAACAAACCTTTTCCGTATGCCGCCCTTTTTTCTCCTTCCTGTTCATCTTCAACCAGCACACGCCCGATTTCCCAATAACAGATCACCATCTCGGCGTTGACCGCTTTCCATGCACGTGATCGTGCATGGGTAAGGATGTCACGGATTTGAGAATAAATACGTTGACTTGACTGATCAGGTACTGTTTCGTTCATGAGATCCTTTTTTCTTGTTTTTGAATACAACCAGTTTTTTTGCCATGTTTATTTTCCTTAAATTCGTTTTACCAGCATGAGACCACAGCCGAAGGCTTTAGCTGATCCGATGCCGTTAAACAAACCTTTTTTAAATAGATCAGGATCAGTGATTGTCAGTTTACCCTCAAAATCCAAGACCCTCAGCTTGTAACTTTTTTTCTTAGGAGGTGAAACAATGAACTCCCGATCATTTTCAATTTTGACCTCAAAAGGTTTTATGGAGAAACCATGTTGTTCATTACCTTTACGAAGAAGCCACTTAAAACCGGTCTCGTGAATTAATTCAGACAATGAATACTTGTCCTGATAATGTTGCCCATTTTTTTTGAATTTATGTTTTGCATCCATAATAATACTGTATTCTTTAGTGCGTCCATTTTCTTTACGTTTAACAATGGGATTTGCGCGCAATTTAAAATAAAGAGATTCACCTTTTTCAAGTTGTGGCTGATATCTGGACGAGACTTTTATTTTTCGATTTGATTTTGATTCTGCTTTAGTCGATGCCAATAAATATACATATTTAATTTTTAAAAAATCATCATATTCGACCCGATACAAAAAATTTCTCTCCTGACTTTTATCTTTGCTGATAATCCCCCAGATAATCTGGTGCATAGAATAAACGTTCTGAAATTCTTTATGATCTTTGACCAATTCTTTTTTTGGAAAACTTATTTGATGTAAATACATGGGGTTCCTTTATTCCGAAAAGTAATATTCATCCCTTTCGGTAAATTGCCAAGTCATCCGGTTAACAGGTTGATCTCGCCGGACAAGCTTCATCTGACTGTATTCAATTTTTTCTTCAGAATAATAGCGGATATTATCCTTTTCACTAAAAATTAGAGTTAACTCGTTATATTTTGTAAATTTTGTTTGTCTGAAAGCTTCTTTACAATTAACTGCATGTATGATTTGAGGTTCCATGGGCAGGCTCAACGGGCATGACTTTCTACCTAAATATGTAATAAATTCAGGTTTCAGTAAAAACTGGCCAACGTCTTGCAACCCTGATATTTCAAGAACATGCCAATTGATGACTTTTGTCTCGTCTTCGCATAAAGCAATAGTATAAACAGCATCACACAAATATGTCCGCCTTGATGTAATAGCCCCGGCCTGCTTGCGTGCATCCCCGGAATTTTCTGTTTTAATTCGATTTTTTATCGCTTTAATCTCGTCAATTCGGGTCCAACAGGCATTTGTTCTATTATTTTTAATTGTCTGTTCATACGGTGTCTGAACAGTATGGTAGTCTTCAATGGGAACACCTGGTGCATCTATCCTCACTGAAAAAATCAGTTTGGCTAGTTCCGAATGTTTTTCATGTTTGTCTCTTCTAATTCCCATAGAGGCCGCAATCAAACCGATAATGGCAGATTTTGACGGATAATGAAAACTAGGGCGGATATCCCCCACAGCGATGTCTCCCCATGAGGACATGTGACCATATAGTCTGAATAGTAAATAGTTTTTTTTCATCATATTTCACCAACAAAAGCGAGTATATCTTCCAGAGAACCCTCATCAAACAGATTCAGTGTCTTTTCAGCTTGTGGTTTTTCATACTTCTCATTAAACTTGCATTTAATATCATCTAATTTTTCTATGGCTTTTTCCGGATCATCAGCGGGTATGGCTTTAAGAAATGCAAGGGAAAGATTTCTTGGCTGGGCATTGCCTTTCTCCGCTAAAACATAAAATGCTTGCACATTATTGCCGTAACTGTTTTGTTTTCCTGAAGGGACAACAGTTGCGGCTGCTTTTGCTAGAGCTTTGAGAGCTTTCTCCGCAAGTTCTTTATTGTTCCCAAGATTTGTTAAAAGTAATTTCGCGTCTATGCAAAGGTAAAGGTAATATATAGCTGAGACAAACTGCTGTTCATTCATATGAGCAGAACCATGTCTGTTCAAATCGTCCACTGCGGTAAAAAAATCATCTTCGATTTCAACTTCATTAATTGAGATGGCATGAGCCACCTGAACTGCGGCTTCTCTATTGTGATCTGGACGTTTGGCAATCATTCTGCCGAACATAGCGAGATCTATCTCTGTGGGAGCCTCGTCAAGAAGGTCTTCCAATTCTTCCTTAGTCGGTTCTTTTTTAAGTTGAGAAACCAGTTTTTTTATCCGTTCTATTTCAGAGCCTGAAAAATGTATAGGCTGTTCTGTAACAATCTTTTTCCCTATAAATTTTTCATCCACAGGTGCATCTGCTTTTTGTTTGACTTTTGCGACCTTGGCAAACTTACCCAGTATTTTTTCCGTAATTTTTTCGGCTTCTTTTTTTTTAAATTTTTCTAGCAACTGCTCATAAAGCGACAGTTCATTTTCTTTTTTTTCTAAGAAGAGTTCACGGGTTCGAGTGCCGATTTCTAAACCCTCTTTTTTCCAAATTTTTGAAGTCCGCCAAGCCCGTTTAAGGCTTTGAGATGAAATTCTGGACCGCTGTGTGCCACCCATAATTGCAGTTTTTGGCTGCCCAAGCTCATCACGATTTGGATTTGACAGCGGGTAAGAAACAAGTAAATGCAATTGAATAAAATGGTTATCAGTCATTGTTATCTCCTTTAAAATTATTTTAATACTGCTTTTTCATAATATTTGTATGCCAATTTTTTTTTCTCTCTATCACCCCAAAAATAGGCGATTTTCTGTAAATCCAGCATATTGGCCTTCTTATCAAGCAAACGAATGATCTGGATAAGAAAACGGTACAATTTTTTTCTGTCGTTGATCCTGAGAAATCGTCTGAAGCGCAGTTCGCTCATTTTAGGACTGTCTTTCCCTTCGCTTATCTGGTAACCAAAGATATCCGTCATATCATTTTTTTCGATATGTGCAGAAAGCCCAACAATGGTTGCCATTTGTTCTTTTGAGGGATATCTTTCGCCCTGTTTAAAAGATTCAACAATTTTCCAGTAGCATCGTTGAAAAGCCGATGTGATTTGAACATCTTCAAGATTTTTGCATCGTCTCAATTCAGCCCTATCACCCTTATTCAATTTCAACCCTTCCCACCACTCTAAGATTAACTTGCTGGCAGGATGATCAGCTTCAAATAATTTTGCTTTTTTTTCGTCATTCATTTGGTGTTCTCCTTTGGCAGACCCAGTATGGCGTGTTTTAATGATGAACTGTTCAGATTATAATTCAAATCCTTATAAGCTAAAGAAATACGTTTAGGATTTGTCTGGATACCGGATTTAAAAGCCCATCGGTTGAATAGCTTTTCAGTTTCTTGTTTGATATGTTTATACCATTGCTCTCTGAAATCGACTAATTTTTCATCTGTTAACTGACTGGAATCCTCATAAAGGGATTTTAACAGTTCGAAAAATTTGTTTTCGGTGTTATTTAAGAAAGATTTTGAAATTTCAATCGCCTTTTCACTATAAAAAACTTTCTTACTATCTTTGTTTTTGTTCTTATCTTCATCAAACCAAGCGCTTTTTATCGAATTAATTAAATAACCGCTTCTGTTATCTGAAATTTTATTTGCCGCACTTATATATTTATTGACCTCCTGTTCAAAAATTTTCACTTGTTCCGTTTCCAGAATATAAAGCGGCGTTTTAGATTCATACCAGCCAAGAGGTGTGTTGCTATCCATTGCATAACCAAAAGTCCATATTATTAATTGAGTTTCTTCTGACAATTCTTTTCTTAGATGCTGACTAATTACTTTTGCTGGAGCCTGTTTTTCGGATTGTTTTATATAATCTTGCCAGTAGATGTAAGGCAGACCACTCGTAGTCATTTCAACTGTAAGCATCTTATCTTTATACTTTAGGTTATTTTCTGTATAATTTTGTCTATGGTACTTAATGGAGGGGGAAAACGGATGTGCATTTTGCCATAATTCCTTTGGGTATTTATATCCTTTGTTGGTTTTATGGAAGTGAGTCAGTATCCTGCCCAAAAAGTTACACAAACTACATTGTCCCTCTACCATGTTTTGTGTATCCAGATGGAACCGTCTCATCCATGCCCAATAAACCTGAAAGTCATTCTCATCTGGGAAGATTGTTTTTAATTTTTCTATTTTGTTTTGAATTTCTTTTAGCTGTTTTTCTTTTTTCTCAGTGTTTTTTTTCTTTTTCTTTAAATCCTTTATTTCTGTTTCTATATTCTCTACCTCGCCTAAAAATTGCTTATCAGAGAATTCCTTATTCCAATAAAACATATTGTTACTTAGCTTAATATTTTTTTGTGGTAAGATATTTAACCAAATATTTTCCCATAAAACCATTTCTGATTGTTGACCATCTGCTTGAACAAGAGTAGTAATAAAACCATTTCCTCTCATGGACTGAAAATATCCCTGACCACCATCCTCAGCAAAAATATTTGCAGTTAATATCGATGATATAGAACATGAATAGCAAAGGCCATTGATACAACTCTTTTTAATAAAATGATCTTTGTTGTTGACTTTACTGCTTCCGCCGGGAGCACCGAATACCATTTCTTCAATAGGAAGGTGTTTTCCAACTTTTATTGCCAGTTCATCCTGCATAAAACGAAAACCATCGCCATCCAAATAAAAAGCAGGTTTAATGGATTTAAAGACTTCCTTTAACTCATCTTCCGATGGCGGTTGGGCATATCGTTTTCTCCAATCTCTTGGTGTCTCAGGTGCTAAAACCGTTTGAATCAACCCAATAAGAAATTGTATAAGCGCGGCATTAAAATCGGGTCTCGGCGCATCCAGGGCAACAATGTCTTTTCGTGCAATTTCATAAGCACGAATTTGATGATTTTCTCCATATGTTGTTCTGACCGGTATCCATGGATCTTCCAATAGATTAAACTGTTTCATATCATTTCTTCCGTTTCAAGTTGATCGTCTTTTTGAGTGTGCTCAAATTCATAGGCATATATTAAGCCTTGCTTATTGTGATAGTAAACCTTTTCACTTCTGCCTCCGTGAGTAATAATATCCGATTCCCACATTTTTTTTCCGTGTTGAAAACCACAGGTAATAAATTGATCCATTTCCCCTGTCCTGGCAGAGTTGGTTTGATTTTATCAAAAGCATTCTGAACTGCATCATTATATTCAGGTAACTTTGAAATGTTTTTCTTCAAAACCCTGATTTCACTATTCTGCCACGGTTGTTTCTCGGTTTCATTAAATGGAGACAATTTTCCGTTTTGCCATTTTGCCAGCGTTATGATGATGGTTTCTTCACCAAGCCTGGTCGGCATGTTTAAATCTTCCGGCCATATCTGCCCTTCCATGCTGTACCCTGTTTCGTATTCGATTGTATTGAACGCCCCAATCGTGCGATGGCTACTTTTATTTCCCTCAGCTTTGATATCGGTATTTTGAAGCCCGGTTGGAATTTCTGCTTCTTTGTTATATGTTTCTTCAATCAGACTTCTTATATTTTTCGGCAATTTCCCATCCGATAGTTTATCTAACTGCTTCAGACCCAGCCAGAGCCTAGCATGATTCTCATAGACTTTTTTGGCGTTTGGAAAATGAGAAGTGAACCAATTATCTCCTGGATTATCCATATATTCTGGTGTATAGACATAGAATATTGCTGTGTCTCGTTCATCCGGACCTTTATCTTTGGGATTACCAAATTTATCACGGATATGCCGATGCATGCGCCCGATTCGTTGAAGTAGCAAATCAATAGGAGCCAGATCAGAAATAATGACATCAAAATCCAAATCAAGAGATTGCTCGACAACTTGTGTTGCAATGAGCAGCCTACTTTTTCTCTGGTCCGACTGGTTACCTCTACCTCTATTGAAACATGCCATTACACCATTTTGAATAGTGAGTCGGTCGGCTATTGTGAACCGGGCATGGAAAAGTTCAACATTCTGATGGATTGCTGACAAACGCTGAAATGACTGTCTGGCATCACGGACGGAATTCCGTATCCAGCAAACACATTTGCCTGCCTGGATACTTTTCATAATAACATTATCAATTTCTTCCTCTTTATGTAAAAATTGTATTTGACGTTCCTTATCATGCATTTGATTCTTCGGTGAGAACGGTTTTTCACTGTTAATTTTGCTTTCTGATGAAACATGTGTCAGAAGGGGATAAGCCTGTTTTTCAGACAAATCGAAAGAGCCTTTTCCCAATCCTTTTAAAAACGCATCAGACAACTTTTGGCGGGTATCGAAGGGTAAAGTCGCAGACATAACAATTGCGCTTCCACCTAATGCTGCATGAACCTGAAGTAGGACCTCAAGCTCTTTGTTCATGTAGGCATCATACGCATGCGCCTCATCGACAATCAATATCTTACCGACCAATCCAATTAAACGAAGAGACTGATATTTTGCTTTCAATACCGACAAGAACGCTTGATCAATAGTCCCGACACCTGCATGGGCCAGAAGGGATTTTTTTCTGTTATCGGTGAGCCAGGACTGACATCGGAATTCCGCATCATCTTCATAAATTTGACGTTTTCCTATAAACGACGAATAGATAATGGTCTCGTTAATTTTTTTACTGAGTTTGGCTAAACTATGAGATAATATTAACGATGGTTTTTCATCGGGGTGATATAAATTTTTATATGGTTTTTGAATTCGGGGAAAGATACCATCTGCTGTAGACATGGTCGGTAGCGCCAGAAAAAATCCATTTGCAACGCCAAGTGCCATCAGACGGTTTAATAAAATCAGGCTGGCTTCAGTCTTCCCCGCACCGGTTGCATCCTCAATAATAAAAAGCTGCGGTTCATCTGTTAATGGGATATTCTTTACCAGCTCTTGTAAAGAGGTAAGCTGAACATTTTTGGGCAAATTCAACAATTCCGTTAACGGGTTAAGCTCCCGGTTTGATTTACAGGGTAAAATGCCTGCCTGTTCAACCGCCTTTTCCGCTCTTTTTAGGGCTATTGTATTCCAATAATCGTTTAACGAATGTTCATTTGAATGATATTTGAATGTTTCGCCTGATCCGATCCAGTCACACATAACGATAAAACCGGCAAAACCCCAGGATGCTTCACACAGATTTTTTAAGAGGATATCATATTTTTTTTCGATATCGATTGCAAATAGGTCTTGAATGGGGAAAAATTTTAATAAGTCTTCAACATAGTCCATTGCAGCCTGTTTATCTGTATCTGAAAAATAGCTTTCCAAGCTGTTATTTGCTATAATGGCAGGCAAACCATGGTGTCCGCAGGCTGACTCACCAAACCAGATTATAATATCCCCCCAATCCTCTGTATCAAAATTTTCCCCAATCTTTTCTTTTATTAGGTTCATCAGTTGTTTAAAAATGAATTTTTTCCACAGTAAGAACCCCATTGAATCATGACCGAATTTTTTCGAATAAGGCTGTTTGTCACTTCTTGCAACTCCCAACAATTTTTTACATAAATTCGGAAAAATAAACTGGAAGCTTTCAGAAAATTTTCCAATGTCATGTATCGCAAGAAAAAAGAGCAGAACTGTCTTCAAAAGATTTTCTTCTATTTTGCTTATTATAGATAATCGCTTGTGTAAATTTGGATTCTTATCCAATATAATTTTCCCCACCGCCGCGACATCCAAACAATGATACACCAGCAAATGATATTCGGGCTCACCGTCCGTTGTTTCGGATTTTGCCTTTCCCCAGTATCGGTAGTATGATTCTTTTGATTTCAACATGTTGATGTTATTATAAAATGCCCAAAGTAAAATGGGATAATTATCTAATTTTGAAAATGAAAATATTTTGTATTATAGTATGGCCCGGCTGTATGATTCTTTCTGACTATAGTTTATTCAAGGATAAGTCAAGGAAGGAATATTAAATTCATCTGGCAAAAAAATATTGTTTCATGTTATGGAATTTAGGATTATTTAACTTGAATTTTTATTTCTGATTAAAAAATGGATAATAACACATACAACCCCCCTCTCCTTTTTGCCAATGGTCACATACAGACCATTTTTCCTGTGCTGTTCAGAAAAGTTAGCACTGATATCTATACTCGTGAAAGAATCAATACTGAAGATGATGATTTTCTTGACCTTGACTGGTCCTGCGTCAACAGCAATCAGATTGCCATCATATCCCACGGGCTCGAAGGAGACTCACACCGCGCATATGTTACTGGAATGGCCAGGGCTGTTAACGCCGGTGGGTGGGACGCACTAGCATGGAACTACAGGGGCTGTAGCGGAGAACCGAACCGGCGTCTCCGTTCATACCATAACGGCTCAACTGAAGACCTTGCCTGTGTCATCAGTCATGCTGCTAAAACAGGAAAATATAAAACAATTGCCCTGATCGGCTTCAGCCTTGGCGGCAACCTAACACTTGTACACCTGGGCAGGGAAAGGGAGACAATCGATCCCTTAGTACAAAAAGCCGTGGTTTTCTCGGTCCCTTGTGATATTAAGGCGAGCGCCCAGGCACTCACAAAAAATATTAATAAGATCTATATGAAACGCTTTCTTATCATGCTTCATGACAAGATCAAGGCAAAATCATCCTTTATGCCTGAAAAAATAAATGATAATGGATACAGGAGAATAAAAAACTTTAAACAGTTTGATGACCGTTATACCGCACCTATACATGGTTTTAAAAACGCGGAAGACTACTGGAGCAAATGCAGCAGCAAACAGTTTATACCTGACATCAGGATCCCCACGGTAATAATAAACGCGAAAAATGATCCTTTCTTATCCCCTTCTTGTTTCCCTGTTGATGAAGTATCAGCAAATCATAATGTTAATCTTGAAACACCTGATTCAGGCGGACACGTGGGATTTATTCAGTTTAACCGGGAGCGCCTTTACTGGTCGGAAAAACGCGCAGTTATGTTTCTTAATGGATCTAATGAATAATGTTACATATAAAAACAGCCGCAATGACAACAAACATTGCAGCTGTTTTTTAAATTCGTCAACTGATATAAGCTATTCACCTGAAAAATTCGGTTTCCGTTTTTCTAGAAAAGCTTTAGGTCCTTCTTTGGCATCTTTTGAACTGAATACGGGTATACCGATGGCAAATTCCTGTTCAAAATCTTTCTCTTCCGGCAGGGTGGCGACTTCGCGTATGACCTTGAGAAGCGCCTGAACTGAAAGCGGCCCGTTTTCAGCTATACTTTCAGCAATCTCCATAGCCTTCTCCATTGCCGTACCGTCAGGCACAACATGGCCGATAAGACCCATTTCCTTACATTCTTTTGCAGAATAACTGTTGCCTGTGAGCAGCATCTCCACCGCTCTTGTATATCCAATCTGGCGGGGAACACGAATAGAAGAACCAGCCATTGGAAAAAGACCCCGTTTCGCTTCTGTGATGCCGAACTGAGCGCTTTCTCCGGCTACACGGATATCTGTACCTAGCAGGATTTCAGTCCCCCCGGCCAGAGCATATCCTTCAACTGCAGCAATGACCGGTTTTGTAGGACGATAGGTTTTAAGCCATCCGCCGAAGATAATATCCCCCGGCCCCATCATCCGCTCTTCGTATTCATTCTCTGGTGGTGTCCCTGAAGTAAGCTTTTTAACAACCGTAAGGTCCATTCCAGAACAGAAGTCTTTCCCGGCACCTGTCAGTATGGCGACCCTAATCTCTTTGTTATTATCAAGTTCCTGCCAGGCATCATATAAACCGCAAAGAACCTGGGCGTTTACCGCGTTTTTCTTATCCGGGCGGTTAAGGGTAACAATCAGGACATGTCCTTTTTTCTCTGTAAGCAGAGGTTGATCACTCATTTATCCATTCTCCTTTACTAAAATTTTACAATAACAGCTAAAAAGAATGGTATTTATATCCGGAAAGTTTGTTTTGTGTCAAGACCGTATTTTATTGATGCTTCATATTCATCTGATAATATTGACAAAACAAATGGGCTGTTGTAAAGTAAATATAGATAAAATGCATCTTTCTTGTTAAAAAGGAGCTTCTTATGCCTCTGATTCAAATCCTGATCATATTTGCTTGTCATTTTGGTTTCTGTGTATTAGGAGCGGTTGTTTCCTGGTATGCTTTTAAAAGAACCCTAAGGCTTAAATTCGTTATGATTATCATTGTGTTAAGCGCATGCATGCTTTACACCAGTGCTATATTGTTCTATACGGAAATCACTTGGCAGCGCTTTCTTTTTACTTGCGCGGCTTACGGTATTTCAAGCTACTTGTCAGCCATGTGGATGATGCATTTCTTGGCCAGCCCCATAAATAAAATCAATCAATGTCTTGTCGCCCTCAGTAAAGGGGATTTTTCACAACACCTTGATATTAAAAATAAAGATGAAGTGGGGACTGTTGTTGAGAATCTCAATACAATGATTGTTGAGATATCTGCACTGATCAATGTTATAAAATATAACGCGGGTGATAACCTTCAGATGATAGAGAATCTGCATACGTTATCAAGCCAAATAACTGAGAATGCCGATGATACCTCAAAACGGACAAACACTGCCACAGCAGGAGCTGAAGAGATGAGTTCTAGT
>JANQFQ010000133.1 GCA_028277765.1 Desulfobacterales bacterium
CAGAGACTGTAGGGGAGGGCCTTGCGTCCTCCCTTGTTTGATTATTTACAATTAAAATGCCATGGATATGGTTGGGCATAATAACATATTTGTCGATATCAATATTTTTGTATTGTTCTGGAATATCTCGCCATTGTTTATAAATAATTTGTCCTACATCTGACAACTGTATGTCGTTGTGGGAGGACGCAAGGCCTACGTCCTTTTTTAATTCTTGGGAGGACGCAAGGCCCTCCCCTACAATGTTTTTATATTTTCCGAATATATTTTTTCTGTTCCTTGAACATATTGTTATAAAATAATGTCCTACCGATGAATAATCATAATCCTTCAATCTATTTGGTCTTCTGCTCATAACGTCCATGTCCCAATTTATATCCGGCAACATGCATCCCGCATCCCGGATCACGCATCGATATCGATAAATTTGTTAATCTGTTTTTGCGAAAAACGTGGTATTAACCGAAATTCCGGCAATATTTGATATCTTTATAATATCTGCTATTTCCATTTTAAAAAAATAAGTGGACTTCCACTCATATTTTGTCAACTGCGTAGGTTGGGTTAAGCGAAGCACCCCAACATAACCACATTTATCATTTACATATCGTTCAATCATCATGTTGCATCACCGCAGTTTATACGTTTTTCGCATTTTGTAATGTTGGGTTTCATATTCATTCAACCCAACCTACGCAGCTTTAAGAATATTTATAAGAATATTCTTTTTGATGCCTGTTTCTTTTAAGGCTTGTTGAATTGCAAAATCAAAAAAATACATAATTAATCTCTGAGAATATCATTTTAGTAATAATGAGATTGTGTAGAAAATTGTCCTTTTTGTTCATATTTTATCAAAACGATGACAAAACATCTTGTGGTTTCGAGTTTAATTTTCAGACCGGTTTCAGATGACAGACTACTTATAATCTTCCATTTCCATTTTTAAAAAATAAGTGGACTTCCATTCATATTTTGTCAGAAACAAATATATTCATCGTGGTTTCAAGCTTAATTTTATGACCGGTTTCAGTGTTACAGGTATGTAATATGTTCTCGCTTACAAAATTGAAACAAATCCACACCTGTAGAATATGATCTCACCCTCTGAATACTCAATTCATATCATAATTTTTATGATTTAAAAACAGAACATACTCTCTCAAAATATTCTGTCAATAGTTTTATTTTAATGATGAAAAAACCCCTTATTGATGTGTATCCTAAAATAAACTAAAAAACAAAAAAGAAAAAAATCAAAAAATCAAAAAATCAAGAAAAAAAGGGCAAATAGAGCCATATTGAACAATCTAAGTGTATCCTAAAGGATACAGAAATATGTAATCTGAAACTGAAAAAACTTGACCGGAAACACCTTCGTGGATATGGAACAGAAAGATGATCAAGCAAACTATTTTTTAAAATTATTGTTTGCGAATTCTGAAAAACGAAAACAACAGGGGTGCAAAGGAGGCAAGTCTACAATCTCGACAGATTGATTTCTTTGACCTGCCCCCTTTTGCTGTTTGTATTTATAATTAATCAAGCTTTACGGGGGAAATGTGAAAAAAACAATAATTATTCAATTGCTGATCCTATTTATTGCTGCAAGTGCCAGTTCAGTATTGGCAGATGATCCGGAATGTTCAGGTATGCCGTCGTCAGGTGGTGACACCTGGGTCATTGAAAATGATTGTCAATATACCGGGACGTTTAATGATGTTCTGCCGGGTCCTTTGCAAGTCGGTTCAGAAACCAATAATGTAACCGTCACCATTGCCAACGATGCCATCCTTAATGTCGATCTTACACAACATAATTTGACAGTTAAGGGGGGGAGCACACTGGTGATTGAAGAAGGAATCCCTGCCACAGGAACGATTAGCGGCAAAGATAGTAGTGACAATCCTATTGAAATCGATATTACAGCAAAAGTTATAAACAGATATTTAAGACCGTATAGTCTGAAAATCCATTTAGAACATGATGACAGTATAACGCCTGGAAGTGAAGAGATTATTTATTCTAGCGCTACTGGTTTGACAGTAAAAATTAAAGATGGGGAGTCAACAGCAGGAGATATTGCAGCAGCAATTGAAAGCTATGGCTATATTGATACAGTTGTGGTGATAACCGGTAATTCATCTTCAAGTTGGGTGTTATGCACAGAGGCGGATTGTAGTCCCTATGACAATACGGTTTTGACAGGAGAGAATGCAGGGACGGTTATTCATTGCCCGGCAGTACCTGATCCTACGGCGATTATTCCCCTTAATGACAAGGCCCGTTTTTTATTAGATTCCATTCCTTATATATCTGACATGGAAGATGAGCAGATCGATATAGGGGAAGAAGATAATGTTATTAGTGGCATTCATTTTGGATCTAATATCAATGGCGCTAAAGTCGAGCTTGTAGAAAATGCAAACTATACTGGAACAATGGTGGTACAATCGATTGATAGTTGGGCTGATGATTCAATTCAATTCGATTCTGTTCAAGGAAGCTTGTCCGAAAGCATTGTCTATTTATTTGTTACAAATGATTTAGGAGAAAGAAGCAGCGCTTATGTGGTTGACCTGGGAGGCGCGCATTCATCATTAGTCCCTGAGCCGTCTTTTTCTTTTGTGGCCATGGGAGATTCTAGAAGAAATGATAACCAGAACTGTGTCATGGAAGACTTTGAATTAATGATGAACGCTATCGCCAATCTTGAGGAAGAAGATGGGATAAAACCTGCTTTTGTCATAAATGCCGGTGATTTGGTATACGGAAGTCTGAAGTGTCAATATACAGCTTTTTATAATTATATTTCAGATTATATGCAAAGTTCCGGGCTCCCGTTTTTTTCGCTTCCTGGTAACCATGAATTCTATACATCAGGCAATAAAAATGGATTTTTAAACTATGAGACATATGTGGATGACAACGCTGATTCTGATTTTGATTATGATTTTTCATATGGGAACAGCCGTTTTTTTGTTTTTAACAATGCACAGCACCAGAACCCGAAATGTTCACGGGAGTCTTTCTGGTATTGTTTTCATGATTCACAAATTAATGCACAATCTACATTGGGGCAGGTAACACCAGATCCTGATGTTAACCTGTTTACGTTTTCTCATCTTCCCATATCTCGGCCTGAAGGAAAAACCAGCCGTGGGGGGCTCCTCCTTGATGGATACCGAGATTTCCATAATTTGACAGTTGATAAAGGAGTCAGAGTTCATTTTTGCGGGCATATGCACGATTATTTTCGTTCAAGCGGGAGTGACCTTTGTGATGATGTTTGCACGCATGATCCTGGTGGTTTGTTTGAGATCGTCACCGGCGGCGGCGGGGCGAATTCCGGAAGCGGAACCGGAGAATCGCCAACCCATTACAACGGTCACCACTGGTTACTGGTTACAGTTACAGAGAGCCATTCAATTTATATCAATATGTATATTAAAGGTGTGGGAAACAATGCCAGGGCCCAGGAATATGATTTTTCAATACCTGCGGATGATGTGTCCCCTACGATTATTGCTGCCAGTCCTTCTGGAACAGGCGTCCCTGTTGACACTAAAATTGTCGCCACATTTTCTGAAGCCATGTTTTCAGCCACGACGACAACTGACAATATCACTGTCTCCTATGAAGACGAGGGTGTAACAAAATATGTGGCGGGGAGCATTCATTATGTTGGCAGGGGAATTACTACCGGAGAAGGTACAACCATTGAATTTACGCCTGATATAAATTTATCAGGAGATACAGTATATACAGTAACGATTTCCGAAAATGTTCAGGATCTATATGGGAAAAACAGCCTGGATCCTTTATCGCCATATAAGACATGGACATTTGAAACTTCACCATCCTTATAAGAGAGGAAGAAAAAATGCATACGCCAGTAAAGCATACAATATCGCTGGTCACGTTCATCATTGTTGCATTCAGTGTGATATTCTCCTTTGCAACTCCCAATCCTGTTTTTAACGGTGCTGTGGAAAGTGATGTGTTTAAATATAATGGTGAATATTATTTCATGGCGCATGGATTTGGTGGTGACACATTCAGTTTGGGTGGTGGCATGAAATCATCAACAAACCTGGTTAACTGGCCTGATCAGGCGCATGTTTTTTCCATGACAGACAATCTGTGGGCGCCGCCGAATGATGGTGATGGCAATATTCATGTCCCGGACTTAATCTATGATTATGATGGCACTATTCATCTTTACTGGTCAGGTGTCAGGGCGCTGATCGGGCATGCGGAATCCATATCAGAAGAACCCATGGATTGGTATAATGATGATAATGATGCTCCTTTTGACGGGCATGAAGAGGGTGCAACTATATTTGACTGGGACCGGCGGATAGATCCCCATTGTTTTAAAGATGATGACGGGAAATATTACTTTTATACAACAAAGCTTAATGCGCCTGAAGGGAATGTTATCTGGGGGCAGCCGATGGATAATCCCAGAGCACTTTCATCAACAGCTCCTTATCCGCAGATTTCGGTTGACAGTTTGGATACACCTGAATGGGAGCGTCGTACTTATTGGAATGGGCTAGGGATAAACGAGGGCGAGCATGTATTTAAATACCGGGATAAATACTACATGCTGTATAACGCGAATTTTGTTGGATCCCGTCCCATGCTCGAAGGAAGAGATACAAACGGGAAGGTCGTCTCAATCTATATTGCTGAAGATGACGATGCCTATATTGGGGTGACGATTGTTCTGGTACATGACAGCAGTGTTACACCTGGCAATGAAACAACGATATTTGAGAACAACACATTAACCATCAACATTGCTGATGGTCAGTCAACTGCAGGGAATATTGCCGATGCAATTAAAGAACAGCCCTGGATTAAAGACGCTACCACCAGTAAGCCGAATAGCGCGTGGGTATTATGCAACGGTACGCCCGAAGAATGCCAGGGCAGGGATTTCATTGTACTGCCGGATGATTATTGCAATGGCTATTACGCGATCGGGTGTGCTGAAGCTGATTCTCCCCTGGGTTTTGAAAATGAATACAAGTATCCAGAGCCGGTTCTCGATTTGACCAGATGGCCAGGCACGGCCATGGATCATTGTATTGAAAATATCGGACACCCTTCAATTGTTCGCGGTCCAAACGGGTTTGAATGGTGGGTTGTCTATTTTGCGTTCTGGGATGGCTGGGGAAATTTGGGCACAGGCATTGACAGGGTGTATTTTTTTGACAGAACGTTATTCGTTGATGGACCAACTAGTAAGTTTTCAACTGGATATCATCCAGGTCCTGCTGAAGCCACATTCTCGGATCTTTTTAATGGCAACGATTCACTATCCCTTCCGTCTCACTGGAATGACAGTATCGGGAGTGATTGGCAGATTCAGGATAAAGAAGCTGTTCAGCTTAATTCAGTCGGCTCTCATGAAGCCATGGCCCAAAGCACTGAAGCATCAAATTATCTTATTGAGGCCAACATTAAATTCATCAGCCCAATTGGCGATAAGGCAGGATTGATAGCATACCGGGAAGATAGCGATAACTGGCTAAAAATTGGGTTTGTATCAGATGCAGGTACCCCAAAGTGGTATCATACTATTATGAAAACAGGCGATTCATCTCCTGACACCACTGAAACAATGCTTCCGCCGGGTTTTAACCTTGATGTATACCATAAGATTCAGGTGACAAAAAATCATACAGATTTTCAGGTTATGATCGATGATATGCCGGCTCCTGGTCCGTCTTATATTTCTTCTACAGGATTTACCGGCAAAAGCCTTCCTGGTCTTTATACGGAGAATGCTCAGGCAACTTTTGACGGGTTTATTTATACTGCGGGCTGGGATGAATATGACGACAAGATAACAGGATGGGATGATTCCATTATGGGAGCGCCCCAGACAGGAACCTGGTCCATTGGATCAGATGGTATATCTTCGACAGAATTGATTATGAGTAAAACGTTTAAAGGAGATTTCCTGTCCCAGTATGAATATTCAACGCAGGTATCCTGTTCAGACTGCAGTCCTGGCGGGACACCAGTTATGGGCATCTATGGCATCTATATTGATGATGATCATTATGTGGCAGCTGATATTGAAGTTGAAACTGACCGGTTAAAGATCAGCAATAAACAGGGTGCTTCCATGACTGTTCAGTACGTGGATGTTCCGGACAAG
Source organism: Desulfobacterales bacterium (assembly GCA_028277765.1). Lineage (GTDB taxonomy): Bacteria > Desulfobacterota > Desulfobacteria > Desulfobacterales > SURF-7 > JANQFQ01. The sequence continues at coordinate 6,176 of JANQFQ010000133.1, forward strand.
GAATCGTATCATCTTCGGATCGTCAAATTATTTGATTCAGCTATCGTATTTGTTGACGGTCAGGAGGTGCTCACCATTGACGGTATATGGGGAAAGGCACAGGTGGGGCTCAGGACTGATGGTATGACCGCCCAATACAACGGCATTACCCTGTTTAAACTCGGCTCACAATACGGGTGCAATTGTATGCCGCCAGTTTCCGGTGACTGGGAAATCAATCAGATCTGCACAATTGAAGGATCGGTCATGTTCACAGGTAATGTATTTGTCACCAACAACGCGCTCTTGACAATCGATTATGCGTCTGAACTTGGTATTGATTTCAAGAACAAGCATCTAAAAATCGATATTGGTTCAGGTGTATTTGTGAAGGGAATAGGGAAAATATATCAGAATCCATGACATAGAAAGTAAAAATAAAGGAAGAAAAAATGAGAAAAATCAATTTTTTTATATTTACATTATTAATGGTCATGATTTCGGTTAATGTTAATGCTGGCATTAAAATCGGAATTATGAGTGATCCCCATGCAAGCAGGTTCTATAATTATAATAGTGTTAGTTATGCGCAGACGGTTATCGATGCTATGCATGATGGAAATGGGGATCCGATTGTAGAAGCTATCGTTATTCTGGGGGATATTTATGATGGGATTTTTAGGGCAACTGATGAGTGGCAGAGCGGGGTGTCGTATACTGCAAGAGACGGCCGGATCCGCCCTTCCATTGTGGCGTACAATAATAACCTTTACGAATGCATCGAGGACACCAGTACTGAAGAACCTGTTCATAAAACAGATACAGATTACTGGGATTTTTTGGAGCACTTTGAAGATACGGGCGGTCCTAATGAATGGATTGCTGACAATACAATAGATGATTTTCTTAAGGACAGGGATTATTATCAGCCCACATGGACAGCTGCCATCGATAATGGATTGCCGGTTAAATGGATTGTAGGCAATCATGACACTGGTGGCATTACATCTGAAACGTTTGTTACCAATACAGATGAACGGATTATCCCCCGTCCTGATCTGTCAAGTCCAGATGGGGGTGATTATGGAGATTATGCCTTCAGCATTAATAACGATATTAGAATTATTTCCATTAATAATGTGGTGGTAGAACCAGAAAGAATCTGGTTCACGTCTGAAAGAACCTTAAGCTTTCTTGAAGCTGAATTAAACAAATTAAAAACAGGTGGTGAATTTGAAGGGCAGCGGGCGATTATTTGCAGCCATGCCAGGATCGATCCATTTTCGACTGGTGATACTGTTATCGGCCAAAGAGAAATTAAAAATATATCGTATATAAAACCTTATGCTGTAAATGGTTGTGAAGATGAGCTCTGCGATTGTGAAATAGATAAACGTGATTTCAGCAGGATTATGCTGTCAGATGGATTTGAATCCCTCGAAACCTGCCGATTTGCTAAAGAAAAAAATCGGGTATCAAGTTCACTCACGCTGGTTGACCGGGTTGGTGCAAACCTGGCCAATGCATCTATTCTTGGCATAACTCTTAAGCAGGTGGGCTTCTGGTTCCGATCTTGGAATGCCGACGATCAGCGGCAGATAATTGAAAATGCGAAAAATGACGGCGTTACTATCCTAGGTGTTTTTGCAGGTCATGCTCACAGTAATTATCATACAAAACATAAGGGGATCGATTATTATACATTTACGGCTGCAAATCACGGCGTAAAATGGGCGATTGTTGAGGTCCTGGATAATAACATGCTGGATATTGAGGGGGACGGCAAGCAGATATCGTATAATCATCATACATTCCGTAAAAAGCCGTATCTTACGTATTCTGATGATAACACGCAGATGAATGTGCACTGGCAGCTGTACAGAACCTTATTTGACGATCCTGGATGCACGGACTGCACACCTGGTCCAGGATGCACCATACTCGACTGCACCTTAGAATGGTCGACCGACCCGGGCTTCCCTGTTGGATCCACACAAAGTGTCAATGTTTCTGAAAATGGGTGCGGTCCTGACGAACACCAGTATTCTCAAACCATTACAGGTCTGACTCCGGGCACCACATATTATTATTCAGTCACTTTTGGCGGATTATCCATGTGCAATGACGGTTCTATTTGCGGATTATTTTGGCCAGGCAAATGCACGGATAAAACAACACATTGTCAAGATACATTTTATAGCTCGTTTACTACTGCACCGGTTGAGAGTGCAACAGACCTTAAATTTATGGTTTACGGCAGCACACGATCCCAGCCCAATATTCATAACAGTGTTGCAGCCGCCATGATGGATGAAGATCCAGCGTATCACACATTTGTTCTTGGTGCTGGCGGTCTTGTAAATAATGGTGATTCGGAATCAGACTGGGATTATCAGTTTTTTGATCCAGACTTAAGGAAGATTCCCACGTTAAGAGCAAGCCTCCCTTTTTTGTCCTGCATGGGCGAAAAAAATGCAGATGGCACTGATTATGCTTCAGGGGATCTTTTTCAAAAATATCTGCCGTATCCGTTTGTGCAATGTGTTGATGGCTCTGTTTGCGGGGATGGCGGGCCTGGTAAATGTGCTGACATGAGTGATTGTACGAATCCTCCTGACAACTTCTGGTCGTTTAATTATGGTCCTGCGCATTTTGTTATGGTGGATATATCCGCAGATTTCAGTAGTGGCTCACCGCAAAGGGCATGGATTGAAAATGATCTTAGCAGCACTTCAAAGATCTGGAATTTTATTGTCATTCATGAGCCTGGATGGTCGGCAGGGCATAATACATTTGGCGATAATACAGATGTGCAAGCGCTGATCACTGATTTACTTTCACAAAGCCTTGATATTGACGCTGTATTTTCCGGCAGCAACAACTACTATGCTTTAGCGGAAGTTGACGGTGTAAAGCATGTTACAACAGGTGGTAGTGGAGCGCCCCTTGATACACCTGTATCAGAAAGTCCATATGTGTCAGAAGACGACATCAGCAGAACTTATCATTATTGTAAGGTAACGATTGAGAGTGGCACACTCACCATTGAATCCGTGCCATTAGGAACTGACGGCCGCCCGGCAGCATGCTGGCCTCCTGTTTCTGGTGACTGGATTGTTAATGAAAGCTGTGTGTGTGAACCTGAGGGTTCTCCGCATACTGCACAAGGCAATATATTGGTAACAAATGAAGCAGTATTAACAATCGCCAATGGGTCGGAACTGGGTGTTGATTTTAAAAATTATAATCTAACGATAGATATTGGCGCAGGTGTGTTTGTCGAGGAGAACGCAACCATTATTCAGTCACCTTAAATGGTGTTTATGAATAAAAAAATCATAATGTTGGAAATCTTAAAATATTTAACAATTTCTATCATTTTATTTTACTGACGTTCAATCAGTTTTAAATATTTTATTAATTATTAAAGGAGATAAAAAAATGGAAAAAAACAGATTATTAAAATGGACATGGTTAGTGATGATGATGTTTTGTCTGATGCTTGCAGGCACCTCATTTGCTGCCCAGGACAACTATTACGGGACACTCCCGGATGATACCTGCAATGTCGGTATTGGTACGGGCGGTCCACCTGATGAGGATGTTAAACTGGAAGTGACAAAGATCACCCGTGATGATCCTGGAGACGGGCATTTAGAATTGAGTGACGGTGCGGATAACCGGTTTCAGTTCAGGATTGATAATTCGGTTATCACCAATACAAACCGGTCCCTGATGCTGGATCGATACGATGACTCAGGCTGGGGCGATGCAGCAGATCCACCAATGATGACATGGCGGCGGCGTTCAGGTCGTGTGGGCATTAGTGTAGATGATCCCCAGAGTCTGCTTCATCTACCAATAGACAGTTCCATACAGATCGGTGAGACTCCAGGCGGAAAAACTTATATTTCAACATGGCATGATGTTCCAGGGGTTTTTCTTCCACCACTAGAAAACATGGTATACACAATGTTGTCAAATACATTTCACATGGATAATGGATTACATGAAATATCTGAAGATGGCATGGCGATACTCTTTGTTGGAGATGTTGCAGGGGTCGGCCTAGTAGCACTTTCTCCTCCACCAGAAACACCTTGTTCTTTATTAACAGATACATATGGTAACAGGGTTAGCATGGCAGGACCGGTTATCTCTGATGACAGGTTGAGTGTGGATGGTCCGGTAACTGGCGCTAGTATTGATGTTTCAGGGGCCACCACAGTTACAGGAAATACCGACATTTCCGGTAATATTACTGTCAATGAGATCGCACCTGCCGGTGCTTCTCCCATTGTCATAGATGGAGATATAAAAGTAGGAGGTAATGTAACATCAACCGGCATCATTTGTATTGGTAATTGCTTATAGGGAACAATCATTCAAATAAAGGAGGATGAATAATGTGTAAATACAGATTGATTAACATTTTTAGTATCACAGCAATTTGTTTGCTGATGTTTTACGGTATATCAATAGCTGTTGATCCTAATTATATGCACCCAACAGGGAATGTGGGCCTCGGGACAGGTACTGAGCCGGAAGCCAAGGTGGAGATAACAAAGATTTATAATGATAGTCCCGGTAATGGATATTTGGAGATCGGGAACGGCGGTGGAAAGGAGTATCAGTTCCGGATGAGTGGGGCTGGCACAGAAAGGTCATTAATGCTTGATCATATGTACATGTTCGATTGGTGGGCTGATACACCGACAATGACATGGAGACGGGACAACCCTGGTTTTATCGGAATCAAGAATACTGACCCGCAAAGCATGCTCCATCTTCCCCGTGACAGGAGTATTCAGATAGGCGGTCCAAGTGGGGATATGAACACAAGTACCTATATGAACACCTTTGATGCATCTAAGCTCGGGGGTGCAGGAATTGTATCGGCTTTTTCAAATTGCATTGCTGCTGATCAGGCCCTTGTAACAGCGGGAACAGGGGGTGCTATTGTATTTGAAGGGGAAGATACTGTTTTTTATCATTCATCGGAATCAGTCATAATTGAAGTGATGAGAGTGGACGGTACTGGTGAAGTTATTATTGATGCTCCAGACGGTTTAGCAGTAGGTGAAAGTCATATATATAATTTATTGGGATTAAGTACCAGCGGCGGTATGAATGCTGATAGTGTGGCAGTGTCAGGTGATGCCATGCTTGATGGTAGCATGATGGTTGATACTCTGTCCGTGGATAATATCACGGCACAGACAGATGAAAAAATAGTGTTCAACGGCAATATTGAATTAAACGGGAGCATTTCGTCAGACTGCGGCCTATGCCTGGGGACATGTCCTTAGTGGAATGTTTTAAAATGTAATAAAACAAAAAAGATAAAGATCGGAGGGAAAAGAATGATAACGAAAAAAATAGTCAGCGTACTTGGCGTGTTTATGTTGGCAATGGCAATATGCTCAGGAGCTGCTGTATCAGATGAAAACGAGTATCCGGTTAACGGGACTGTCCGCTGGGGTGGGGATTCATCCTATTCTTCTCTGGCAAAGCTCACGATAATATCGGATGTTACGAATACCTTTGGAGAAGGTCATCTTGAAATAGGGCGCGGCATATTTAAATTTCAATTCAGAATTGGTGATACTGGATCAGATCGTGCATTGGTACTTGATCGGTACTATGGGGGATGGAGTCCATCCATGAGTTGGGCCCGCAGTACGGGATATGTGGGTATCCGTCTGGATTATCCGGAAAGTATGCTACATCTCCCCAAATGCCAGAGTATCCAGGTGGGTGATGAAACAAATAGTTTATATGTAAGTTCATTTAGAAATATTACCTGGCACGATTTTGATTATTTAGACTACTGGGCTGTTCTGTCAAACAGTATAAGAGCAAACGGCTATTATTGGGCTGAATCAGTTCAACATGACGGCGCTGCAATCGCTCTGGTTGATCAGAATATGTATTTTTATAAAACAACGGAAATTGATGATTCGCTGACAAGAATCATGAGCGTAGACAATGAAGGTCGGGTCGAGATAGGAAACCCGTTAGTGCCGGACAGCGGCGGTCTGGATGTTACACAGGGGATAAGCGTGACAGGTGATCTGACCATCAATTCCGGGGGAATGACTATAGGCGGTAATGCAGACACGGATATATTAAATGCCAATACAATCGCACCCCGAGCCGGGAGTAGTGAGATTGAACTGACAGGAGAGGTAGACCTGAACGGATTTAATATAGAACCTTATGGCAGCGCTGATATCTGTATCGGGAATTGCAGCGGGATATAATCGAAGGCGATTAATTAGGGAAAGGTCCTATCATGAATAAACTACTTGTTGGATTGATGCTAGGCGCGATCTGTATATGGCTTTCATCTGTCCAGGCTTTTTCAGCTTGTCCGCCATTTCCTTCAGAAGCGCCTTGGACATGGAATATTGATTCCAGCTGTACATATGAAGGTACTGAGCCAGCACCTGGAAACGTGGTGGTCCAGCCCGGGGCAACCCTGACTATCGGTGAAACAGCGGTTTTAAGAATTGACCTGGTCAATAATAACCTCACTGTGAAAAACGGTGGTGGGGCCAAAATCATGCCTGGTGGTCAGATATGCCAGTCTTCGATGACAATTTATGTTGACCCAGGAGAAAGCATTCAGGCTGCGGTTGATCAGGCCCGTCCTTATGATGTGGTTGAACTGAATCCCGGGATACATATGCTCTCTTCAACGGTTTATCTATATCAGGACAAACATCATGTGATCATCCGTGGTGCGCCGTCAATAAAGATTACAAACAGTACTGATGGGAATGTAACAGACGCCCATGAGGGTGTTTCACCTACCGGTTTTACATTTAATACCATTACACAGGGAGACGCGGGTATCCCGGAAGTTACAGAGATAACATGCACACCTGCCGCATCCATATCCAGTGGCGTGTATTTTCTGATTTATAATCCATCAGGGGAATATTATGTCTGGTACACGGTCGATGGTGTTGGAAGCGATCCTGGGATCGCCGGTAAAACAGGCATCCATGTTTCCCTGGAAGCAAACAATAGTGGTTCCACAGTTGCCGGGAAAACATCTATTGCTGTGGCAGGCGAAACACTGGCGACAATGGGATCGGTCAGCGGGTTTGTCACGTCCCCGGTATCGGTGATTATTGAAGAAGTAGCAAATAACCGCATAAACGGAATCGATATTGACGGTAATTATAATACGGTTGAATGGATAAAGATCGACGGAAATGAGCCGGATCCTGATCCTGGCCATGGAGCCGGTATTGTGCTGTATGAACCGGATTTAGATGGAATCTATGAAGCAAGTTTTAATACAATTCGATATTGCGATATCCATAATGAGGGTTACGGAGTCTTCATCGGAGGGAGAAATGCTGAGAATCCTACCAGGGGAAATATTATCGAATCAAACCGGCTTCATAATAATGCTAAAAGAGGTGTCAGTCAGGCTGACCATATTTATGGCATCATTAAAAAAAATTACGTTTATGAGAATCAGAACAGTGAAGGGATATCTGTGGATACCCGTTCCCATTTTTGCGAGGTTTTCGATAACATTTTGATCGCCAATAGAGGCGGATGCGGCGGGATCGGTATTGATGAAAATGAAGGGAGCAGAATCTATAACAATTATATTGCAGACCATATTGCCGGGTTTTCTCAGCAGTCAGGTATTACCCTGAACTGTAACTCAGGACATGTTTATAACAATGAGATTTTCGAAAATACTTTAGTACATAATGGTTTTAGATGGGATGATTACAGGGAAGGATACGGCATGAAGCTTGAAGCCAATGAAAATTACAACAGCCATGACAATATCATAAGAGACAATGTTTTTATCGATAATGCCAAAGGGCCATGGCTTGAAAAACCAGGCTGCTATAACAACACATTTACCGGGAATATATGCAATGGTGTTCCCTGTCCATAGAAATAAAAACTTTCCGTAATGGAGAATAAAAATGAATAAAAAAATATTGATCATACTGCTGATACTTTTCGGTTTTTGTCAAATATCAACAGCAGGGATTAAAATCGGTGTTTTAACAGACCCACACTATAACCGGATCAGAAGACCGGAAGTCGCTCAGAGGACGGTAGATATTGTTGATGCCATGGTTAATGAAGGGGTTTCCGCAGTTGTATGCACAGGAGATATTTACGCTGGACGGTTTGAAGCTATAGAAGAATGGGTGACAGGCCAAACATACACGAGAAGTTTTAGTTATCCTATACTTAAATATCTTAATGAGACTTGTTCTGATGGTTCAGCTTGCGGTGACGGCGGTCCCCATAAGTGCGCAGATGGAACAATCTGTAATAAAGTATATAAAACTTATGAGAGCCACATTTCTGATTCATATAATATGCCGGGAAGTGATGCATGTGGTGATGGCTCAACATGTGGTGTTAAAGATACGTGTGTGGATGGCTCTGTTTGCGGCAGTGGTGGCACTAACGATAAAGGCCAATTATTGTGTAGCAATGGTGCAAAATGTGATCTGCTGTGTGATGATGAATCAATCTGTGACATATGGGATTTAGTAGATGGCGTTACGCCTGTCAGTACACCCCTTGAAGCTTTTGAGGATGACAAGGCAGCATATGAGCCGTCATATACAAGCGCCAGCAATCCTGGATTCTGGGGCAATGAAAATCCTGATTTTATTAAATGGGTTGTGGGAAACCATGATATGATGGAAGGGATTTCACTTGAAGAGATGGTCAACGGCAGTACGTATATCCCTGGAAAGACCACTGGTGATTTTGGCGATTACGCGTTTACGATTGGAGGATGCAGTGACGGCTCCATTTGCGGGGATGGCGGTACTGGCAAATGCCTCGACGGTACAGACTGCACTGATGAAATAAGAGCCATCTGTATTAATAATATCAATAGCGAAGATGAAACAGGCGGGGCATCGCAGGAAACCCTCGATTTTTTGAGAGCCGAGCTAAACGATGTTAAACCCGGCGGCAATCATGCAAATGAGAAAGTGATCATCTTCTGCCATGCTCCCTTTGGTTCATATCCTACAGGTGATACAACTGAATATGTTGGCGATAATGGGGTAGAATCAAGAACCATAACAAATATTGATGATATGAGATTTTATTTTAAACAGGTAAGTACTGATTGTAATTGCGAGCAGGGCTGTTGGGATGATGAAAATGGAAAATATAAAAAGCATGGGAGGCTTCAACTTTCAGGAGGCGGTTTTGAAGATATGGATACATGCCGATTTGCAGAGCAGGTATATGAAGAAGATGGTTTACCCTTTAAAGCGTGGGAAGCCCATCATTTTCCTGAACCTGGCTACATGCTCCTGGAAGATAAGCCGATCAATTATGCAAATGACACGATATTAGGTATAACCGTGACCCCGACAAAATTTTATTACAGGTCGAAAAATTCTAATGCGCAGCGGAAGATCCTTCAGGAAGCAAAAAACAGCGGCGTGAAGATACTGGGCGTTTTCAGCGGGCACAACCATATATGGAATATCCATGAAAAAGACCAGGGGATTGACTATTACACTATACGGTCAGTTGCAGAAGCAGAACGATATGTGATTGTGGAGGTGATGGAAAATAATATCCTGGAAATCAAAGGGTTCGGACCGGATCCATCATCACCTGATTTTCAGGCATCATTTAATTACAATACATTTCGCAAAGCACCTTATCTGGTTTATCCTGGCAGCAATAACATGACCGTGCAGTGGCAGCTGTTTAAAACCGTTCCAGAATGCACCATTTATTGGGGGACTGATCCGGAAAACCTGACGGAATCTGCCGTAAGAACTGAAACCGGTTCTGGCGCTGATGAACATCAGTATGATTACACAATAACCGGTTTTAGTGGTAATCCCCTTACGCCCGGTACCCAATATTTTTATGAAGTTGATTTTATTGGCCTGGATGAACCTTTTGCAGGCTCCTTTTACGCGGCATTGCCTGATACTGCCGACACATTAAGGTTCATGGTATACGGCGAAACACATTCAAATCCAGACAGGCATGACAGTGTGGCAAAAGCCATGATCAAGGCTTATGAGGATCCAGCAACCGGCACAGGGCTTCAGACCGTTGTGATAGGTACTGGCGGATTGGTTAATGAAAGAGATCCGGCTGTTTACTCGGATTTTGAGACAGACTGGGATGATCAGGTGTTTCATCCTTTTAAAAAGAATATATCAAAGCTGAAGGCAAACATGCCGGTTATGTCGTGCAAAGGATCAAATGATGGAGGGGATCTGTTCAATAAATATCTTCTGGAACATTCTTCCTATGGGCCGGGAAACAATTACTATTCATTTGATTACGGGCCTGCGCGGTTTATATTCATTGATCAATCTGTGACTTACACCAAGCCAAGCACGCAATATACTTTTGTCAAGGATTTGCTGGATGATGGGACTAAAGAATGGAACTTTATCTGCCTGAATGAACCAGGATGGTCAGCCGGAAGGGCTGTGATTAACAATAATAATGTTGATGTTCAGAATTTAATTAATGATCTTATTGCTGACAGCTGTGATGTAGACGCGGTTTTTGCGGGGCATAATGGTTATTTTTCAAAAGCAGTAGTTGATCATGGCGGAGGGAAAGAAGTCGTTCATATTACTACAGGCGGTGGCGGTGCACAGCTCCACTCTCCCAATAATGAATTTGCCAATATTACATCAGTTAATCGATCTTTCCATTATTGCGAAGTGACCATAGACAGCGGAGGGCTCACCATTACTCCGATTGCTCTTGGTGTTGACGGCCAACCAGAGCCTTGCTGGCCGCCGGAATCAGGAGACTGGGTGATTAATGAAAGCTGTAAGTGTGAATACGATGATATCGTTAACGGCAATATTATTGTTGGTGAGAATCCCCTGGAAAGCAATGTTGTGCTGACCATTGGGCCGGAAGTAGAGCTTGGTATGGATTTCCAAACCCATAATTTAACAATACATCCAGGCGCGGGTGTTTATTTAAATGAAGGGGCCAAGATATATTAGTTGGAGATACTGTTATGAAAAAAGGATCTTTTTGTTTGATGGCAGTTTTTATGATTTTGTGTTGTCATAACATCCTTTCGGGCAATGTTTGGGCTGAACCATGCACTGGCCTGCCAGCTCAGGGAGATTGGATTGTTGATCAGAGCTGCACGCTTCAGAATACATACAACGCAAAAGGAGACGTCCGTGTAGAAAACGGCGCTATTTTAACGCTTGATTCAGCTGCATTGCTTAATGTTGATTTCATTTATAACAATCTTACCGTAAAAAACGGTGGTGGCTTACAAATTTTGCCTGGGGGCGCAATAAAGCATGCCATCCAGGGGACCGGTCCCATAAAGGTATATCTGCTTGCCGGGCAGTCAAATATGTGGGATCTGGAAAACCTGAAGATCTGCCGGCAGATCTTCAGGCAGGCCAGACAAATGTCATGTCTTTTGAAACCAGGACAGATTTTTGTGAGGACCGATGGCGGCTGCTGGCACCTTGCGGGGGATGTTATTTTGCTGCTGGACCTCATTTTGGTCCGGAAATCACCTTTGCTGAAAGCATGGCAGCTCATCATGGAGAAAAGATTGCCATTATAAAATACGCTGCAGGCGGCACATCCCTGACAAAATACTGGCGGCCTAAATGTTCTGATACCTGTTCCGGTACCTGCTGTGAATGTGTTCCAGCTTCATCGCATTGCCATCAAGAGTATTCAGCTTTTATGGAGGTTGTTTCTGAAAGCATCAGTAAACTGGAAGATGCCGGATATACACCTGTGATTTCCGGTATGGTGTGGATGCAGGGGGAAGCTGACGGGCGTTATTTAGATTCTGCCAATGAGTATCGCACAAATCTGGAAAATTTTATTAATGCTGTTCGTTTTGATTTGGAATCGATATTAACCCTTGCGCCAGGTGAGCTTGACAGTATGCCGTTTGTTTTTGGACAGATCGCAAATAAGTACCATCCGGTTACTGGAGAATATACGTGGGATCATGGTGATAAGATACAGGCGGCCCAGACTCAAGTAAACGATAATAATACTGATTTTCCTGAGGCTGGTATGGTTGTTACCCAGGATTTGATGAAAAGCATGGTTCACTATTGGTCAGAGGGATTAATGGATATGGGAGAGTGCTTTGCGGAAATGATGACCCGGATGCAGGGCGGGAGTTCTGATGACCTTATTATCTGCGGTATGCCGCGGGTGCATGTCATCAGCCCGTTAAAAAATTCTGAGGATATGGGTGTGAATGATCCAATATTTACCACATTTTTCCGTGACATGGATTCTGCAAGTTTTCATACAGGTTCTTTTATCGTAACGGAAAAGGTATCTCAGACTGAAGTTCCTGGAACGGTGAGTTATGATCCAGTGGAGAAAAAAGCCGTGTTTACGCCAATAACACCGCTGGATTACAGCACAACATATGTGGTCTTATTGACAACCGATATCTGTGATCCAGTTGGTAACCATATGAGTAATGATTATCAATGGGCGTTTACGACAATTGCCGGGCCGTGACCAAATAAGAAGGAGTGGTAGGTTGGGTTAAGCCGTTATGTCTGAGTTGGGTTAAAGACCGCAACCCAACCTACAAAATTGAGTATAATCGGAATAAAATAGATAAAGGCGAAACCCAACAAATGACCTTGATTAAAAAAGAAGGAGTAAAAGTTGAAAAAATTTATAACAACAATCACACTGTTCGGTGTCCTATTAACAGTGAACCTTTTATACGCACAAGATGCAGAAGATAAAGTATTGGCAACGATTTCAGGCCTTGAGATAAAGCAGTCGCTTCTTGATAATATTATCGAAGACATGCCGCCGCAATATCAGCAGCATATGAATAAACCCGAGAGCCGGAAACAGATCCTGGATAAAGTTATCCAGATGAAGCTTCTTTCAGCTGAAGCCTACCATTTGATGCTGGATAAACAACCAAACATTCAAGACAAGATCGAAAGCACCACAGAACAGATTCTTGCTTCTGCATATATCCGGCATATACAGTCATCAATAACCATCAGCGATAAAGAAGTAAAAAAGTATTACAAGAAAAATCCGGAAAAATTTAAGGCGCCTGAACAGATCAGAGCGAGTCATGTTCTGGTAAAAACCGAAGATGATGCAAAAATTGTTTTATATGAAATAAATAATGGAAAAGATTTTGCTCAACTGGCCAAGGAAAAGTCTTTTGATACCAATAAGGAACAGGGTGGTGACCTGGGATGGTTTGCAAGAGGCCGTATGCTTCCGGAATTTGAAGAGGTTGCCTTTAAAATGAAAAAAGGGGAAATCAGCGATATTGTGAAGACCTCGTTCGGTTTTCATATCATTAAACTGATCGATAAAAAGGAAGCAGGCATCGTGTCGTTTGATGACGTAAAGCAATATGTAAAGGCGACGATGATTCAGGAAAAAACAGATGAGCAGATTAAAACAGTTATGGAAAGATTAAAAAAAGATCTGGATGTAAGTATTAATTAAATAGAATAAGTGCCTTGTATAGTGAAAAAACAAAGAGCCTTAAGTTATAAGTTTCAAGTTTACCCTGTTAAATTTAAGAACTATTTAATCAGGGTGCCTAAAGTTGTGGTATCGCTTCATTCTGCCATTTTTATGTTTTTTAGACAGGATTAACAGGATTGACTGGATTTCAGTAGGGTGGGCTGTGCCCACCGTCTACTGATTGATGATGTATGCTGACTTGGTTTTATCGTGATCGAAATCGAATTGATCGGTTCCATCATTTTTTTGTATCCAAGCCCCATGTCTTTTTCCCACGAGATTTCCTTTGGTTACGATTTCGATAGCAATCCCGATTTCGATATTTGGTGGGCATAGCCCACTCTACTAAATCCTAGATCCTGAATGAGCAAGGTTATTATAAAAGATGGATATAAGAATTTATTAAGAAAGAGTTGTGCAGGCTGTATGGCCTAAAATGTAGTATGGGCGGGTTCATAACCCGCCCTATATATGGAAGTAGCAAGTTGAGCGCATAAAGCTTTTAGTGCTTTGTTTTATTAAATTATTTTACAACATCATTTAAACTAATCCAACCAATGAAACAAATTCAACCAATCTAACCAATTAAACTGTATCCTATATTTCATAAAAAATAATAATAAAAAAATAAATAAAAAAATAAAAGTGATATATAACCATTAAATTCAATATAAAATGACAATATTAGGCAGGCCAAGTGTATCCTGTAGGATACGAAAATAAGTATTAAGAGAACGATTTATATTGACCTGAAATACTGTCATAGATATGGATGAGAAAGAAGATCTCTATTTTTATTTAACAAGGATAGACATGATGGACAGGATAAAAAAAATGTGGACATGCAAATTAAGAAAACGGAATCGAATGTGTACAGATGTACACAGAAAATTATGTTAGCAGCAGAAATTTCTTGTCTGAAATCAAAAATGAAATGTAGATGAGGAAAAGAGAAACAGACAAAAAAAATAAAAAGGATAGGCAGGATAGGCAGGATAATGGGGAAAAGAGGACGGACAAGCTTTGCATGTTTTTTTAACAAGGACAAGCAGGATAAACAGGATTTATTTTGGAGGGCGAAATTGTTGTTTTCCTGTTTATCCTGCCTGCTTGCCCCGTATTCAGCGAGGTTTTTAGCGGGGTAAATACTGTCAGATGATTAAATTTATGTTTCCCATTAGGAGATAGGATAAGACATAAGACTGAAAAACAAATGATCAATAAAATAGTTAATTGAAAAACAAAACAGATAGGAGCTTAAAAATGAAAACATTCAAATTTGCCAAATTAATCAGGATAACCAATATGGCTGTGGTGGCTGCTTTATGGCTATCAATTTTTGCCCTCCCTGGATCTGCTAATTATGAAGGTGAACTTGCTTGTGATTTTGGCACAGGCGGAACGTATATTTATGACGGCAGTTCTTGGACCAGCATAACAAGTAACATCGCAAATGAACAAATGGAAGCGTGGGCATTCAAGCTTGTTGTAGATTTTGGTACTTCTAATGGCATTTATACATTTTTATAAAAAGAGATCATTCATGGTCAACTGATTATCTATAATTTCATTATAGTATGAATTTTCTTCTGCTCCGTAGGTAGTGATTAAGGTTGTAAATAATGTCTTTTTTGTTTTAGTGCTGTTTCTAAATTGTTCGATTTTATTCATTTGAGTTTTTACAAATTTTCTATCAGGCTTA
The DNA here is from genome assembly GCA_028277765.1 of Desulfobacterales bacterium. Classification (GTDB taxonomy): domain Bacteria; phylum Desulfobacterota; class Desulfobacteria; order Desulfobacterales; family SURF-7; genus JANQFQ01. The sequence goes on from JANQFQ010000133.1 coordinate 21,372, forward strand.
AATTTGGAATTGTGAAACTTTATCTCACAGAGATTAATACAGTTGTCAGCCCTGTCAATCACCAGATCTATCTGTGCTCCTTGTTCTGAGCTGTTTCTGCCGTGTTTTAAAAACCAGCAAGATTCCCTTGTGCTGACACCGGATATCCCAAGCGTTTTTTTAATCTTCTCAATATGCTTTAAACAAATACTTTCAAAGGAATAACCGGCCCAAGCACTCCAGGAATTTGAACTATACTTTTTTAGCCAATAATCCTTTTCAACGCCTCCCATACTAATGTCAGGCGCCTTTTCTATCCAAGTCAGATAAAACAACGAATATTCATCAATCAGCCGATATTTGCCGTTGGTTTTTGCCTTGCCAAACGAAGGAATATAAACAATGAAGTTTGATTCTTCAAGCTCGGTAAAAATATTACTGGATGTACCTCCTGATTTCAGACCTGTTTTTTTTAGCAATTCATCCTTGGTTAAGCCGTATCTGCTCTTGGATAGTTCCCTGATAATTTTTATGTGATTCTCATGTTTGTTAAATAGAGAAGCATAAAGCTTATTAAACTCTTTATGTAGACCGCCGCTGCCGGTAAAGCAAACATCGTTAATTATTTGGGCTGATGACTTTCCGCGTTCAATATAAGAGAGGTATTTAGCGACACCGCCAATGGCCATATATATTTCAAGTATTTGTTTCCTCTCCAGTTTAATATCACGTGTTTTAAGATATTCTTCGACCTCTAAAAGCTCAAAAGGAATCAATCTGATCTCACGGCTTATTCTTCCATAAAGCCCGCCTTTGTTATTAATTACATTCTTGATCATCCAGGAAGCAGCCGAACCACAGATAATTAAGATAATCCTTTTGTCTCTGGACATGTACCGGTTCCAAAAATGATCCAATGCCTGTAAAAAATTGGATCTGGGAGTTGCTAACCAGGGCATTTCATCAAAAAACAGAATAATTTTTTTATTACTCTTAATACTTTCAATCTGGTATCTTAATTGTGTGAATGCTTCAAACCAATCTGACGGAACGGGTTGTTTGATCCCTTTGTAAAACAGATCAGAAAACTCAATAGTAAAATTATTCAACTGAATATGAACATTGGCATCTTTTATACCTGTTAGCTCGAAATAAATCCCTCTGTTTTTAAAAAACTCGTTGATGAGGTATGTTTTTCCAACTCTTCTTCTTCCATATATGGCTAAAAATTCAGAAATTTGTGAATTGCATAGAGTTTCCAGCACCTTTATTTCTCGATGACGTCCAAAGATTGTATTCAAAGCAGTGTCCTAATTGATTTTTTAGCAAAACGCTTTTTAATATATATCGCTGATCAATATAATATATTCAGCGAAAACAATATTATTTAAATACTTATCGCTACTTATATTAGCTTGTCAGGCGAATGTCAAGGAAATATCGTTTGACAGGTTGCTCGCGAAAGTTAATGGACGCAAAGTGCATGAGAGAAACACAAACAATTACCATCTTTTTTTTATTTGACAGGATAGACAGGATGATCAGGATTGTTTTTATTTTTAACAAGGATAGACAGGATAGACAGGATTTTTTTGGGGGAAGCTGTAATTATCCTGTTCATCCTGTATATCCTTGTTTAAATAATCCGTGCAAACCCGCTAAACCCGCGTCATCCGCGTGCTATTGGGATCGTATCTCCTGTTCCTAGTATCAATTGTTTACTCTAGTTTGATAGCTGACCAAAATATTCTAAAACCCCTTTATTTTCACTTGCCATTAAAGCCTAAAAATAATAAAATTATATTACATCTATGAGTTCTATTTATAATAATATCAAACATATAAAAGAGGAATAAAATGGACTTGCCTATCACCTACTTTTTTATGATGTTTTTTATTTTTGTGTCACTAGGTATCGGTATATGCCTTTATATTTATAAATGGTCATTTCGAATGAAGATTACGTTAATTGTCATGACCCTTTCTGTTACCATGTTTTTTTGTGCAGCAGTCGTGTTCCGCACTAAGTTCAATGTATTCATGTTTGGCGCCACCTGTGTTGCTTACGGTATTACTACGCATTTATGCATTAATTGGGTGATGACGCATCTGGTTCATCCAATTAAAGAACTTAAAAACTGTCTGGAAGCACTTTCAAAAGGAGATTTCACACAGAAAATCAGCGCAATACGTAATGATGAATTTGCCGTGATGTATAATCAATTTAACAACATGATTGATGACGCATCCTCATTGATCAATGATATAAAGATCAACTGTGTAAACAATTTAAATATGGCGGATAATCTTTATGATATGTCTCAAATTATGTCTAATATGGCGAGCAAGACATCTAAACGGACCAATGAAGTTGCCGAGACTGCCTCGAATTTAAGTGACAATATGCGAATTATTGCTGCGGCAGCTGAGCAGGTATCTGGCAACATGGGGATTGTAGCATCTGCCAGTGAAGAAATGACCGCTACTGTAGATGACATCGTAAAAAACTCGGATAAAGCGCGCGTTATTACTGATGACGGGGTATTGCAGGCTAAAAGTGTTCATAATAAGATTGCAGAACTAGGTGAAGCAGCCAAAAGCATCAGTAAAGTAACAGAAACCATAAGTGAAATTTCAGAACAGACTAATTTGCTGGCATTAAACGCTACCATTGAAGCAGCACGAGCAGGTGATACTGGCAAAGGTTTTGCCGTGGTTGCCGGTGAAATAAAAGAATTGGCCAGACAAACCGCAGATGCCACACAGGAAATTAAAATAATTATAGAAGATGTACAAAATACCGCTGTTGGTACGGTTACAGAAATCGAACGTATTACCCAAGTCATTCATGATGAAAGCAAAATTATCAAGTATATTGCTTCAGCAGTGGAAGAGCAGTCAATCACAACCCATGAAATCGCATCCAATGTGGGAAATGCTTCCAAAGGGATGAATGAAATCAATAAAAGTATTTCATCCTGTTTTAATCTTTCTGAAAATATTGCCGGTCATACATCTGACATCAAGCAGGAATCACAAAAAGTATCCAGCGCCAGTCATGAACTCAAATTAAATACAGAAAAACTGACTGATCACGAAAAAGCATTGCAACAGAGAGTCAGCGCTTTTCAGATATTAAATGGTGAAACATATTGATGGAAAAACATAGAGGAAAAAACAATTAAACCGTTTATCCTCTTGTCTCTAATCTTTCTCCTCAATTTTCTCCGCTTGCTTAGGCATTGTCTGTCTCTTCTATTACTTTAAAATTATTTGTCTGTCTCCTGTAGTCCAATGTATCGCTGTATTAATAGCTGGCCAAAATAATCAAAAATCCCAATATTTTAACTTGCCATTAAACTTTAAAAGTAATAAAATTTCGAGCAATATTCTCGTTTAGGATTGTTTTTATAATATTATCAAGCATTTAAAAGGGGATCAAAATGGACTTGCCTATCACCTACTTTTTTATCATGTTTGTTATTTTTGCATCACTCGGCATCGGTATATGCCTTTATATTTATAAATGGTCATTTCGAATGAAGATTACATTAATCGTCATGAGCCTTTCTGTTACCATGTTTTTCTGTGCCGCGGTTGTGTTCCGTACAGAATTCAATGTATTCCTGTTTGGCGCTGCCTGCATTGGTTATGGCATTACTGCTCATTTATGCATTAACTGGCTCATGAAGCATTTGGTTAATCCTCTTAAAGAACTTAAAAACTGTCTGGAAGCGCTTTCAAAAGGAGATTTCACCCAGAAAATCAGCACGACTCGGAATGACGAATTTGCGGTGATGTACAATCAAGTGAACGCTATGATTGATGAGGCTTCCTCATTGATCAATGATATAAAAAATAACTGTGCAAACAATCTAAAAATGGCGGATAATCTATATGAAATGTCTCAAAACATGTCTGATATGGCGGGTAATACATCTGAACGGACAAATGTAGTTGCTGACACAGCAGCAAATCTAAGTGATAATATGAGAATTATTTCTGCGGCAGCTGAGCAGGTGTCTACTAACATGGTGATTGTAGCCTCAGCCATAGAAGAAATGACTGCTACTGTAGATGAAATTGTGACAAACTCGGATAAAGCACGCATTATCACTGATGATGGCGTATTACAAACTAAAAGTGTGTATAACAAAATCGCGGAACTGGGGGAAGCTGCTAAAAGTATAAGTAAAGTAACCGAAACCATTAGTGACATTTCAGAACAGACCAATCTGCTGGCATTAAACGCCACCATTGAAGCAGCACGGGCAGGTGATACCGGCAAAGGTTTTGCCGTGGTTGCCGGTGAAATAAAAGAACTGGCCAGGCAAACTGCTGCCGCTACACATGAAATCAAAATAATTGTAGACAATGTACAACATACAGCTGACAGTACGGTTTCAGAGATTGAACGCATTACTAAGGTCATTCATGATGAAAACAAAATCATTACGTTTATTGCTTCAGCTGTGGGAGACCAGGCAACCACAACCCATGAAATCGCATTCAATGTGGGAAATGCTTCCCAGGGAATGAATGAAATCAATAAAAGTATTTCAGAGAGTTTTGTTCTTTCTGAAAACATTGCCGGTCATACATCAGATATCAAACAGGAGACTCAAAAAGTATCCAGCGCCAGTTATGAACTCAAGTTAAATACAGAAGTACTGACCGATCACGAAAAAGCATTACAGCAAAGAGTCAGTGCTTTTCAGATATTAAACTAGAGGTACCAGGGGCACAAGGTACGCTCAAGCCATTCTGTTTCTTGACCTACCTTAATATTCTTGATATCAGTTGTATAGACTATCTAATTAATTCTAATTAATTTTTAGGAGGATTGTTTAAAAAATGAACAAAAAACAATCATATCTCATCATCGTATTATTTTTTATATTAATTCTTGCATGTGGTTGTGCGCACACTGATCCAAGGTTGTATGGAAGGTGGAGATCTAATAATGAGTTATCAACAGAATATTACGAAAATAATGCCAAATTGAATGATGTTCAGATGAACGCTCTTACGCAAATATTTGGTAAAATGGAAATCGAATATTTTAATCATAATAAATGTAAAATTGTATTGCCAGATAATATAATACATACTGGGGAAAAAAATATTGAAATAAAAGGTTTTGAAGACATAATGAAATTCAACATCATATACAGAAATGAAGATATAGTAGTTATCTTATATGACGATCCATTACAAGGCGAGATAGCTACTATCCTCAATTTCGTGGATGATGATACCTATTGGATTTATTTAGGCGGCAATGGTTTGATTGATCTTAATACAAGGGAGTATTTTTCTAGAATTAAGTGACAGATTAAAATCACAACATTATTCATCAACTCAACATTGATAAATCTTGTATGGCGTTATTTGCCTATCCCCTCGATGGATAAACCCCCAAAACATTTGAACCACGAAACACACGAAATACACGAAAAATGAATTTTGTCTGCTGTGCAAAAAAATATATTTGGTGCTTTGAATGAGATTACACTTTTTTTGGCAGTGATAAATTGTATTGAACACGACTTGATCTTACATACAATGTAAGATTTTATTGAGTTTTATTTGTTTCAAAGGTCTTAATGACGAATCGACATCCAACACTTTATGTATGGTCAAATCTAAATTGATTACATTTAATGAAATGTAACCAACCATCGTAGGGTGGGCT
>JANQFQ010000029.1 GCA_028277765.1 Desulfobacterales bacterium
ATTAAAGAAAGCCATTGTATTAATAATGTTTTGCGGTGCAGGGGGACACCCCCCGCACCCCCCGTTTTAAATAATTTTATTTTTTTTAATCATACAAGGGCACGAAGGGACACGAAGAAATGATTGACGAATGCAATGATGTGTAAGAATCGGAGAAACATTTGATGAAGGTGAGTTTTGGGAAATAGAAGTTTTTGCAGATGGATTTTTGGATGATAAAATAAAAACAAACAAGGTCACAGGCACCATATCTTTAAAAGGAAACCCTACAATTACTGATCCTATAAAAGAATGGGGAATTGTAATAGAAGAATGACGACTATATACATGTGAGTTTTCATGAAACAATCTTCTAACAAGGAAATATGTGCCGAGGCCGTAATTATCACAATTGTGATCATTATAGCTTTTATAGTCAAATCTAATTTTGTTGGATACAGCTATCATACAACTTGTGATTTTATGCAGTACGAAGCTACTTCTGTTTTGGTAGCTATTGGCGATTATTATTCAGAACCAGACCATGATTTCGTGAAACTGCCCGCGATTAATGATTTAGATTACAAACCGCATAGGGGTTTTGAAATAAAATTGTTTGGGGATATTAATGAAGAGGTGTTTATTATCATCTCTGATCCTGAAAATAAATGTTCAGAAGGTACTTACGTTTATATATTTTCAGATAAAAATGAAAACGGATATATCTGGCTTCCAAAAGAATAAGCTAATGTTAATGGAGGTTAATATAATGAAATATAAATCAGTTTCAATTTTTTTTACCTTAATTTTAACTGTCTTATTGCTCACAAACATTTCTTTTGCTGACGGCAAGTTTGTTTCAGAAGTGGAGGTGGCGTATCCTGATATACCTGTTCAGAGGGCCATCATCAAATATAAGGATAATACTGAAACACTTGTTGTTGAATCTACTTTGGATGGTAAAGGAAAACGTTTTGGGTGGATCATACCTGTGCCTAATGAACCAAAAAGGATTGAAAAGGTTTCACCAGGTTTGCTGCAAACTCTTTCCCTGCAGTTAAAGCCTATTTTGGTACATAACAATGATGCCGCCGCTTATATACTAACATTATTAGGCATATATTTAATATGTCTCTTGTTAACGTTACCAAAAGGACTTGGTGTTTTAAGAGCTTTGACCATTATTTCTATAACGTTTCTCTTTATGGTAGTCGCAATACCGAATTTTATTTCGTACAGAAACAAAGGAGGATATAAGCAGCCCTTAAACGGATTAGAAATTATCAGCCAAAATATTATCGGCAGTTATGAGACTTATACTCTTAAGGCTGATAATCTCTCTGTTCTAAATCAATGGTTAACCGAAAATGGGTATCGACCATTTGCTGGTCAGGATTTAAAGGTTATTGATTATTATATAAAAAACAAGTGGTATTTTTTTGCTGCAAAACTTGTTCGAAAAAACGGAAAAATTTCAACACCGCATCCTGTTTTAATAGAATTTGAATCAAAAGAACCGATTTATCCCATGCGTCTTACAGCTTCTTCAGCGCCTTCATTATATTTAGAATTGTATATGATCTCAGACAAAGAATTGAAGCCAAAAATTATAGTTTAACAAAGGAATACTGCAATTATTTTGATCACAAAAAAATTACAAAAGACATGTATCTATACAGGGATGATCGTATAAAGCAGGAAAAGGTCTTCTTAGGCAGGTCTTTAAAATATAGAGAGGATATAATCGGTCATTCAGATTCTGAAAAAATGCTATGGGATGGCTGTGTGATTACAAAACTAAGCGGAACGATATTACAATCGGATATGAACAAAGATATTCTTTTTGATTTACAAAAACCTGATCCAGACATCGCATCTTACTATACTAAGTCTGCTGCTATCTCAGAGGGGCTTAAAAATATAAACATTTTGTTATTAATCGGAACCTGTGTGTTGTTGCTGATTAAAATATCACAATATTTTTCTATAAAAAGAATGATGATGTTGAATTTTATTGTTTTGCCGTTTTTGACAGCAGTTGTTTTTGGCATCACCTATCACCGCCTGGGCAAAAAAGTAGATGTAAAAACTACTTACAGGGGATACCACTACCAAAATCACTCAGACTTAAAGCTCTGCATTGCCGATATGTTTTCAGAGCCTTCTGCTGTAAATATGAGTGATGAAGATATTTTAAAATAGTTAAATGACTGTCATGGGGAACAATTGAAAAATACTTTTACAGACGATGATTTAAAAATTGAAGATTCTCCTGGCAATATAACATTTGAAAGGGAAAATGGGGAAATTGTGACAATAAAATATTATTGGCGTAATGGGATTCCTCTAGAATATTAAGGCAATGCTTCCACCAACACATATCCTTTCCGGCTGGTGCATCGGAAATTTAATCAGTCTTACAAAAAGAGAGCGGCTTTTCTGTATGATCGCTGCTGGCTTGCCTGATGTGGATGGTCTTGGAATTCTTTTTGGGCAAAACCTTTATTTAAATTTCATCATATTGTCGGGCATAACATTTTTTACGGTATCATTGGCTCAGTAATTCTGTCAGCTTTCTCACAAAACAAATATAAATCATTTTTTGTTTATCTCTTTTTATTTCATGTTCATTTATTAATGGATTATTACGGCTCAGGTCCGGATTGGGGAATATACTATTTATGGCCTGTTTCAGACTGGTTGCTTTATACTCCTCATTCATGGCCCTTAAATTCATGGCAAAACAGCGTTGTTGGCGTGTTTCTGATTATCTGTATGCTCATGATTATATTTTATAAAAAGAGAACACCTTTGGAATTGCTGAAACCGTCTCTTGATAAGCGGTTTGTTGAATTGGCAAGAAAATTGGGAAAAGATATTTGGTGGGCATAGCCCACCTACAAGATTTGAAATATTTTGGTGATTATTATTCTGATCCTGATCATTCACTCATAAAATTGCCTTCTATCAAAGATCTAAGAGGAATACCAGAAAAAGATGTCTTCTCTTATAAACTTTTTGGAGATGTTAATGAAGAAATTAAAGTGGTTTTCTGAAAGCGGCTTAAAATGGTGTCCGTATTTGGTTGACCACTACAAATAATTATTATTGTTGACGACGAGGAAAACAGATGCTCAAAAGGTACTTTAATATTAATTCATTCATTTAAGTATAGGGCTAGAACTTTTACGTGGATACCTGGCGATAGAAATTAAACGAGTGACGGTTGATTGTAAATAATTATTATTTTAAAATGTTTCCATGGAAACAAAAAAACAACTATTTTATAAAGTAATTCAATATTTCCTTGGCATTATCGTATTTTTATTTATTCTGCCAGCCCTGGTTTTCAGTTGTAAGGAAATATTTTATCTAATCCAAATAAACACAGGACAGCCATTCTATGTTGATCGACAATATAGTTTAGGGTTTATTGGTTTAATTTTCTGCTTAGCAATGATAACCATCGTTATTTATGCAGTGTTGCGCCCCAGGTATTTAGCGCTATTATGCATTCCTTTTATATTAATGATACACATATATATTGGAATCCCAAGTTTCATTAAAGCAGATCATGTTTCTAGAGTTAATATAATCATTACACATCCTTTGAATAAAGCTCTTTCTACATGTTTGAAAAAACGTAGTCATTTGCCCAAGAATCAGTCTGAATTAATATTAGCATTAGAAGAATATGGAGATTCAAATTTAAATTTCAGTCCTTATTTTTATAACAACGAACAACTGCCGTTTATATATAAATATGTAAAAAATGCATCCGGACCATATCTTCCACAACCTCCGGCGCCTTTCCCAGGGGTTATTTATTGCGCTATAAGTGAAGATTTAAAGAGCTTTTGGTTAACAGCCACTGTTCTGGAAAAACCCGTGGGAAACAAAGTCGTTTTATTAAAAAATTATAGCAGCTCTCGTATAGAAGTTGTTAGAAAAACAAAGAACAATTCATGAGAAACAGCTTGTTGAATTGACAATAAGACATTTGGTGGGCAAAGCCCATCCTACAATATCAGCAAGTAGGTTGAGTGGCGGCAGATGGGCTGTAATATCATAGGGTGCCTGTGTTCACCATTATTTTGTACAAAAGCTAGATCGTAGCATCCTTATGTCCATCATCTAAATAAAATTCTATAGCCCTTCCATGCCATATTTTCTTAAATTTTTCTCTGGTTATCTTTCTTTTCCCAATTAATGGATCAATGATTTCAACGCCATCTTTGTAATGTTCCAATATGGCTATGGCATGGTCTTCATCTTCCAGATAATCAATAAAAAGCATTGCTGGTGTGTGCAGTTTCTCAGTATCAACATCTTCAATATATACTTTTCTACATTTAAATCCTATCTTCTTCATTCCATATACTATCTGTGCATCAGATGTCCCTGTTGTTAATGTTGTGCCAAAGAGTTCTGCCATTTCCTGTTCTGTTTTATGGATATTAAATTCTTTTAGAATATTTGCCGCACTAGCTGCCGCACAGCTTGAACCGCTTGATTGAAGAACAATTCCCCCTGGTGTTGTTTTCTCATACAGTTTTTCCGCAATCGGCTTGGTATAAATCCATTGCACGCTCTGTATCGCCGAAACAAATACAATCGCGCAAACAACAGCCTTCCACCTGTCTTTGTGAAGCGCCAGAAAAGATAAAGTTAAAATAATACTGAAAATAAATGAAAATATTGTCAGGATAATGCCCCATATAGTTGCACTTAAATAAAAATTAAACCATACAGGAAAGCCCCACATAATATGTCGATGATGTTGAAGGATGATATTTGCTAAAAATAAAATCAGGACAAGCGTTATAAGGATATATAGATGGAAAGATTTCTTTAAGATATATTCTATCGTTTTATCAGACTGTTTTGCATAAAGTCGTTTTCCTTCCAGCCAGCCAGCTAAAAAAGAAGCGATAACAATGATAACATTTATTGAAAGTGGGATACCTGTCACATTTCAGCCTGTAATTCATATCTTTCTTATTTCAAAACCTTGAAAACAGCTTTGCCGTGGATCAAAACCTTTGCTCTCTGCTTTCCTGCATCAGCAGCAATAATTTTCAAAATTGTCCTACGATATGACTTTGAGAAGGGAAGCCTTTCAGCTTTTTGCTGTAATTCATTTTCCATCCTTTTTCGTTCTTCATGTGTAACCTTCGCTTTTACTTCGCCGATCAATAAAGTCTCCCGGTCAATCGATTCTGCTAACAAATCGATTTCAAGAGGTTTTTTATCTTTTCCCGCTCCCCACCATCGATTCCCCGGTAGCCACTCAAGACCATCAATCCTGAGACTTGATACAGACTGTCTCGCCAACACTTCCCAAATCCCTCCACGATATTGGCTAAAACCTTTACGAATTTCTTTTAGCACTTGTATTGCGCCACCAGCCTCAAGCCGCGATCGGTTTGGATCAACAAAACGAAACCAGAAAGCCAGGAAAGGATCGTCCAAACGATATAATGTTTTTTTACTGTTTTTTTGTAACTCACCAAAAGGCTGTTCTCGTCGTATAAGTCCTAGCTCTAAAAGCCTATATAGGGGACGAGAGAGAGAAGTAGCTGGCTTTCCTAACCGAGCAGCTATCTCTGAAAGCCTGTGACACCCCTGGCCAACCAACGCAAGTAATGAAGCGGCCTGAGCTGTCTCTCTTAGATCGTCTAGCAATAACCTTTTGGGTTCATTGTGAAGAACGCCCAGAGGATCAAGTACAAGTCGGTTTACAGCTTCCCATGTCCCACCACAGTCATTTGCAAGTTCCCAGTACCATGGGATTCCACCCCATAAAGAATATGCATCTAGAAGATCAGATGCTTGACTTGACTTGAGTGCTTTACCTATCCAACCTGCTCTAAGCGGTTTTATCGGGATAATCTCACGAGCTCTGCCATAAAGCGGAGCGCTGGCATCTAATACAATACCCATCATCATCCTTTGAGATGATCCTGATATAACAAGATGTATCGGTCGGGATCTGTTTTGATCGACAAGTCTTTGGAGAATACTCGGAAGTTCAGGACTGGATTTGGCGAGGTAAGGAAATTCGTCAAGCGCAAGCACAGAACCATCTGGGGTTTCTCCCCACCAGCGTTCTAGCAGACTAGTCCAGTCAGGATAAGAAACCTGATCGAATCCTTGAATGGTCTGTGCGATAACCGAGGCAAGAGCGGCCCGCTGTAAACCAGTCTCACGTTCATCAGCAACAAAATAAACAGCCCGTCGCTTGGAGAGAACATGTTGCAGCAAACGCGATTTGCCACATCGCCTTCGCCCATAGAGACAACAAAAAGTACCCTCGCCCGATGACAGCGCTCTTGTTAAACGTGACTTTTCATTTTTCCGATCAAGAAAATCAAGTCGCATACCGCTCTTCCCATTATTATGCATCTAAAACATTATGTTATAGTAGCATAATCTTAGTACAAGTCAACTTATTTCGCGTTATGATTTAAGGGTGCCTCAAAAAAATTAGGATTTTGGTTCGAATAAACTTAATGCTGGATCTCTGCCTTTAGCGCTGACCACGATTTTTAATATGACAGAGCTGAGCGATACATCAACTTTAGGCACTTTAGCTCACTTTAGGCATTTTAGGCACTATGTTTGGTGGTCTCCCCAATCCTCTCCAACGCCGACAATGTCGCGGCCACGGTCCCGTAACCGGGAGCGAAAAACCAACCGATGATGGGGATGAACAGGAGGAGGACAAAACCGAGGCCCACGCCAGTGACCAGTGCCCGGTTCTGTTTGGCAAAGTCAAAGCTTTCCTCCACGGAAAAACGTTTCCTTTCAAGAGTATAGTCCATAAGCCCGAAACCACCGTAATAAGATTCAATACTGATAAGCAGGATTGGTGAAACCAAAGGACCGATAACCGGAAACACAGTAAACAGCCAGGCCAGAATCATATACAGAAACATCCACCCTGTATTTTTTAAGTTAATAATCGCTCCCCGGATGATATCTTTGAAGAAATCCCGGATATTAAAATCAGGGGGCTCTTCATTATAAACAGCCTTTTCCACTCTTTCAGACAAATAGCTCAACACAGGTGAAAAAAGGATTAGAACAAATGGTTTATAAGAAAGAAGAGCGGTAATTAAAAGCATCAGCCAGAGCATTATTGAAATAATGACGAATGTGGCGGTCCCGCTTAAAAAACCGGGCATCCAGTTGTCATTGATATAACCTGCAAACCCGGACACATATACCAGGCCAAGGATGACCATGAGCAGAATATAGCACAAACTCATAATACCCGGTATGGACATGAGCGGCCATAATTTGTGCTTAAAGATAACCTTGTTTGCCTCTTTGTATGTGAACAGGCCATGCGTTAAATCTTTTAAGAACATATAAAAATCCTTTTATCTGCCTTTTAAAGTTGGTTTGCTGGTGGTTAAGCTTGAACCAGTAAAGGGGCTGTATTTATAATTTCCTGGGAATTGCTCTCCTGTCTTTGGATCAAATCGTGGCGGAAGGAGACTTCCGAGGGGAAGACGCCATTTATAAGATTGGTCCCCTAATACAACTGTAAACGAACCATCTTTTTTAGGATCAATAAATTGCTCTCCTTTTTTGTTTTTACCGTTAAAACAGATAAATGCAAATCCTTTTCCAACCTGGCCGAGCATATTTTCAAGCACAGGTTTCATCATGGAAAACAGGTTTTTTGCATCAGCCGAAACGCTCTGATCAGGTAATGGTGTGAGCGTTAATTGGTCACCAATGGTTACAGTGATTTTCTTCATGATCGTTTCTTTATTCATGGGGATGATACCGCCGAAAGAAGACATTTTAGCGTCAACAATACCTAACACAATATAATCGTTAACTGCGTTACAAAAAATTTTTTTCTGCTCTTCTGTCAGGCCCGGTGAGTTTTCAAAAGCTTTTTGCCAATACTCGTCCGGCATCCACCAGACAATTTGCACAGAATCCTGGCTCTGGTGCATTTTTTGGGTTTCCTTGATCAATTCTTGAATGTCACCTGCGCCGGCAGATCCTGTAAGCAGAAATAATAAACAGAACATGCCTAATACCCATCTTTTTTTCTTCATGTTTTTCTCCTGATTTTTATATAATTACCATAAATATTTTACTCGCTATTTTGTCAAACCTGATCACCTTATCCAAACAGTCCTCTCCTCCATGTAACAGATCCATAGGTGTTTACCATTTTATCCGTTCTCTTTCCAGATTTATTTTTTTTAGCGGCTGTATGCTTTTCATGGTGTTTTTTGACCTGACTGCCAGCCTCTGGTACAGACTGGTGCCAAACGATTTTATTTCTATTTCATCTTCACTCAGATCTTTGACGACTTTAGCGGGGACACCGGCCACAAGCACATTTCCCGGCACTTTAAATTTAGATGCTACAAACGACATGGCCCCCACAAACGCGTTTTCCCCAACAACAGCACCATCTAATACAACAGCGCGTATACCGATCATGGCATTCTTTTTTATCAGACAGCCATGCAGTACTGCCCCATGGCCCACATGAACATTCTCTTCAACAGCCGCGTCCTGACCAGGGAAAGAGTGAATCACGCATGTGTCCTGAATGTTGCTCCCTTTTCCAATAGTAATCCGCCCAAAATCTCCTCGCAGACACGCACTTGGTCCTATATAACACTCAGGGCCAATGATAACATCACCGATGATAACCGCATCTGGATGTACAAAAGAAGAAGTGTCGATTACCGGTATTACACCTTCAAATTCATACACGTTGGTCATATTGAAATACCTTATTCTTTTTTGTTAGTTGGTTTTATTGGTCCAATTGGTTTTGAAGATGATGTCATCTGGATGCTAGATTCTGGATACTAGATGCTAGATGATTTAATCCTTAACTCTTCTCTCCCTTCAGGAACTCAACCATCTCCGGACATCGCCATTTTTCTGCTGTTTTAATCAGCGACTGGAGTCTTTTCCAGTGTAGACCTCTCTTTTTTTCCGCTTTAAGCAGGACCAGGATAACATCAAACATGGTATCAGCTTCCCGGCAATCCGGCTGCCAAGTTCTCCGGTCCTCGTAGGGATGCGCCTGTCTCCTTCCCACTGCAATGGTCAGGGGCACCTTGTTTTTTTTATCCTTCTTAGACACGTCTGCCCCGGCTTCAATAAGGATCTGGGCGGTTTCAGCATGACCATCATATGCTGTGTGAAAAAGAGCGGTCCACCCATCATTGTCTTCAGCATCCACAAGTGCATGATGGTCTAAAAGTATCTTTACGGCTTCTACACATTTAGAATCTTTTTTCCAATAGCTCCGGGTTGATGCTGCCTGGATCAATGGTGTGTGGCCCAGATCATTATGAATGTCCGCAACAGCGTTATTCTCCATCAAAGCCGCAATTGCTTCACAATTCGCCTTTCCCGCGGCAAAATGCAGGGCTGTCTGATGGCGGTTGTCCTTCACTGAAACATCAGCCCCATGTGAAATCAGAAGCCGCACCATCTCTCCGCTGCCGGATTTGGCGGCGCACATCAAGGGTGTCTCTCCGAACTCTCTGTCCCTGTAATTGACATCAGGTCTTTTTTCCTCCATTAAAAACTTAACCACCTCTAACTGTCCGGCATCTGTGGCCGCTTGCAGGGCTGATCTACCAATTTTATCCGGTGATTCCACAGGAGCGTCAGCCTTAAGCAGCATCTTGATCACATCAAGCTGGCCCCTGATAACAGCCCCGGAAATCACGCTGCGGTCATTATACCCCCTCACATCGGTTTTTGCGCCCCGTTCAAGAAACAGTCGGATCAAGTCCGGCTTTTCCTTGTTGGCCCACCAGAGTGCGGTGTTGCCGCCCTGGTCAGTAGCATTAATATCCGCTCCCCTGTCAAGGAGAAGAGTCACCACATTAATGTGCCCGTAAACCGCAGCATGCATCAGCGCCCGTTTACCATATAAGTCTAATGCTTCTATGTCTGCGCCCTTATCGATGAGTTCCTGTACAAGTTCCACATCGCCCAATTCTGCGGCATACATCAAGGGAGAGTAATGCTGTCCATAATCTGAATACGTGTTCGGGTCTGCGCCATTTTCCACTAGCTGGCGCATGGTTTCAGCAGAGCCTCTGGCACCAGCTTCAATAAGGGGTGGAGGACCTTTTTGAGGTCGGACATTAGGATCAGCACCAGCTTGAAGCAGAGCAAGGGCTGCTTCTGGGCGGCGGGCATAAGCTGCCTCACACAAAGGTGTTCGGCCGAGACTGCTCCGCTGATTCGGATCGGCACCCATCTGGAGCAGTAGGCTTACCAGAGATGGGTCGCCACCCATTGCCGCGTCATGTATCGGTTCTGCACCTTCTTCATCAGGGGTTTGCCAGTCCACCCCTGAATCAATCAACCGTTGGGCCAGCTTTGCGTTAGCGGTAATTAACGCGTACCTGAACACGGCCACCCGCTCCTCACTGCTACCGGTTTCCGACGCATCTACCGGTTTTGAATACGAATAATCGATATATAAAAGCTTGTCACTTCTGTTCCGGAGCATTACTATGACTCAAAAGCTTGGGATAAATAATTGAATGGGCGATTCAGGAACCGCCTGATATATTATTTAAAATGGTAAACATCATTATCAAAACCAATTAGACCAACAAACCAATAGAACCAACAAAACCGCTTTATCATGTAATATACTTACCTGACCAACCGTTTTCTTTGCACCACTTGAAGAAAAGAAGTCTGGACATCAAATTGGTTGAACTTTCGTTGGAAGTAACTGAGGATGTTTTTTTTGATTCCTTGCTCCTGACGATTTCAAGTGCTTCTTTATTATTGACAAAGGTTTGCTCAAGGGCAATAGAGTTTTCTAACATTACACGATTGATTGGCTGTTTAAATGTTCTTTCAAGCTCATCTCTTACGATATTAAAATTCAAAAGAACGGTCATCTCTTTTGAACTGCCGAGAAAAGAGTAATCTAAATTATTTTCATTTAAATATATTGGAACCAGTTTGTTTTTTATATACACCATAATAACTCTATTTGTTTTCATGCCACTTGAAGATAAAGGATTTTTCTTTAAAAAACGTGATTTTTTTTCGATATCTCCATCACGTTTATCAGCTAAGCTTTTCCCCTGAATGTTCGTTCTATAGAGCCCTTCAAGCAGCAACAATTCTTTTCCTGTTTCAACGGCAATATGTTTTTTGTTCTTATCAAAAAATCGAATTTTTTTCTCCTCGAACTGACAGGAGGTCACTGAAAAAGGTTTAAAAGGTTCGTTTAAAAATTTTTCGTGTACAACCATAAAATTAATCCCTGACGACTCCAGGGCGTCTCTAAGCTTGCCTGATATTTCATCTTGTTTACAGGTGCAGAGATTCTGAGGCAGGGAGGACCTTAATTTTGTCTGAATTGTATATGGTTCCAATTCAGTAATAGCAGAAAGCTGGCTGACCCCTTCTTTGCTGATCTGTGATCCGGGGAGCAGTACAAAAAAACTGTCATACGAAGATGTTTTTTTTATCATTTTTGTTCCGCTTCCAATTATAGTTAATCATGTTTATGGGCTGTATCTCCCATGGAATGCTTATGATAGTGAGTATGAAGCGTTTCTGTGCCGCCATCATATTCTATCCGGCCATTATGCATACTGTAAATACGGTTGGTTGTTTGGGCCAAAAAGTCATATTCATGTGAAACAATGATAAAGCTGATATCAAGCCCATTAAGTATATTCGTTATATGTTCTGTAGTGTCATTGTCAAGCCCAGATATGGGTTCGTCAAGAAGAAGCAGTTTCGGCTCCATAACCAATATGGTGGCCAGTGATACCAGTTTCTTCTCACCGCCCGAAAGCATGTGTGTTAAACGATCTTCAAATCCCGAGAGATTCAGACGCTTTAATGTGACCATAGACATTTCAAGCGCCTCTTCCGGTGATTTGCCAAGATTCAGGGGGCCAAAACTCACATCTTCAAGAACGGTTGGAGAAAAAAGCTGATCATCAGCATTCTGAAAAAGAAATCCAATCCTTTGCCGAGCTGTATAAAAATCGTCTTCTGTTTTGACTGCTTGTCCAAACAGTTCAAGGTTGCCTGAAAAAGGATTTAAAAGTCCTGTAATAAGCTGAAGGAGCGTTGACTTGCCACTGCCGTTGTGGCCGATAAGCCCAACCCTTTCGCCTTCATGAAGTTTAAAGTTCAGATCCTTAAGCACCTCCTGCCCGCCTGGATAGCTGAACGATATTCCGTTAAGATAAAGAATTATATCCCGGTTTTCCATTCCATTATCTCCAGTCCTATGATAATAATAACCATGAAGACAGCCCATGCTGTATCTACTAATGAAAACCTGAGCCGGTGAAGAGAATAAAATTTACCATTAAATCCCCTGCAGCGCATGGCTTTTTGTATACTTTCCGCTCTTGCTGACGCCCTGACAAAGATCATTCCTGCCAGATATGCGAATGTCCTGTAAGTATAGAGGCTTGTTTTCGGTCTAAAACACCTGACCTTTGCCGCCATGAGAAGACGGTTGTATTCCTGTTCAATGACAAACATGTATCTATAGGTAAGCATTAAAAGGTGAATTAGTTTTCCCGGAACACGGAGGGAATACAGCGCGCGCCCAATTGTTGAGGCTGGTTCGGTTGCTGCCATTGAAATAAAAACCAGTATGATGGCGTTTGCCTTGATCATAATGCGGACACATAACATTATCCCCTGTTCTGAGGCTGACAAGTTGAGGATGCTGATATATGGATCACCTTTAAAGGTAAAAGGAACAATCACCCAGAACAGGAGCATCATACTATTGACTGCCGCTAACCTTTTAATGAGTTCACGGGTATTCGGCTTTGAAAACAGTGTAAGGATGAGAGCAATGATAATGCTAGCTATAAGAGCTGGAAAACCAGATGCCACGGCAATAACAACAGAATAGACCGCTGCAAAGACAATTTTAAGCCTAGCATCAATGCGGTGTATCGGTGTGTTTCCGTAAGCAAATGGTTCCTGAATCATAATCCGGTTTAATCCTTTGTTTTTCTCCTGAAATTAAAATACGCGGCAATACCAACAAGGCCGATAATATAACCGATACCACCTAAAATGTCCCTTAATGATGGCTCTCCTTCAGCATCCGCCTCAAGCTTCCTGATTCTCTCTTTCAGCGGTTTTATTTCTTTGGCTAAAATAGCACGTACAGTCTCTTCACAGTCAGTATGTATTTCACTTCTGTCAGTGGCTGGGTCAAAAGCCTCTTCCCTGTTATCTTTTTCCCAAACATTGAGATGCATATCTTCTGAATCAAATACCCACTCAGCCTGATGCCCCATACCATCGTCAAGGACAATTTTTGAAACAGGGCTGTCCGGCATTTTAAATGAGAATTTGCCTGCTTTATCAGTTTCTCCTTCTATAAGGAGATTCTTTTTTACATCATAAGCTGAAATGTTTCCATTTTTTACTGGCTTACCAGCGCTGAATCTACTCTCTGTATAAACCGTATCCCCTTCTATATCAGCAAAAATATATACCCTGTGAGCATACGCGTCACCAGTTATAAGAACAAGAAACATCAGAATAGTATAAACCTGTTTCACTTCATCCCTTTCCAGGCCAGCAAATCGCTGTTCTGAGCTTTTTTTGAACAACACTACTGTGGGTTAATATTTTACACTGTACCCCTGTGGTGAAAACATATTGAATTATCCAACCGTCATAAAAATTTCCGGCTTAACTTTTTTAAGAAATGTCACACAAAAAGCGGTTACAAAGCCCTCAATGATCATAACCGGAAAGTAAGCGCCAATAATAATACTTGATAGTACAAAAAAATTTTTTTCCGTAAACAGTAACGACATCCCCATAAGGATACTGCTGAACAAAACCGATAAAAATCCGCAGGTAAAAGATACAGGAAACAGCCATTGTTTCTTTTTCATGGCAAAAAAACGGAATAAATAATAACAGAAAACCGGTGGAAGTGCCATGATTATCATGTTTACACCAAGTGCTGAAATACCGCCATATTGAAATAAAACCGCCTGCAAAATCAGGGCTACAAGAATAACCGGAAACGCCCCCCAGCCCAGCAAAATCCCAACTAGCCCGTTTAAGACCAAGTGTACGTTAGCCGGCCCCAGAGGCACATGGATAAAGGATGCCACAAAAAAAGCAGATGACAGCATGCCTGCCCGCGCAATGTTGTCATAATCCAGCTTTTTGAGGCCGACCATCGTACCTGCGACAGCAAGCGCTGCACCAGAAGCAAGCACAGGTCCTGACAATATGCCTTCTGAGATATGCAAAACTAAAACCTTTGAAATTCGAAATCCGAAACAAATTTAAAATTCAAATGACCAAATGTTCAAAACCGATCTGCTATGCGCGATAAACAAAAAATATAAAAACCAAGCTGATAAGTAAGTTCCGCTATACATAAGACGGTTAATCCTTTTCACTTTGTTTTCCAGTCATGAAATCTAACCCAGATGACAGCCCCCTGTTCTACATCTTTTTCTTTGCCTTGATACTTTAATTTATAATCCGCTGTTGTCAGCGCGGCAAAACCCCACCATCCAGCATGGGGAACACCATAGGTAAACACGCCATTTTGATCCGCCTTTATCGCCTGTGTAATCATATAATCTGTAGGCGCGACAGCTTTTTTGTCTTTATTATAATACTCAACTTCAACCTCGGCAAATGGCACAGGCTTGTTATCTTTGAAGACAACACCCTGGAAGACATTTCCGGTGTATAGGCCGAACGGTTTTGAAAGCGGCACGATCTCAGTCTTAAGGCCTGCGTTTTTATCCCATCCATCATCAAACCCGAAAGCTGCCACAACTGTTTTTGTATAATGGATTATAAAACAGTCTTCAGCCGGTTCCCAATACGGCTCAGGTTCCATGCAGAAAACATATATTCCAGGACGTTTAATTCTGTAATCCATCGACCATGCTGAATGGTTCATCACTATTGTTGGTTTCAATCCGTCAAGCAAATCCTTTTTTTTACCATTGGCAATAACGGTGAACACTTTTGGTTTTACCTGATTCATACCGATACCTTCAAACGGATGTGAAAAAGAGATTGTAAGAAGGATGTTTTTGCTCTCTTTCTGCATGAGCATGGAATCAGAAGGGATGATCATTCCGTAGTGAGCAACAGCGGATACCGCACTGACCATTAAAATAATGAATACTACTAAAAAAGATCTATTTTTTGTTTTCATTATAGTGCCTGTTCAAACAAAAAACCACGGAGAATTAGCACCTTCGGGCACTATTACCTTCGTGGTTAATTAGGTTCTTCTTATCTTTTTTCCCAACAGGCTTCAGCCTGAATTTCGAAAGAGTATATAGAAAAATAATGACTCTGTCAATCGTTACTCTATTTTCTCTCCTAGCTAGTGACCAATTAAACAATTAAAACGCTTCTATTTAAATGTCTGAAGCCGGGTTCTTAAGTTCATTTTTTTATTTTTAATCCCGAGTTTCTTTCTTATGTTTAGTCTGTGGGTTTTTATTGTACTTACAGCGAGGTTTAATAATGATGCAATTTCTTTTGTGGTTTTTCCTTGCTTAATAAGGTTGGTAACCTGAATCTCTGTTGGCGTAAACCTCAGGTATTTTGTTGAAATTCCGGAAACAAACGGTGATGTTAAATTGTTCAGGTTTGATTCAAGGATACCAAGATAAATTTTTGTCTGATTGTCAAATTTTCTTTTTTTGATTTTTTCAAGATACGGTATGATCAGTTCCCGGACATTAAAGAGAAGTTCTTCTTTAAACTGCTGCTTACCCTCCTCATTTTTTTTTAACAGGACCTTCAGGGCGATGTTTGCTTCCTCTAGTTCAACAGCATGCTGCTGTAACAACTCATCTGCCCGCTTCCGGTCAGAAATATCAACAAAGGTCCCAAGAATAGCTGGTTTCCCCATGTATTCAATTCGGCTGGCGTACGTTTCAATCCAACGTATTGTTCCGTCTTTACAAATGATACGGTGTACAAAGTTTGGTGTAATGTCAAGCCCCATGAGACGATCTTGAAAGCGTTTCCAAACGATATCCCTATCTTCAGGATAAACCATCCCTTTTACTTCTTCAGATGTCAGCGACAATAGTTCATCAACCGTATACCCGGTTATTCTTGAAACAGCATTGTTGACAAAACAAAAGCGAAAATCCTGAGTAATTAATACCCCCTGCAGGTTGTGTTCAACCAGCGTCCTGTATTTTTCTTCACTCTCCCTCAGCTCTTTTTCAACCAGATCATGCTTTGCCACCTTCTCCTTCAGGGACTTTATTTGCTGTTGTAATTTCCGCTCTTTCTCTTTGGCTGACAAAATATATTCCTCATGAAATATGTGGTCTATTACAATCCAAATCTATATGCCTCGCGTTGATTTGTCAATAAATAAGAAGGGTTGTATACATTCAAGCGGGTGGGCTCACAAGGATGTTCTGCTGCAGAAACATAAAAAGCCCGATGCTGACATCGAGCCATTAAAAAAAACTGGCGGAGAGAGAGGGATTCGAACCCTCGAAGGAAGTTTCCCCCCTTACTCGCTTAGCAGGCGAGCGCCTTCAGCCAGCTCGGCCATCTCTCCGGGAAATCTGGCGGAGGAGGTAGGATTCGAACCCACGGAGCTTTGACACTCAACGGTTTTCAAGACCGCCGCCTTCAACCACTCGGCCACTCCTCCGATAATATAGCGCAATTGTATATCATTCTGATAAGTTAACGTCAATATTTATTATCCGCCATTTTATGAAACAAAAACCTTTTTGTATATTGACAATAAGGAAATTTTATTATTATTACAAATTTAGTTTTCTTTTTTATTCTATATATTGTGGGAAATGTAACATAAGAATATAGTTGATTTGTTAAAAAGGAGAATGTAATGAAACATAAATTCAATATTACTAAACATTCAGACACAAAAGATCTTACAATCACGGAAATGGCAGAGCTTGATAAAGGTGAGTTTGTCGTTGTATGCACCGAAACATATGAAAGTAAAATAATAAAAAATGTTGTAAAAAAGGACAACAGGGCGCTTATAGACGTGCTTAGAACAGAAAACTTTTTTCCTGTTAAAGCGTGTATACACCGGATTGCGGATTCAGTTCAAAAAATTTATTCCTCCCGTGCGGAATCTTCTTGTGAAGTATCATTTAATGATAGTGAATTGCTGGGCACTATCCCAGAAGCCATCGTTGAGGAAGCTCCTGCTCCTGAGACTGATGATAAAGAAATGGCTGATTCTGATATTGATGACATACTTGATGACGTTCCAGACACTGCAGAAGATACAGACGTTACACCTTAACCATTATAAATGCCTGGGTTAACCTCGAATTTTAATATTATCAGACGAGAAAAGGCCATTATTAATGGCATGAATGATATAAGTGTCTTACAAAATAACACCTTGCAGATAAATATCTTACATGCCGAACAAATGCGTACTCATACTTCTTGACGGAATTGGGGACCGGTCACATGATGTCCTTGGAAATCTGACACCCCTTCAGGCAGCTAAAACCCCTGCCCTTGACCGCCTGGCAAAACTCGGATCAAACGGTCTTTTCCATGCGCTTAATCAGGGTCAGGCCCTGCCAAGTGAAAACGCCCATTTTATCATGTTTGGCTATAACATTGCTGATTTCCCAGGACGGGGTGTTCTTGAAGCACTTGGTAATGATATCGATTTAGGAAATAATGATGTTGCCATATTAAGCCATTTTGCCTCCCTTTCTAAAAAAGACGGATATTTTCTCCTTGAACAAGCATGGCCGGATGCAGCGGAAAATGAACGTAAACAGCTTGCAGAAGCGCTTAAAACTTATGAAACAGACGGTATAAAGTTCGTATTACATTACACAGGCACAAGGAGGAATGTCATTACCGCTTCAGGAAATGTGAGCCGATTTATTACAGACACAGATCCTTTTATTAATGGCCGATTCCTTATTGAACCTGAACCCTGGGTTGATTGGGCTGAAAATGAGGCATCAAAACAGACAGCCGCTGCTCTGAAAAAATATCTCCTCCATTGTGCACATGTATTGAAAAACCATGATATTAATGAAACCAGGAAGAAAAAAGGATTTCTGCCGCTTAACGGGCTTGTCACCCAGAGGGCGGGCCAGCTTCAGGATGTGATACCGTTTTCAGACAAATATGGTCTCCGGGGCATCTCTATTGCATCGGGTGTTGTATACTGGGGATTAGCATCATATGTGGGGATAGCTGTTGAAAAAGTAAAAGATACAGATAACCCGGGCAAAGACTTAGCTGCCAGACTTAAGATTGCAGGTAAATTGTTAAAGGATTATGATTTTATCCACGTACACACAAAAACACCGGACAAAGCTGCTCACTACAAGAATCCAGAGATAAAAAAAGAGGTTATTGAATCACTTGACAATGGGATAAGCAAAGCCATCGGCTCGCTTATTGATGATCCTGAAGTGCTTGTGGTGGTTACAGCCGACCACTCAACACCAAGCACAGGCACACTGATCCATTCAGGAGAAACCGTCCCAATGACGTTCTACGGTCAGGGTGTCAGACAGGACAGGGTAACCGAGTTTAATGAAATCGACACAGCATTAGGAGCACTCGGCTCGGTTAGGGGGACCGAGCTTATGTATATGATTCTGAACCATCTGGATATGGCAAAAATGCACGGGGTAATGGATACGCCTGTGGATCAGCCTTTCTGGCCAGGCAAATATCGGCCATTTAAAATTTAACCAGCTAAATATCATGGAAGCTGAAATAACAAATACCGGAGTCATCCATGGTAGGTTCCAGGTGCTCCATAATGACCATTTAACTTATCTTTTAAATGGAAAACGTTTGTGCAGGCATCTTGTTGTGGGAATAACCAATCCCGACCCCGGGTTTACCGAACAGGATAATGCTGATCTAAACAGGCATACCCCTTCAGCAAATCCGCTTACCTATTTTGAACGACACATACTGGTTACAGCTGCGTTAAAAGAAGCCGGCATCAATCCTGATGAATTTTCCGTCGTGCCGTTTCCAATTAATACACCAGCGCTGTATCACCACTATGTCCCCATGGACGCACTGTTTTTCCTTGTCATCTACGATGACTGGGGCCGTCGCAAGCTGGAACATTTCACATCCCTTGGCCTGAAAACCCATATCCTCAGGGAGGTTCCACCTGAAGAGAAAGGGATCAGTGCTGGGCATGTTCGCAAACTGATGGCACAAGGGAAACCCTGGGAACAGATGGTCCCTCCAAGTGTGGCTCAGATGCTGAAAAAATGGCGTGTGGATGAACAGATAAGAAATATCTAGTTTAAGTTTGTTTTATTGGTTGAATTGGTTAAAAGTGTTGCTATTATCGTCTAAAAAAATTTTAATCCAATCTGATAATTGAACTGCGCTATTCTTCAGGAAACGGAAGGTATCCTCTCCGCCCAAGAAGAGACAGGGCGACACCATATGTCAAACAGGCACAAAATAATACTGCCATGCGTATAAACGGATTTAGATCCGCCGTAACGATAGCAGCCAAAAGACTCGATATTATTGCCACAGGGATTGCAACAACCGCGAATGAGGATGCTGCTTTCTGAGCACGTACAGCCATACGGGTCAATTGGTCCTCATCTGGTAGTACATCGCTCAGGTCTTTAGGGATCTTCCTCCTGATGATAAGGTTCCAGAAGAACTTCATTAGTCCCTTACCAATGCCCTCGAAAGCCAGGGCTTTCAGCCTAGACGCCCACAGGCCATAACCAAAAATGAACACCAGAACGAATCCCCCACTACAGACAATGATACCAAAATCGGAATTCATGCCGAACAACAGCGACAGCAGATAACCAAACGATGGGCCGGACACAAAAGCTACAATAAAGGAAATTGCCAGCATCGGCCACTTCTGCGGTCGGTAAATCACCCCATGCGGTGTTTCGCGTTCTTTTTTATCCTCATCCATTGTTTCACCTCGAACTGAACAGAGATTATTCTTTATAACAGAAAAAAAGTTTTGTCTTTCCGGTGGTCAAGATGAAAAAGTAACAAAGTTTAAGTCACATGAAATGGAATTGCAAGTATATTGAAAGAGGCAATTAACTGTCTGAAATTATTAATGACGAATTAGAAAGACATATCGTTTAAAGGTATTTACTATTGTATTTAAATTAAACGTTTACTTTATCATTCTCAAAACAAATTCTTTATATGAAATACGGGTAATCCTATCATGCCAAGAGACAATATTGATTTAAAAAAGATTCAATTTGATAAATCTCCCCCAGCCCCTCTTTGAAAAAGAGGGGAGTAAATTTTCCCCCTTTTTCAAAGGGGGACCGAGGGGATTATTGTATGATAATGAAAATATTTCATGCTTCGTTGTGATCCTACGAACATGGTCGTTTATGAGAAATGCAGGCTAATGTGTGTCAAATAATATAGCCACGCCTGGTATTGTTACAGGTAAAAGTTAAAACACAAGAAAAGACAGAACTTGACGGTTCAGCCTTTTTCTGTTTAAAGAATTTGTGGTATATAATTATTCAAAATTTGAACCTGCCTAACAATAAAGATCAAATATAATTTTAAACATTGAACAAAAAAAACATTATGAATAAATTAATTATTCTTTTTTCCACTTATGAGGAAAGCTTTATTTTTAGAAAGGATCAGGAGAGCAAATATATAATGTCAAAGGTCGTTGTGCGGTCCCAATTTTATTCCTTTAGCTCTTTAGAGGAAGATGAAATAAGTTTCAAACTTGACGCTATTATTGGGGCAGGATATGTCGGGAGTGCAAAAACAGGTTTTTCCAAACAGGTGCTCATAAATGGGAACAGGGGTATCTATGTGGAAGGGATTAATCTAAAAAAGAAAAAACTTAATAAAACTTATTTTACAAATATGTATTTTATTATGGGTGACCGGGACGAAATGTTTGTTTTTATAGGACTTTCAGAAAAAAAACATAAAACTGAAATGGAATTGACCCTTGAAGATATGCTAGACACTCTAAAATTTTAGTGCAGCGGTTAGGACAAATAAATTGATAAAATTGAAACAATTATGTGATTTTAATTATTAATATTATATTCCAGGCGAAAACCATGACTATAGAATTTAATTTTAACGAAGAACTAGGTTTTATTGTCCCTAAAACAGAAGTTGAAATAAAATATGTAAAAATGTATCAACTTCTAACATCCTATTCAGATTGGAAGAAAAAGATATTTATGAATAAAGAAGATGCGATCGCATGGTTGAAGGAGTGATAACTAATGAAAGTAATCGGATTCAGTGCAGGTAGTGTAGGGCGTGAAGGAAATGTAGACCGTATGGTAAAGGCGATTCTAGAAAAGAGCGGCCACGAAATGGAATTCGTCAAGCTCACTGATTTGAGTTTTTCCGGATGCAAGGGTTGTGTTCAACTATGCGCCAAGCCGCAGGTCTGTAAGCTGGATGATGAAGTGCAACCCTACTATGACAAGATAAAGGAAGCAGATGCCGTGGTTATCGGTACACCTGTTTATTTTGGAACCGTTACTTCCACAGTGTGGGCTTTTGTTGAGCGGTTCTTCGGCTACAGGCACGTGGACATCCCGATTGAAAACAAACCTTTTGTGACAGTGGTCGGGGGTGCAATGGCGTTGGACAATGCAGTGAAGCAAATGAATGATCTATTGGGATCCTTCAATGTCAATGTGATCGACACTGTCACATTCGCATCCAAGGTCCCGCCTTGTTTTAAGTGTGGCCGTCACAAGGAATGCGAGATTGGCGGGCTTTACAAGATGCTTGGCGATGCTGCCAAGGAAATGACAATAAAAAAAGAGATGTTTACAAGGTGGGAAGATAACAGTGCCGCAGCTGCAGCGGTTGATGGTGCAGCAGAGAAGCTGCGAGCAATCTAAAACTGGCGTTTCAGATCAAGTTTAAAATGAACATTAAAGAAATCAAAGAAAAATAAATCCCTAATAAATATACTGAAATGAATAAAAGAGAGGTTATTATGAGCTGTATCTTATGCAAAAAACAGTTGGTGCGAGTTCTTCAATTACTGGTTGTGACTTGTTTTATTTTTGTTTTTAACAGCTGCGAGGACAAGAAGCCTGCTGATGACAAGAAACCTGCTGATGACAAAAAGCCTGCCACTGTGCCGGGGAGTACGTTTACGAAAAAACATGTTATTGATGAGATTACTGAAACCATTATTATTAACTGTGGAGAATATGCTCAAATCGTATCAAAAGACAAGGACCAGAAGAGAGTCAAGATTACCGTAAAAACTGAATGTGATGATCTTGGCGCTGGAAAGATTTACTCTGGTAAAGATGGTTCCATGATAATCAAACCTGTCTGGGCCAAGGTGATTGAGAAGAAAAAGGATGAGGAAGGTAATGAAAAGGAAAAGAAATGGAAAGCATATGTCTCTCTGGTTTATCTGGATACAGACAAGGGACTGTTGGTCAGTTGCGGAAGGCAAAAAGCTGAGGGCAAATGCGAAATAACGGTTGCATTGGAAGATCACTCATCATCCACACCTGGTTTCCCTCGGCGTCCGTTTGTCGGTTATCCTGGAATTCATTCAAGTGCCTACATCGAATGTGATAAAAGGACGACTGTCTTTTCCATCAGTGATTCTGCTGGCAGTGGAAACGTGGGTATCTCGTGCAAAGGAGGATGTGGAGAGGACAAACCTATTGTGCGGATCACCCGAGGGCCAGAGCATGAAATTGTTGATTACCCAGAAATAGGAAAAAATCCTCGAGGCGGGTGGTTTACAAAGCCAGCACCTTATGTCAGACCTGGGCAACATTTAGAATTGGAGTGTCCGGGTGACCAGGGTGACTGCAAGTTTGTGGTCTATTTTGAGCGATAAGCCCTGTTTTTGTAAAAGTTGAGGAGAATCTATAAGTGTATTATATAAAAAATAATAAAAATATTTTTCTAATTATTATTTTATTAAGTATTATCATAAATGGATGTGGGCGAGTTAGACTTAAAACCGTGGGCGCAGATTATATCCCGACAGATAAAGGGTATGAATCTCTTTTAATTGTACGAACATTTATTATAGATCATACAAGAAACATTACAGGTTTACCTTTTTATAGTATCGATTGCGGAAGTTTTTGGGGGACAAATAGAATATGGCATCAAACAGAATCCTATTGTGATCCTTTAAAACCTTATCCAGAAAACCATGAAGCATGTTTAAATAATTATATAGGTGCATATGTACAAAATGGTTGGTATGATGAAAATGGTATAAGGTTCTTCAATGAAATGAGTATCAGTAAGTTAATGCCGAATAATTGTGAATTAGTTAATATTTATTGCCCAGTGATTGGTGGGAATCTTTTTGTTGATATTAAAAAAACTTATGAATTCAAAACAAAGAACTTATATTATTTTGGAATAGTTGTTTTAGAATTTTTTGAAGAAAAACAAGGAGGATATTCTTATGTATTAAATATTATTCAGGATGATAAAACATTTCAGAGAGACATAAAAGATTTTAAATTAAGATTTCCTAAACTTTACAATCATTTCAAAGATAATATCGTAAGGATTGACCAGACGGATAGTCATCAGATGGAATATTCAGCCATTCCCCCTCAAGTTTTTTTCTATGAAAATTTTTATGCAAACCAGAAGGGTTGGACATTGAATACTGATTCCAACATAGGAAGTATAAGCGCTGGAAAATATAATATTATTGGTAAAGATAAGCTTTGCCGTTTCCGTTATGTGGAATTAGCAAAATACCTTCCTGAAGATTATGATGTTATCTTAACCAGCTATTGGAAGGGTGGTAAAGACGATGTGGCATATGGATTGTCGATCGGAAAAGATTACGACAACTGCTATAATTTTGAAATATCGGGTAATGGATATTCGCGCATCTCATCATATATGGATGATAAATACCATGAACCTTCACCTTGGAAATACCAAGATGCTATTCAAAAAAAAGGTAAAAATATTCATAAACTTGAAGTACGAGGAGAATTTTTATCCTATTATATTAATGATAAATTCATTGCCCGTCTTAAAAATCAATTGAATTTTCAGAAAGGCAATAATTTCCAAGGCGTAGGTATTTGTGCCTGTGAAAAGATAGAGGTATCATTCGATGATTTAAAAATAACAGCTGCACCTTAATTATTTTACAAGCATATAATGAAACATCAATTAGGGAATTATAGCATTTAATCCTTTCCATTTCATATGCTTGATATCACATCCTTTTTTCATATATTTCAGAACATATTGAATTAACTCGTCTTCGGTAAAACTGGAAGACACATAGCTATAATGCATTATACTAGTACCTGATGGATAAGTTCTTTCTTCAACCCAGAGTTTCTGTTTTGCAACAGGATCTGATCGGACATCCGGGTCATTTATTATGGTCCACAATAAAGGCCGGAAACTGTTTTCGCTGAGAAATAAAAGTTTCTCTTTTGTTTCAATAGAAAATATGGAAAGCGTATAAGCAAAACCTGAAAAACCTTCAGAGTTATTAATCTGCAAGTAAGAACGTTCCACCGGTCCGGTATCTTTATAATGCATAATAAGAATAGCATCAAATTGCCCCTTAGAAGCGTCAATAATTTCGTTGATTGTCATTTCTGATATAGGTGTTTGCCAATTTTTACTCAGCGCTCTTATATTTACTACTTGATATCCTTTGTTATGAAGAACTTCTTGTACAGTGCCGTATATCTCAGGTGTTATATTCCTAAAGAATTGTACTTTTGAATCAGCGTTATATTCATAATAAGGAAAGTTAGGAAAAGATTCTTTTAGCCTCTTTTCTTCGTCTATATAAACATCCACTTTTTCCTTGGTAGACAATAAGAAATCATCAAATACAAATTTTGGTTTACGTATAGAATAGTCTGTTTCCAGAGTTATGTGAGCGGGGGTTACGTCTTCCAGATTACCGACTCTTACAACAAACAAACCGATTCGGTTAAAATTTGACTTTACATAGTTTTTTGAAATCCCATAATTTTTAAAAGCAGAACATGAGAAAAAACTAAAAAGCGCCAATATGGCAATTGCGATACAGCAGCATCTTTTTTTATCAAGCTTTGTATATGTTTCCATAGTTCCTTCTCCACTCCTTTAATGCATATGGTAAACTCCTGGCTTTACCGGGTTACGCAACAATGTTTGATCTTTCCGGCGGTCATGATGAAAAGTTGTCAAAGTTTAAGTCACATAAAATGGAATTGCAAGTTGTAAAAGTCTAGATCTGACACTGTATGTAAAATCAAGTATTGGTCAGGACACAAGTATATAGAAAGGGCACAATTAACTGACTGAAATTGTTGGAGGCGAATTAGAAAAATACAAAGCCAGAGGATATTTATTGGGATTACAAATAGTTATTGCGAACTGGCAACTTCGTTTTTCTGTTTCTTGACCCGGAGTATTTTTCCTGATATCTGACAACTTAATCTTCCATTTAATTTTTGAGGACTAGCATGATAAAAAAACTTACTCTTCTGATCGCGTTTCTATTTCTTACAGGCTGCTCAGGGCATATGCCTGCTATCGTTGATTCCGGGCTTGTAAGCAACCCGACAATTGGATGGAAAGGGTATACCTATAAAATACCTGCCGGCTATCAGCCTTTTGATCCCGATTCCATGGAGGAAACATCCATTAATTCAGCGATTGATAAATTAACCAATAAGTTCAAAACTGCTAGGATAGAAGAAATTGATTATTCGGATATCGTTGTTTTAAAAAAGGACCAGGAGGATAAATATATTGTATCGATAGTTGTTGTTTTTCCCCTGTTTGAATCCATCAGCACCATGGAGACAACACATAAAAAGGTTATTCTTAACGCTACTGTTGGAAGTGCGTACATGGGACAAATAAAAGCAGAAAAGTCCAAACGAATGGACATAAACGGGCACATGGCTGTCTATATGGAGGGTTTTAAATTTAAGGATAAAAAACTTAATAAAACCTATGTTTCAAACGCGTTTTTCATTCTAGGTGACCTGGATGAATCCTATATGCTTTTTAGCCTTTCAGAAAAAAAACATAAAGCCGAAATGAAATTCGTTCTTTCGGAACTTGTCCATAGCCTTCGTTTTTAACACTCTATGGAAAAAATATGACAACTAAACGTTTCATCATCAGCATGTTTTTAATTGTTATTACAGCTCTCTCCGGCTGCTCAACGATGAATCAATTAAACAGGAAAATTGAGCCGGATCCTGAAACCGCACAGTCCTACTTTCGCCGTGGTTCTCTCTGGTTAAAAAGTGGTGACTACGACAAAACCATAGAAGACTGTGATAGGGCTATTGAATTGGAGCCGAATTATACGACCGCCTACAGCAATCGCGGGGCTGCCTGGCAAAACAAGGGTGAGCATGAAAAAGCAATAAAGGACTATAATAAAGCTATTGAGTTAGACCCGAAAGAAGACAATTTTTACTTTAATCGCGGGTTATCCTGGCATGCAATAGAAGAGTATGACAAGGCTATAAAAGATTATGATAAGGCGATTAAATTAGACCCGAAAAATGCAAGAGTCTTTTTCAAGCGCGGGTATACATTGAGTAAAATGGGTGATATTGACAAAGCCATAAAAGACTATGACAGGTCAATTAAACTGGATCCGAACGATGCCGAAGTTTATTATAACCGAGCAGAAGCCTGGTTAAAAAAGGGTGATGAGGGCAGGGGGATAAGAGATTATACGAATACGATTAAGGTGGATTCAAAAAATATAAATGCATACTTAAATCGTGGTCATATCTGGAGAGCAAAGGGTGAGTATAAGCGGGCCATAACAAATTATGAAAAGGTCATCAAATTAAATCCAACATCAGCAATAGCTTACACTTGTCGTGGATCTATTTATTTCGACATGGAAAATTATGAGCAGGCCTTAAAAGAGTATGACAAGGCCATTGAATTAGATCCAAAACATGTAAAAACTTACCTTGAACGCGGGGCTGCCTGGCGCAAAAAGGAGAGCGATGACAAAGCCATAAAGGACTTTGATAAAGCTATTGAATTAGATCCGAATAACTCAACAGCCTATAACTACCGCGGTCTTGTATTGAGCAGCAGAGGTGAGTATTTCCAGGCCATAGATGAATATAATAAGGCAATTGTGTTAGACCCTGAAAGCGCAGAAACGTATAAAAATCGGGGCGTTGCATTGAGCGCCAGGGGAGAGTATGATCAGGCCATAAAGGACTATGATACAGCAATTGAATTAGATCCCAAAGACCGGGATATATACTATAAACGTGGGAAAATCTGGGCTGACAAGGGTGACCATGACAGGGCAATACAAGACTATGACAGGGCTATTGAATTGGACCTGAAAGACCCGACTTTATACTATAATCGAGGAGTCGCCTGGCAAAGAAAGGATTACTACAGCAGAGCTATCAATGACTATGACAAGGCTATTGAATTGGATCCAAAGTATGCACTGGCATACAACCATCGAGGGAATATCCTGAAAAAAAAGGGTGATTATTACAAGGCATTAAAAGACTATGATATGGCAGTTAAATTAGACCCGAAATATTCAGCGACTTACACCAATCGCGGGAACACCTGGTTTCGCATAGGTGACTTTGACAAGGCATTAAAAGATTTTAATATGACAATTGAGTTGGATCCGAAACATGTGGATGCATACTATAATCGAGCAATCACATGGAAAAAAAAGGGTGACGACGACAACGCCATAAAAGACTGTGATATGGTTATTGAATTGGATCCGAAATATACGACCGTCTACAGCATTCGCGGGGCTGCCTGGCGAAACAAGGGTGACCATGAAAAAGCTATAAAGGACTATACAAAGGCTATTGAGTTAGACCCGAAAGCAGACAATTTTTACATTAATCGCGGGATTTCCTGGAGCGCAATAGGTGAGCATGACAAGGCTATAAAAGATTATGATAAGGCTATTGAATTAGACCCGAAAGATGCGGTTCCCTACTACAATCGAGGAAATGCCTGGTCTGATAAGGGAGACTATGACCAGGCTATAAAAAACTTTAATACGGTAATTGTATTTAACCCGAAATATGCTGACGCTTACAACAATCGAGGGTTTGCCTGGCGAAAAAAAGGTGACCATGAGAAAGCTATAGAAGACTATAATAAGGCTATCGCGTTAAACCCTGAAGTAAGCCTTTATTACATTAATCGCGCTGTTTCCTGGAGAGCCTTGGGTAAATACAGCAAGGCGATAAAAAATTATGATAGAGCAATTGAATTAGACCCGAAAAACTCAACGTTGTACTATTCTCGTGGAACTGCCTGGAAGAGAAAGGGTGATTTTGACAAGTCCGTCAGTGATTTAAACACATATTTAAAACATGCAAACAACAACTCCAAAAAAGTTGAAAAAGCAAGACAAAAGATAAGGGAAATGGGGTATACGCTGGAATATTAATGTATTTATGGCATCGCTTTAAATAAAATCTGACACTTTCTGTAAGGTCAAATCGTGACTTATACAACATATCCTTCGATTCATCCTGATCTATAGTTACTGCGACGACCCCGATTTCTTATACTACCATTTTCTTGTAATGTTGTTATTTTTGTTATATTTAGTGAAAATAAATTTAAAATGTAGAATGGCTGTTCATTTATTAAGGATATATTAGATGTGTTTAGTAAATTTTTTGGATTGTTCTACTGGATTATGATAATTGTGCTGTGTATAAAGGATAAAATCAGATGGGCAACTTTTTTTGCATTAATTACAACAGGCTTGCTCTCCATTACAATCGGTCTTCTCGTAATCTTTGTGCTATCTGATTATACCATTCGAGGAAGTGATGATCCTAAAATCCCAATTATTATTGGTTTTGTTCTTTTCGCAAGTGTTTTGTATGCATTGAAACATTCAAAAAAAGCAGAAAAAATTCAAGCAGAGAAATATTTAACACTCAGATGGCTTATTCTTATCTTGGGCATAATAGTTCAATTTATTGGCTGCATTGTAGCAAATATGTTTATCTTTTTAGAAGAATCAAAACCAAACCTTACGGTTATGTGTTATATTGCCGTAACAATAATAAGTGTATTGCTATTATATTGGGCGTCGAGAATTAATTCCATAAAGCGCCCAAACCTAATGAGGAAAATTGTTTTTATCTGTATTTTCTTAGTGTTTAATAATATTACCCTTTTAATGTCATGTTCATTATTATTTATTATTCCTGAAAAACCTCCTGTTGCATATCCGTACCTTGCAGGGCTTACTACGATATGTTTTCTTATTTATGGGGTAGCGTTTTTATTCATAAAGAGAGATTTTATTATTCCAGATTCATTACAAGATTAAAACTAAGAGGATAGGATAGATTTTTTCACCATTCCAACAAATATTAATTAATTTTAAAGGAAAACAAAAGGGACGGCCCTTTCCTTTTTATGGCCAACAATTGTTAATCTTAAACCGCCCACTCCCTTGAAAGGCCCTTGGATGAACGGGAAGGTGCCGTAACTGATATCAAATACGATCCAATTTCCATGAGCGTGTATTTTACGAAAAAGTGGATGGGACAAACGCAGTCGCAAAAGATAAATATTTCCACCCTCAAACCCGCTGCAGCTGCTCCCAATGATCTGAAATCAAAAAAACTCGTTGAACTAAACAGCATCGATATTGATAGCGAACAATTCGACAAAGTCATGGAGAAACGGGCGGATTCGGTTCCGCACCTGGAGACCCCGGACTTTGAAGGAAAAAAGCTGTTGGTCAAATTCTATGTTGCAGGGGGCGGCCAGGCTGCAAACAGCCTCTGGTTAAAAGAAGCAGAAAAAGAGTTTGAGCTTCTTCCTTTTATAAAAAATTTTTAGTAATAATTTTCTCTTGAGCGAGAGTGGCCAAGGATCAACCTGATCCCTTTACCTCTATAATAATCACAGGAACAATATTATGGGATCCAGGAAAAAATCACGGAAAACAAAAAAGACTAAAAAGAAGCAGCCTCTCCGGATGATAAATCCGTCGCCGGTTTCTTTGTCAAAGCTGATGTTGGTTGTTTTGACAATCTTTATCTCTGTTTTTACAGTTTACTGGAACACCCTGGGCAATGAATTTGTTTCGTTTGATGACCGGAAATATATTTATGAAAATGACCTGATAACAGGAGGCAGCGGGCTGACGGCCATATGGACCGATCTGTGGAACAAACATCCCAAAACCCATTATTACCCCATGACCTTTACCACATTCTGGCTGGAAAACCAGCTTGCAGGTCTTGAACCGTCTTCGTTTGATAAAGATAAAGTGATCGGGCACGCAGCCCACCCCATTTTTCATGTTAATCAGATGTTACTCCACACAGTTAACTCGATTTTAATATTTTTGACACTTATTCGGCTTGGGGCGGGCTTCTGGCCCTCAGCCTTTACAGCCTTGATCTTTGCATTGCACCCTGTAAATGTTGAATCAGTCTCGTGGATATCCGAGCGTAAGAACCTTATGTCCGCCATGTTTTTCTGGCTTTCACTCCTGTGCTATATCAAATACCGTCAACGAAACACAAAAACAGATTCCCCGAAGTTATACATTATTTCCATACTGCTTTTCCTTTTCGCTCTGTTGAGTAAATCAGCCACAATGGTTTTGCCGCCGATTATTATCATAACGGATCGTCTTCTTGACCGGCATTGGACATGGTCATCCGTAAAACGATCCATTCCCTTTTTTATTCTAAGCATCTTGATGATATATGTTACGATATCACGGGAAGCGTTTATCGCCAAAAGCTGGGAACCCCTTGCCATCTGGATAAGACCGTTTATCTCTGTTGCTGCCATCGTACATTATGTCGTTAAAATATTTCTGCCTGTCAATCAGGCCCTTATCTACCCACGCTGGGCGGAAACCCTGGCCGAGCCCCGGTATCTGATTTCACTTGCCGCGGCACTTACAGCTTTCTGGCTCATATGGAAATTCAGAAAACAATTGGGTGACCTTTGGCTATGGGGGCTCGCTCTGTTCCTTATTACTATTTTCCCGATAATAGGATTGAAAAACTTCGTTTGGTTGCAGTTCGCGTTTGTGTCTGATCATTATATTTATTTGGGAAGTGCAGGCATTATTCTGATGGCCGGTCTTTTACTCTATAGATGGTGCCTGAAAGAACCGGAAGACGGAAAGGATGTGCTGCAGCTTGACCCCAGACGTTTTGCCGCAGCCGGCTGCTTAACGCTCCTTCTTCTTATTGGTTGCGGTTTCAGGACCGTTGCCCAGAACCGGACATGGAAAAACAACCTGACCCTTTATAGCCACATACTAACCGTAAACCCTAACTGTTTTATTGCAAGCGATAGCCTCGGAAACCATTATTCCCAGAAAAAAGATTACAGTACAGCGCTGACATACTATCAAAAGGCCGCTGCCATCAAACCAACATTTATCAAAATCAAATACAAATGCGGGCGTATGCTGATGCTGTTGAAACGGCCGGAGGAAGCGTTCCCCTGGTTTAAAGAGGCAGTGCATATGGCCAACAGCCGCAATATTAGATCGTGGAGATTACATACATATTATGCGGACTGCTTGTACAGCCTTGGAAGGCTGGATGAAGCCATAAAAGAGTACCATTACATTCTCAACATGAAACCGCCCAATGCCGCGAACATAGAAAAGGCTATAAAAAATATAAACAAAATAAAGTCGAAGCACGATCAATGATTTTAGCTAAGCAGAAGGAGAGAGATCAAATCTTCGTTTGACTAAATATAATAGCAAAAGTTGATAATACTTTTGACACTATCGATTGGGAAAAAATGCCTCAAGGTTTCAACGAATCAATATGGTTTAATGATTATGGACAAGGAACACAGGTAAAATGGTATAATAAAAAAGCTCATTCAAATATACAAATACAGAAAGTGAAAAAAATTGTTGTCGGAGAAAAAACTATTAAAAGAATTGATGCTCAAGTGTCCAATGCTATACGGCTCAGAAAACAGGGGTATACGCAGGAATATTAATTTTTCTATAATGTCAAAGATTATGACAGCAACGTAAAAAAAATGACGACAACAATTCCTACAAAATTGATTGCACCTTGTGGAATGAACTGCCGCCTTTGCTTGGGATATATTCGTGAAAAGAATACCTGTCCAGGTTGCCGAAAGATCAATGGTCAAAATAGTCAAAAATCAAAATACCGTAAAAGATGTAAAATCAAAAATTGCGAAAAAATCGCCAAAGGCAAAATCAAATATTGCTCCGATAGTTGTGGCAGTTTTCCTTGCGCTAGATTAAAACAATTGGATAAGCGATATAGAACAAAGTATGGAATGAGTATGATCGACAATCTTAAAATGATAAATGAATTTGGGATCAGACATTTCATTCGGAATGAAAAAGTGAAATGGATTTGTCCTGAATGCGGTGAAATGATTTGTGTTCATAGACCAGCTTGCCTTTATTGTGAATATAAATGGCATGAAGACAAAAAAACATAAGGGTTGTGACTTGAAGCTTGAATGTCTTGGGTGTTTTAAAGATTCAAGATACGAAACCTTTTTTTAAAAATATGAAACCTTTGTATAATTATATATTACTCAAGCTTCTACCAATTTCAAAAAGAATATAATGATAATAAAACATTAGAAGAAAAAAAACATATTATTCAAGAGAGTCGAGAATATATTATCGAAGTGTTTACGAATAAAATTCTGCCGGCTTGGTATAATACACCTTGGTCGTATAACGGACATACAAGAAATCCAGGGAAAGGTAGTATAGTATGTGGAACATTTGTAATTTATACGTTACAGGATACTGGCTTTAATATTCCTTCTAAAATGGCTCGACAACCATCTGAACACATTATTAAAAACTTATTTGGTTCTTCTGAAATTAAAAAGTATTGGAATTCAACACCTATGGAAAAAATATTGAAATGGATTCAATCACAAGGTGAAGGAATCTATATTGTCGGTATGGATATTCATGTTGGCTTTATTATAAATAAAGATAAAAATATTACGCTTTGTCATTCTAATTATTACAATCCTCCTCGAAAAGTTGTTAATCAAAATTTAATGGATAAAAGTCCCCTTGCAGATTCAAAATATAGAGTAATTGGGAAAATCTTTGATGATCAAATGATTGGAAAATGGATAAATAAGGAATTTTTCCCTTTGACATATGATTATTTTAAAAATAGACAGTAGAACTATTGAGAGTGTGATAGGTCTTTAAGGGAAAAGAGAGAGGGCGCCCATTAAATGTCCAGTCAATATAAAAGGGCGAAACTTAACGGTTCTGCCCTTTTCTGTTTGAAGGATTTGTGTACTGAAAAATAACATCCTGAAACCAGTTTCTTTATAGAACAAATGAAGTTTAACGATATTTAGGAAAAATTATGTAATATAATAAATATCTGTTGATATATTGCCATTTATATCTTATTTAAAAGCAGTATTTGTGGTCGAACCCGATGGTTTGCCTTATAATTTCAAGGGCTTATCTTGACCTGCCATGTTTTGGCATAAAAATTGAATTTAATTTTTTATTGATAATTATATGAAAATTCAAAAAAAGAGGAAACCGGAAACCGGATCGCACCAAGCTAACCTCTTAACATTATTTGAAAAACGGAGTAAAAACAAGGGCTTTTTCGAAGATATTTTTATCTTATCAAAGTATTAACCTGTGCCTTACCTTGTAAGGAGGTAAAAAGTGGAAGCTGTTTTAAAAGAGCTTCAGGAAGGACTTCACAACGATAATCTAAATATCGTTATAGATATGTGCACGGTTAAAGTGAACAAGGAAGGTAAATCCATAAGACAGCGCTTTAATGATGAAGCAAAAGCGCTTAAGATAGTTGAACAGATTCGGAAAGAGGGCAGAGACGAAGAGGAAGAAAAGAAATCAAAAGATGATATTATTGAAATTAGTATTCATCGAAAAATTACAAAAGAAGAGGAAGATGTAGTTGATGATGAGATTTCGGAAAATATAAATGACCTGTTTGCCGATGTTATAACGGAGGTAGCTGAAGAGGAAGATACCAGTGAAATTGACAGAGAATTAAGAGATGTTTTCAGTAAGTATGAAGAAGGTGCAAAATTCAATGAAGCGAAGAAAAAGGTCAGGCATGAATTCATAAAAATCTGTTCGAATGAGAGAAAAATTAAAAAGGCAGATCTGAAAGAAAAAGAAAAAAGGGTTACTGATATTATCAGCAAGGATGAGAAAAAAACTGATGAAGTAGATAACGGCATGGATACTGCGGGATTTGAATCTGGCGGAAAGAAAAAAATAAATGCTTTTAGGGATAAAGACAATAAAAAAATAGAAACAGATGAAGAAACAACAGTACGCTCGTTAAAGGGAATGTTTACTACACGTTTTATTATTATTACAGTAAGCATATGTGCAGTGGTTTTTGCTTTACTTGCGTTTGTTGTTATTTTTATGGTTGGCGGGGAAGAAAAAGGACAACAGGCTGGATTGGTTCATCCGACAAAAATTGTGTTGTCCCAGCAGAAAGCTATAGAGAATAAATCTACATCTAAACAAGTAAAACATGTCGTTATTAAAAGGGTTGATCTAAATAAAGGTAAGCCTGTAAAAGTTCAACTTCCTACTACAGCAGCTAGTCAGACTAATCATACTGTTGATATAAAAGCGTTTCTGATGGATTGGAAAACTGCGTGGGAAAGAACGGCCGGCTCAAAAGGTGATATTAATACATACATGACCTATTTTGCAGATGATTTTTACGCAAATGGGCTTGATAAGGAAGGCTGGAAGCAGGATAAGAAAAATAAGAACAGCAGAAAAGATTGGATAAGAATAAGCCTGAGCGATATTAAGCTTAAAGGGCCTGTTGTAGACAATACTGTGATCGTAAGTTTTATACAGGATTTCAATTCTTCAAATTACTCTGAAAGGTCGGTAATAAACCTTAAATTGAGTAAGGAAGCATCTGGTTGGAAAATCCTTTTTGTTCAGGAACTGTAGGAAGCAGAGGGATCAAATTTTCGTTTCCCGCATTCACGGGAATGTCGAAGTAAAACATAAAGGCCGGCAGAAAAATCTCTGCCGGCCTTTAAAAATGGTGCTGAAAGCGAGATTGCAAGGGGACAAGTAACCGCCTGAAATTATTGATGCTGTCCTTGATAAAGTGCCGGTTTTTTGCTCGAATTTGCACCCTATATGCACCCATTTTCCACGGTTTACCAGGAAGGGCAAAACTTAACGGTTCTGCCCTTTTCTGTTTGATGGATTTGTACTATGAAAAAATAATTCAGAGTGTGTGTTAAACAAATCATATCTGTTATCGTAAAAATGTGAAACTATATTGACTACGTCCTAATGCTCCAATCTGGTTTAAAAAGAAGTATGTCATTGAAATACTAAAGTTTTAAGGATAAAACATACACGCTTTTTACTATTACCACAAAATCCCGTTGGATGAATATGTTACCAGCGGTTTAAAAGTATACCAATTTCAACGTTTGAAAGTATACCATTTTATAAATTGAATACAAGTGTTCGTCTCGGCGCTGATTTCAG
>JANQFQ010000074.1 GCA_028277765.1 Desulfobacterales bacterium
GTAATGACAAATCATTAAACGATATTCGTGAATATATAAAAAACAATCCCGCAAACTGGGATACTGATGAAGAGAATATAAACAAATCACAGGTGGCATTACTTCAATAACTATTTACTGCGATCATAGAAAAAAATAAATGAGGTTTTGAATCGTATCTTAAGATCTGTCATTGTATGTAAGATCGAATCTAGACTTTTACAGATCATATCTGCATAATCGTTTATTATATGTTTCTCCTTTCAATTGAGGAGAATATGAGGCTCTGTGGCCTCTGATCGAATATTTTTCTTCTTCGTGCTCTTCGTGCACTTCGTGGTGGATATCGCATTTATTTTTTCATAGGCATATTTATTTTAAATTTAAGTTTCATCCTTCCGATGTCATGATATGTCCATCGCTTCTTTTTTAAATAAAATCTAAGAGTGAGATATCAGGCCTGCGCCTAAACCCCATTATTTAGAAGAAGTATCCTTTGGATAGGATTCATCTGGAAATGATTCGTCTGTATCAGATTCACCCGGATAAGAGTCGCCTGGAAAGGGATCGTCTGTATCAGAATCACCTGGATAAGAGTCACCTGGAAAAGGTTCTTCGAAAAATTTATTGACCCCGCATATACGAATCTCAGCGCTTTCACCATTCATTTCAATTAAAGTAAATTGCATGTCACGATACCAGTCATTGAAAACAGGATCGTCCTCTGTCAGCTCTGCAATGTATATTGTATCTGATCTTGCTCCATAAAAGCGGTCAACGGCAAGACGCAGCTGAATCCCCTGAAACGTTTTATCAGAATTGCTTAGGGGACCATTATATCCGGCCCCAGTTCGATATTCAGCAGAAAGAAACGGCGCTTTTATGGTGCTCCCATTTTCCATTATCGGAATTCGTAATTCTTTGATTCCATTAGAGGAAAATTCAACTTGATCCAGTATATAATACCCATCCTTAGTTACATGACCGATTTGACCCTGTTCTATTACTCCCATTAGTTCTTTTTGAAACACTGAAAAATGAAAACGACCGCTCGATCCCATTCTATTATAGGGATCTCCATATGCATAAACGCTATAAGCGCTAAAAGCAGGATCCCTATAATCAGGGGGAAAAGACCGCCTGGCGCCGGCTGGCTCCTCAAAATCGCGTCCTTGCCAATCGGCAGCGTGGTTAAGGCCAAATGTGTGGCCAAATTCATGAATCATTGTAGTTAAACCAGCACTGTTTAAATAGAGAGCTTTAACGCCAGCCATATTCTGAACCTGACCCCTTATGATGAAAATATATCTGTCAATATCTTCTGAGGGATTAAAATCATGGAGTTCAGCCGCTAATTGTGTGGCGTCAATATGTACTTTGGAATAATTACATTGCGTACAATATCCTGCTGAATTGATTTCACTGCAGTAATCTGATTTGGTGCCCGGCAATGTAATCCATCCGTAAACACCTGCGTTTTTTACATCTATTTTATTATAAGAAACTTCTTTAACATATCCCTTTAGACTTGGCACAGTTGGTACGGGTTCTTCGTGTAATTCAGTTCCCGGCTCAAATTCCTTTCCAAATATTCTTGCTTCAATGTCCGATACAGTTAATGATGTTTCAGGCGTATTTGGTAAATTTACAGCAAATACTGCTGTTTTTATTTCTCCCAAATGCATATTACAAAAAGGTATGGTATAAGAAACAGAAGCGCTTGGCATTGACTCATTTCCCGCATTATCAACAGCTGTTAGATAAAACGAATATGTGGCGCCCGGGATCACGCCAATCGGAGTAATCCAATCGCCGTCAATAGTCTCGGATTGATGGATTTTAACGCCGTCTCTATAAAGATGATATCCACGTAATCCTGATGATGAGTCAGTTGAGTTATCATCTGAAAAAAGCGCTATTGATCTGCAGCAATATTCTAAATTATCTGGTTCTATACTTAAACCTGTTGGCACTGATGGCGGGGTGGTATCCAGACAGTTGGTAGCATTGCTTGGTGGTGTGGTGACCGGATCAAACTCTGCGATCGGAGATTCATTTTCATAAATATCCACGGCAGATACACCAAAAGTATAGGTTGTATTACAATCCAGACCGGTTGCTCTATATTCCCTGTTGCGATTTCGATAGAAAAACTCAGGTGTACCCTGCGTTTCCGCAAACAATTCGCCATTGCTATAAATTCTATATGTTTTTAATATTGAGTCGCTA
Organism: Desulfobacterales bacterium; assembly: GCA_028277765.1. Classification (GTDB taxonomy): domain Bacteria; phylum Desulfobacterota; class Desulfobacteria; order Desulfobacterales; family SURF-7; genus JANQFQ01. The sequence goes on from JANQFQ010000074.1 coordinate 2,209, forward strand.
TCATAAGAAGATATCCAAAATAATCCAACTGTGCGGCATTGTGTTGTATCTGCTTCTATTAGCTCTGGCCTTTGTGGATTAAGAATATCCGTAACTTCCGGCATTATGATTGTCTGGGGGCAAAGCAGTTCTTTTTCATTTGAGAAGCTGAATCCTTTAAAGCTCATAATAATTAAAATGAGTACAATAAGCTTGAAAAATTTTTTTAATATTTTTGTATTCACTTTTTCTATATCCTTTCCAAATAAAAACGCTTCAGCTGTAAACGTCTCGGGTTCAATTCTTCATAATTAGTATACACTTCTTCAATCAAGCTGCTAAAGTTTTATACTAATTGTAATAAAACTTAGCCGCCTGAATATATTAATCATTTTGATAAAAATAGTTAATAAATATGAAAATCTTTTTATTTAATATAAGGGGGTGCATGTCAAACAGAAAAAATATGATAATTCGACGATGAATCAATTTTACATGACATTACGGTGTAAGAGTCTGTAGAATATCAGCCATGCCCACAATGCCGACAACCTTTCTGCCTTCAACAACCGGAAGGGAGTGAAATTTTTCACTTGTCATCAGAGCCGCAATTTCACTGATCGGTGTGCCAGGTTCAATAGTGACCGGTTCTTCGGTCATGGCGTCAGCGACAGTAATGGCAGCGATCTTTTTGACTTCTTTTTCCAGTTTCTTCATTGAGGTCAGCGGAAAATATCCTTCCAATAATGTAAAAAGAGATGGCACGGGAATATCCTTTTGCTGGGCAATCAAATCACTCTGGCAGACAATGCCTATAATATTTTCATCATTATCCAGTACAGGAACACCGTTTATGCCTGTTTCCATAAATATTTTAGCCACATGGGTAATCTCCGTTTCAGGTGTAACAGTGATGACGTCTTTTGTCATTATATCTTTTGCTGTATACATAAACAATTCCCCCTGCTTTTAATTGTTAACAAATCACACAAACTATCCTTCACATTTATTTTAACAGTTTCTCCATCAATCCTGGTTGAATAAAACTGGGAGGCGCACTTCTGATAATATTATGTGCTTCTGTTTCACCAAATAGCGATACAGCCATTAAGTAGGAAAAAACAAATGATACGCGAGTTTGATTTTTTTCACTTAAATCTCTACGCCATGACCAGTATGCAATATCTTTTCTAAATGTAAGAGACATCCTCCCTATGTCATGATATGTCCATCGCTTCTTATTTAAATAAAATCTAAGGGAAGGTTCTTCACTCGCTCTAAGAATTTCATTATAAATTGCCCCTCCTCTTTCTTTTATTTCTGATGAAGACAACTCAAGGAGTTCATTAATGGAGGCATCTGCATCACCCGGTGTTTTCCAGGTCATTCCTGAATAAAATTGATCCAGGTCCTTTTTGGTATGTTCTTTATCAGATTTAGCGCGAATGTACAGAAATATAATAACGATGCCAAAAGTGATCCCCGTGAGGATAATCGCAAGCTTTTCAACGTTTAACCATACCATTCCAACGATAAAAATTACGAATAAAATTCCTAAAGAAATATAAGTTATGTTTTGTGTTCTAGTGGCTTTATCATTACATAAAGGGCAAAAGGTATGCATTATTCTATGGCCACCTTTTTCACGGTCTTCAAAAAAATTCCTTTTATCTTCTTCACATATTGGTTTACCGCAACGTTCGCATTGCATGACTGCCGGAATATTCGGATGATATATACAATTGCTCATCATTTCCTCCTTAATATCTTTACATTGCGTCTTTGCGCCTTTGCGTGATAATATTTTTTAAGAAACAATTCTACTATTGACATACTTCATTCATGATGCTTTTTTAAAAAAAGTCAATAAAATACCTTCATATCATTTTTTTTTCTTTTAATATTTTATACGGAGGAGAATAAATGTCAGATTCAATTTCAGATTCAGGTTCAGGCACAAGTTCAGCTTCAGATGCAATTTCAGATACAGATACAAGTTCAGATACAAGTTCAGTTTCAGATGCAGCTTCAGATGCAGGTTCAGATGCAGGTTCAGACACAGGGTCAGGTGCATTCAAAAAATCAGTTCTTGTAGCTATCGCAGCTGTTATCGGTTTTCTTTGTGTATTATATTTTAGCAGTAGGCTTACATTAGATCAAAAGCTGGTATCAGCGGCTGATAGAATCAATGCAACATGTCCAAAAATGATTAGTAATAATTTGAGAATGGATTATGTGGAAAGCGGACCAGGGAAAATATTTTATTATTACTATACTTTTGTTTATTCCAGTGTGGATGATATCAATGCCACGACAATAGAAAAAAAGCTTAAACCTGCGCTGATATATGATCTGAAAAACAAAGATGTAGACACATTGCAGGCAAAGAATAATGTTGAAATGATCTATGTGTTTAGATCAAAGGATCAGCAGGAGATTACCAGAATAAGCATATTACCAAGTGATTATTTGTGAGACAAAAGAATTTGTTTTAATGAACGAAACAGACTTGTAAGAAATGTAGATTAGGGTTCAAGGGCTTTGTTCTATAGATTATATCATTCGTGGCTAAATATCTGTGCGGGCCTGCATGTGGTCCATAGCCTTAACAACGGACCATGGTTAATCTGTTTTAAGCTGATTTCTTCAAACCAACCCTTTCCACAATCTCCCCTCTTGCACTCACTACTACCCTTTCAAAAGGAATATCAACCCCAGCCTCTTCCATCGCCTTTATCACTATGGCTGGAAGCCCGGCACAGCATGGCACTTCCATGGCAAGGCAGGTAATGCTGTTAATATTTGCGGTCTGGAAAATTTCCACGAACTTCTGGACATAGCTCTCCGCATCATCAAACTTGGGGCAACCGATCATCACTGTCTTACCTTTTAAGAAGTGACTGTGAAGGGTTGGGAAGGCCACAGGTACGCAGTCCGCGGCAACAAGAAGATCGGCCTTTTTAAGAAAAGGGGCTGTCGGTGGTATCAAGCGTATCTGTACAGGCCAGTTTGTCAGCTCTGATCCTCCTGATACCATTGATGCCGGCTTATTAGCTGCCTGGCATGGGGTTGTGGGCATAATTGACTGTATTTGTGTAGACGGGCATCCACACGCCATGGTCTTTTCTTCCTTGTTAGCTTCTTTTTCTTTCATGGCAGCAAGGTGCTTTTCAACCGCCTCTTCATCAAACTCATCAGCCTCACGCTCGATGATATGCAGCGCATCTTCAGGGCATTCCCCTATGCAAGCGCCCAGACCGTCGCACAGATCATCGGAAATCACTTTTGCTTTTCCGTCGACAATCTCTATAGCCCCTTCAGCGCAGGCTATCACACATTGCCCACAGCCATTACACTTTTCCTCGTCTATTTCTATTATTTTTCTTTTAACCGCCATGCTAACCTCCGTTTCACTGGTCTTGTCTGTGTTAACAAATTAGTCTTCATCCTAATCAACTAATTAAACCAATCAAACTAATGAAACCAATAAAACCAATCAAACTATTTTTTTAATAATACTGCCTTTGCTTTTTCCCTGCCGGTCTCTGTCAGGAACGACTTTTTAAGTATACCATTAAGCTTTTCTCCGCTTATTGAGTCTTCCTTATGTTTCTCTTCAAGGTTTACAATCAAATCCGCGTCATAAAGCACTTTAAAATTAACCGTCTCTTCATCCCTGGGATGGTGATGATGTCCCACGATGTCGCAGACCTCATCAATAAGGTCTTTATTTTCACAAAGCTTATCCATAATTGATCTTGCAATGGGAGGTCCCTCTATCTCCTGGTATTTTGCTGATGTGCTTCCGTGTTTTTTCTCAGCTTCATGAATACCGATATCATGAAGATATGCCGCGCAGAGGATGACTGACATGTTCGCGCCTATCTCCTCTTTTCCAATTTGCTCGGCATTTCGCGCGACTTTCATAGCATGGGCGATTCTTTTAAAATCAGTATGAAAATACCGTTTCATCTCAATCGCCACCCTATCTTTAAGCAGATCTTCTTTTTGTTCGAGAAGCTCCGGCGGCAAGTTGCCGATACAGGCTTCAGCATGTTCGCAATAGGCTGCGCACCCGAAATCCATGGACGGGTTCAGAAACCTGTGACCGCATTTTTTACATTTGCGGGTGGTGTCATCCTTAAAGAATTCCACATCCGCTTCACACTCAGGACACCTGGCGTTATAAATCGCGTCAGATTTCCAATATCTTGTATCCTGTCCCGGGCATTTCATGAGTTTACTCCATGTTTTTGTGATCAGTGATTAATCCTGAGTTTAAGGTAATCACTGATCACGTGGTTGTCTACCTTATCCCAAAATCGCCTTCAGGTCTTCATCGGGGGTTGAAATCGGCATAATGTTAAAGTTCTCAACCAGGACATCTAAAACAGCCGGAGAAATAAATGCCGGCAATGATGGACCGAGCCTGATATCCTTGATACCAAGGTGAAGGAGTGACAGAAGTATCACGCACGCCTTCTGTTCATACCATGAGAGTATCATTGACAGTGGTAGATCATTTACGCCGCAGTCAAACGCCCCGGCCAGGGCAACAGCGATCTGGATGGCTGAATACGCGTCATTACACTGTCCCACATCAAGAAGCCTTGGAATGCCACCAATATCGCCCAGTTCCTTGTCAAAGAAACGGAACTTACCGCATGCCAGAGTCAGTACCACACAGTCATCTGGAATCTTCTCCACTATTTCAGTGTAGTAGTTTCTGCCCGGTTTGGCACCGTCACAACCGGCCACCAGGAAGAAATGTTTGATAGCCCCGCCTTTTACAGCTTCAATGACTTTGTCTGCCACACCAAGAACAGCGTTTCTGGCAAAACCAGTCATCACCTCTTTGCCTGGAACATCTTCTGCAAAACCATCCATGGCCAGCGCCTTCTCAATTACAAGTGAAAAATCCTTATTTGGGATATGGGTGACGCCGGGATATCCCACAAGACCGGTGGTAAAAATGTTGTCCTGGTAAGTTTCTTTAGGTTTCTGAATACAGTTAGTTGTCATGAGTATGGCGCCGGGAAATGCTGCGAATTCCTTTGCCTGGTTCTGCCAGGCTGTACCATAGTGACCGTAAAAATGGTCATATTTTTTCAGTTCAGGATACCCATGGCAGGGAAGCATCTCGCCGTGGGTATAAACGTTAATCCCCTTGCCTTCACTCTGCTTCAGGATCTGATCAAGATCTTTAAGATCATGACCGGAAACAAGTATGGCCTTTCCTGCTTTTGCGCCTAAAGGTACGCTGGTGGGTACAGGATGGCCATACTTTTCAGTGTTTCCGGCATCAAGAAGTTCCATGGCCTTGAGGTTCACTTCACCGCATTTTAAGGCAAGCCCCACAAGATCATCAATTCCAAGAGTTTTGTCAAGCGTAGCTGCCAACCCTTCCTGGACAAACGCGTATATCGAGTCATCACTTTTCCCTAAAATGTCCGCGTGATCCGTGTAAGCCGCCAATCCTTTAATTCCGTAAATAAGAAGCTGTTGAAGAGAAAGGATATTTTCATCCGCGTCAGGATCTGATTTTACCCCCACTTTTTCACCTGCAGCGATCAACTCATCTTTGCTCTTACCAGCACAGGAGCAATCGCCTCCAGCCTCAGGAACAGTGCCGCCGGCAGCGGTTACTTTTTCTTTAAGCGCATTGTTCTTTTCCTCGCACTCCTGGATAAGCGCGACGATCCTGTCTGCGTCAAAGTTCACATTTGTAAGGGTTGCGAATACTGCCTTACAAGTAAAAACATTTACATCATTATCATTGACGCCAACCTTGCGTCCCTCAACCGCGATCAAGGATAACCCCTTTACCGCATGGATTAAAAGATCCTGAAGGGCTGCCACTTCCGGGCTCTTCCCGCATACGCCTGACTTATCACACCCCTGTCCCTTTGCTGTCTGCTCACATTGATAACAAAACATATTCCTCCCTCCTTTTGGTTTATTTTCGTTTATATGTTTAAAACTTTTTTCTCATTGTTGATTTCAATTTAAATTAATTTGCATGTTTTCGCATTGACTTACGTCAAGATTTCACTTTTTTTTATTTAAATATATAATTCTAATGATATAACAATCCGCAGATCCTGAGTAATCGCGTCAAAAACTGAACTTATTATGCCTAAAGAGAAATAACATATACTGAATTATTTTGCCTTAACTTATTTTGCTTATTCGGAATTGAGCTTTTGCTGAATATAAATCTATGGTTATGATAACAGCTGAACAACCACTATATCACCTTCTTGTAATTCCTCACACCCTTCAGGAATAAGGATAAGCGCGTTTTTGTTTGCCATGGACTGCAATCTGCTTTTGGGTTTCATCGGATATACGAAATAGTCACTCTCTCTTTTTTCAATTCGAGCGTGAACAAATTTTGTCCAGCTAACATCTCTCTTTTTTACAGACATTGTCAATCGCGCCATTGCTACAGGGAAAGGGCTCGGGTTATCTCCTTTCATCTTCATAAGACCGGGAAGCGCCAGCTGAAGAAAAGCCATCTCATTTGACGGCGGCCCTCCAGGCAGGCAGAACACAGGCTTGTCCTCCAGAAGCCCGAATGCAATCCCTTTGCCCGGTCCGATCCTCACCCGATGATAAATCCCTTTCCATCCAGCCTCCTCAAGTATATTTTTTAAAAGGTCCTTTTCGCTCCCCCATATACCACCGCTGGTGATAATCGCGTCAGTCTCATTTTTATATTTTCCGATCAGCCCCCTGATATCATCCGCCATATCCGGTGCGATGTCCGCTTTGTAAGAAAAACCGAACATGGAGAGCCATGAACATATTTCAACCATATTGCTCGCGTATAGTTTCCCTTTGGGCAAGGGCTCTCCAGGAGCGACGATTTCATCCCCTGTGGCAAGCACTACCACTCGGGGGATTCTGAACACAGGAGCATCTTTTAATCCAGCTGTGGTTGCCAGGCCAAGCAGGGAAGGGTGAAGTTTCTCTCCTTGTTTTGCTACAAGGTCCCCTTTAAAAATATCCGATCCTTTTTCAAGGATATTCCTTCCAGGTTCAGCAGTATTAAAACAGGACACCTGATCTCCTGTCTCCTCACAGAATTCTTCAGCGATCACAGCATCCGCCCCATCCGGCAGGGGCGCGCCAGTGGTTATCCTCATGGCCTGTCCACTGCCAATTGATTCCTTTGCTCCTTTTCCAGCAGTTGCCATACCTACGATTTGAAGGGTTATTGAATGCTCAGCACCCGCACCAGAAAGGTCTCCTGACACTACAGCATAACCATCCTTTAAAGAAGCATTCACAGATGGGCTGTCAACTATTGAAATAAGATCTTCAGACAGGATTCTCCCTGTCAGCCGATCAAGAGGGAGGATCTCTGTGCCGACGGTGCGGACATTTGTCAATGTAAGATCAAGTGCTTCAATGAGACCAATAAATGCTTTCATCATTATAAAAGTCAACGCTAAGTTAAATAGTGAAACTATCAACTATATCTATTTATACAATATTTTTGTCCTTCTATAAGGAAGTCTAATGTAACACAAAAAAGATGCTTTTTACTACAATTTTCTTTTCCTTGAGCAAGGTCACTGTTTCACTATGTATCACGTGCTTTTTGAATTCCCAGTGTAAATATTTCGTTTTGACTTAACACTTAAATCTTGATATTTTTTACATACAATACAGTTCGTATTGATCTCTCATTCTTTTTTAAATGGAGAACCTTTGCGAACATGCATGGATATTCAAAAAAGGACCTTTTGGGAAAACATCTTTCCATTTTTCATACTCCAGAACAAATGCCATCTGTGAATGAAGCTAACCGGCAGCTTAAAGAGACTTATGAATTTAAAGGCGAGATATGGCATGCGCGGAGTGACGGCACTGTCTTTCCTTCATGGATGCACAACTCAATCCTCCGGGATGAAACCGACAAACCCATTGGCATGATTGGCACACTCACAGACATCACCGAACGCAAGCATGCAGAGAAAACACAACAATTGTTCTGGGAGCTAATAAACCAGTCGAACGATGCTATATATGTTTATGAGGCAGATGAATACATGGTTGCGGTTGCGCGCGATCTATCTGAACGCAAAAGAGCTGAGGAAGAGAAACGCAGGCTTGAAATTCGGATCCAGCAATCACAAAAGATGGAGGCCCTCGGCACGCTGGCAAGCGGTATCGCCCATGACTTCAACAATATCCTCACCTCCATTCTTCTCAATGCGGAGATGATCTCGTATCATGAGAAGGAAAACAGTACAATAAAAAGCTCCGCAAAAGAAATACACAGGAACAGTTTGAGGGCAAAAGCGCTGATTAATCAGATACTACTATTCACCCGGGCCACTGAAACAAAACGGGTATCAATAGACATGAACACAATGCTCAAAGATATCATCACAATGCTTAGGCCCATGACACCGTCAACAGTTATAATCAAACAGGATATATCTGATGAGCCAGAAATCATATTTGCCGACCCGACACAAATACAACAGCTTATTATGAATCTTTGCAGTAATGCCGTATATGCTATGAGAGAATCTGGCGGTATTTTGAATGTAAAACTCGAGAAAGCTGTTATTGGAGATGATGATAGAAGTTTTGACGGTACTCCTGGATCTTATGTGAAGCTAACGGTCAAAGATCAAGGACATGGAATATCAGCGGAAAATATGAAACGCATATTTGATCCCTTTTTTACAACAAAACCGACCGGCGAAGGAACAGGTCTCGGTCTTTCTGTTGTCCATGGAATTGTCGAGGAAAATGAAGGAATTATAACCGTAGAAAGTGAAAAAGACAAGGGGACATGTTTCCAATTATTTCTGCCGACAATAGAAGATAAAACAAGGCCCGTAGCAGAGGAATCTTCATCAATACCTACTGGCCATGAGAAGATACTTTTCGTGGATGATGAAGAAGCAATTGTTTCTATAGCGAATATGATGTTTGAGCATCTCGGTTATAAGGTCACGTCAACCGTCAATCCAGCAGATGCATTGGAAACATTCCGCAGCAAGCCAGAGGATTTTGACCTTGTTCTAACTGATGCTACAATGCCGGAAATAACAGGTATCGATCTTTCAAAAAAACTCCTTGAAATCCGTCCAGATATTCCAATTATCATCTGTACAGGATATAGTCATCTTGTATCAGAGGAAAAGATAAAAGGATTCGGTATTAAAGAATTAATCATGAAGCCTTTTGAGTTACAGGCAATGGCTAAAGCCATAAGAAAAGTTTTGGATCATCAATGAAGAGATTCTTGTCCCAAAAGCGATAATAGTTCTTCATACATTTAATCTATTATAATTATACAACAATTTAACTTTTTTGAAATTTAGATATTCATCGAAATTGCAAAATATGCTGGATATATTTGACACTTAAAACTGTTAAATTTATACTGGAGCATGTTTCTATAACAATTAATGAAGCAAAACCCTTCTTGTTAGCGGATTTTAAAAATATTGAGTTTATATAATATATATATTCCTATGAATGACGGTGTTGAAATTACAGATAAAAGCGGAAAAGAACATATCATGAAAACCAAGTGGTTTATCATAACTTATATAGCTATAAGTTTTTTGTTTTTTGTTACCCTGCCTGGTGTTTTGAATTCTGACTGGACAAGCTCAAGCGATTTTCATTCAAGTCTTGAAGTTATAGGATCGTTTATCGCCATTATAGCCGGCATCGTTTGCATTGTTTGCTTTTTGGGATTGAAGAATACTTATTACCTCATCATCGGGCTTGGTTTTTTAATTGCTGGAAGTGAGGAATTGCTACATGGGATATTTTCCCTTGAACGTTTTTATATAGATTCAGGAGTTGATGTCACACGGTTTGCCCCATGCACATATGTTGCAGGCAGATTAATTTTGGCCATAATAATCATTGCTGCTTCTTTTTCTGATAAATTTATGTTAGCAGCAGAAAACCGCAAAAGAGTGGCAGTAATATTATCCTTAAGCGCTTTATTGGTAGGTGCCAGCGCTACTGTATTGGCTTTTAACATACCACTGCCGCAATTTATTTTTCCAGACAATCTGATCTCTCGCCCTATTGACTTTATATCCGCGCTATTCTTTGCCATCGCTTTTGTTATTACATATAAGCGCTTCTCTGAGCAAAAAGATATTTTTTCCGGCATGCTGCTTGTCAGTATACTGCTTAGCTTTTTCGGACAGATTTACATGTCGTTTTCCAAACAACTTTATGACATCTGTTTTGATGTGTCACACCTTACTAAAATCCTTAGCTATATTGTGCCATTAATGGCGATTGTATTACAAGGGATTGAAGAGATTAATAAACGTTTGCAGGCTGAAAACACATTGGATTCTATCCAGCGTTCAAAAAAAGAACTCGAAAAGATTAACCGCCTGTTAGAAGCTGCTGTTAAGCATGCTGAACAGATGACGGAAAAGGCGGAAAAGGCAAATCAGGCTAAAAGCATGTTCCTTGCAAACATGAGCCATGATATACGAACACCAATGAATGCCATTGTCGGCTTTACTGATTTGCTGTTAAAACATCTTAATACGCCAGAGCAGCAAAAACATCTGGAAATGATAAGAACATCTGCAAACAACCTGCTGACAACTATCAATGACATTCTTGATTTTTCTAAAATTGAAGCAGAAAAGATAGATTTTGAAAAAATCGATTTTAATATTACAAAAATGGTCAAAGATGTGACAGCCATACTTTGGCCTGAAGCAGATAAAAAAGGACTGGAATTGACATGTCGGATCAATCAAGATGTCCCTTCTTTTTTGTGCGGCGATCCTGGACGATTGCGACAGGTTTTAATAAATCTTGTTGGAAACGCTGTAAAGTTTACAAAAAAAGGGAGTGTTGACGTACAGGTCTCTTTGGATAAAAAAACCGATACACATGCAACAATCAGATTTAATATCACAGACACAGGTATTGGTATTCCTGAAACTAAACATTTTCGCATATTTAATGCTTTTAGCCAGGCAGACGTTTCAACGACAAGAGAATATGGGGGGACCGGCTTAGGGCTAATTATTTCAAAAACCCTTGTGGAGATGATGGGAGGTAAAATCGGATTTACAAGCCAGGAAAACAGAGGCTCGGTTTTCTGGTTTACTACACATCTGGAAATGCGGTCTGAGGTTGAACCCAAGGAGCTTCCTACGGATATCAAAGGCAAACGTATTTTATTGGTTGCCCCCTCTGCTAACCAGACCGAGATTGTCAGTTACTTAAAATCGTGGGATTGTCAAACAAATGTTTCAAGCAGTATGAAGGAAGCCTTATTCATATTATCCCAAGGAGTTGAAAATAAAGAACCTATCCATGTTGTTATTATTGATCATATTATGCCGGACATAGATGCTGAATTTCTCGGACAAGAGATAAAAAGCAATCCCTCCCTAGAGAAAACTATTCTGATTATGTTGTGCTCTTATGGTATGCGCGGCGATGCTGCCCGAATAAGTAAAATCGGTTTTTCTGCATATATCACCAAACCTTTCAATCGCCCCCAACTCTTTGACTACCTTACAGCATCGTTAAACTTAATTCATGAAAACAAAAACGAAAAAACACCTATCATAACCAGACATACAATTGCTGAAACGAAAAAAACCAGTCTGCGTATTCTCTTAGTCGAAGACAATCTAATCAATCAGGAGTTTGCAATCAGTCTGCTTCGTGATCATGAAATTGTTGTTGCAAACAATGGTAAAGAAGCTTTAGAAATCTTTAAGCAAGATCAATTCGATTTGATTCTTATGGATATACAAATGCCCATAATGGATGGTTATGAGACAACAAAAGCCATACGAAAGATGGAAATAAGATCAGAACTTCAAAATCCAGATTCGAATAATAATAGGATACTAATCATTGCCACAACAGCTTATACTGTAAAAGGAGGCAAAGAACGATGTTTTGAAGTAGGCATGGACGAGTATGTGCCTAAACCAATAAATAAGAAGGAACTTTTCGCAATAATTAAAAGGCTATTCCCGGACGTTCAAAAAAACGTTTATGATACCGGTATAGAGGAACATCCAGCTGATCGAGCTAGCGAACAACTTTTAGATCTTGACCGGCTAGTTGATAGTAAACAACTGAGGATAAAGCTGTGTAATATTTTTCTCGATAAAAAAGAAGGATACTCAAAATGTTTATCAGACATTCAAATAGCCATTCATAACAACGATAGTAATGAACTGAAAAAATCAGCCCATCGTTTTAAGGGAATGCTAAAGTTCTTTTTAGAAGACACAGCTGATGAAGCGCTAAAATTGGAAAATATGGGTCGAAATGATGATATGAATCAAGCACATGCAACATTTGAAGTTTTAGAAAATAAAGTTAATCAAATGATACCCATTTTAAACAGATATATTACTGAGCAAGGAGAAGGTTAATAAATATATCAAATTCGAACAATGGAAAAATATAATTAAGTTAAGGAGGGAATATGCAAGCCAGGCCATTAAATGTACTAATCATTGAAGACAACCCAATGGACTTCTGCTTTGTTGAAGAGATTTTTAATAAAGTAGAAGGGAAACAGTATGAGCTCGTATCTACCGAAACCCTTTCAGGAGGTTTAGAGTATCTGGCCGAGGGGATAGAGCCAAAAGCCGGGGGGCCAAAAGTTGATTTTGATATTGTTTTGCTGGATTTAAATCTTCCAGACAGTGAGGGACGTGATACATTCCTTGCAATAAACAAAAAGGCCGAAAGAATACCTATAGTGATATTCACCTCTATAGACGATGAAGATCTTGCAATAAAGCTCCTGAGAGAAGGAGCACAAGACTACTTGATAAAAGGGACCTTTAAAAAGAACAATTTACTTCGAACGATTCGTTATGCCTGTGAGAGAGCAAAACTTCGCTGGGCTTTAAGAGATAATGAAGCACAGCTGTACAGGCTTATAAAAAATATGGGCAGTACACTGGTTGTTGATAAAAATGGTATTATTGTCTTTTCAAATTTAGCTGCAGAAGTTTTTTTCAACCGCGGATTTGATACATCAGCAGAAGGTGATCAATCTGCCAGAATAGGTTCACTTATTAATACTAAATTTGAACATCCTCTAGAGGATGGTTGTACAAATGAGATTGAGGTGACCTTTGAGGGCGAAGATACGAGAACAGCAGAAATGTGTACTGCATTAATAGAATGGAAAGAAGAACAAGCCTATTTGGTAGCAATTCATGACATTACCATACACAAGATGATTGAGGCTGAATTAAAAGAAAAAATAAAAGAACTCGAACAAACAATTGAAGAATTAAAGGGGTAAAATTGCAAAGATACTTGTGTGATGGATTCATCTCTTAGGGTATTCCCGTTCAATGAGAATGAATTGGTAATAGAATATGAAATATAAATATGGAGTTATTTATATACTCATTTTGCTGTGTTCGTGCACTACTGGCGAAAAGACGTTCAGAAGAACACAGAGCTCTCCTGAGCTGAAAGTAGTGTCTGTCTCCACACCGACTAATGCCTCTCAACCACTGATCGTCCAACTCGACCTCAGTGTAAAGAGCGGCAAAGACCCAATTTCTGTATCACCAGAGTGGCTAACAGTAAAGATCTATAGACCCAAAGATGAGTGGAATATAATTTTTGACGGAGACGTTCAATTTGTCGGAACAAACAATACGATTGCAACGGTTGAATCTGAAAAGATCAGTAAGCTGACCCTCGCCATATACTCTGATCGTTTTACAAAGAGAAAACTGTCAAATTTACTCAAAGGCAAGTATCGCTTGCGTGTCTATCTAAATGGATCAAAGACACCTGAGCACGATTATCAGTGGCTTGGGCAAACCTACTCGGCAGGATTCGATTTTGAAATGGGAGACATTCCCAACAAAGCCATGGACAGTGAAAAGGTTTCAGGCTAATAATATATAGTTGCTTAAGCATTAAACATAACGCGATCTTAAAACTTTGTTTTCAATTTAAACTTTTCTTTTATCATACTCAAAACAAATTCTTCGTATGAAATACGGATTATATCCTATCCTGACAGAAGACAATATTGTCTTATAATATTAATTTGATAAATCTCCCCCAGCCCCTCTTTGAAAAAGAGGGAAGCACATCTTCCCCCTTTTTCAAAAGGGGGACTGAGAGGCTGTCCGATAACTCAACACATTATTAAGCTTTATACGAAGTAAAAGCAACAAAAAATGTCTATAATATTTAATTAACCTATTGTAATATTTATATAAATATACTATAACGCAGTCAGCAATCATTTCCAAACGGAGACTGTACGATTATGAACGTTAGAGAATACAATCAAGATCAAAACCTCATGTTCCCTCCCCATATTCTTGACTTTCTGCCCGATGATCATCAGGCAGTGATCATTAACGACGTTGTCGAGTCACTGGATTTAAACTGTTTCTATAAAAAGCTCTCATCAGAGGGACGCCGGGCTTATCACCCCAAAATGATGATCAAGATACTTGTTTATGCTTACGCGAACCAGATCTTCAGCTCCCGCAAGATCCAAGCTGCTTTAAGCGAATCAATTGCGTTTATCTATCTGGCAGCCTGGCAGAGGCCTGACTTCAGGACTATAAGCGATTTTCGCAAAAATAACCTGGCAGAGTTCTTAGATATTTTCGGTCAAACGGTTGATATCTGCAGGCGCCTTGGTATGGTTTCGCTTGGCCATCTCGCCATAGATGGTTCCAAGTTTAAAGCCAACACTTCTGACAAACGTACTTATGACCAAGAAAAGCTTGAAAAAGCTATTGAACGGCTTGTCGAACAGGCCGAGCAGATAGATGCTAAGGAAGATCAGCTTTACGGTCCTGACAGCGCTGATGATCAGATTCCAGATAAAGTTCGACAGCAAAAAGATCGTCTAAAAAAACTACAGCAGATCAAGAAACAACTTCAAGACAGCGGCAAAGAAAAAATCAACGCGACCGATCCTGATGCGGTTTTCATGAAAACAAGAGATGGGATCAAAACTTGCTATAATGGTCAACTTGCCGTTGATGAAAAACATCAGATCATTGTTGCTGCACAGGTAACCGATCAAGCCAGCGACACAGAACAGCTTCTGCCCATGGTCGAACATGCTGAAAAAGCCATAGGATCTGTTGACAAACTAAGTGCCGATAGTGGTTACAGCAGTGGAGAAAATCTGCAACAGGTGGCCGATAAGGGTATTGATGCCTATATCCCAGATGCCAATTATCAAGGCAGCCAGCGCGGCAAGCAGGACACACCAGGTGATGAGTATTTCTCAAGGTCTTGCTTTAAACGTGATGAACAGAGGGATTGTTTTATCTGTCCTGCCGGCAAAGATCTTTACTTTTCACATTTTGTAAAGACCAAAGGCAAAAAGCGATCACGTATGTATCGATGCCGTGACTTTAAGACCTGTTCCCTGAAAAGTCGCTGCACAAAAGCTCGCAATGGACGTAATATAATTCTCAACGCTTATGATGATCAGTTCCGTGCCATGAGAAACAAGCTCGATAGCGCCTATGGTAAGCGCTTATATGCCAAACGTAAATGTATTGTCGAGCCGGTTTTTGGGCATATCAAAGAGATCATGGGATTTTCCAGATTTCTTCTTCGAGGTCTTGATAAAGTAAACGGTGAATTTTTTATTGTCTGCATTGCTCATAATTTGAGAAAGATCGTAAATGCATTCAAGCCTAAAGGGCCATTAATTAATTTATGTTAGCAGAGGAGCGATATTTCAATATTAAATGACTACAAATTCCATTTGTTATAGAGACTGTTTAACCGATACCTAAAATATAATTAAAAAAGATGACGTTCAATATGATGCATTATTTCCTGAACCGACCTTTAAGTTATCGGACAGCCTC
>JANQFQ010000086.1 GCA_028277765.1 Desulfobacterales bacterium
ACTCGCGACACCAAGCTTGGGAAGCTTGTACTCTACCAACTGAGCTATGCCCGCTTTCAAAACGTATAACATTTATGAAAAAATAATGTTTTTGTCAATGCTTAATATAATTTTATAATAAATATAGCCACATTATATCAAAGTAATGCTTTTTCGGAAAAGGTTAAAAATTGTAAAAAAACCGACCGCAGACTAAAAAAACGTTTTTTTAATTTAACAAAATATTTGACACTGAAAAAGTGTTTAAATATAAGAAGAAAGATGATAAATTAAAAAACATAAACTGTTTTTGGGCTAAACGGAAAAAATTTAAGGAGGTAGGATATGGTGTCTGAAACTGGACGTAAACTTGCGGATATGATTAAAAAAGCAATTAGGGATTGCGAAATTACCACTGCTGAATATGATGAAATCCTTGCTATTGCTAATGAAGACGGCGTTATTGACAACCAGGAAAAAAATCTTTTAAGCCAGCTCCAGGAGATGTTGTCAAACGGTACTATAAAAAGGGTTGCTGGTTAGGTGTATACAAGTTAAAATCCGGGCACAGAGGGCTCTGGTTTTTCCCTGGAAGGGGATACAATATTGCTAACTAGATACTAGATGTTGGATGCTGGTCGGAACGAAATGTTTATCTGATTTACAGCCGTGAATATTATACTAAACTTAACACTTTCTCCAAGGTCAAATATTAACTTTCACGCATTCATTCAGGATTTAGAAACCAGTATCCAAATCCTTAAAAGATACTTTAGCTCACTTGTTCCATTGCTTAAGGGAGTTATTCCATCAGCATTCGCAGGAAGCTTTATCCTTTCCTTTTATCCATGTCTGAATAATATATGATGCGCAACCCACGCCTGGACTAACGGTTATGGCTTCTTCAGGACAATTGTTCGCACACGCACCGCATTCCATACAGCCATCCTTGTCGATAATGGCTGCCTTTTTTTCCTGGAAGGCAAACACTTGGTGCGGGCAGACAGCCATGCAGATTCCGCATCCCAAGCATTTATCCCTGTTCAATAAAAGGGTTGAAACATTTTCAAGATATCTAAAGTTTTTCATGGCTTATTCCATAGCTATCCAGCAAAAGGTGCTAATATCCATAAAATTACAGCTAACAATAATGCCCCTGCCTGTATTGGTATCGCTTTTCTCATCTCCTTTTCAACTCCTGATGGTGATGTAAAGGGGGTCGTTCCAGTAAAGTTCATAGCCAGAAAAGAGCTGATTATATTGACAAACAAAAAAAGGGCGATCGTTTCTGCTGCTGAGATGCGCCCCCACAAGCAAATAACCGTCCAGACGGAAGCAAATAAACCTGTAAAGACTCCTTTGATTGAAAAGGCCCTCCCTGGGAGCCATTGCAGAAGGAGAGGGACAGCTACAGCGCCGGATATAATACCAGCTATGCATGCAATGATAATCATCATGCTCCTGCTCAAGGCCTGACCCAATGAAAAAATGCCTGGGCCAATACCCGAAAGTATAAATGACACAAGAAATGTCCACAAAAGCGGTTTTAGTGCCAGGGAAATCTCAATCGGTATTAACGACAGCCTTTCCTTTAACGTAAAGGTTGCCTCCCTCATCTCCGGCGATGCCTTATTTCCCGCCTCAAGAAACCGCTTGATATCAGCTGCACGCATTGGACCCCAAAAGACTTTAAAACCGCTCGCTTTTTTTAATTTTTCCGCTGAAACACCTGTTGCGGAAAGCTGGGGTAATATCAACTCTTTTTTATCAATCAGTTTGTCAAGACCCGTGCTGTTTATCTGTCGGACAATTTCATCGGTGGAAAAAGTGGCTTTGCCTGCGGCACACCAGACATTAATACCTCGGGTATCAAGAACCAGAACCCATGCATTCAAACGATCAAGATTTTTACGAAGGCTGTCAAAACTGTATTTATAATTGGCCGAAACAAAGACAGGGGCGTTTCTATCTGGTGTTCCCACGCAATAAAGCCCGGGAGTTATTTTATAATTATAGCGGTTAATGCCGGACAGGGCTTTAAATGAGCCATAATAATCCTCCTGCTGGAGTTTGGTTTTTATCCTGGGGACAGCCCCTGCTTCAGTGCTAATAAAGTTTTCAACAAAATGACATAAAACATATCCTGGTTTTTCAAGGGGACTGGATGGTGGCTCCGCAGGCCTGCCACAGCAAGGCTCGTCCCTGTCCTGCTCAGGCATCTGGGCCATAATCCCGATAGTGCTACTGCTGCTTATATGGTCTTTATTACAGTCGCAGTTTTTCTCCATTATTGTTTCCTTTTATTATTTTATCATCAACCAACATAAACATTAATATCCTGGTGTCAATAAAAGCAAACCTCTTCCTTTTCCTTGTTAAAATAAATAATAGACTGTGCCCACGAGCAAAAGACTTACCACACGAAAACCCTGTCCCACGAGAACAAGCTGTATTCCGGTTTTCGGCGAATAGATACCGATGTAGCGGGGCAGCTGATGCCTCAGGGCGCGAACAGGAAAAGCGATAATTGTTCCAATTAACAAGGCTAGCACCGCCTGTTTAAGAGTAAGTACTCCTGATTCAAGCATTGCGCCCGCAGCAGCAAATCCAGAAGTAAATTCTGCCACAAAACTAAGGACGATAAGGGAAAGGGAGTCTACGGGAATAAAGGTGGTTACCGCAACATCCGCCAGCCACATGCGAGCAATCTCAAAGGCTCCCATTCTATTTAAAACAAAAACTGCCGTATATACGGGAATAACAAAAATAAAGATATTGATAATGCGGGCGATAAGTTTCTTTATGATGCTCTGTGTCTCTTTCCTCTTTCCCTTTCTATCATGCCGAGATTGAATCCCTTGTGATTGATTCTGCGAGGCATTATATTTACAGGTGTTTATGTCCGGTGTAAAATGTCCGTATAAAAATAGTGCTGTTGTTCGCAAAACAACCGCAATAAAGGTAAGAAGAAAATAAACAGCGCCAGCCGTGCCAACAAGCGAGACTATCACCAGGAATGTTGTCGGTACATGAAGGAAATATGCTGGCAGGTGGTTGATAAAACATGTCAGGAAGAGTTGCTTACGGCAAATTTTTCCGTCTGCATAAAAGTCCGCTAGCATGGCATTTGCCGCTGTTCCAGAGAAAAAAGCCGTGGTAAATGCAGCGCCACAACGCTCACCAAGATTACTAAATCTGAAAGCCGGGCGGACAATCCAAGCAACAAGCCTGGTCCAGCCCATGGCTTCAATCATCTGCCCGACAATAATACCGATCGTTACAAAACAGAGAAGGCGCATCAACGGGATCAGTAATCCAGAAAAGACATCTGATGTATTATCTGTTCCGGACGAGAAAAAAACAGATGCCAGTAAAGCGGCGGTAATCGCTGAAGATATTAGAACAGAAATTTTATTAACTGGCGTTTTTTTATTCTTCATTAACATTTACATGATTTTTTTCCGCTTCAGCAACAAAAAGGCGTTACATCTTTTTTCGAAGCTTTTCCAGGTTTTCCCGCGCAAACTCAATAGAAGGGTCGAGTTCAAGGGCTATCAGGTAATAATTGATCGCTTTTTTGGTGTCTCCTAAATCACGATAATTTGAAGCGATATTCGCGTAATCAATAGCTGAGCTTGGATCTAGCTCAATTATTCTTTGAAAGCACCTGATCGCTTTTTCGTGTTCTTTTCTTTTAAAATAACAAAAACCCATTAGATTATAAATATCGGTTCTTTCATTATCAACACGCTGTCCCTTTTTAAGAACTTCCAGCGCTTGTTCGTACTGTTTCATATCTTTCAGACAGACTCCCATGTAGGAGTATATGCTTGGAATGTCCTGCTCGTTCGGTTCAAGATCTAGAGCCTGCTCAAAAAGGTCCAGAGCTGTTTGGGTATTCCCAAGGGACAGATGACAAGAACCTTTGTAGAATTTAATATAATATTTGCCTGTAAGTGTTTGTTCTATGTCATTAAGTTGTTTTATGGCATCTAATGGCCCATAGGTTTCAGTAATCATTTTTGCAGAAAACATTCCCACGCTTGTACCAAGGGCTCTTTCCCTGAAGTGGGCCCCTGGTATAATGGTGTAAAACGCTGGGATTTCAAGGCGGGGGTGCATTGTGTTTATCAGGATGACATCCATCCCTCTTTGTTCTAAAGCGTTTATGCAGTTTTCAACCTCTGTTTTAATATTGTCGTTTGACAGATCCGGAAGGCTATTTATATCAATTTCTTTTCCAGGATTCATTATAAAATCAGCATCAGACAGGACGGTAAACTTCGGGAGTCCACTGGCCACATAGTTAGAGCCCGTATTAAAATCTCCAGCAAGTTGGGCTGTTTCCGTCAGGGCTCGGCTTAAGGCTTTTTGGGGATCCGGTGTTGTTCCGGCTGTCCACACAATTTCGCTCTTTTCAGGAAACGTTGAGGGATCATAGGCCATAACCCCCACAGAAGGTATGCCCATATCGAGTGTAAAGTCTGAAATATACAATTTTATACCAGACTTATTATATTTTCCAAACATTTCCACAACCATTTCATCGCTCGTTGAATCAGGATTTATCAACGGCACTTTTCTTTTGCTGTGGCTGATAATTGAGGAAACGTGTCTTTCAATAATTTCACAAATACCCTGACTGACCGCCTCCTCTGTACAGTTGCCTGCTGAAGGACCGTTGAATTCGTTAATCATAAAAAACCAATTAAACGGTACCAGGACCTCCTGTTGCTTTGTCATGTTATAAGCGCCAGTCCACTCAAGTGGAAGCGCCTCAAAAACAGACTGCGCTGCATCAAGATCAGAAGAATCATCATGAACAGAGGCTGCTATCATTTCAAACGGAATAGCCCTCTCCTTGAGGTTTTTCTTTTTTTCAGTGAAAAAATTT
Source organism: Desulfobacterales bacterium (assembly GCA_028277765.1). Classification (GTDB taxonomy): domain Bacteria; phylum Desulfobacterota; class Desulfobacteria; order Desulfobacterales; family SURF-7; genus JANQFQ01. Next base: position 4,874 of record JANQFQ010000086.1, read on the forward strand.
TCCGGATTTTTACAAAAGGTAAAAAAGCTGAACCGTTCAGCCAGCTCCATCACAGCACTCGCTTCTGCTTGAAGAGGTGTGGCCCCTTTACCCATCTGTTTATTTGTACCTGTAGTCTGCCTGGCATCCTTTCCGCACACACTAAAAAAGACAGGTATATCGAGTCTGCCGTTATCTATCCGTCTTGTTTCTTCAAGTATGTCCAGGTCCAGTTCTTTTAATTTTGATTTAAACTTTTTTATGGTCTCTTCCGGAGACAACACCTTGTCTTGATCAAGAGTAAATTTTTTTATCGCATCTTTTAAAACTATTTTTCCTGTCATCATATAAACTCCGTTTATTACTTCCTTTGCTGTTATTGTAAAACACCACTGCCACAACGTGGTACAACCAGAGAATATAAATGTTTTTATATAAATTTGCAAGGGATTAAAGACCCGCACATAAACTTCTTGACAGAAAAACATCTATTGTTTAGAAGAATTATAGATACTTAAAGGATAACTATTATGAATAGAAGCGTTACAGGCAGATTTTATTATTTTTGGTATTATTTTACCACCGGTCTGCCTGCCGCGCACTGATTTTCAATAAAAACAACCACCGCCGCGGGCAGACCTGATGTCCGCGGTTTTTTTTTGGAGGCCGTGGGCAGAAGAGATGCTTCACGGCCTTTTTGTGTTAAAGGAGAAAAAAATGAAGCCGACATTTGATTTAAACGTTAAGGAGTTAAAGCCCTTGATATCACCCGAAGCCTTAAAAAAAGAACTGCCCATAACCGAAGAAATCAGCGATACAGTTATTGCCAGCAGAAAAACGGTTGAAAAAATTCTTCTGGGAGAAGACAGGCGTCTTCTGGCAGTCGTGGGCCCTTGTTCCATCCACGATGAAAAAGCTGTAGTTGATTACGCTGAAAAGCTGAACCAACTTAAGGAAAAAGTGAAAGAAACCCTCTGCGTTATTATGCGCGTTTATTTTGAAAAACCGAGAACCACCGTGGGTTGGAAGGGGCTGATTAATGATCCGTTTATTGATTCTTCTTACAATATTGAAGAGGGACTGCGCAAGGCAAGAAAAATACTTCTTCACATCAACGGCCTTGGGCTTCCTGCGGCTACGGAGATGCTGGATCCCATAACCCCCCAGTATATTGCAGGACTTATAAGCTGGGTTGCTATTGGCGCAAGAACAACGGAATCTCAAACCCATAGAGAAATGGCGAGCGGTCTTTCTATGCCAATAGGCTTTAAAAATAGCACTGACGGAAGCTTGTCTGCAGCCCTAAACGCCCTGGAAGCGGCTCGAGCACCCCAGAGCTTTCTGGGTATAGACTCAAAAGGATACACCAGTATTGTCCAAACAACCGGAAATCCATGGGGTCATATCGTGCTAAGGGGTGGCGGAGGACATCCGAATTATGATCCTGTAAGCCTTGAAAAAACACAGAAGAATCTGGAAAAACGGGGGCTTCCTACCGGTATTATGATAGACTGTTCCCATGAAAATTCTGGCAAGAAATATAGCGCCCAGCCGTTTGTATGGAACAGCGTCCTCCAGCAGCGCCTTGAGGGAAACGATTCCATCATAGGCATGATGCTGGAAAGCAACCTTAATGAAGGGAACCAGAAATACTCGGATGATCCATCTTGTCTTAAATACGGTGTGTCAATAACGGATGAATGTATTTCATGGGAAACCACAAAGGAACTGCTGCTTTACGCTGATGAAAAACTCGGAAGCGCTAGATAGCGTTATTGAGATTAGGGTATTGAATAAAACGTGATACTGGATGCTCGATGAATGAATTGAGGTGTTTTTGAAGATGCGGGATTTCCCCGCCTTGTAGACTTTCTTCTATTCTCTAGACTGTTTATCTTCGGGTTTTTCCTTCCAGTATCTAGGATCTAGCATCACGCCTATCCCATTATTCCTCCAGTAAAGACTTCCCTGTCATCTTTTCTGGTTTATCTATACCTAAAATGTCAAGAATCGTCGGTGCTATATCGCCGAGACATCCCTGTGACAACGTTACGTCTTTCCTTGAATCGTCAACCATTATAAAGAAAACAGGATTAAGGGTGTGGGCTGTATGAGGATTTCCGTTATTGTCGATCATCTGTTCCGCGTTTCCATGGTCAGCCGTAATAAAAGCTTTTCCTCCCTGTTTCTGAACCTGTTTAACCACTTCCTTTACACAAGTATCAACGGTCTCAACTGCTCTTATTGCCGCGTCCTGAATACCGGTATGGCCAACCATATCCATGTTTGCAAAATTCAGTACTATAAAATCATAATCTCCTGTCTGCAACCGCACCACGGTCTCTTCGGCTACTTTAAGAGCGCTCATTTCAGGTTTCTGGTCATATGTTGAAACCTCTCTTGGAGAAGGTATAAGGCACCTGTCCTCCAGGGGAAAAGGCTCTTCTTCTCCTCCGTTAAAAAAATATGTAACATGTGCATATTTCTCTGTTTCAGCTATCCTTAGCTGCCGCAGGCCCTTTTTACTGATAACCTCTCCTAGAATCGCTTCCATATGCTCCGGTGGAAACGCTATGGGAAGGGCAAATTCCTCGTCATACATGGTCATTGTAACAAACTCGCAGACCTTAGGAAAACGATCCCGTTCAAACATCTTAAAATCCGATTCAGTCAATGCCCTTGTAATCTGCCTTGCGCGATCAGCCCTGAAGTTGAAAAAAACAATGCCATCTTCATCTTCAACCATCCACATCGGCTTATCTGACTCATCCATGATCACTATGGGCCTGATAAACTCATCTGTTTCTCCTCGGTTGTATGCGTTTTTTACAGCCTGTACAGGATCTTTTTCTGATACACCTTTTCCTAATACAAATAAATCATAGGCCTCTTTATTCCTTTCCCACCTTGTGTCCCTGTCCATGGCGTAAAACCGCCCGCATATTGTTGCAATCTTTCCAGAATTGTTTTCTTTTATATAGTCCTGAAGTTCCATTACATAACACTCTCCTCCGTTCGGAGGTGTATCGCGCCCGTCAAGTATGGCGTGTATATATACTTTTTTTAAACCGCTATTTTTTGTCATTTCTAAAAGAGCAAAAAGATGTGTCAGCTGGCTATGTACCCCACCGTCTGAAACAAGGCCCATGAGATGGAGAGCTGTCCCTTTATCCTTTACTTTAGCCATCACAGCATTCAGCGCCTGGTTATCAAAAAAAGACCTGTCTGCTATGGCCATGTCGATCCTCAGCAGATCCTGATAAACCACTCTGCCAGCACCGATATTTAGATGTCCCACCTCGGAATTGCCCATTATTCCTTCAGGAAGTCCCACGGCTCCCCCGTGTACCGTAAGCTGTGTGTGAGGATACTCCTCTAAAAGACTGTCAAGAAAAGGCGTGTTCCCCAGGGTAATAGCATTCCCTTTTTCCTCAGGATTAAGTCCGCAACCATCTAATATGATAAGAATTAACGGTTTTTTTTCTGGCACGATCAGATCCCTCTCTCTTCAGCATCCTGTTTCAAAAAGCTTTCTGTCTTTATCCTTTCCGCATCAACCCAGATACCTTCAATATCATAAAAATCACGCAATGGTTCATAAAAAACATGTATGATAATATGACCGTAATCGAGTAGTACCCAGTGGCCATCCTTCAACCCTTCAATGCCCAGGGGTTTTATGCCGCTTTTTTTCAATTCTGACCTTACAAATTCGGCAATAGCCGATACCTGGCGGTTCGACCGTCCACTGCAGATAATGATCGTGTCTGCCACAGATGTTAACGTCTTAACATCCAGCACGATAACGCCTAAAGCTTTCCTTCCCAGGACAGCTCTAACGTAATTATCCAGAATCTGTCTTCCTTCTTTCTTCATAAATAAAGCTCTTTTTTCTTAATAAATGCATAAACTTCTTCTGTCACCATCGATTTAATATGATCCCTCTTTTTTATACCGGACCTGATGCTGGTAGAAGAGATATCTATGGGGGTAACTTTTAATAAATATATGGTTGTTTTCTCTCTATTTACAAAACCGCCCTCTTTGAAGGAAAACAGATAGCCGTCTGAAACATTTTTGTTTAGATAATCACCTATTTCACTAATCGTTCTTTTTTCATTGTTATGCAACTGTCCCGGCCGAGTCATAATAATAAACGGTGTCAGGAGAAAAAGCTCCTGAAATGATTTCCAAGTGTCTATTTCAAAGAAAGCATCAGAACCAAGAATCAGAAAAAGCTCGGTCTCCTTTGTCAGCTCTTTTTTAAGTTGTTTAACCGTATCAATGGTATATGACGGCCCAGAACGGCTTATTTCAATATCTGACACAATGAAACCGTCAAGTCCCAAAAAAGCAAGGCGGGTCATTTCAAGGCGGTCTTTAGGGTCAGCTACATCTCCGGATTCCTTGTGCGGAGGAACAGCTGAAGGAACGATGAATATAGGATCCAGGTTGAAGCTTTCTTTTGCCTCCTGTATAACCTGAAGGTGTCCTGTATGAACAGGATTAAAGGTGCCCCCAAATAGACCTGCTCTTTTCAAAGAAGCTCCTCCATGTCTCTAAGTTTTACTGTTTTTCCCTGTCCAGGATCTTTATTAATCGGGATATAACCTTATCTATCCCCTTTCCTGCAGCAGCTGAAATAAAAAGCACATCTTCATCTTTTAGAGCCGCTCTGAAACTTTCCGCTGCTTTATCTGTTTCTGGAAGATCTGCTTTATTCAGTACCACGATCTGTGGTTTTTTCGCAAGTTTTTCACTGTATAAAGAGAGTTCCCTGTTAATGGTTACATAGTCTTTTAACGGCTCTTCCCTGTCTATCCCTGAAGCGTCAACAAGGTGTATAAGAACCCGCGTCCGTTCAATATGACGGAGGAATTTAATTCCAAGACCGGTACCTTTATGGGCGCCTTCAATAAGTCCGGGAATGTCAGCCACTGTAAACGGTTCACCCCATTCGTTCTGAACTACTCCTAGATTCGGTGTCAGGGTAGTAAACGGGTAAGCGCCTGTTTTAGGCCTCGCTGAAGAAAGCACGCTGATAAGCGTTGACTTTCCGGCGTTTGGCAGGCCGATAATTCCTGCATCAGCTATAAGCTTCAGCTCCAGCCGTAATTCTCTGGTCTCTCCGGGTTCACCTGGCTGTGCGAACCTGGGGGCCCTGTTTTTTGATGTTGTAAAACGCTTATTCCCCTGGCCTCCTCGGCCTCCTTTTGCTGCCACAAAAGCTTCGTCCGGACCGTCAAAGTCAAAAAGGCTCTCCCCGGTCTCTGCTTCAAAAATAATAGTTCCGGGTGGAATCTCAATGATCAGATCCCGGCCATTTTTCCCGTGCTTCTGCTTTCCCTGACCGTATCCGCCATTACCGGCTTTAAACTTTTTTTTATATCGGAATTGATAAAGAGTACGTTTTTGAGAGGTTGATCTAAAGAGGACATCTCCGCCGCGGCCCCCGTCTCCGCCATCTGGACCGCCCCGCTCAATAAACTTTTCCCGCCTGAAGCTTACACAGCCCCTACCGCCGTCTCCGGACTGAACCGTAATAATCGCCTCATCAATAAATTTCACTTAGCATAAACACTTACTTTTTTACGAGATTTGCCCAAGCGCTCGTACGCAACAATACCGTCAATTTTGGCAAACAGGGTATAATCCTTCCCTGTTCCGACGTTTTCGCCTGGATGTATTCTTGTGCCCACCTGCCTTACCAAAATATTTCCAGCTTTTACGGTCTGCCCGCTAAAACACTTTACGCCGCGTCTCTGTCCATTGCTGTCACGTCCGTTCTTAGAACTGCCGCCTGCTTTTTTATGTGCCATTGTTCAAACCCCTTATACTTCAATACTATCTATCTTTACAGCAGTATACTGCTGACGATGTCCTCTCTTTCTGCGGTATCTTTTTCTCCGTTTATACTTAAAGACAATTATTTTTTTTGCTTTTCCCTGGTCTACAATATGGCCACTAACTGCCGCGTTTTCTAAAACCGGCTGGCCGATCTTGACTGATTCACCGTCTGAAAACATAAGGACCTTGTCAAAAGAAACCTCAGCGCCGATATCACCGGAGATCTTTTCAACCAATAACAAATCACCTTCTTTAACCCTGTATTGCTTGCCTCCAGCGGCAATCACTGCATACATCTTATAATCCTCCTTAACCTTATAACCTGTTTATCAAACCGAGTTATTTTAAACGCCAATGAATTTTTGTCAAGAAAAATGTTACTTAATCGTATGTTTTTTTTATAAAAATGCCTATTAACCTTATTTGGGGCGAAAATCCTCGCCGATAAACTTCTCGGTTATTCAAAAAAAGGGGGGGCCGGGTAGATATCTGGTCTGTTTAAATCAGTCGAAATTTACTTCTTTTTATTTTTTTTCTTCTTTTTCGGCCGGCAGGTACCGTTTGATCCTCGCCAAATCTTCCCTTTTTTTGTTCGCCTATCACCCTTACCCATATTTTTCTCCTTTAAATACTGTTTTAAAAATAACAGCAAATAACTATATTCGTTTTTGATCGGACTTTCAATAAAAATTTTATTTTGCAGGAAAACCAGGCCACTTTTTATTTTAACGCTATTTTTAAATATTTTTCTGTAACAGGTTTTTCAAAATTTAAAAGACAAAAAGAAAAGAATTAAAAGGGAAGAAAAACTGGTTATTCAACAGTAAACGTTATAACGCTATAAAAAGAAATAAATTCTGTGGAGCACTCATCGCAGTAGTATTGCTTTGTTCCCGGAACCATGCGGACGAATGTATTGCGCCCGATTCTTTGACCAGAAATGTTTCCACAAGTAGGGCACTTTTCAAAAAACACCTTGTTGCCTTTGTTTAGGTAAATCAGTTTGTCTTTATGCATTCGTTTCTCCATTATTATCTCTTTGCTTGTTCTAACCAACACTTAATACTATATACAGTGTAAAATCTCTTCGTATTTCATTTCTTGCAAACATTTTAAATTCGAATATCGAATTAAGATTTGATTTTAAGATTTGGCGAAACAAATTTTAAAAATATAAATGTTCAAATGCTCAAAACCATAACTTTCTAATTTTCCCCATTAAAGTGTCTTTTGTTTTGGATTTTTAACCTTCTTTAGATACTTCTTTTTTAATATATAACTGTATATAATGTCAACACTAGTTGTTTACACTATATTTTATCTTATAAATATAACCTATTTCTTTTAATTCGTCCATAGATAAAAACATCTGTTTTTCTGGGAATTCTTCCCAAAAACTCAGCTTCTGATTATTTTCATAAGAATTGACTAAAATCTCTAAACAAGCAAACCGTTTTAAAGTCTTTTTAGATAAGTTTCTATCCTATTAAGGCCCTCTTTAATGTTTTCCAAGGAGTTTGCATATGAGAACCGGAGATATCCTTCACCGTTTTGACCGAAATCAATTCCTGGTGTAACACCTACATGGGCTTTTTCAAGAATATCAAAAGCAAGTTTGTAAGAATCTTTTAAAATATGGCTAGCATTCGCAAACACATAAAACGCACCAGTAGGTTCAACTGTGATCCCGAAACCGAGAGCTTTAAGCCTTTTGACCATATACTGTCGCCGTTGATTATATATATGGTTCATTTCTCGGGCATCTTTTTCCGCTTCTTTTAAAGCAGCGATACCTGCAGCCTGGCTGGTCGATCCAGCAGAAATAAAAAAATTCTGCTGGATTTTCTGTATTGGCCTGATAAATTTTAAAGGCGCGATAAGATATCCCAACCTGAAACCTGTCATCGCATAAAGCTTTGAAAAACCGTTTAAGACAAAAGCTGTGTCTGTAAATTCAAGGATGCTATGTTCCGTCCCTTTATAAACCAGGCCGTGATAAATCTCATCTGAAATCACAAAAAAATTGTTCTTCTCAGCCAGATCGGCAATTTCTTTCATCCTTGTTTTAGAAAGAATATTTCCTGTTGGGTTTGATGGAGAATTTATAAACAGGGCCTTTGTTTTTTTATTAATCTTTTTCTCTATTTCCCTTGTTTTAAACTGAAAACCATCTTCTTCATAAACAGGTATTTTAATCGGATCTCCTGAAAGAAACTCAATAAAGTTTGAATAACAAGGATAATTTGGGTCAGAAATGATCACCTGGTCTTTTTTTTCTAAAAGAGAGGATAACACCAGAAAAATAGCCGGAGATGTCCCTGATGTTATAACAACCCTGTCTGGTTTAACTTTTACATTATATTTACGATAATAGTTATCACACACAGCCTCTCTTAACTCTATTAAGCCAAGGCTGTGTGTATAATTTGTAAAACCTTCTTCAAGGGCTCTTTTTACAGCTTTTTTAATACATTTAGGTGTTTCAAAGTCAGGCTCACCCACTTCCAGGTGTATAATGCTGATACCATTCTTCTCCATTAACTGGGCCTTTTCCAGCACCTCCATTACAATAAAAGGTTTTATTCTGTCAGCCCGATTTGCTATCATTGTTAAACGTTTAAAGAAAGAATTGTTTATTAATTTAAATATTTTATATAAAAATTAACATCTGGTCTGATTAGACGTCTAAACAACTTTATTTAGGGGATATTCAATAATACCTTCTGCTCCATTTTTTAACAGCTCAGGTATTAAATCCCTTACTGTATCTGAATCAACTACTGTTTCCACTGAAAACCAGGTTGATTTATAAAGGGTCGCTATTGTCGGTGCGTTAAGGCTTGGCAGCAGAGAAACAATATCTTCTAGTTTTTCTTCGGGAACATTCATTTTTATACCCACAAGGGTTTCCGCCAGAAGTGCTCCTTTTAAAAGCAGAGCTATCTGCTCAATTTTTTCTTTTTTATCATTATCCTTCCAGACATTCTTATTCGCAATAATCTGTGTGTTTGTCTCCATCAATTCCTGGATAATTTTAAGGCCGTGTGCCTTAATAGTACTTTCTGTTTCAGTAACCTCCACAACAGCATCTGCCAGACCGGAAACTACTTTTGCTTCTGTGGCTCCCCAGGAAAATTCAACATCCACATTTATCTTTTTTTCCTTAAAATACCTTTTTGTAAAATTAACCAATTCTGTTGCTATTTTTTTTCCTTCTAGATTCTCTATTTTTTTTATCTTTGAATTATAAGGAACCGCCAGTACCCACCTGGCCGGGCGTGTACTCACTTTTGAATAAACAAGGTCTGTAACAACGATAACATCTGAATTGTTTTCAGCTATCCAGTCTTTTCCGGTAAGCCCGGCATCAAGTGTACCATCTTCCACATAACGTGACATTTCCTGGGCCCGACATATAGCACAATCAATATTATCATCGTTTATTTCAGGAAAATAACTTCTTCCATTTACATTTATTTTCCATCCAGAACGCTTAAAAAGAGCAATAGTTGCCTTTTGTAAACTCCCTTTTGGAATTCCTAATTTCAATTTATCATTCATTTATTATAAACCTCCTCAGGATCAAAAAGCGGCTTTCCCACTATCTTTATCGAATTATTTTCTAATTTTCTATAAAAACAGCTTTTATGTCCTGTGTGACAAGCTGCGCCTCCCACTTGTTCAACCTTGAAAAGAACCGTATCATTATCACAATCTATTCTTATTTCTTTAATTTTCTGAATATTTCCGGAAGTTTCTCCTTTTATCCAGAGCTTATTTCTAGACCTGCTGTAAAATGTCCCTTTGCCTGTTGATAAGGATGTTTCCCATGCTTCTTTATTTATAAAGGCCAGCATTAAAACTTCATTTGTATGACAATCCTGTACTATCGCTGGAATAAGTCCTCCTGTCTTGTCAAAATCTAGTTCAATCATAAAAATATTCCTGAATATTTTATATATAATAAATAAGTTAAGTAACTATAACTTTAAATAATGTCAATTCCTTTTTTATAACCAAAATATTAAAATAATTAATAAATAACAATAAAAAATATATTGTAAATAATTTGAAAAATAAATATATTCATTTGTTGTTACTTAATTTAATAATAAAAATATAGTTATTAACATAAAAAAAAAGTGTGTTTATAACTATAAATTTAATAAAAAAAAGCAATCATTAAATTAAAAATAAATAATTAAAAAAATATAGTATATTCAGTAAATTATATTTTATAATATGTTTTGACATATACTATAAATATTTGTATAAGATATTAATTAATATATATTAAACTATTATATCTAAAATATAGGAAAATGATATGGATTTCACAGTAAAAAAAGATGATATAATTGATGTATTATCAAAAATTCAAGGAATTACCAGTAGAAAAAGTAACCTTGCTATTACTGAGAATATTATAATTAAAACAGTTGATTCAGGTATATCACTATCAGCCACTGATCTGGAGACAGGTTTTAAGGGAATATATCCTGCTGATATAAAAAAAGAAGGTATTATGGCTATAAACGCCAAAAAATTTTTTGAAATAGTAAAAAGTTTTCCTGAAGATATAATAAAAATACAAGAAGTTGACAACAGCTGGTTTAAGATCGGTAATAAAGATGTGGAATTTAATATTGCCGGAATAGAAACAGAAGATTTTCCTGAAGTTCCGATTGTTGAAGATATAAAATTTTTTAAAATAGAATCAATTAGTTTAAAAAAAATGATAGAAAAAACAGTTATTATTGCCGCTGCAAGTGATGAAAAAAGAGCACATATCATAGGTGTTAATTTTGAATGTATAGATAATGAAGATAATATTATTATTAGAATGGTTTCAACTGATGGAAAAAGACTGTCTAAAACAGAGTATAAATATAATAATAAAAATGAGTTAGGATTAAATCCAGGAAAAAATGTACTGCTTCCTAAAAAAGGATTGTTTGAAATAAGTAAATTTCTTGAAACAGAAAGTTTAGTTTCATTAGGAGTAAAAGATAATAATTTTGTTATAAAAAAAGATAATGAAACAATTATTTTAAATCTGCTTGAAGGTGATTTCCCGGAATATAAAGATATTATTTTTGTTGGAGATGATAATAATATTATAGAACTAAATAAAGAATCTTTTAAGATGATGTTAAGAAGAATGTCTATCCTTACATCTGAGAATTATAAAGGAGTAATATTTAAATTAAAAAACAATAAATTTGAAGTAAAAACAGCCAATCCAGATATTGGTGAATCTAAAGAGGATATGAAAATAGATTTTGAGGGTGAAGAAATAGAAGTTGCATTTAATCCAAAATTTTTTATTGAAACCCTGAATTTTATTGAAAGTGAAAATGTTTTTTTAAATTTAAAAAACAATGAAACACCCTGTTTAATACAGGGAGAAAATGATAAATATTATTTAAGTGTTATTATGCCGATGAAGATATGATAGATAATAGTTATAATGAAAAAAGTATAGATGTACTTGAAGGTCTGGAACCTGTCAGATTAAGACCTTCAATGTATATTGGAAATGTTGATATAGAAGGCCTTCATCACCTTGTCTATGAAGTTGTAGATAACAGTATTGATGAAGCTATGGCTGGTTTTTGTAATAATATAAACGTTATCATCCATACAGATAATAGTGTAAGTGTTGAGGATAACGGCAGGGGGATACCTGTCGGTATTCATGAAAAAGAACAGATTCCAGCTGTAGAGGTTGTAATGACCAAACTACACGCAGGCGGGAAATTTGACAATGATTCATATAAGGTTTCAGGGGGTCTCCACGGTGTTGGTATATCAGTGGTAAACGCGCTTTCGGAAATACTTGAAGTAGAAATTTATCAAAATGGAAAAATTTACCACCAGGCATACTCAAAAGGGATTAAACAGAGTGAATTGGAGATTAGAGGAGAAACAGAGAAAACAGGAACAAAAGTTCTTTTTAAGCCCGACCTTGAGATAATGAATGAAAATGATTTTAGTTTTGATATTCTTTCAAGAAGATTAAGGGAACTCGCTTTTTTAAACAGGGGTATACAGATAATTATTGAGGATGAACGAAATGATGAAAAAAAGGATTTCTGTTATAAAGGAGGATTATCTTCTTTTGTAAAACATATAAATAAACTTCATACACCTCTTCATGATCCAATAATAATAGAGGGTGAAAAAAATGATGTATATGTTGAAGTGGCCATACAATATAATAATACCTTCAAAGAGAGAATGTTTTCCTTTGCGAATAATATTAACACAGCTGAAGGCGGTTTTCATTTAAGCGGTTTTAAAGGGGCGTTAACAAGAACTTTAAACGCTTATGCTACAAGCGATTATATGCCCAAAAACCTTCAAACAAAAATAGGCGGTGAAGATGTAAGAGAAGGGCTTACCGCAATTGTAAGTGTAAAAATAAAAAATCCCCAGTTTGAGGGCCAGACAAAAACAAAATTGGGAAATAGTGAAGTAAAAGGAATAGTTGAATCTCTTATCAATGAAAAGCTGGGTCATTATCTGGGTGAAAATCCATCTATAGCTAAAAAAATTATTGCTAAAGCTGTAGAAGCAGCCAGAGCTAGGGATGCCGCAAGAAGAGCCAGGGATCTGGCAAGAAGCCAGGGATCTTTGATGGATTCTTCTCTTCCCGGTAAACTGGCGGAATGCCAGTATTCTGAACCTGCTGAAAGAGAGCTTTTTATTGTAGAGGGAGATTCCGCTGGTGGAAGTGCTAAACAAGGTAGAGATAGAAAATTTCAGGCAATCCTCCCTTTAAAAGGAAAAATTTTAAATGTAGAAAAGGCAAGGTTTGATAAAATTTTAAAAAGCGAGGAAATAAAAAACATAATAACCGTCCTTGGAACAGGCGTAGGAGATGAAGAATATGATATTGATAAGGTGAGATATCATAAGGTTATTATTATGACTGATGCGGATGTGGATGGGTCACACATAAGAACGCTTTTATTGACTTTTTTCTATAGACAGATGCCGGATTTAATTAAAAAAGGTTATCTTTATATTGCGCAGCCGCCGTTATTTAAAATTGGAAAAGGTAAAAAGGGTATTTATTTAAAGGATGAACTGGAATACAGGGACCATCTTATCAGGAGAATTTGTGATAAAAAGGCTGTGAAGCTTAATAATGTAGATACTGTAATAACAGAACATGACCTTTATATCTTTCTCGGAAACTTAGCGGAATATCTGACAAGCCTGATGCAGCAAAAGAAAAGAGGCGTAGATCCTTCTCTTGTGGAACTACTTATAAAGAAAGGCGTGACAGATAAAACATTCCTTCAGAGCAAAGAAGAGATGTATGAACTAAAAGCTTTTTTACAAGAGAATGAATATGAAGTGTATGATCCTGAGTGGAACGAAGAAAGAAATGTTTTTGAACTATTGGTAATCCCGCCCGAAAATAAAGACAGCGATGATACATTCACGGCCTTAGTTAAAAAGGAAAAAAGAAAAGTAAAAATAGGAAGAGGTCTTATCCATTCTACGAATTATCAGAAATCCCTTATTTTAAACGAAAAGATTAAAAGATACGATAACCCGCCATTTACGGTTTATAACAAGGAAGATAAGAACGGCTCGTTTTCTTTAAAAAACAAAAAACAGCTTTTTACTTTTATGCTTGAAGAAGGGAAAAAGGGGATTGCTGTTCAAAGATATAAGGGCCTTGGGGAGATGAATCCAGATCAGCTGTGGAAGACAACCATGGATCCCGACCAGAGAAACTTTCTTCAGGTGAAGATTGAAGATGCAGCTGAAAGCGATGAATTGTTTACCCTTCTAATGGGAGATGAAGTAGAACCAAGAAGAAATTTTATCCAGACAAACGCTCTTGAAGTAGAGAATCTTGATATTTAGTCCGATATATTTTTTTGTAAAATCAAACACGCCATTACTCCAGTAAATTTTGTTTCACAGCATTTAAAGAAGGTGTTATCAGCCAGCTTTCCATAGTTTTCATATGTGTAAAAAGGTTCTTCAAGCGCATGCAGCCATAGAAGTAGAGTTTTTAGTTTGCCGAATTCTTGGGAAGCCTCTTTTAATATATGCCCGGGTGTGTCACTGACAATATCGTACATCAAAGCAAAACAGTTGTTTTTAAGCAGCCGGTGAACCTCGTTTAATCCTTTTATCGGATCTTTCCAGTGATGAATAGTGCCGGTGCTTACAATGATATCAAAACAGTTGTCCGGAAAAGGCATTTCAACCACATTCGCCTCCTTGACGGTCACGCGATCACCCATCCCGGCCTGATAAACATTATACCTGGCTGTTTTTACCATGGAAGGAGAAACATCGATGCCGGTGACATCCAGGTCTCTCGACTCTCGAGAAAGCGTTATCGGCAGCCATCCCGGACCGGTACCGATATCAAGAAGGTTACCTTTCCGGCAGTAGCTTAAAACATCTTTGGACACAAGATCATAGTGGCGCTGAAAAATATCTGTTCCGCTAACCCAATTATACAGCTTGGTTCCAGGCAGGGGTATGCCTTCAGGATGAAATTTTTTTAAAAGTTTTCGTATGGGTGAAAGCATGGCGAGAAATTATAAGCCCCTGAAAGGGTTTTTATGTCCAGTGCCTTTGCTGGTGATTACCGTAAGAAATACAGCTTCATCGGAATACTTTTTTTCAACCTGTTTAACAGCCCTTGCCTGGGAAACACACGGTTTGCACCAGGTAGCTGAATAGTCTGCCCAGACAAAGTAGCCTTCAAGTTCATCAACGCAAACATTCCTGCCGTTACCATTGACCCGAAAGATCTTTTTGTCTGGCGTTGTTTGTCCCGAGTATGAGGTGTCGTTCATGTTGCCAATATAAGCGTTACCTGCAGAGGAGCGGGAGGTATTCTGTTGTTCACAGCCCAAAAAAACAGATAAACAGACCAGTAGACATACGATGATTTTTTGTATGTTTATTTTCATTTTTTAAAACCTTTTCGGAGTTTAAACATTTTTTTAAGGCATCGTTTTTAAAAAAACCTGACACTTTATGTAATGTCAAATCTAGCCTTTTACATTTAACATCTATACCACATATTGTGATCTCCTGAAAGATGTAAAAAGCGACAGACTTTTTCTTGCCTTGCTGAAGTTCCCGTGTTATTTTGAAAGACTAACAAATACAGGATGATAAACAGCATGAAAACTCATGATGGATGGGGCGGCACAAAAATTGTGACATTGATATGGTTCAGCTGTATGATTATTTTTTTCATTACGCCCGGGTGTTCCATGCGACCAGTTGTAAAGCGTCCGAAAAACGTTATTCTTATTACAATAGACACATTCAGACCCGACCACCTTTCATGTTATGGATATCCGCGAAAAACAACCCCTGTTATGGATGAAATTGCAGCTCAAGGTGTGGTTTTTAAAACCGTTATCAGTTCAGCACCCTGGACCTCTCCTGGCATGATTTCGATTTTTACTGGAATGAATCCGTCTGTTCATGGTGTTAATGCCAGGGGGAGATCGCTTCTTCCTGGGATAGAGACAATTTTTGATGTTTTTAAAAATAATGGCAGATTGGTTCCAGATATTACCTATCTTACAAACATGCCTAATTTTGCCCATCTTGGGCTTGATCCAAAAGAGAGGAAGGTTTTAGCTAAATCCGCCTTTCCCGGCCACGAACTAATAACTTGGATTAAGGAGAATAAAGAGAACCGGTTTTTTGTCTGGTACCATTACAGGTTCCTGCACCTGCCCTATCTGCCTGATGATGAATTTAACCTTTTTGTTAAGGATGAAGACCTAGCCCTTTTAAACACACCTGAACTTCAGACGGTTCAAAAGGAGGTGGTCATTCCAAAAGGGGTCATCTCCTTTACAAAGAAGCAGCAAAAGGTGGTTATCGATCTTTATGACGGACAGTTGAGGCAGCTTGATAGCCTGATAAAAAAAATTCATGACACCATGGTCCAGACAGATCTTTCTGAGAATACCCTGCTGGTCATTACTGCGGACCACGGTGAAGAATTCTTTGAACACGGTTTTATTGGTCACGCATCAACAGCAATACACGCGACCATGTATGATGAAGTGTTAAAAATACCATTAATCCTTTACGCGCCGTCATATTTTAAGGAAAACAAAGAGATAGACCGGATGGTAAGACAGATTGATATCATGCCGACCATACTGGAGGTTTCTGGTTTTAAGATACCGAAAAACATTCAGGGCAAATCACTCCTTCCGCTGATAAATGGAAAAACGCCTAAAAAAGATCTGCCGGCCATAAGTGAATCAAATATGGGCGGCTACCAGAGCAGTCCTGAACTTGAAAAGATCCTTCTGCATTCTTTTCGCACCAGAGACTATAAGCTTATTAGGATACGAGAAGAAGAATCAGAAAGCCTGGAACTGTTTGACCTGGTCAATGATCCAGAAGAGAAAGAGAATATCGTGAAAAGAGAACCTGAAAAAGCCGCACAGCTTGCAAACAGGCTGGATATAGCCTTAAAAGAGATGAACATGCAACGCTTGGCCCTTGAGGCAAAAGAGAACCAGGCGTTTTTAAGCCTTAAGGTTCCTGAACACGCGGTACTTGAAAAACCGGTCATTCTGTCACCTGAAAACGACGCTGCTCTAAAGATTGATCAATCTGGAAAGATTGTGATTCAATGGACCGGGAGAAAAGAGAACACTTATGTTATTGAATACAGTGCCGGAGAAGGGTGGCGTAATCTTACAGGAAAGATTCCTGCATATGGAAACAACAAAGTATTCGGCCCTCTACCCAAAGAAGCCTTGGAGCCGCTACCAGACTGGAATCCCTACAGGATAAGGATTTCTCCTTATGGTCAGGAAGCTTATTGGAGTGATTGGGTTGAGTTTTCAATTTCCCTTGAAGAATAGTATTGCGGTTTTTTTAAGATTTTTTGAATTGTATGATTGTTCATTAATCCAGGTGTTTAACTTTTTTACTCTTTTTTCTACTTGTATTATTGAAAGTCCCACCCTGACACAGCCGCAACAATCGCTATTGCGTGCATAATTGTTAAAACAGACAAGGGAACGATACACCAGAGACGTGCTGTTATCCGGTCACCCTGATCTGTCATATAGATCTCATCGTCTTGATAAGTCTTTTCGGGTTTTGATTTAAGGGAAAAATAAAGGACGACCGCTGTTCCAAATAGAGTGCTAAGAACATTCCACGCCAGAAGCCAGGCCGGATATGTGTTTAACAACGGTTCATCCGGAATGGTATCAAACAGCTTTATACACATGAGAACAGCACCCAGCAGGCTAAAAGCAATAAAGTAAAAAAACCTTTTAATCGGAAGCAGATACACGGTCCAACCAAAATCCCCTTCAGGCAGCTGCTTTAGCTCTTTGATGGTTAGAATGCCGATAATAGCTGAAGAAGAATTGATGACCATGTCCTTCCAGCCATAATATCTTCCGGGATATAGACCCTGTTCAAGTTCGTCAACTACCCCGAGCAGGCAGGAACAGAGGAGCACAAGCAAAAGGAGCCCTTTGCCCCTGTAGTCCTCGGACATGGCTGCAAAGACAAACCACGTCATCAGCATGTATTCGGGTATATGGATGTATTTAACCTTAATCGATTCAAACCAGATAATGCCCAAGATAATAAGGGAAGATGGTAAAAGCAGGCCGGAGAAATTTATCTTTTTTTTTCTTTTCAGACAGAAAGTAAAGTAACCAGTGATAAGAAGAAGGACGATTACCATTGGGATCCTGTCGGCCAGTGTAAAGGAGATGGCATCTGTAATCCAATCATATACAAGGCGGGCGTTTGGAAGGAGAGCCGTGTATATGGCGACTAGGGACCAAAGACCAACGCGACGTAGGCGTCTTTTTTTAAGAACGGAGAAGCGTTTATTTTTTTTTTCAGAATCCATAAGAGTGATAAAAAGATTATAACCGATTATAGGTTTATTAACACATAAATTGTCTGTGCTCAACCTCATCCCTCATCCCCAGACATTATCACCCTTCTTTAGTTTATATTTCCTTGACCCGGAGAAGTATAACGTTTAATTTATACTTTATGAAACCAAGCTTTTATGGAACAATTATAATCACTATTATGCTTATCTCAGGCTGCGCTGGATTGAAAGTTCAAGATGAAAAACCTGGACAGGAAAGAGCGCTATCAGCTCCAAAACCGTTTCTCGGTTTTGCCTACAAGATTATTAATGATCTCCCGGAAACAGGTTTCACGTTAAAAGCAACAAGTGGTGTTAAGGCTACCCATGTAATTTATAAATCACCGTCCTATAAAGCCGGCCTTTGTGATGATGATATCATATTTCAGTTTGACGAGGCATTTTTTGATAGCAAGGTTCAGCCGGTTTATGAACATTTTAGGGAGCTTATGAATGCCCACAGTCCAGGGGACAGGGTAAACATCAAGGTCCTCCGAATGGAGAGTTCCTCTTCAGCTGAAGTTAATGGAAAGAAAGTGTCATGGGAGTTTGTTCCTGAGGATTATGAGGGGCTGGTCGAGGATTTAGAAACAGCAGGTACAATAGAAGCTTTTTCCCAAAAAAGATGGCTGGTAAAAGAACTGACCGTAAAGCTTGGAAAAAGAAAAGAAGAAGACGTGTTTGAACCTTTGCCGGAAATCGAACAGACAGATCTTGGCCGTTTTATTTCATCAATCCAGAGAGAAGGCTCGATTCCGTGGAAACAGCATGTAGATAAAGCTGTGGAAAAATACAGATTAAAAGAGCCATATAATGATTTAAGAAAACGGCTTAAGGAGATTGAAGATGAAAGTGACGGCCATCGTCTCCAAGCTATAGCAGCGGTTCACAGGGATCCTTTTATATATGAAAAAATGGGTCGTGAATTCACTGACCGCCTGCTAAATACAGAAAGCAATAACCAGGGAAGCTTATTCTCGGAAACAGGGATCACACAGGTTTTAACTGGGGACAGAATAAACATTAAACCTGTTGCTTTCTCCACGCTTTCCATGGATTCAGACCCAGAACAGTTTAAAAAATGGTTTGAAAATCAGCTATCTCTGCTCTCATCATACCTTGATAAGGCATATGCCTCTTTTTCTAAAAAAGAAAAAAGGTTTTTGCTCAAACACCGGTTAAAACTGATGAACACGTTTGGTGATTTTACCTACATTGAATCCGGAGCAGATAAGGAAAGCTTTGTCATTATAAGAAAGATTATCAGCTTGGGAAGAGAAATAGATCAAGTCCGGCTCATTGAAGCTGTAAAATATACATTTGATTTTATACAAGAAACCGAGGATCAAGTTTTCGCGTGGATGGCGGCACACCCGAATACTATTTTAATGGAGACAACATGGGGAACGATTGGTTTTGGCTCAAGCGGACCTGACCGCTGGGACAATCTTGAGCTTAAGTTTATCTATGATCCTGGCGGGGATGATATATATGTATGCGGTGCTGGGACAGCAAAATCTTTTGATCAGCCGTTTTCGTGGATCATTGATATAAAAGGAGACGACAGATACATGTCAACCTCGAACGGCGCCCAAGGATGCGGCCGGCCTGGGATAGGGATCCTTGTTGACAGAAAAGGGAATGACAGCTATACGGCCAAGCGTGAAGCACAAGGGAGCGGTTTTTTCGGTGCAGGCATTCTGATTGATGAAAGCGGAGATGACACGTTTCGGGCGTCTGAGTTTTCACAGGGTTCTGGTATGTTCGGTATTGGGATTCTAAAGGAATCAAAAGGTAATGACAGGTATGATGCCACAATCCTTTCACAGGGAGTCGGTTTTCCAAAGGGTATTGGGATTTTGATCGAACAGCAGGGTAATGACAAGGTCTATTGTTCAGGAAAAAAACCATCTTCATACAAAACAAACGGATTATTTGAGGGATGGTCACAGGGCTGCGGAAAAGGATTCCGTGGTTTAGCCAGCGGGGGGATTGGTGTGGTTGCCGACGGTAGCGGGCGCGATACATATGAGGCTGGAAATTTTTCCCAGGGAGGCGGCTATTACTTTGGCATGGGTATTTTTCGTGCTGCTGGAAACGAAAACGATTCCTATCTAGGGTCCCGTTATGCCCAGGGTTTTTCAGCGCATCAAGCAGCAGGTCTTTTTATAGAAGATGGCGGCAGCGATTCTTATTTTACCAATATCGGTGTTATGGCAGGTGTGGCGTGGGACCAGAGCCTGTCCGTTTTTGTAGATGAAAAAGGTGATGATATATACAATGGCGGAACATTTTTCTCTCTTGGCTCAAGCGCCCATAATGGTATGGCCTTGTTTCTGGACAGGGCAGGGACAGATAGCTATCTTTTTGAAGACAGTCCTGGAAAGGCCGGCCCAAACGATTATCATGGCGGTTCCAGCTTCAGTTTTTTTATAGATAAGGGACCGGAGAAGGATATCTATAACGGAAAAAAAGAAAAAAATAATGTTGAAATTCATAGGCCTGAACACGGGATATTTCGGGATGGAGATCCGCGATAGATTTTTGCGTTATTAGGAGAAAAATATGTCTGATAAGAAAAACGGCAAAAAAGAATGGAAATCTGTTCTTGAGAATCTTGAAAAAAGAAAACGTTTTGCGAGCGACATGGGCGGGGAAAAAAAGCTGGCCAGCCACAACACAGAGGGCCGCATGGACGCGCGTCAGCGGATTGAAGCACTGGTTGACAAAGAGAGCTTTGTAGAGCTGGGAACACTAGTGGGGGGAATAAAACGCGGATTACTGTCTCCAGTCCCTGCTGATGGAATTGTTTCTGGTATGGCTAAAATAGACAGCCGGCCGATACTGGTTGGAGCAGAAGATTTTACCTCAAAGGGGGGTTCTATAGGTCTTGGCGCTCATGCTAAACGGATGCGTCTAGCCAGCCTAGCGGCCCAGGAGAGGATTCCCCTTGTCATGCTCCTAGAGGGCGCGGGTGAGCGCACCACAAACGCGCTTGAGCGGTATCCTTATGCGCCGAACGACCTTCAGGCCCTTGCCTCACTTTCAGGTCTGGTTCCGACAGTTGCCGTTATCATGGGTCCCTCAGCCGGACACGGCGCCCTTTCAGCTCTTCTGATGGATTTTATTGTCATGACAAAAGATGCCTCCATCTTTTCTGCAGGTCCGCCTCTAGTGGCAGCGGCTACCGGAGAACAGGTGACAAAGGAGGCGCTGGGCGGTGTAGATATCCATGTACGTGAAAGCGGTGTGGCGCATAACATGGCAGAAACGGATAATGACGCCCTTAAAACAATACGCAGATATTTAAGCTATTTGCCGACAAACGCTTGGGAACGGCCACCAGTGGACGTACCTGCGAAAGATGGAAAACGCACCCTTGACAATATACTCGACCTGATTCCAATAAACCCGGCAAAATCGTATGATGTAAAGATTCTTATTAAAATGCTCTCTGACACAGACAGCCTGTTTGAGATCCAGCCTTCTTTTGGAAAATCAATAATCACGGCTTTTGTCCGGATAGATGGACGGCCGGTCGCCATTGTTGCCAATCAGCCGTTGATAAAAGCAGGCACAATAGACAGTGATGCTGCGGATAAGACAGCACATTTTTTGGAGATCGCGAACGCGTTTCACCTACCGGTTGTCTTTCTTGCGGACAATCCGGGAATAATGGCCGGCACAGAGGCTGAGCGGTCTGGCACTCTGCGTAGCGCTGCCAGGATGTATGCTGCCCAGGCCCGGTTGTGTTCACCTAAGCTCCATGTAACCATTCGCAAGGCATATGGGTTTGGGAGTTCTATCATGGCCATGAACCCTTTTGATTACCAGACCATAACACTTGCATTTCCAGGCGCCACTCTTGGGGCTATGCCTGCGGAAGGAGGAGGAACTGCTTCTGGTGTGGATTCTGGCACACAGGACGCATTGGATGCCGCTGAAATCAGCGGTCCGTGGGCAACAGCTGACACCATGAGTTTTGACGAAGTGATTGATCCACGGGAACTCCGCAACTACCTTGTTTCAGCACTTGAGATAACAGCCGGCAGGGATACAAAAAAGGTTGAGCCGGTATCTGGTGGCATAAGGCCGTAGATAAGAAATTCGAAACACGAATCCCGCTAAAGACGGGACGAAAGCAGAAACAAATGAATCCCATAACCCACGCCCTTAAATGTTTTTCTTTGCCTGGCGTGACGCGGTTTCCCCGCTTGAATATTTCTCTGTTAAGGCACATCTTGCACTTGTAAAGGCGTTAAGGGACAGGTTTGGAGCACCGGTTGAAAACGCGAATATTAAATAAAGATAAAAATAACCGCATTTTAATTGAAATAAAGAAAAAAAAACGTATACTTAAGTTATATGTTCCGCATGATAGCTTATAGTTTTTAAATATCTTCATTTTTACTGTCAAAGCATTCAATTTTTGAAAAACATGTATGGCCTGGATGTCATCGTCTCAAGGAGTGTATTATGGATGAATTAACTAAGTTTTTAGGTGTATCGGAACTGTTCAGAGATATATCTCAGAAGGACCTGGCTGAAATACAAAAGTTATTGATAGAAAAAAGAATTCCAAAAGACAAAGAGGTTTTTAAAGCGGATGATCTGGGAGACAACCTTTATCTCCTCTATAAGGGGAAAGTTAAAATTTTAATTCCAGCGGAACTGCGGGGCAAAAAAGAGGAACTTGTAGACACCATACTGCCAGGAGAAATTTTCGGTGAATTTTCATTTATTGATGGCGGCCGCCGTTCAGCGTCAGCTATAACCATTGAGGCGTGTGACGTCCTTGTTCTGTCACGGACAGATTTTGAACTGTTCAGTCAGGAAAAACCGTATATCGCCCTTGCCATGATGCATAATTTTTCATGGATATTAACAGAGAAGTTGAGAAACACAAACCTGCTGTGGCGTAACGTTAAATAAAGAGCAACCTTTTCTAACGATGTTGTTTTTGGACAGACAACTTATCGTCGTTGGTTGTTCATAGATTATTTATAGCAATTCTCTTTTTGACACCCAAACAGACCATCCAGGAGGGCAAAATGGACAGGACCGTAACCGTAGTGGTTGATACGGCATTGTGCACCGGTTGTGGTCTTTGTGTTGATATCTGTCCTTCACAGACCCTTTCCATGCAGGATGAAAAAGCAGTTGTAACCGGGAACAGATCATTAAATTGTGGCCATTGTATGGCTGTTTGTCCAACGGAAGCCATACATGTCCGTGCCATTGATAAGACCACGGTTGATTTTAAAA
Source organism: Desulfobacterales bacterium (assembly GCA_028277765.1). GTDB lineage: Bacteria > Desulfobacterota > Desulfobacteria > Desulfobacterales > SURF-7 > JANQFQ01. The sequence goes on from JANQFQ010000086.1 coordinate 27,891, forward strand.
CATTAAATATTGACGGCCGGTGGCTAGCCCATGGCGACACAGATACTCCCAGACTGGTGAAACTTATGCTTTCCAGGCGATCCTGCAGAAAATATAAAGAGACTCCCGTGGAAAGGACGATTCTTGAAGACCTGGTAAGAATCGGCATTACAGCTCCTTCTGGTACAAACAGCCAGAAGTGGACGTTTACTCTTGTTGAGAAAAGAGAAGCGGTTGTCTGTCTTGCTGAAGGAATCGGCAGTTTTTTTAAGAAGCTGAACAGAACCGCTGAAAAGAAATATGTCCGGTGGCTGTTAAAACTTGCTGGCAGGAGCGAGCTTGATTATTATTATAAAGATTATTATGAATCCGTTAAACAAGGGCTGGAGGAATGGGAAAAAAAGGGTAAAGACATCCTTTTTCACGGCGCTGTAGCGCTGATTATAGTTGGATCAAGACCAGGCGGGAGCTGTCCAAAAGAAGACGCTTTACTGGCCACCCAGAACATACTGTTGGCTGCCCATGCTCTAGGGCTTGGCACATGCCTTATCGGTTTTGCTGTTTCGGCTATGGAAAAAGATGATTCGATAAAAAAAATTGCGGGCATACCAATCGAAGAAGCCGTACACGCAGTTATCGCGCTCGGATATCCAGACGAAACATATGAACGGATTTCAGGAAGAAAAAAAGTGATTATACGATATTTCTGAAATGAAAAAAGCCGGACAGTATTCAACGATCATTTTTGGTAGTTTATTTCTTATTGTATGCATTTTAGGATATTTCAGGGGCTTGGCTACAGAAGACTGGCCGTCAGTTGAAGGTAAGATTATAAATGTAACTCTTAAAAAGAAAAAATTTAGCTTTAATTAAATAATGGTTAACAGACTTCTTTCAATCAGTTTCCTTGTTTTTGTGGGTGTAAGTTCATTTATCTTTTTTTTTGTTGCGCTTATGATATGGTTGTTAACCGTCTGGTTTGATAAAAAGCTGGTTGTGCTGCATCTTTTTTCATCCCTGTGGGCGTCGCTCTATTTATGGATCGTGCCTATCTGGTCTGTTTCTGTTATAGGACGGGAAAAGATAAAAAAAGGATCAACCTATGTTGCTGTGTCAAACCATCAGTCAGCCCTTGATATACTTGTTGTTTACAAGCTTTTTTTCCCATTTAAATGGGTTTCAAAGGCGGAAAATTTTAAAATACCGTTTATCGGCTGGAATATGGTGTTAAACAGGTATATAAAACTTACACGGGGGAACAAGGAGAGCATAAAAAAAATGATGGAAGAAGCCGAAAACGCCCTGACAGAAGGGTGTTCCCTGTTTATGTTTCCGGAAGGGACCCGGTCGGCAACCGGTAAAATGAGGCCGTTTAAAACCGGGGCGTTCACCCTTGCAAAAAAGGCTGGCGTTTCGATTCTGCCGGTTGTTATAAACGGCACAAAAGACGCTCTCCCCAAAAACAGGTTGATTTTTAACGGTAGACATAAAATAAGCATTAATGTTCTTGATGAAATACCTTATGATATGTTAAAAACATTTACCGAGGAACAGGCCGCAGAAATGACCCAAAAGAAAATATCAGAGAATCTTTATTAAAAACGGGGGGCCCAGTGTATAGTTCAATAAAAACAACAACTTGTACCATTGTCGGCGTTTTTGTTTTTATCGCTGTCTTTTTTGCAGTGCCGCTTTTTTCTGCAGAAACTAATAAAAAAGTATACATCATCCCTGCTGAAAAAGAAGTGAATCCCCGCATGGCTGCTTATATAAAACGGTCGATCGATATTGCTGCAAAAGACAAAGACGCCATCATTATAATGGAGATAAATACTTTTGGCGGCAGGGTAGATTCAGCGCTTAAGATTGTTGACACACTTTTAAGCGTACCCAAAGAACAGACCATCGCTTATGTTACTGAAAAGGCAATATCAGCTGGAGCTTTGATCGCCCTCTCATGCGGTAGGTTGGTGATGGAGCATAACACAACCATCGGTGACTGCGCGCCCATTACCTATTCAAATGATGGTCCACAAATGCTTGGGGAAAAGTTCCAATCCCCTTTAAGAGCCAAGTTCCGGACACTTGCGAAACGAAACAGCTATCCTGAATTACTGGCAGAAGCGATGGTTTCTTTGGACATAGAGGTTCTTGAAATCAAGTATAAAGACAGATCCTTATATATGTCCGCAAAAGATTACGATGACTTAAAAAAAGAAGAAAAAGATAAAATTGTATCAAAAAAGACGGTTGTTGAAAAAGGTGAGCTTCTAACAATGAATGATGTTGAGGCGAAAGATCTCGGATTTTCAAAGATGAGCGTTAAGAACATTGATGAAATGATGGAAAAACTGGGTATTCAACAACCGGAACGGATTACTATTGAAGAGAACTGGTCTGAAGCGTTGGTACGGTTTATCGACGCTATTGCACCACTTCTTTTGCTAATTGGCGTTGTGGCATTATACGCGGAGTTTAAAATTCCAGGTTTTGTAGGACCGGGTATTATAGGGATTATCTGCCTCACTATAGTGTTTATAAACCAGTATCTGGTGGGGCTTGCTGATTATACAGAGCTTCTTCTTATTGTCATTGGTATTATATGTATTGGGTTTGAACTCTTTGTTATACCAGGATTCGGTATTGCCGGTATTGCCGGCATTATTTTCATCGCAGGGGGCATGATTCTTTCCTTCCAGAACTTTGTCATCCCAGACCCGTCATTTCCGTGGGAGATGGAACTTTTTAGGTATAATATAACTCTGGTTTTTGGGTCGTTTTTATTTGCTTTTCTTACCGGTCTTTTTCTGCTACGATATGTACTTCCAAAAACAACACGGGTTGTTAGCGGCCCGTACCTGGACAATACGTTAGAAGACTCACATGCCGATTCTTTAGAAGCAAAAAGCGCTAATATTGGTGATATTGGAACGGCCATGACATATTTACGACCATCTGGCAAAATGGATATTAATGGTGAAATATTTGATGTTGTTACAGAAGGAGATTTCCTGGAAAAAGGGACACCACTAATCATTACAGAAAAACGGGGTAATGTTCTCGTTGTTAAAAGGAAAAAGGAATCATGAACAGCTTAATTTTCCCAATTCTACTTCAGATAGTTGGTGTTTTGGTGATTATTGCTGAAATTTTCATCCCATCAAGCGGACTTCTCGCTATCATGGCTATCGCAATTCTCGCCTATTCTCTTTTTATTGTGTTCAGCATATCGGTGAGTGCGGGCATGTTTATGGTTGTTGCGGATATTATTATCCTCCCTTTTTTGATTATTTTTGGATTAAAAATGCTTTCCAAGTCTCCAGCCACGCTACGGGAGGAGCTTTCAAGCGAAGATGGTGTAACATCACAGTCTCCGGAACTTGAAAAATATCTTGGAAAAAACGGGGTGACGACTTCAGACCTGCGACCGTCTGGTACCGCGTTAATTGACGGTAAACGTATGGATGTTGTCAGTCGTGGTAATTATATAGATAAAGATACAAAGATCGTTGTCTGCTCAGTGACAGGAAACCAGTTAGTGGTAAAGAAAACAACAGACTGATATAGGAGGTTATTATGAATGCGGTTGTTACTTTTTTAATTATTGCGGCAGTAATTGCAGTTATTATTTTTCTTATTTTTGCTGGATCATTAATTTCATTGTGGATACAGGCTCTGGTATCTGGGGCCAGGGTGGGGCTGCTTAATATTATTTTTATGCGGTTTAGAAAAGTGCCCCCGAAACTGGTTGTTGAATCAAAAATCGCAGCTGTAAAGGCAGGTTTAGATATTTCAACAGACAGCTTGGAATCCCACTATCTTGCCGGCGGAAATGTTTCAAGGGTGGTGCAGGCGTTAATCGCAGCAGATAAGGCGAACATAGAGCTTGGGTTTAACCGTGCCGCAGCAATAGACCTAGCAGGGCGAGATGTCCTTGAAGCTGTTCAGATGAGTGTTAATCCAAAAGTTATTGAGACACCTATTGTCGCGGCTATGGCAAAAGACGGTATTCAGCTGAAAGCGGTCTCCAGGGTGACGGTTAGGGCAAATATTGACAGACTTGTCGGCGGTGCTGGAGAGGATACTGTTTTGGCGCGCGTCGGTGAAGGTATCGTCTCTACAATAGGTTCTTCAGACACCCATAAACAAGTCCTTGAAAACCCTGATTCTATTTCAAAAACAGTCCTTGAAAAAGGACTTGATTCCGGAACAGCCTATGAGATCCTTTCAATCGATATCGCAGATGTGGATGTGGGAAAAAACATTGGTGCCGAGCTTGAAACCGATCGCGCAGAAGCGGACAAGAAAATCGCCCAGGCAAAAGCTGAAGAGAGACGTGCCATGGCTTTTGCAAGGGAGCAGGAAATGAAGGCCTTGGTTGAAGAGAAACAGGCACAGGTGGTTGAAGCTGAGGCACAGGTCCCGCTTGCAATGGCAGATGCGTTTAAAAGCGGAAACCTAGGCATAATGGACTATTACAGGATGAAAAATATCGATGCTGACACTCAGATGAGGGATAAGATTGGTTCTTCGGATGATTCAGGACAACCAACACCAACCTAATAAAAACGGTTAGGAATCATATTATGGAAACTATCTTTGACTTATTCTTTCCTATTATTATCATATTGATTGTTATTTTTAATATTATTAAAGCGATATTCCCTGGCCGGAAGGGAGATGGGAAAAAACCTTCCGGCTGGAAGCAGGCTTTTGAGGATATTGTTGAACAGATACAAAAGGAGGTCAACCCTGATTATTCCAGTGCAGGTTCAGGAACAGAACAGCGGGAACATATGGTGCCTGAAGAAACGCCCCTGGAACCTAAACTACAAACAGTTATGAAAACCAAGAAAAAAGTATCTTCTATAATGGAAGAGGAGCAGGAAACGCTGAAACATAGGAGATCTCGTGAAGAAGAAACTGAACGGAGAAAACAGGATCTAAAACGTAAGAAAGCGTTTTCCAAAGCGTCAGCTTTTGTTAAAACAGCACGGTTTTCAAAAAAACAATTGAGAGAAGCGGTTATCTGGGCTGAAATCCTGGCGCCGCCCATAGCCCTGCGGAAACCTAATGAAAGAATATAAAATGACATAATTTGTCATTTTTTTTACCAGTTTTGTCAGAAAAAACGCATTTTATTTTTTATGTGATTTACTAATCCTCTGAAATACCACAAAAATTAAAAACACTATATTTTGGTATGAATAATGCTTATAAATACTATATATTGTGTTTGTATGCATGAGATCACGGTTTATAAAAGGAGGATTAAGAAGGATACAACTTTCAGGCAAAGGTTCATCTCTGTTGACATATGAACAACAATGAAAGGAGGTATCTCATGGAAAAAGAACTGAAAAGACTAAATTTGAGGCTGTTTTATCTATTAAGGAGGATTTCTTTCAAGAATGAAAAAGACAGGGCTGAGGCAGCAGCGCTACAAATGGAATATGAAAAGCTTGCGGACAGTATGAGTGTTGAGCTTTTTGATCTGTTTGATTCAAAACGCTTTGAGCTTTTGTCATAAAAAGCGGAAGATATCATCTTAGGATATTTTAAATAGGGCAAACATATCTGGACGGTTTTTAAGGACATAAGAAATACGTTACGCTTTTCTTTTTGCTCTCACCCACCCTTTTACCCTAAAAAAATAGCACAGGTCCACCCTTTTTCCGATTCAAACCAAAGTAATTCAAAACGCTCTTTTGTATAAAAATCAATAACATTGTCAGATTCTTCCTCTTTTATTCCTGACAAGACCAAAGCGCCCCTATCAGAAATTATCTTTTTTATATGTGAGTATAGGTTTTTTAAAGACGGTACCCTAAGGTTTGCACATAACAGGTCAATTTTTTTAGAAAAATCTTTTAGTTCTCTGTTTTCAATAGAAACGTTCTGATCTAAACGGTTTAATTTTATATTCTCTATGGCTTCAGACCTGGCACACGCATCAATGTCTGTTCCAACCATACGGCTTATACCCATAAGCACAGAGGCGATGGCCAGGACTCCTGAACCTGTTCCGATATCAAGCCCAAGAGTTTGTTTGTTCCTTATAAGACGGCCTGTTTCGATCAAAAGGTGTTCAAGCCCCCTGAGACAGAGACGAGTAGTCGGATGCTGTCCTGTACCGAATGAAGCGCCGGGCTGGATATTAATAATAATGTCTTTTGGAAGCTTGTTGTAGTTAATTTCAGGAGGCTTGAGAACAATATGCTTAGAAACACGTACAGGCCGATTAAAAGATGGTTCAAGAAAAGTACATCCAAATAGATATGAATAAGTGAGTTCGCCTGAGGTGACAAGTTCTTTTATAGCAGTTTTAATCTCTTTTCTACTGCATCCAAGAGAATGCGTCAGTTGTTTTTCAACTTCCTGGGGGGTAAGCCGTTGATATGATTCCAAGACAAATGACGAAGTTTTCTTTTTTATTTCATTAATGTCCCTTTCCATAAACTGTTATGCTGCCATAAATAATGGCCATAAAGGCTATTCGAGCCCTTCCTTTTTTAAAAGCTTATGGTACCAGCATGCGAAATCGTACATGCCAAGATACGCATCATCATTGTTGACAATACCGAGAGCCATATCCAACGCGCCCCGTCCATAAGCGTTTGAATAGTCTTCATGGTCAACAGAAAGAAGAAATTCTCTGATGAGCTGCTGGCTGGTCCGCTTTGTTTTGTCCTTTCTGATATCGATCGGGTCCTTGGGCTCTTGAAACGGGTCCCATTTATCATAACCTTTTTTTAAAATCTGCTTCTGGCCCCTTTGACCCATGCTATCAAATATTGCCTTTTTTTTCTTTTCTATCTCTTCGGGTGTAAATTTTGCCATGTTATTACCTGTCATCATTGTTAATTGGCTGTTTTTTTTCTGCAACACCAAGAAATTCTTCATTAAATTCCGTGATAAGGGACATGGATAAAGGCATAAGAAAGTCACCCATTTTTAAATGTTTTGACTGTATCTGTGTAGTAAGTTCAGTGGATATCTGGTACAACTGGTTATATATTACATCCATGTTTACTGTTGGATATTTTTCTCCTTCAACAAAACCGGACTCTCCGCACGTATGGCCCATTCCTGCCGCAGATGTTGGTATCCCGTAAAGCCTACAGGTGATCGGCCGGAAACCATAAAGATCGCAAAGCATTTTATCGTTAAGAAGGGGACACCGGACACGCGCTATAGCCATTTTACCCAGGATCTCCTCCTCGCTTTTACCGTTTTTGAATTCCTTGTGTGCGTCTTTTTTTATTTTAAACGTTCTCCTGTCAGCCTGGTCGGCTTTTTCCAGTATATCAACACGTTCTTTGCCTGAAAATTCTTCGTTGAACTTATGGTTAATGTAAAGAGCTTCGATCAGTGAGAGATCAAACAAGGCAAAACAGCAGTCAGCACACTTTGTTTTACAGTGTACTTGTTCTGGAAAATCATTCTCCATTTTCTTAAAAACATCATCAACCATCTGTACGATCGCTTCATATCTTTCAAAAAAAGGTTTAAAGTCTAAATTCATATCTGTTGCTCCTGGCGCCAAATTGAACTGGCATGCCTGTTAAAAATAATATGTATTTCTATATGTTTCACGTGAAACATTACTTGCCGATGCAAAACCGGCTAAAGATGCTATCAAGAATGTCTATCCTGGAAGGATCTCCAATTGCTTTCCCGAGCGCAGTGATAGCCTCTTTAATATCAATAGCCGTTAGTTCTGGCGTTGTTACTTCTCTTAGTCCTTCTATGGCTGAAGAGAGGCTTGTTAAACTCTCCTCTAGTGCCATTTTGTGTCTTAGCCCTGGGACCGCTTCTTTAATCGTTTCCTGCGCTTTTCCAACAATGACATCACCTATCAGGGTCTTGAGGTGGTTAATGCCTGTCTTGTAAAGCGCCGAAATTTCGGCGCTTTTTAGTCGTTCCCATTCTTTTGGAAAACAGGGTCTGAAATCTCCGGCAAGATCCAATTTGTTTATAATCAGGATCCTTTGTTTTTCATCTAGCTGTTTATATAAATCCTTATCCTCTTTTTCAATATCTTTACTCCCGTCAATAATAAAAAGAACCAGGTCGGATAAGCCTGCGTCTTTTCTGGCTTTATCAATTCCGATTTTTTCAACAGGATCATCTGTTTCATGGATGCCGGCTGTGTCTGTAATGCTGACACAAATACCATTTAAAATAAACGTTTCTTCTACAAGATCCCGGGTTGTTCCTGGAATTGGGGTAACGATAGAACGATCACTGTCTACAAGTACATTCATCAGTGTCGATTTTCCGACATTTGGTTTGCCTGCTATAACGATTTTAACACCATCTCTTAGATACCGGGAGGTCTCGTATTGTCTGACCATCTCTTCCAGTGGACCAAGTATCATGTCTTCAAGTTCAGCGGTTGTTTTGTCTGTATTAATAATATCATCAGTCTCGTCTGGAAAATCAATAGCTGCCTCGAGTTCGGTTAAGATGTCTATAAGGTGCTTTTGGATTTTTTTTATTTTTTTACTAAGGCCGCCAGTTATCTGTGCGGCAGCCATATTTAATGCGCTTTCTGTTTTTGCGTTTATGATATCAATAACAGCTTCCGCCTGGGTCAGGTCAATTCTTCCGTTTAAAAACGCCCGTTTTGTAAATTCCCCCGGGGAAGCCAAAACAGCACCATGTTGTAACACTAGATCAAGTATAGCGTTTAGGACAAAAGCTCCAGCATGGGCGTTAATTTCAACAACATCTTCTTTAGTGTAAGAAAATGGTGCGTTCATGATTGTAAGAAGAACTTCATCGATAACCTGGTTATGTGAGCTGTTTACAATATAGCCATGATAAAGACGGTGAGATTTGAACAGGGTTACATCTGTTTTGCCGGAAGAGTCTTTCTGGTTTTTTTTTGGGCGGAAAATAGTAGAGGCTATTTTTATAGCTTCTGGTCCTGATAGCTTAATAATTCCGATGCCACCGCTTCCTGCGGGGGTTGCTATGGCGGCAATTGTGGGGCTTTCCATTTTAAAGAACCTTAAAGGAAAAGAGTTATTTTTTCTTTTGATAACCTTTTTTTCTGCGGTTGTTCTTTTTTGGAAAAACTACGAGTTTTCTATAATAACCTTCGCCTATACTCTGGGTTCTTACTTTCCTGTCACCCCTTAAGGTCATATGGACGATACGTCTGTCGTGAGAATTCATCTGACCGATGGTGGATGGTTTACCTGTTCGCTTTGTCTTTTCAGCCATCTTTTTTGCAAGGGTTTTCAGGTTATTTTTCCTCTCCTCCAGGTAACCTTCTACATCCACAGACAGCCGGATGCGATGATGGCTCTGCTTGTTAACCATTTTTTCTGTAAGATATTGAATTGCTTCAAGATTTTGTCCTTTTTTTCCTATTAGAATAGATGCGTTGCCGCCTTCTACATCATACTCCAGCCGACCGCTTTTCTGTTTTACAATAACCGTTGCCCCGTTTGTAATAAAATCGGCAAATTTCTGTACAGCTTCCTTTCCTAGTGCTACAACAGATTCTGGGATGTCTTCTTTAGCTTTTGGCTCCTTTTTTTTCCAGCGGTTCTTTTTTTTATTTTTTGTAACACGATCATCTGCTTTACCCGTGCTGCTGTTAAACGCTTCATCAACCAGGGAAAGAACTCCTTCACGGCTAAAATCATCTGTTTCAGGGCTGTCTGGCGCTTTTACCCTGATTCTTGCGTTCTTTGCACCCACAAGGCCGAAAATTCCGCTGGAACCCTCTGTAATCACTTCATATTCAAGTTTGTCTTGGCTGGTTTTAAGCTCCAGACAGGCTGTTTCCACAGCCTTATCAATACTTTTGCCTTCAAATTCAATATTAGGCGACATTCATACCTCCAAAATCAAGCGAATTTCTTTGAAATATAATATTGTTGTGCAATTGAGAGGATGTTATTTATGAGCCAGTACAGAACCAGTCCGGAAGCGAAATTGATAAAAATAACAGTAAATATTACGGGCATAAACATCATCATCTTTGCTTGCATTGGATCTCCTGGTGGGGGAGACATTTTCTGCTGAAGTATCATGGTTCCACCCATGATCAGAGTAAGAACAGGTAGACCGTAGGGCGGATGAAAACCTAAATGACCCAGAAAACTTAATGTTTCGAAACTGCCAAGCCTGTCAGGCGCGGACAAATCCATTATCCATCCGAAAAAAGGTGCGTGTCTGAGTTCAATGGCGCCAAGCAGCATGCCATAAAAAGCAATAAATACTGGAAATTGCGCTAACATGGGAAGGCAGCCCCCCACTGGATTTATTTTATATGTTTTATACAACCCCATCATCTCTTCGTTCATCTTCTTTTTGTCATCTTTATATTTTTCTTTTATTTCCGCCATTAGGGGTTGAAGCTTTTTCATGTCGTTCATTGATTTATAGCTTTTAGTGCCAAGAGGCCACAAAACGATCTTAATTAAAATCGTTAAAATAATAATTGCGATACCATAGTTAGGTATATATTGATAGATGAGGTTCATCAGCCACAATGCTGGTCTTGCCAGTATATCTGGTCCATAAATATCTATTGCCATATCCAGGTTACAATTAAAGCTTTCAAGTACTTTTATGCTTTTCGGTCCAAAATAAAGATCAAACAAATATGATTCCTGTTGTTCAGGGCTGATTTGCGTTTTTGGCAGCAGATATTGAACGTTTAAAATGTTATCTTCTGTAACAAAAACATCCATTGTTGTTTTGGTTTCTTTTTGTGGTATAATGCTTGTTATAAAATAACGGTCCTGTATCGCAACCCACCTGATGTTTCCGGTAAAGGACTGTTTTTCCTTCTTTATTTTAATTTTTTCCAGTTTTTGATTTAGTAATGAACAGGGCCCTTCAAACCCGATCCTTGTCTTTTTTTCTATAACAGGCTGCGCTAGAGAAAGGGTAAAACCTTCTTCAATTATTCTGTGTGTTTGATTCTTAATTGTTACTGATAGAGAGATTAAGTAGGTATCTGGAACAAAGGTATATTTTTTTTCAATAATAATACCCTCTGGGGAGTGCCATAAAAAGCTAATATCCCTTTTTTCTTTTTCCATAACAAAATTGACTTCTTTTGATCCCGTATCAAATAAAACATTTTCTAGCCCGTTAATGCCGTTAAGCTGTATGGTTCCTTCAATATCTTCTTGAGAAATCATCTTTTTCAGATCAGAATTTTCTTCATTACTCTCTTTATAGCCTTTTAAAATAAAGGTTTTAAATACAGCCCCCTTTTCAGAAATAGTTGCTGAATAAAGGGGTGTTTCTATTGATATTGTCCTTGGCTCGCGTTCTGGCAGAATTTTTTCTTCAACAGCTGGTTCTGGTTTTTCTTTAAAAACAAAGCTGTTCTGGCTGTCTTCTTTTTGAGACACGGGCGCTTGTTTTTTATTTTCAGCTGTTTTCTGTTCCAGTGGCTGCTCTTTTGGAGCAAAATAAAGAGTCCAAAGAAAAAATACTAGGATTGAAAGCGCTGTGGCTAAAAATAAACGAGCTTGTTCCACGATGACTCCTAACTGTTTGTTAAAATACGCAATTATACATTGTCAAGTCGGGTGGTTGCTGCGGCTGGGCGAACCGCATTTTATGAAATGCTTTTTATTCCAGCACTATGGTATTGGATCAAAACCGCCTGGATGAAATGGGTGGCATTTAATAATCCGTTTAAAAGAAAGATATACTCCCTTTATAGCGCCATGGGCCGAGATGGCCTGATAAGCATATTCAGAGCAGGTTGGGTAAAAACGGCAAGCGGGCCTTAAAAGCGGAGAAATTAACTGTTTATAACTTTTTATAATAAAAAGTAATATTTTCCTAATTATCAAACTTTCCCTCAATTTTTTTAAAAATACCCTGTAAGGAAGAAAACATCTGATCTGTTCCTGCTGCTTCGGCTGCTTTTTTTGCTATGATATTTATATCCCAACAGCCTTTAATCTTTTGTTTCTCAAGTCTAAAACATTCGCGGATAATTCTTTTGATTCTGTTGCGAACAGCAGCGTTACCGACTTTTTTTGTAACCGTAATACCAAGGCGTGTTCTTTCAAGACGACCAGTAGAATAGACTGCTGTAAAATAGGTGTCCTGAAGTCTTTTTCCCTTTTTTGAAATTCTTACAAAATCTAAATGCTTTAAGATTCTGTCTGCCTTGGTAAAAGAAAAAACGCGCAAAAACCATCCTGCTCTTTAATAAAGTTTTTTAATCAGTCTGATGATTAAGCCCTTCTAAACGCACCCTTGCTGTTTTCAGCTGTTTCAAGCTGACAGACGGCTTCTCCCTTTAGCCCTTCGCCGGTTAATTATTCTTCTTCCCTGCTTTGTGGACATTCTTTTTCTAAATCCGTGTTTTCTTGCGCGTTTTAGCCTGCTTGGCTGAAATGTCCTTTTCATTTTTAACTACCCCTTTTTATATAATCAAGTTCTATAAAATCTTGTTATGGTCAAATATGTTTCGTATAATTACGAAAAACCGTAATAGTAAAACACAGCTCTCTTTTTCTGTCAAGAATCAATATGTTTATACACAAAAAAAGATTATTCCTTAATAGTTTCAAGGATATCAAACTCTTCTACGTGAAACTTTTCAGTTGGATAGATAAATATATGTTTTCCCAACTGGTTTTCAAGTGAAGTAATCACATTGCTTTCTTCTCCTAAAAGAAGTTCTGCTATTTCTGGGTTGACTCTTAGAGTAAGCTTTGTGCCGGACATGTCATTGGCTTCACGAAGGATTTCTCTATAAACATTATAACAAATCGTCTGTTTTGAAACCAAGTAGCCATCACCTTCACAATATAAGCAGGGCTCACAAAGAATCTTTGTTAATGATTTTCTAATCCGCTTTCTTGTCATCTCAACAAGTCCCATTTCAGAAATCGGAAGCACATTTGTCTTGCTTTTGTCCTTTTTCAAGGCCTCTTTAAGGGCATTATAGACTTTTTCCTTGCTTGACTTTTTCGTCATGTCAATAAAATCTATTATTATAATACCCCCAATATTCCTTAGCCGCACCTGGTAAGCGATTTCTTTTATTGCTTCAAGGTTTGTTTTTAATACGGTCTCTTCAAAGTTGTGTTTACCCACATAACGCCCGGTGTTTACATCTATGGCCACAAGGGCCTCTGTCTGCTCTATAACTATATAACCCCCAGATTTAAGCCATACTTTTTTTTGTAGCGCTCTTGAAATATCCCCTTCAAGATTATAGAAGTCAAAAAGCGGCTCTTTACCTTGATACAGTTCAACCGATTCCTTAAGGCTGGGCATAAACTCTTCAATAAAGGAAAGAACAACCTTGTATGCTGAAGCCGAATCAACAATAACCTTGTCAGCTTCATGGGTTAAAAGATCCCTGACAGCTCGAAGTGTAATTGAAAGCTCCCGGTGCAGAAGGGCGGGAGCAATGGCAGATTCGCTCTTTTTCTGTATACTTTTCCACAGGTTAATCAAAAATGACATTTCACGTTCAAGTTTTTCCTTCTGTACACCTTCAGCGGCAGTTCTGACAATATAGCCATAAGGTTTATCCCTTAAGGTAGCGACTAGTTCTTTTAATCGGTTCCGTTCTTCCTCTTCTTCAATTCGCCTGGAGATTCCAATATGGTCCACTGTCGGCATAAGAACCAGAAATCGTCCAGGAAGAGAGATATGACTTGTTACTCGGGCACCCTTTGTGCCAATTGGCGATTTTGCCACCTGTACAAGGATCTCCTGGTTTTCTGTAAGAATATCTTCTATCTTACAATCGCCTATTGAAATGGGTTTTGTCTCTTCCTGTAAGGGGGCTTCTTTCTCCTCACCGTTTAAGCTGTTTTCATCTTCAGCGTTTTTGAGAAAAAGCTCTTCAATTTCATTAGATTTTTCTCTGATGACATCTCCGACAAAAATAAACGCTGCCCGCTCAAGACCAGCGTCTATAAAAGCAGCTTGCATGCCGGGAAGAACCCTTTGAACCCGCCCTTTATATATATTTCCAGCAATATTAAAATCATAGCTCCGTTCTACAAAAAGTTCGGCCAGGTTTCCGTCTTCTATCAGGGCAACCCGAGTCTCCTGCTCGGTTGCGTTAATAACTAATTCGTTATACATAGTTCTATTCCGTTCTATTCTGTTACTTTTTCAATATGTTGTCAGATATGTTATACTAACATGTTTTTTTTTCAACATTTTTTTACATAATGCCGTTATATTTATCCGTTGGCAGCTTTAAGATGCCTATCATTTTCAGCCGTTCTTTCTGGAACGAAAAAATTTCCTTGACCACAACAAGAGGCTGTACGGATTTTCCCTGCTCCTGTCTAAGTATCATTTTAAGCCTGTTTTGGGATAGTTTTTCTATTTCTAAAACGGCTTTTTTCAGGTTTACTATTTTTTTTCGGCCCTTTTTATTCACAAGGGTTATACTAACATCTTTGCTTTCCAAAAAATTGTTTAGCTTTTCATCACTAAAGCTGTTTTCACCTACTGTTAAAAGAAAAGCCTCTGTTTCAACCTCTTTTGCCGGTTTTTTCTTTCCAGCAGGACGACATGTTAAAACAGAAAGCCCCTCAGGTAGCTGCTGGTTGAGTTTGCTGATTATTCCATCTGTGTCTGTTTCACCAAGAACTGTTAAATAAAAAGATTCTTCAAGGCTTTCCATGCCCACCGGCAGAGGCCTTTGAAATGATATTTTCGGTTTTGGATGAAATCCCATGGAATGTTTCATTTTTATGCCTATACGTCGAAAAGCCCTTAAAAAAATACTGACAAGCTCCAGGTGCCCAAAATATTTTGCCGAACCTGTTTTGGAAAAAACAAATATATACTTTTTCGAAGCTATCTCTTTATTCTCTTCAGGCTTTTCCAGTACATTATGGCGTGTTGAGTTGATATCATAAATCCGCGGTGCAATGGTTTTAAAATCACAGACGCCACAGTTTCCGCAATCATTAACTCGACATCCTGGAGCAGCTTCTGCACTGCGGCTTCGTTCAAGTTCCTGTATTAAATGTTTTTTTAGAACGCCTGTTTCAATATGGTCCCATGGTAAAACCTCGGTATTCGCTCTTTCCCGTGTGGTAAAAAATTCCGCGTCAACGCCTGTTTCGTTTAAAGCCTCTTCCCACAGGTCGAACTTAAACATGTCTGACCATCCATCAAACCGGCATCCTTTTGTGTACGCAGAAACAAGCAAATTGCATAGCCGTCTGTCGCCGCGAGCCCAGATACCTTCAAGGAAGCTGGCTTTTGGATTCTGCCATTTAAAATTAATCCCAGGCCCCTTAAGTCGGTCTTTTAAAAAAAGAATTTTATCTGTTGATTCCGCCAGAGACACCTGGGGCTCCCATTGAAACGGCGTGTGGGGTTTTGGAATAAAGGTTGAAACACTAACATTAATATTTTTTTTTCTCTTTCCCTTTTTTTCTGTTTTAGACAGATCCTTTACCAAGGCAATGATTGCTTCTATGTCATCCTGTTTCTCTGAAGGAAGGCCAATCATAAAATAGAGTTTTATTACTGTCCATCCCAAATTAAACGCGTTTAAAACCGTGCTGAATATTTCATCGTCTGTAATATTTTTGTTGATAACATTACGAAGTCTCTGGCTGGCTGCTTCAGGCGCGATGGTAAAACCTGTTTTGCGAACCCGTTTTACAAGGCCCATCAATTTTTTTGTAAGAGTATCCGCTCTGAGTGACGGGAGGGATATGGCCACATGCTGTGATTCATATTTTTCCATAAGTACTTCCATAAGGGAAGGCAGGCATCCGTAGTCTCCTGTGCTGAGGGACAGAAGAGAAAGATCCTCGTAGCCTGTGGCAAGCAGGCTTTTTTTCGCCAGAGCAAGAATATCTTCCATTCTTCGTTCACGAACCGGTCTGTAAATAATACCAGCCTGACAGAACCGACATCCCCTTGAACATCCCCGTGCAAGTTCAAGACGTAGACGGTCATGAACCGGTCTTCCAAAAGGTATCACAGGCGTTTCAGGAAAATGATTTAGTTCAAGGTTTGACACAACGGCCCGTTCTATTTTTTCATATCCTGGTAACAAGGGAATAAGATTCTGGAAACCGGAAACATCATACGATGGTTTAAAAAAGCAGGGAACATATACTCCTTTAATGCCGGACAGGTCCTTTAAAAGCTGCTGCCGGTCATTGTTGTTTGATTCTTTCCATTCAAGCCAGCGGTTGCATATTTCTGTTATAACGGTCTCCCCGTCACCAATAACCATTGCATCAAAGATATCCGCCAAAGGTTCAGGGTTGCAGGCACACGGTCCACCTGCGATTATCAGAGGGTGAGACCCGTCCCTTTGTGACGCTAGGAAAGGGATGCCTGCCAGGTCAAGAATCGTCAGGATGTTTGTAAAGTTGAGTTCATATAAAAGGCTGAACCCGATAATATCAAATCGGCTTAAAGGCCTGTTTGTTTCCAGAGTGGAGAGTTGGATAGCGTATTTTCTCAGGTGCGCCTCCATGTCTTGCCCGGGAGCAAAGACTCTTTCCGCGGCAATTTCCTGATAACTGTTAAGGATATGGTAGAGTATCTGAAGGCCGAAATGGGAGGTGCCGATATCGTAAAGATCTGGAAAGGCCAGGGCGATGCTCAACTTTACATGGCTATAGTCTTTTTTTATGCTGTTTATTTCCGTGCCCAGATAACGGCTGGGTTTTTCAACAAACGGCAGGAGGTCTTGAATCGTTTTTATTCTCATGCTATAAAGAAATCTTTTTAAATAAAATCAAACCAAATTAATAAAATGACAAAACTCTACGAACAAAGCAACACAATAACCTTGGGTGTAATCTTTTTATCAGTCGTCGTCTTTTTTAACACGTCTATTAGTTATGGATTCGAGCGTAAAACAGCAGTTGTGAAGGCCGTAGAAGAGGTTAGCCCCGCTGTTGTAAATATCAGTTCTGAATATGAAGTACGGGGCCGGTCGAATCCGTTTTCAGGTTTTGGCATGGATCCGTTTTTTGATTCCTTTTTCAGGGACTTTTTTGATCATGGTTATGAACAGCGTTATAAAAGAAGCAGTCTTGGCTCTGGTGTCATTATAGATGGTCATCGCGGGTTTATTCTAACAAACGCCCATGTGATCATGGGGACGGATAATATAACGGTTGTCTTAAAGGACGAACGTGAATTTGAAGCTAAGATCATCGGTGTTGATCCTGATTCAGATCTGGCTGTTCTCAAGATAGTATCAGATAAAACACTCCCGGCCATTGAAATGGGGAATTCAGACACCATTATGATCGGTGAAACAGGCATTGCCATTGGCAACCCTTTTGGCTTTTCCAATACCGTGACAACTGGTGTAATAAGTGCCTTGAATCGCAGCATAAATACGGAAGCCCGGGTTTATCATGACTTTATTCAGACAGATGCGTCAATTAATCCAGGGAACAGCGGCGGACCACTACTGAATATTAATGGCGAGCTTATAGGAATAAACACCGCTATTTACGCAAAAGCCCAGGGTATTGGGTTTGCCATTCCTATCAATAAAGCAAAAAGAATTGTTTCTGATCTTATACTCCATGGAGAGGTTGTTCATGTTTGGACAGGTATTTTTGTTCAGGATATGGATCAACGGCTTGCCGCATATCTAAATGTTCCCGGAAAAAAAGGAGTAGTTGTCAGCGAAATTGAAAACAAGAGTCCCGCGCATGAAAACGGCATAAAAACCGGCGATATTATTCTGTCTGTGGGAGCCAAGAAGATTGCTTCTTCCCAGGAATACCTTGCGGCGATAAAGGATTACGCGTCAGGAGATACAGCCCGGATAACAGTCTGGAGAGAAGACAGAAAGATTGAATTCTCTTTTACAGTTTTTACCTTTCCTCCAGAAAAAGCCCATGAACTAGCCTACTTACGCCTCGGGATCAAGATAAAAGGATTAAACCGTAAAAACCGGAGAAAATATGATATTAAAGCAGAAAGCGGGGTCGTGATTACTGAAATCAAAAGAGATTTTTCTCTGGCAAAAACAGGTGTTAAGCCAGGGGATGTTATCCGCCAGATAGGTGAAATAGCAATCAATAATAAAAAAGATTTTGAAAAGGCAATTATAAAATTCCGTCACAAGTATTCAGTAGCCATTCTTATTCAAAGGGGCTCCCGCGGGTATTATATATCCGTAAAGATGTAATATTATCATGAAATATTAAGCATTTTGTTTAATACAGCCTGGTAAAAAGCAAAAGATTACTTTATTTTAGATTTTTTAACTTTATATCAATGGAAATAATATGAAACAGACAAAAATAGTAGACATCTTAAATGTTGAAAAACCGGCTGATACAGTTCTTGTCAAAGGATGGGTTAGAACCAGGAGAGATTCAAAAGGATTTTCATTTGTTGAATTAAACGATGGATCTTGTTTAAAAAATATGCAGATTATAACAGATAGCAACCTAACCAATTACGATGATATCTGCAGGATTACAACAGGATCAGCACTGGCCGTGACAGGAAAGCTGGTTGAATCTCCAGGGAAAGGACAGAAATGGGAAATTCACGCTGACAGTGTTACCATTATCAGCATGGCCCCAGAAACGTATCCCCTGCAAAAAAAACGGCATACAGATGAGTTTTTAAGAACCATCAGCCATTTAAGACCACGCACAAACAAGTATTCCGCTATTTTCAGAATCAGGTCGGAACTCTCATTTTTAATACACAAGTTTTTCAGAGACAGGGGATTTAAATATATCCATACACCGATTATTACAGGTTCTGACTGTGAAGGTGCAGGAGAAATGTTCCGTGTAACTGCCCTAGAACTTGAAAATATACCAAAAAAAGATGGAAAACCTGACCTGACAAAGGACTTTTTCGGCGGAGAATCAAACCTAACGGTTTCCGGTCAGCTCTCAGCTGAAATGTTTGCGCTTGCTCTGGGAGATGTTTATACTTTTGGTCCTACTTTCCGCGCTGAAAACTCAAACACAAGAAGACATGCCGCGGAATTCTGGATGGTGGAACCTGAAATGGCTTTCTGCGATCTTGAAGGGGACATGGACCTGGCGGAAACATTTTTAAAATACCTCACAGAAAACATCATGGAAGCCTGCAAAGAGGACCTGGAACTTTTTTATAAATTTGTTGATAAAACACTTTTCGATACCTTGAGCGGCATCGTTGAATCTGGTTTTGAACGGATACCTTATAAAAAAGCCGTAGACATTCTGACAAAAGCGAACAAAAAGTTTGAATATGATGTGTCTTTTGGAAACAACCTGCAGGCAGAACATGAACGGTATCTGGCTGAAGAGTATATAAAAAAACCGGTTATTGTTTACGATTACCCAAAAGAGATCAAACCTTTTTATATGAGGATTAATGATGACAACACAACAGCTGCAGCCATGGATGTGCTAGTTCCACGAATAGGAGAAATTATTGGTGGCAGTCAAAGGGAAGAGCGTTTGGATTTTCTGGAGACCCGGATGGAAGAAGATGGTCTAAAGAAAGAGCATTACTGGTGGTACCTTGATTCAAGAAAGTACGGATCTGTACCGCACAGTGGTTTTGGCCTGGGTTTTGAGCGCATGTTAATGTTGATAACCGGCGTGGTAAATATCAGGGATGTTATTCCCTTTCCCAGAACCCCGGGAAGTATTGAGTTTTAAGCCCAGATTTTACGCGAAAAACCAAATTTCAGGTTCAATCTTACCTCTGAGGAAAAATACCCAACCTATTTTTAACGCAGGCTAACCGTCCAGTATCTTTTGTTATTTTTATAATAAATTTAAAAATACCTATTTTCGGCCAGTAGTTTTACAGTGCGAATTCAGTCTTGATTTTTTTGAAAAGTATGTCAAGTTAATAAAGAAAGTTTCAGTATTATGGGAATAACACTGAAAAAGAGGTTTTTTATGATTAGCTCACCATGTGCAGACTGCCCCAAAAAAAATCAGTCAAAATACAAATGCATTAAGGCCTGTAGTAAGCTGAAAGAGATCCAAGATTATCAAGTAAAAAATAGAGAAGAGGTTTTCTCTAATGCAATTGATTACACGAAAGAAAATAGCTATGTTGCAACAAGTAAAAGCTTTGTATGATAAAAACAGTCCGGCTTTAATAAAGCATAGAATCAAATAACAGCTTAAATCCGCCATATACTTATATGCTTACTTGACAATCTTAACGAATTCATATTAAAAATAATTTCCTTTTCTGATCAGTACAAACATTGGAGACAAAAGATGAAGTTGTCCACAAGAAGCCGGTACGGCACACGTTTAATTCTTGATATGGCGCAGCACAGGGATGAAGGAGCTGTTCAGCTTAGCGAGATAGCAAAACGGCAGGATGTTTCCGTGAAATACCTTGAGCAGATTATCATCCCTTTAAAAAAATCCAAATATGTTAAAGGTATCCGCGGTGCCAGGGGAGGGTATGTTTTAAAGAAAGAACCGAAAGATATAACCGTGGGAGAAATTGTGGCTTTACTTGAAGGTGGAGAAAGCCTTTGCGATTGTATAGACAAACCAAGATCCTGCAAAAAATCGAAAACATGCATGACCCGGCAGATGTGGATGGAGGCCGCCCGGACCATGTTTGACAATCTGAATTCAATTACATTTGAAGAATTAAAAAAAGGTGAATGCGGACCGAATCTATAAATTAAATTTATGCTGGTAGCGTAAACTGCGGCTCTCCTATAAAGAAATCCCCTTTTTCGATCCATTCTTTTAATGTTTCTGCTATTTCAAGGGCTCTTACCATGCTTGACAGAGGGACCGTGGGCACAGTTTTGCCTTTGAACTTTATAGAGCCGCTTCTGAGTTGGGCATAGCTGACCTTGCCTAGACTTTTTGTTTTTCCTGAGGGATATGCCTTCCCGTAATCGATGATTTGTGTAAAAAGATTTTTATCTGATACCGAGGTATATTGGGCCATCTCTTCATTTAATATAGGTATTGGAATACCAAGCCCCACGGCAAGGCTGCACCCATATCCTTGAAGACTCATTCCCTTAAGCCAGTACGAGCTCATCTGCTTGAGGTCACCCATCACCCAAATAGTACCAGCCGGTGTCAGGGGCGCGCCTTTTTTTGTTCTTTTTACAGATGGATTGTGCTGTGTTCCCTGCCAAGTAACATACCCTACCCCCCCGCCAAGAAATATACGTGTGCCAAGGCCAATGGTTTTATAATATGGATCATTCAATAGGGGACTCAGCTGGCCGGCACTGCAGTAGTTAGCATTGGCAGCATTAGGCTTTAACGCTCCCATATAGGTATAGATGGTCTTTTTCGTCAGGTTGACGGCACAGTTATAATTCTGGTATCCGTTTCTTGGATTGCAGAGTGTTGCCATGGGCAGAGTTTTCAGCCGGATTTCTTTTTCGACCAGCCTGCCGGGATAACAGGATGTTCCGTACGCGGTTGCTTTTAAATGAACCTTTTTCCCGGCAACAAGATCCTCGATCACATGGCCGCCGCCGTAATTGAACTCCCCAGGCCAGACCTTGTTCAGGGGATCATCTTCACACGGTTCAGTAGCGCCGATATAGGAGTCTACCGCAGCTACACCAGCATAGGCAGGGACATTATTCATCCAGACCTTTGATGCTTTTATGGTTGGTGAAGAATGACCGAAATTGATAAAGGCGCCTGAAGAGCACATGGGCGCAAATGTTCCTGTTGTTACAACATCAACTTTTCGGGCAGCTTTTTCAGGTCCTTTTTCCTCGACAATACTGATCATTTCCTCGGCAGTAACAACTACCACTTTACCTGATTTGATTTTGTCATTAATGCTTTTGTATGTCTTGTTGACTTTATATTTTTTTGGGGCCATTTATCACTCCATTTTATTGGATAAAATGTTATTTGCCTGTTATTTTGGCGCCAGCTCCAGCATACGATCTAGGGCAAGTCCAGCATCTTTTTTTATGTCATCTTCAACTGTAACAATATTAACGCGGCCGATATTTTCTAGTGTCCAAAGAAGATTATCAAGGGTTATCTTTGCCATATTTGGACACATGGAATCGCTTAAGGTCATAATTTTCATGTCCGGATACTCAATCGCGAGACGTTCAATGAGATTGATTTCTGTTCCGATGATTATGGTGCTGCCAGCAGGAGCCTCTTTAACATAGTTTACAATAAAACTTGTGGATCCCACAGCATCTGCTGCGTTTACCACTTCTTGTGTACATTCAGGGTGAACAACAATGTTAGCCTCTGGAAATTCACGCCTTCGGTCATTAATTTGGTCAACCGTAAACCGGGTATGCACCAGGCAGTATCCGTCCCAGAGAATTACTTTTGCGTTTTTAATACTCTCTTCCGAGTTTCCCCCCAAAGGTTTGCTGCGGTCCCAGATAATCATCTGGTCAGCAGGGATATTCATCCGGTTACCAGTATTGCGGCCAAGGTGCTCATCAGGAAAAAAGAATATTTTTTCGCGTTTTTCAAATGCCCATTTAAACGCATCCGGTGCGTTTGACGATGTGCAGACAGCACCCCCGTTCCTGCCGCAGTGGGCTTTGATAAAGGCGTCTGAGTTCATGTAAACCAGAGGGGTAACAGAGTCTTCACCAGCTATGGCGGTTAATTCATCCCAGGCTCTTTCAACCATAATGGAATCCGCCATGTCAGCCATCCAGCAGCCTGCATCCATGTCTGGGATCTGTACAATCTGGCCAGGACGGGCAAGTATTGCAGCGCTTTCAGCCATAAAATGGACTCCGCAAAAAACAATAAACTCCACATCCTGGTCTGCAGCTGCTTTCTGCGAAAGGCCGAAAGAATCTCCCTGAAAATCGCCAAGGCCCACGATTTCTTTTTGCTGATAATGATGCGTCAGTATAACCAGTTTTTTACCGAGTTCGTTCTTAATCTTTTTTATTTTTTCAATCATTTCCTGCAATTTATCACCTGTGTTTATTTACCCTTTTAATCGTTCTTTTCCGCTGAAAATTATAAGCTCATCTTTTCTGATTCTGGCAATAGACACATTCATTGACCTTGCCAGGGTTACAGCCAGTTCTGTTGGGCGAGAAATGGAAATGATTATTTCAATACCAGCCCTGACACCCTTTTGAACAAGTTCATAGCTTACTCGTGAAGAGAGCACAGCGATGACAGAATCCGCGATAGAATCCTGCATTAGGACACGGCCAATGGCTTTGTCAAGCGCGTTATGCCGTCCCACATCTTCTGCGGCAGCTGTAACGTTTAAACTATTATCAAGAAGCACCGAGGCATGAGTGGAATATGTTTTGCCAAAAAGATCCTGCTGTTCGAAAAGCTTGTTTTCAAGTCCAAGAGCTGTGCCGGCATCAATCGCCGTTGTGCTTTTCACAGGCGTCATGGTCTGATGAAGATCTTTAATAAGTTCTTTCCCGCATATACCGCAGCTCGTCTGACTGATAAAGTTTCTTCTTTCTAAAAGCGGTTTGACTTTTTTCCTTCTCTGTTCGGTCAGGGTTATGGTTACAAGATTTGGATCCATGTCTTCGCACTGACCAATGGAAGCGAAATCCTCCTTTTGTTTAACAAGCCCCTCTGACAGGCAGAAGCCGGCAGCATGAAATATCTCATGACCTGGTGTTCGCATGACAACAGAATATGGATTTCCTTCAACATGTATAGCCAATGGTTCTTCACATACAAGATTCAGTTCTCTGTTTTGGAATGAATTATTTTTAAAGCACGTAACTTTTTCTGGTGTCAGTTGTTTCATTTTTTATAAGCAATCCTTGTCAAGCTTTTTCCTGGAATTCAATTGTGTCTCCACAGGAGATGGCGCCACTTTTAAGGACACGTGCAAAGACACCTTCCCGCGGCATAATGCAATCTCCAGCCTGATAATATATGGCACATTTGCTGTGACATTTTTTTCCTATTTGCGTTATTTCCACAATGGCTGTTTCCCCAAGTTTAACCTTGGTGCCAATTGGAATATGTTTCCAGTCTATACCAGTAGTAGCAATATTTTCAGCAAAATCACCAAAAGTTACATCAAGACCCTTTTTCTGGGCTTTTTCAATATTTTCATATGAAAGAAAACTTATCTGCCGGTGCCAGGTACCAGCGTGGGCGTCTCCCTGCAGCCCATGCTCTTTGATTAATTCAGCTTTATTGACCTGGGTTTTACGCTCACCCTTTTTTTTACTTACAGCAATTGAAACAATTTCCATAATACGCCTCGATTTATATATAATTAAACGTTAAGATTCAACCATATAGTTAACTAAAGGAGGGAAAGAAGCACATCGCAGGTTTTACAGACTTTTATTTTATCTTCCCAGCTTTCATGGGCGACACCATTACACATGGTTCCGTTAATATGCCAGCAGAATTTTCCTGCATCAAATTCCCAAGCCGGACACTTTTCTTTTTTTTCATCCGGGCATTTAGTGATGGTCCAGCAGGCTTTTTGCGATTTTGTTTTTTTGTCTCCGCGTGTGATAATAAACAGTAGCTGTCTTTCAACATGGGGTGGTATAGCCCGCCATCCCTGCTCATAGCTGCGTACTGCTTTAACGGAAATGCCAAGAAGCTGAGCAATTTGCGCCTGTGTCTTTTTCAGCTTTTTCCGAAGATTGACAAATTCCTCACTTGTCACATGTACCTCCTGAAGTCAAAATTCTCTTGACAAAGTGCCACAATGTAGTAGTACAAAGGTCAACATACCACAAAGTGGTACGGATTTGTCAATAAAAAAGTCAGGAGAAGAAAAACATGATGTACTCAAAGACAGTGATGGAACATTTTAGAAATCCAAGAAATGTGGGCGTGATTGAAGATGCTGACGGTGTGGGAGAGGTTGGAAACCCGATTTGCGGTGACATGATGACCATATATCTTAAAATTAATGAAGAAAAGATAGGGGATATAAAGTTTCAGACCTTTGGGTGCGGGTCTGCCATAGCTGTTTCAAGCATGCTAACGGAGCTCGCTATGGGGAAAAGTATTGAAGAGGCTAAAAAGATCACAAACAAAGACGTAGCCGCAGCCCTTGAAGGACTGCCGAAAAACAAGCTGCACTGCTCAAACCTCGGGGCTGATGCTCTGCACCTGGCGATACAGGATTATGAAGACAGAAAAGCAGGTATAACAAGACCTGAGCCGAGAAGGCCGATAGAGAAGCATGTTCATGTTCATGGTGAAAAATGTTTGTGTCCTTACTGTGATACAGAGATAATGGAAAGCACTACTTTCTGCAAGGCATGCCAGTCTGATTTGAACGATGAACACTGACAGATAATAAAGGATAAATGTGCGTAAAGAAGAAACAAAAAAGAATATCAAAAAAGATGTTCTGCTTGATTACATAAAGGCCACAAGCTGTGCGTTTTCAATGACTCTGAATCTGAGCAAGGCCCTTGGTATAGAGCCAGACCCTCTACTCCTTTCTTCAGTGATCGGATTCAGTGCAGGGGTCAGCGCCATGGGAGACACCTGTGGTACGCCAAATGGGGGTATAGTGGCCCTGGGTGGTAAGTATGCTGATACCGGCACGCTGGATTCTTCACGGTTTTACATGGTCTGTTCGGAATATTTCCGGAGGCTTGAAAAAAGACTTGATACACCTGACTGTGGCAAGGTTCATGGCGGCAAACATTTGGCAAACAACTTCCGCAGGGCCATACTTACGGGTAAACCTTTAAAATGCATGGAGATTTTATGGCACGGAACGGAAGTTATCACTGAGCTTGACCAGGAGACGGAAAACAGGAATTCATTTTCTGATCTTCCAGAATATCCTTATATTGATCGGATGACGCGGTATTTTGAACAAGAGGCGTTTCACTGCAGCCAAACGGTGATTCAGAATATTGCTGACAAAACCGGCAAGGATATGGGATTGATCGACAGCCCGTCAAAAGGGTTTGCCGGCGGTATTGGATTTAACGGTACTTTCTGTGGTGCCATCTCGGGCGGGGTACTCTCTCTTGGTTTAATAGCGGGCGTGGATTTAAGGAGTGCGGGATATTATGATGCTTTTAAAACAATTATGGTAGGTCTAGCGATCAGTGACGGAATATTCAGCAGTGAAAAACATTTTCCTGGTGCAAAACTTTTTGGACAGTGCAAAAAGGTTTATAAATTAATTGAGGATAAATTCGGAGGGGTCCACTGTAAAGATATTTTACAATTACAACTGAATACTGATGAGGGGAGTAAGGAATACATAAAGACGAATAAAATTGAACATTGCCGAAAAGTTGTTCAGACAGTGACAGATACGGTCATCAATATCTGGGAAGACTGAAATTGATTTGAAATATTTTGTAAATATTGTAATATGTTTCAGTTGTTTTTATGGAAATAATCCCATAAAAAAGCGGAGGATATAATGGCACACGGAAAAATAACAAAAAAAATGGCAGATGTATGTAAAAACGCTTGCCCTGTATGTAAAACAGCAAGAAAAAAAGGCGAAGGGCTTATACACGCTTTTGTAAAACTGGAGGCTCCAGTCTGTCCATTTTGCCGGTCGTACAAAAAAGTATATGGTGTACCATCGTATGAAAAAATCAAAAAATAGTTTTTTATTTTTAGGAGGAGATGATGAAAGATAAAGTACAGGCATCCATAGATAAAATCAGGCCAATGCTTCAGGCTGACGGCGGGGATGTGGAACTTATCGATGTTGTTGACGGGATTGTTAAGGTCCGTCTTCAAGGCGCGTGTGCTGGCTGCCCAATGTCCCAGATGACACTTAAAAACGGAATAGAGCAGCAGATTAAAGCAGATGTGCCGGAAGTGAAATCTGTGGAAAATGTTAGCTGACCAGGTGTGAGTTAAACAAACCCATATAAAGACAAACCCTTTCAATGTTTTAATTGTTTTGGTAAGAACATATAAAAAATGTAGGGTGGGCTGTGCCCACCATCTACTGATTCATAATGTATGCTGACTTATTTGGTGGGCATAGCCCACCCTACGATGGTTGGTCACATTTCATTAAATTAAAAAAAATCAGACTTGATAATACATAACGTGTTAGGTTTTTGATTAAGAGCTACTTTTGATCAATATACTCATAAGCGGTTGTTGAATTTCTTTATTTTTTTTTCTGCAAACATTATCTATTTTTATTTCAACATTTTTCCATGACACCAATTCATAAACGGCTTCTTCATTTCTAAGGTTCCCATAGTCAGCTGAAAAAAGTTCGCCTTTTATGAAATACATCCATCCTGTTTTATTGCCGGAAGACACCTGGAGGGTACATGTTTTTTCTTCTATTTCAATCAGCTGCAAGAAGGATGGCAGGCCAATACCGATCAGATTTCCTTTTGCTCTGGAATCGAATTCTTTAAAGATGCTTTGGGCAAGAATGTCCATGTCTATGGGTTTTGTAAAAAGCCTGGATGTCTTAAGGGCATTTTTTGCGGTATCAGTTTTAGGGATTTCAAATGCTGTCATAACAAAAACAGGTGTTTCCGGATAATGCAAGGTCATGTGGGCAATGAGTTCAAAGCCATCGATCAACGGCATCTGAACATCTGTAATGACCAAGTCA
Source organism: Desulfobacterales bacterium (assembly GCA_028277765.1). Classification (GTDB taxonomy): domain Bacteria; phylum Desulfobacterota; class Desulfobacteria; order Desulfobacterales; family SURF-7; genus JANQFQ01. The sequence goes on from JANQFQ010000086.1 coordinate 55,365, forward strand.
ATATTTTTTTCTTTAAGAAGACGTGTCGCTTCCATACCATCTTCAGCAGTTAAAATTTCAAAATCATCAGAATAGTTTTTTAGGACACGAGAATACAGACCGCGGGTGACGGTGTCATCATCTACAATGAGAATTTTTTTTGAATCTGGCATTTATTGTCCTAGCCGGCACTCAATTAGCGTTTCATTTTTTAAACAGAAGAAGTGCCTTAAATTATAAGTTACAAGTGACTTAAGTTAAGGTGTTCTGCAAATTATATGTTAAAAATGCCAGCGCGGGGTGACACATAAATTCCGCAAGGGCTCGATTTTTTAACATTTATTTAAAAGTATAGCTTTTCTTAAAATCTGACTCTGTCTGTACGGTTAAATCTTATTTTTTACAATCCTCCCCGGTCATCCCTTGGTACTGTCAATTTCGCGTCGATAAAATCCTTATGACCCAGGCGGAGAAGTTTTGATATGGTACGGATTTCTTCAATTTCATCATTTGATGTATTTTCAGAAGAATTAGCCACGCTAAACAGGGTTTTCAGAAAAGAGGTTCTTTCATTATAATCAGTGCATTTAAAAAAACTTCTGCACAGCCTGAAACGGTCAAGACCTTTTAATGCCTTTGAACAGGCGAGTTCAGTAACAACAGAAGTCCTGTTTGCATCCAGGCCCCAATTTTCAGACAGGGCATTGTTGATGGCATTTTTTTCCTTTGGGGAAATATCCTTATCAACCCAGGCGAGCACAGCCATAATTCCAGCGGCAAGGCATAGTTTCCTGAGTTCATTGTCTCCAATATCATCAAAAGAGATCTCTTTAGAACTAATCTCTGTCTTTAATTTAAAATAGACTGTGTTTTTGATGAAATCCTCAATCCTCTCCTCCCGGCTTGGCGTGGTTCCCAGTTTCTGCCTTCTTTTACTAAGCGATGACTTTATGATACTTGTCATTGTCTCCATGATACCGGTTTTTTTGCTGTCAATGGCTTGTAGTACCTCATCTAGAAAGGATTGTTCATCCTGGGTTACGATCCCGTCACTGCTAACAAGCCGGTCAAGGAATTCACGAGCATCGGCCTTGTCTTGATTACTTTTGATACTGGCGACAGCGTCTTCTATTAATTGCTGTGCCTCTTCCTCCTTTACCGGGCTTTCCATGTATACTTCGATTTCAGGCCATTCTTCACCGGAAAGATCTGGGATGTTAAACAGGAGATCTTTAAACGCATTCATTTCATCATTGGAAAGTTCGCCGTCACTCCATGCAGCAGCGATGAGCACCTTTGCCAGTTTAATTGCCAATGTTTTTTCCATTCATTGTTCCTTTATCAATATTTTTATCCAGTATCTCCACTAAAAAAGCAGCGAGATCTATGTTCCGCTACAACTAGTATCCCCGCTAAACAGCAGCGGGATCTATGCTTCGCTCCGACCAGCATCAAGGATCTAGTATCTTGTTTTCCCTGAAAGACATATGCTTTATGAAAACACTTTACAAAAGCGTGTATTTCTGGAAACAAAATTAATTATTCCCTTTATTCTCAAAATGCACAAAATCGATCAGAAAGACAGCACCCAGAAAAATTGCTTTTTGTTCTGCCGGCCATTCTGCCGGAAACATAACGCCAAAGTTGTCCGCGTCAGAAAAGCCTTCCTTCATCAGGCCGCTCCATTTTTTGGTAATCTTTCCCTGTTCACGCGACTGATCATCCATGATATTAAATGTCCAGGGGTGGAGTATGGGGCCAAAGAGTTGAAATATTTCCTTGCCGCTGGAATCCAGAACATCATAAATACGCCGGATAATTGAAAACTTCTTTTTGATCGTACCTAACAGTTTATTATCCGGCCCATAGACATTTATTTCATGAAAATAAAACCTGAACGGCCGGACCACATGAATAACCTGCTGCTGATCAAGGGTCCGTACAAAAATTTCAAACGGACGCCATGCTTTCAAAAACATGCGCATTACTGTAGATCCCCCTTCTTCAAGGGCCATGTAAAGCTCGTTTCCAGCTTGGTCAAGCACAATATATTTATTTTTGGTTTCAAAGCTGGAAAGAATCTCTCCCCATTCTTTTTTCTGGCTGATAACAAGACTGTTAACAGAATCCAGGGACTTCATAATGCACCTCCTTTTTTTGTTTATGAAACCTAAGTTCAGGAAAGCGTTACCTGTTTAAATCTGATAAAATCGGGTCCATTGAGTCAACACATCCCCTGTGGATATGGGCTGCTTCACGGCAGCCGCCGTCGCAGGTATTGTTCAGGTTGCAGTTAAAGCACTGCTCCGGCAGGTAGTCTTTCATCACAAACCGTTTCCAGTAGGGATTTATTTTTAATTCATTTATTTGTGTCAAGTGGTTCAGTCTTACAGGGGAATGGTTGCAGACCCTTATGTATCCTGACGGGTCTATGACAAAAAAATCGAGAGCTGCTGAGCAACGGGTGCCGACGGTTAAATGTTTAAACCCTTCTTCTCCAATGGCACATTTCGGCAGCTCTGTGCCCACACTCCCTTTTCTTCCCGAAGAACTGAGCACCTTTTCGGCGGTAGTTAACATTTCTGCAATGTCTTCCCTGTCAAGGCTCAATTTCTCTGCAAACTCAATGCCCCTTCCGCCCGGTATAAAACGGTTTAAAAGTATGGTATCTGCCCCGTTTAACAATGCCGCGGAAATAGTTTCATACAGTTCATACAGGTTCTGTTTGGTTACAGTAATACCGGCTGTCGTGGTGACCCCCATATCTTTTGCCCTGTAAAACCAGTTCAAAACATTCCGGGCCTCTCCGTTCTTTGTATGCCAGGAAAAGGATTCAATGCCCGGCAGGCTCAGGCTTAAATTAACAGCGTATTTTTTGCACAACTTTAGAATGTCATCTGTCAGGACCTTGCCGTTTGTCAGCAGATAGAGTTTCGGTGGTTTTAATTCCTTAACAAGTTCTTTACCGGCGGTTTCTATATGGCTGGCATTAAGTCCGGCAGAAAATTCAATCAGCCCTTCAATCCCTTTTTTTAACAAAGGCTCTCCGCCGGTAAAGGCGATATTACAGACTCCCATCTCACAAAGGTTTTTAATCGTCTCTTTCCATTCTTTTATGGACAATTCTTTCAGTTTTTTAAAGCCATTATTTTTATCATACCAGGGACAGGAACAGAAAAGGCATGAATGATTGCACTCATAGGTCATTTCCAGCACAGCCGTGGCCGGTAGGAAAGAAGGAGAAAGACATGATGTGCCAACAGAGATACTCATTTCATTATTTTCCTTGTTTACCTTTCTGGGCAATTCCCAGCAGTTCATGAAGACGGCCAGTATAATCTTTAAGAGGGACTTCAGAATCGTTAAAAGTTTTATGTTTGTTTTTTCCGGTAAAAAACTCATACAAAAGATTACAGTCATTGCTGGTGATATCCCAGACCGCATGTGCCTTGTCAGAATTTTTATATTTAATGCTGAGTCCTAGCTGAGGGGTGTCTGTATTAGGAGTACATTTTCTGCAAAACTGTGATTCCAGAAGCTCAACATGAAAATCTTTGAGAAGCTTGACCGTTCTTCTGCATCCAGGAAGCTCTTTCAGGATAGCCTCTACGGTTTTGTATGAACCTTTTCCGTAGTTGGACTTTTCTTCTTCTGGTACAGCATACAGGGTTTTTTCACCGCATAAAGGACAGACATATTCAGCTCTTAGGGGAGGGAGGGCCATCTTGTAGCACATGGCCCCGACACGTAAGTCTTTAGGCGGTTTGCTTTCAGCCAGCTGTTTCAGTTTTTTTGCAATTTCTTCTCTGGAGAGTACCATGGGAATACCTTCCTTAGTTTCATGCACACCGGTTCTCGCGTTGTTCCAGGTATCCGCGGCTTTGGAATCGGCCGGCATCTTAACCGTTATCAGTATCCCGAGAAAGAGGACAAATAGAAGAACAAAGAAATAATGCATTTTTAGTGGTTCCTTAAAAGATGTTTTCATTATATGATAATTGATTGTATAATCCACAATTATTCAAGTTTCTTTTTACACACATACATGTGAACACTTCCAAAACCGCCTATTTCAATATCGTTATAATCAAACCCACCTTCAAGAAGGCTGTCCATGTCCCGGATAATGTCCCCCATTGCTTGCCAGAACCGAGTCAGGCGGGTGCCAGCCCAGTTTCTGTTTTTTGGATATGTTATATCAACAAGGACAAAAGTACCGCCAGGCTTTAGCACCCGTTTGATTTCAGACAGTGCCCGGACTGCGTCTGGATACCCGGACATGGCCATGGTGTTGATAATGGTGTCAAAGGTGTTGTCTTCGTAAGGCAGGTTTTCAACATTTCCCTGTCTCAGGTCGGCAGACATCCCTTTTTTTTTAATGTTTCTGCCCGCGACCTCAACCATTTTTGCATTATAATCAATTCCATGTATCTCAAGGCCTTTAGGATACCGGGTTAGCAGATATCCTGTGCCAAAGGAAACTTCTAAAAGACGTTTCCCCTTAACATGCTCAAGAGTGCGCGACAGCCACCACTTCCAGAAAGGCATTACTTTTATCAAAAAATCATATAGTGGCGCAAACCTTGTGTAGAAACCGTCAAACTCCTTCTGAAAGGCTTCTGAATCATGAGGGTCAGGAGAATAAAGTGGTTTTACCATGCTTCATCATCCTTTTCTTTTAATCCCCATAATCTCACGGGCTTCATTAGGGGATGCTGGTTCTTTTCCGAGTATGTCTGCTACCTTTACAGCCCATTCTACCAGTTCATAGTTTCCTTTTGCCAATTCACCATTTGGGAGTCTTACATTGTCCTCAAGGCCGACTCTCATATGGCCGCCCATAATGCAGGACTGCATAATTGCTTTAAACTCTTCATCAGCAACACCACAGGTGGTGAAATTGGAATCTTCAGGGAGTGCGTGCACAAGGGTTGTAAAAGCATCTGGCCTGAATTTTTGTCCGCCGTCAACTCCCCAGACAAAGTTAAAATTAAGGGGCCGGGTAAAAAATCCCTGTTTTTCAATAAGGAAAAAATTATCCAGGCCACCTAAGTCATAGACCTCAATCTCAGGTTTGACATGGATCTCCTCCATTGCTTTGCCAAATTCTTCAAGCATGGCAAAGCTATTATCAAAAATAATTTCAAAAAATATTTTCCCGGTGTTCCGGTCAATCCTGCCGAAATTCATTGTGTTGGTGTTCAAAGACGCCATTTCAGGCTTAATCTCCACGATCTGTGTCAGCCTTTGTTCCGATGTCTTGTTCCCGCCCACAGCTGAACTCAAATTCACGATCACATCAGGGCATCTTTCCTTTATGGCATCATGGGTAGCCCTGATCCTGTCAACATCATGGGTTGCCCAGCCGTCATCTTGTTTGGCGTGAACATGTACCATTGCTGCGCCTGCTTTATATGCTTTTTCCGCTTCATCAGCAAACTCCTCTGGTGTATACGGTACTGCAGGATTATTCTCCTTAAATGTGCCGGCGCCGGAAAGCGCGGCGGTTATGATGACTTTTTCTGACATGTGAACTCCTTTGTAACAAACATGATCCTAGGTGCTAGATGCTGGTCGAAGCAGCGCATAGATCCCGCTGTTATTTGGTGGGTATCCTTTGGCAGTACTTTAATAAATAGCCTCCAGATACGCTTCTTCAAGATTTTTTCTCCATTGTTTTATTTCTGCCATGGTATTGTTGAAGACTTCCTGTTCTTCAGGCCTCTTTTCTCTTAGAAGAATCATTTGCGATGGACAGATATACAAGGTACACATCCAGGGCCTTGCCTTTCTTGGAAGGCGGCAGCCCTGGGGGCCTATGTTCCTGCAGACGGTTTCTTTTTCATTAGTGGGCTGAGCTTCGGGTACGGGAAGAGCGCCTAAATGCAGAAAGAGCATATCCTTAAGGTCAAACCAGACAGTTGCCTTTAGGCAGCATGGGTCTGGACACATAAAACAGGTTGTTGAACAAAGCTCATCAAGGATCGGAAATAGTGATTCCATTGAACGGTCTATATCCAATGCATATTTTCTGGCATTATCCATTTTTATAGCATTAAGGGTGATATGATAGTTTACAGAGTCAACTGCCTCTTGCCAACTGGCAGAAGTGCCCCAGGAAAGATGGAACTTGTTTTTAACAAAATCCTGTTCAACGATGTCGGCTTGATTAATCATAATAAAAAATGTGGGTTAAATAATTAAATTATCTGAAGTCTATAAATTACACAAAACAGACCGGTCAGTAAAGCGATAAATGTTTTTTAGACAAATTAAAAAGAAATTGAATCAGTTGACAGAAAACAGTTTGCTTTGTAAAAATAAGCACATGAAAAACAAAAAAGGAATTCCACGGCTTATTAACGCGACGCGCTGCTCCATTATCGGCTTAAAAGCAGTTTGGAAAAGTGAAGAAGCCTTCAAAATAGAGTGTATACTCGCTTTTTTTATGATACCAGCCGGCATATGGTTTGGGGAAACCGCTGTTCAGCAGAGCCTGCTTGTGGGAACCTGTTTACTAGTTCTTATCACAGAGTTGTTAAACACCGGGATTGAAACAGTTGTTGACAGAATTGGGCTGGAAGAGCATGAACTTTCAGGTAAAGCAAAAGATGCCGGGTCCGCGGCCGTAATGTTCAGCTTGATAACCGTCGTTGTTGTCTGGGGATTGATTCTGTATGAGAAATTTTACGGTGCAGGTGTTTAACAATCATTGATTTCAGTTAACACGAATCATCTTTTCCAGAAACAGGCGATCCTTATTCTTTGTAAGATATACAGTTAGAAAAGCTATAAAGCTGAGTTGAGTTGCAGGGTTATGAAATAACACCGCAACTTAAACGAAACTTATGCCATTTTCGGTATTAAATAATTCATTACAATTGTCGTTATCTATCAAGGTGAATTCTGGAAAGAACACCTAAAAACAGAGAATACACATTTTGAGCCTTATTATCACTGGCGAAGAGATGGATTCCAAGGCAAATATACTAATGTATCCGATGATGGAGTTAGACGTACCGTCGCATTAAGAAACCATAAGGATGCTAAGAGAGTATTCATGTTCGGTGGATCTTCTTTATGGGGCACTGGCAGCAAAGATGAGCATACAATACCTTCCTTTTTACAATCATTATTGGGTGAGGATTATAAAATATATAATTATGCCGAAACGGGATATGTTTCAACGCAAGAATTGAATTTTCTGTTACATCAATTAGCAAAAGGAAATCTTCCAGATGCGATAATCTTTTATGACGGAGTAAATGATGGGTATGTTGGCGTTTATTCACCCGCAATACCCAGAGGCGTCCATAATTTAAGAATGACATATAAAAATGAAAGAAAAGATAATGTATTTATTGAGTTATATCATGCAAGCAACTATAAGAAACTCGTGGATTTTTTTTCTAAAAATCAAGCTACTAAAAAATGGGATGATGAAATTTCATCCAAAATACAACTAAATTCGTCTTCAGTAGTAGAACTATATGAGGCACACATAAAGCAGGTGAAAGCACTGGGGAAAGAGTATGGTTTTAAAGCGTTCTTTTTTTGGCAACCAAACCTATTTAGTAGAACAAGAGACGGGCTCCCATATGAGGAGGCGATTATTCAGAAAGCTTCACCTGTCTTTGTGGAGTCTCAGCACCAAGTGTATTTAGATGCAAAATCTACCTTTAGTAATAGAGAAAACGAACAAATATTCTTTTTAGGAGACATATTTAATCAAATAAAAGAGCCCATTTACATTGATTGGTGCCACGTAGGCCATAATGGCAATGAAATAATTGCGAGGCGGATGTTCGATAATATTAAAGACTTTTTGTAATGATACTTTTGTGATATAAAGTTAGAAAATCGATAAAATAATATATTTATTTGTTTGTAAGCTTTCCTTCTTTTTTGGTTTATATTGTTTTGAAGGAAAACTCTTAATGAGTTTAGTAAAAAACAAAAGAAGACAAAAACAACCACAGGAGGATTGAAATTGAAAATCTTATTATGTTTATTTGTCTTATTCTTAAATGGTTATGTTGCACTTGCTCAAGAGAAAGTAGATGTTAAGGCATCATCAGAGACAGACCGTCTTGCTGAACAAAAATTGAGAAAGTTTTCAACAAATAATACAACAATGGCTGTCAAGCTTGCGTCCCTTTTAAATGATAAGCGTCAAGTTATTGGTTCATTAGAAACCTCCGGTAATGAAGTTATTCTAAAAGATTTGAATTTAAGACTTATTATATCTGAAAGATTTGATCATGATGGGCAATCAAATTACAAGCATTTTCATGTGTTTGCCCAATCATCGCAATATTTTCCTGAAAAACTTGATGCTTGTATCATTGGTGTGGGGGATGACGATAAAGAAATGATTGCCGATGCAGCTGAAATCTATTCGGATCTGGTACTGCCATCTATTTTATCTTTTATCAAAGGAGAAGAAGTTCTTACCGCCAGTCAATTTTATGGTACTGAATCATGGGGTGTTGCTGGTTATCGCGGATTTAAGGGGAATTATGCAATAAGAGGTGCTTCGGATGATTCTCAATTTGATGAGGCCACATTTTTTGCGGATATTCCCAATCTTCCATCTGACAAGCGTGCGCATCTGCTTAAGGCGACGCTTCAATGCCAGAAAGGGGCTTGGATCCGCAACATTGAAATAGATGGAGAGACTCCACTGGTCATTGACCAAAAATGGAATCAATTGCCCGCATCCCCATCCCCAATAATTATCATCCAATTTGCTATTATTCACAAAAAGGACGCGATTTCGGATCTTGACATCCGAGAAAGTGCTTTAGATAAACTCAAAAAACATCCATCATGGTTATTTCCGGCAGAGGCCTGTCCATTTGAGGTAATGCCGAAACAATTGAGCAGAACAGGATTTAGTTCTCACGCCTGTAAGGAAGGTCGTCTTCAGGATTGTATAATTGAATGCAGGAAAGGTTCTGCATCAGCCTGTTATAACGCAGCCCTGGAAATTCAAAGAAATAGGGGAGATAAGTCAATTTTCCAAGCTCTGTTTCTCAGAGCCTGTCGCCTGGGTCATGCTTCTGGATGCACCAATGCAACTGCAGGCAGAAAGGATAATGATGCTTGTAGCTTACGGTCATTTGAAAAGATCTGTGAGATTGCACAAGACCCTTGGGCATGTACTATGTATGGTGGACTTTTATTCAGAGATTCCCAAAAACGTAATACAGCAAAGATTCGAGAGGCTTTAAGGCATTCATGCCGTCATGGACCTGAAGATCCTGCTTGTGCTTATGCGATGAAGATCCTTGAACAATTAAATTCTGAGTAATTTGAAAGTGCGGAATTGGGGTTTAAAACATAGGGTATGAAAAAAATATTTTTCTTTATTGTTATTTATATCTTTTTAAGCATAATTTCCTTTGTTTATAATGTCTATTGGGAAGAGGTTTATTTTGACTACGAACGCCCTGAAGTAGACTTAGGTGATGGCTTAAGCGCACTTTTTATCATCAACTCAACTAGTGGCAGGCACACAGTTGCAAGCAGGTTGATCCCGCTTTATTCAAGTTGGATAAACAGTGGCCAATATAAAGTTATAGTTGTTGTGGAAGATAATTACGGGACAGCAGATAAAGTATGTTTCTCTTCAGCAGTTCTTATTGAAAAGGGAAAATCAAAAAGGCCTTTAAATCTGACAAATAAATATAATCAAATAGATTCTAATTGTTTTTTATCAGGAGAATCCTTCTGCTTTACACGCCTGAAAGAAGAATATCCAAATAGAAAATGTGTACATATATATAGTGCATCACATTTTAATCTGGATGGAGAAATTAACATTAAGTTTGACATTGATGCTTTCTCAAATTCGTCAGTTATTAAAAAATCTGTTAACATAGATATAAAACAAAAGAAAATATATAAAAATGGTTGGTTTAGGGCGGTTGGCCCAATTGTTTAGATCAATATTTTAATAATGTTGGTCAGAACAAATAAAATGTAGGGTCGGCTGTGCCCACCATCTACTGATTCATAATGTGTTCTGACATATTTGGTGGGCATAGCCCTACAATGGTTGTTCACATTTCATTAAAGGCATCTATTGGTCAACCCTATTTTGCCTTCCTTCTTTTAGCAAAAAAATATTATATGAAGGAAAAGCACCAATTAAAGAGTTAAAGATTTCATAAATATAATTAATTGTCTGCAGGTTTTCCTTCTTTTTTTTGCTTATGTCACCCTGAAGGAAAACTCTTCATGGGTCGAGAAACAAACGATGCTTTAATTTCGAATTTTTACAAATTCAGTTACCATTTGTTGTTTCGTGCTCGTGCGCGTAATCGTAATCGATTCCCTTGTTTTTTATGATCGGATTGGTATTAAAGCATTGAAAGGTCATGCCGTTATTTCAGATTTTTTATATCAATATATCGGCATTGCTTAAAAAAACTGATGAGGGGTAAAACGGGCCTTTTATGTAATAAGAATTTCCCTGTCTTCTTCTAATAGCCTAAATATACATTCAACAATTTGCCTATCTAATTTGCCTTTTTCTATGAGGCTTTGGAATTCTATTTTGGTTTCATCCAAGTTGAATGCGTTTCTGTAAATACGGTCACTTGTTATAGCATCAAAAATGTCGGCAACAGTTAAAATCCGGGTTATTGTTGAAATTTCATTTCCGCTCAATCCATCAGGATATCCTGACCCGTCTAACATCTCGTGATGATGGCGAATGGGGTTTAATAGATTGTGAAACGTTTTTAACGGTTTGACAATACTTTCACCGATTATTGTGTGGTTTTTCATAATTTCCATTTCTTCCACGGAATACCTGCCAGGTTTTTTCAGTACTTTATCGGCAATCCCGATTTTGCCGATGTCATGAAGTTTAGCTGCATCGCGCAGTGTATTCAGATCCGTTTTATTTAATCCCATGGATTGGCCGACTTTGAATGCATATTCGCCGACCCTGTCAGAATGGCCCCGCGCATATGAGTCTTTGGCTTCGGCAGCCAGCGCCAATGCAGCGATTGTTTCAAAATAAGTTTTTTCCATATCATCATTTAATGCGACATTCTCGAACGATATGGCCATTTGGTTGCTTAGATTCGATATCAGGCGGATCTCATCTTCTGTAAAATTTTTATTATTTTGTTTTCCGCTCAGACAAAGCGCTCCCCAAATATTGTTCTTGCTGATTAATGGTGTAAAGATTAAAGGCGATCCAAGAATATCATCATTGCTCTGAATATCGCTAACATTAAGGTCAAGCAGAATTCTTTTTTTCTTGCTTGTTACCCATAGAATTGAATCCTTGGTAGCTTTTAGTATGGCATCTTCCGTGATATCTTCAAAGCCGATAAATGTTTTAATTGAATAATTATTGTCTTCTTCTTTTGAAAACACCACACCCTTAACAACGCCCAATGCATTCATGGTTGTTTCCAGTATCAATTGCAGGAGCAAATTAAAATTTTCTATTGTAATTAATGCATTACCGACTTTTGTGACGACATCAAAGAGCGTTACCTTTGTTTGTTCTAATTCATGTATCGTAGTATCCATTTTATCAATCATATTGGAAAAAGTTTTGGCGAGCTCGGCAATCTCGCCTTCTTCGTTTACTAATTTTGATATTATATCTTTATCCACTTTTTCGAATAATGCTTTTTTCATGCTAACATTAAGAGTGATGATATTTTTTAAAATTTTTCTCAATCCCCAAAGAACCGGAATAATTGTTATGCAGAGAATAATTATAATAAGACATAATTGTTCATTGGGAATTTCTATGGAAACAGTATCTTCAAATTGAAGGTATAAAAATAATAGAATTAACAAAGGGAGTACAGTAAATAGTAAAACAGATATACTGAAGATCCTTAGAAGGAAACTGGATTTAGACGGTGTTGTAAGCTTACTATTCAATTTGATATCCTATCTTAGTAAAAAGTCCTTGCCCATACTTATTACTTATCAAAAAATATATAATATAATAAAATTAAAGATGTTTACATTATTTAGTTGAAAAGCTAAGACAAATGGATATAGTAGATAATTTTATAGTCCATTCAAAGGAGCACGATCAATATGTATCGTGCTATAATCTGAATTATTAATTGTTTTTATTTATATAATCAATGTTTATTTTGAATCAAGGTCTGAAATAGTCTTTATTTCTCATAAAAAGCCATGTTCGTGAGATCACAACGAAGCATGAAATACATACAATTTTATACAAAAATCCCCCTCGAGATCCCCCCTTTGCAAAAGGGGGAAGTTTTGCTCCCCTCTTTTTAAAAGAGGGGCTGGGGGAGATTTATCATTATAATTCGTAACAGCCACAAAAAAAAGAGAGGGTTTTAAGCGTTAAAGCCCACCAGTTTCTTTGAAAAACAAGAATTTAATCCGCTTGCAGATAAAATTCATGTTTTTAATTGACATAAAAATTGGAATTACGCTTATATCAATTGCAAATGTATTCTAAGACAAATGATAAGTGACAAACTAATACCAAAAATCCAAAAGAAATTTACTGGGGTTGATTGTAATACCTCTGAATTTTAATAAAAAATGAATAATGGAGGTAAAGGAATGAGTAACATTAGAAAATTTGCTTTTTATTTCATGTGTTTAGCAATCATCTTGATAGCTGCTTGCTCAAAAAAATCCGAAACTACAGAGATAAAACATTACCCTGTTGACAGCATGGAAGGGATTAAGACGGAACTTAGTGTTACAATAGACAAAGAAATAACAAGTGATGGAAAAGGTTCAATGTTCATTTCTACGGATAGACCTACTACGGTGAGACTCTATGAAACTGGCGATATTGACATAGAAAATTCACAACTTGTTTATCAGGCCAAAGTTCGCACCAAGGATGTCGAAGGTCAAGTATATCTTGAAATGTGGTGTCACTTTCCTGGAAAAGGTGAATTTTTCTCTCGAGCACTTCAGTCCCCGTTATCAGGCAACAGTGAATGGACATCACAGAAAACCCCTTTTTTTCTAAAAAAAGGCGAAAACCCTGACAATGTAAAAATAAATCTTGTTATCAATGGGACAGGAAAAGTCTGGATTGACGATATTCATTTAGTGAAATATCCATTAAATGGTTAACCCTTATCCCCTTTCTGTCTTAAGTGGTTGATTTTTATGATTAACTTAACAGGTTAAGTGGCGTTGGTCGTGTCGTTGCTCCAGATGGCAAGCCAGCCAACCTTCAGAGCTGGGAGCAGCGTGTCGGCCCTGCAAAACTCGAGATAATCTGGACTTACAACAAGGACTTAAAATGGAACGACACTACGAATCCGTCTCCAAAGGAGGGCGCAGCGCAGGGATCCTCTATACCATACAAGTGGATGGGAAGATGAAAACAGTAAAATATTTATTATTCATTTCAGCTGTTTTAATAATCACGGTTTCAGGTTGCAACAAGTTCGATCCAACGACCATTTCTCCTTCAAAACTTATGACCGAAAAAGAATGGGTCTATTTATATAAGAATGGCTATAATATCAGCGGAACTAGCTCTCAACCTCGCACCGCATTTGACTCAAAAGGCGTCCTTAAGAGAGCCGTAGCTCACCACGTGAAGAAAATGGATGGTCCTAAACTAAAAGTATCTACTGCTGAAAAAATGATAATGCACTGGATTAAAGAACGGGTTAATATTACCAAACAATTGAAAGAAAAAGATGGCGACAATCTTGTTGTTTGGGCTTTTACTTATGACAACATCCAAACTGAAGGAAAGATCAAATTAATAATTCGGCGATGCAGAGAAAACGACAAGTATACAGACCCCCAATTTGATATCCGCTATGACTTAGAAATAGTGGAAAAGGTTAAATTTCCATCTTAAGGATAAATATTGAATGAAAAAGCTGAAGAAAAAAATTTTGATTTTATCACTTTTGCCTATCCTATTCTTCCCTAATTGTGCGCAGAAATCGATCAACATGACAGATGTCACTTATCATCTATCAAAAGGAACACCATTAAGAAAAAATTTCCCCAATGACTTTAAAAAAGAGTATCCAATTTTAACAATATCCCATGGCAAACAAACAACAAAATTTAAATTGCCTCTTGGAACAACAGTTTGGCAAAATAAATCTAATTTTGGTTTTCTGGTATTAAAATATATGGATAAACGCTTTGCTGCGTTTGGATCAGATGCCTTTTTGTTTGTGGATTTAACGGAAAATAAGATGTTTACGATCGTTACCGATGTAATTTTTGAAGAGGATAATAAATTTAACTCAGCCCCAACACTTAAGGATAGGATGGTTTTCGTTTTCAGCAGCGATGACTGTCTATATGCCCTGAATGCTGCAAACGGTAAACTTGTTTGGAAGCGAAAACACAAGCACACATGCGGTTTTCCATTGGTTTATAGGGATTTAGTGTATGTCAGCACATTAAAATCCATCCATGCAATGGACAGCCGGACAGGAGAAGAGCGATGGTCTCTTGCCGGACAATACAATGAGGAGTTTGATCTTTCTCCTTGTATGGGGAAAGATTTACTTTATGTTGGCGGCAGTAATCATGGGTTCATTCTAGCATTGAGGCCGGATAACGGTGAAATAGTGTGAATACTATGGTTGGAGTTCATCTATGAGTGGATACATTTCAGAAGCTGAGTTTTCGTATTCACTTGCTATTTTTATGAAACTAAAAGAGATAAATCCAAAAGATATTTATCCTTACTTAGATATCAATATTAAATCATATGTAAAAAAAAGTTTGAAGGACTTAGATACAGCAGAAGCTATTAATGAACTGAAGGAAACATAATGTCAAAAAGTGAGCGCCCTATAATACTCACCATTTTAGCTTGGTGTCTAATTCTATTGCATGGCTCCAGTGCTTTGTCTGTTCCATTTGCATATAACTTATTCTCACCGACAAGATATATTTTTGTTGTTATTATGAATATTCTTGTATTTGCTTCAGCAATTGGGGTTTTAAAACAAAAAAAATGGTCAATATTTTCATATCCTGCTTTTTATATAATAAATGCATTAATAAATATATTATTTCCATCTGAAAAATACGGGCATTTAATGACATCTGATTTTTTAATTGGACAGGCAGTCTTCTTTTTCATCATAGTCACAATAATATATAAATATCGAAGTGTTTTTAAATGAAAATAGTTTAAGAAAACAAATCTGAATTTATAATGTTATATTTTTTTATTATGAAACGACACCCTATAAAATATTTGCTCCTGCTGTTAATGTTTTTATTATTACCCCTTAATTATTCATTCGCTACAGGACCATCATTTGCTGAAATTCTGATAGTACCAATTACTTATACTGATAATGGAATTGTACTATTCAAGACAAAATATCATGTTGGAAAGTCTGTATCTAAGGCGGGTATACCTTTTTTGAGTCTTGTCATTGTTGATACCGATGGCCATGGCCTTTCGGCTCCCGATGATGACCACGAGTTTTTTGCCTCTTGTGACCCCGGTGTAAATAAGGTTTCTCTGTAGAAGGATATAATGCTGTGTAAGAATCGGCATAACAACAGCTGGATATTCTGATCCCTGTGATTTATGTACGGTGACCGCATAAGCGGGTACGATTTCATCAAGCTCGGAAAACGTATACATTATCTTCCGGTTGTCAAAAAAGATGGCTACTTCCTGACCGCTGTTATCTATACCTATTATTCTGCCGATGTCGCCATTAAACACATCCTTGTCATAGTTGTTTTTTATCTGCATCACCTTGTCGTCTACTTTAAATGTTCGTCCGCCGCGGATCAGTCCACCTTCTCCAGGGTTCAGCACATCCTGCAGTTCTTGATTCAGGTTCTCAGCGCCTGCAAGCCCCTTATGCATGGGCGTTAGCACCTGGATGTCATTGACCGGGTCAAACCCGAACTTGGATGGTATATTTTTTGAGACAACGTCAATGATGGTTTTAAGGGCGCTTTCAGGATCCTCTCTTTCTATAAAGAAAAAATCGTTATCTGAACCATTGTCTTCAAGCAGTTTTTCTCCTCTATTAATCCTGTGGGCGTTTGTTATGATACTGCTTGAATCTGCCTGACGGAAAATTTCATTCAGCTCAACCACTGGGACTGCGTTGGATTCAATAATATCGTTCAGCACATTTCCCGGACCGACCGACGGAAGCTGGTCCACGTCTCCCACAAGAACCAGCGTGGCTGTGGCAGGGACAGCCTTAAGGAGGTAATACATAAGGATCGTGTCTACCATGGATGCTTCATCAATAATGAGCAGATCGCAGTCCAGGGGATTTTTGTCATCACGGAAGAATCCCCCTTTTGCCCTACTGTATTCCAGCATCCTATGGATTGTTTTTGCTTCATGCCCGGTTGCTTCATGCATCCGTTTTGCTGCACGGCCGGTGGGGGCAGCCAGCAGAAACTTTATTTTTTCCGAGGATCCGGATAGCCTGGAAATATATTCAGCAATATCCTTGATAGTGTTTAAAATGGTCGTTTTTCCAGTACCTGGTCCCCCTGTAATTACAGCAATTTTGTTTTCAAGCACAGCTTGAACAGCTTCGTGTTGTTTTTCTGTAAGGGTAATAGGTGGCTCATTTTTTCTGCTCTGTTTGCTGATTCTCCTGCTGTTCTTGACCAGAGCATCTACGGTTTCAATGCCTGTCATTTGTCGATCCGGGCTGCCCGGTTTTTTAGAAAAGACATTTTCTTTAACCGCGTTAAGTTCTTTTTGAATCTTATCATACAGGGCCACGGGGACAGCCATGAGCATTCTGATCCGTTCGGCGATTTTTCTTTCACACATGTGGTAACGGGTAAGAAAAACACCCTTGTTGTTTTCTATGAATTCACCAATATCTTCGGTCAGGTCCTCAATAACAATATCCCTGGAAGATGACAGTGCTCCAATTGCTTCAAGAACAATATCACGATCCACATCAAGGACTTCTATGGATTTTGTGACCAGCCACTCATAGGGATAAAAGACATGCCCATCATCAGTGTACTGCTGAAGGACATATAGAACACCTGCTTTTGCCCTTAAAGGAGAATCTTTATCAAAGCCGAGTTTTGAGGCGATATTGTCCGCAATGATGAACCCGATCCCAGCAATATCCATGGCAAGACAGTAAGGGTTCTCCTTTACTTTTGTTATTGCCCGTGTCCCATATGCCTTGAAAATTTTTGCCGCGTATCCTGAGCCGACATCATGGGACTGAAGGAAAATCATCACCTGCCGGATCTCTTTTTGTTCATCCCAGGAAGCCTGGATCATGGAAACACGCTTTTTACCAATACCTTCTATTTCAGCAAGTCTCTCAGAGTTTTTTTCAATAATATCAAGGGTTTCATTTCCAAAATGGTCCACAATGCGTTCAGCCATTGTATCACCAATACCTTTTATAAGACCTGAACCCAGATACTTCCTGATACCATATTCGGTCACTGGCACGGCTGTTTCATATTCGGCAATTTTAAACTGATTTCCATATTTAGGGTGTTTTACCCATTCTCCTTTCATGGTCAGTAATTCACCTGGTTTTGGAGAGGCGATATTCCCCAGGACGGTTATAAGGCTCTGCTGTCGCTTAACCTTTACCCGCGCGATAGTAAAGCTATTCTCTTCGTTGAAAAATGTTATTTTATCAATCTGCCCGGAAATTGTGGTAAGCATATTATAGATCACTTGAAAGCTGTATAATGCAACTCGAAACTGGAAGGTTATAAGGTTTTCCAGCAGTATTGCTGTGGTGAAAGTTTAAACTTTTTTAGAACACAAACCGTTTGGTGTCAAGAGGTTAAGCATAATTTGAGTGGGTATAATACATGAAAAACGAAAATCATTACCATAGAACGCTGTTGACAAAAGACGCTAAATTTATTATATTTTTTATCATAATAGGTAAAAAAATTTTAACAGGCTAGCCAACATATTGTGAGGAAAGCCATGAAACTAGTAACCCCGGATTTCACAAAATATTCAGGTTTTTATAATGAAGATGACGTAAGGACTTATGAAAAAGGGAGTATGATTTTCAAAGAAGGGGAAAGTGGCGACTGTATGTATGTAGTCCTTGAAGGAGAAGTCAAAGTCTATTCTTCCAACAAACATATTTCCATCATAGAAAAAGGTGATATATTAGGAGATCTGGCGATTATTGATAAGTCCCCGCGAAGCGCAAGCGCAGAAGCAATTGTTGATTGCAAGCTTGCTTTAATTGATGAATATGCGTTTAATTTCCTGGTTGGAAAGCATCCGGAGTTTGCACTTGATATGCTCAAGGTGATGGCGAGCCGTCTCAGAGCTATGAACGTAACATAACAGAGTTAATTATGAGGCCGATTCAACCCCAAGGAAGCGTGGTTTTGAACAATACAGCAAAAGATTTTATCCAATTTCTTGATGACAAGGGCGCTATAAATAGCGAGCAAAAACAAATACTTGACCGCATAGAAAAAACTCGCATAATGTTTGGTGTTCTTTCACTAAGAGAAAAATATGTGAAAATTGATGACCTGCAGGACGCGCTTGAGGAAAGGGCCATGAGCGATGATCCAGATGAAAAGATAGGACAAGTAATGCTAAAAAAAGGCCTGATGACCCCTGAACAGGTAAACATCATTCTTGAACTGCAAATAACAGAAAAAGATATTCCAGCAGAAAGAATTATCGCTACAGGTGTTCTCCCGCACGAAGTCATAGAAACCAACCTTAGAGAATTTCTAAACGGCAACATAAAAAAATAAGACAACCTTATAATGCTTAGTGAACAGGAAAGAACAAGGTTATAATGGCATGTGTTGATCCCTGACGGTGTTTGTTCATAATCGTTTTTGAAAAAAAGATGAAAGTAAAAGTAAAGATAACAGGTATTATTCGACAGGATACTGGCTGGAAAGATGCAATTGAAGTGGAGGGGAGCACGCCCATGGAATGTCTTGACAACCTCTTCCAACAATATCCTAATTCAAAAAAATGGGTTTACAATAAAAAAGGAGAGATGTGGGAGAGGTTCCAGATTTTTGTAAACGACCAGCAGATTCATAATAACGCGTTTTCAAGCTCACTGAATGAAGGTGATGAACTTACAATAATGCTGAATATCTGTGGCGGGTAGCCCGGATTTTTGTTATTATTTATAGCAAAAATTTTGTATGAAATACGAGTTATATTCTATCCTGCCAGGGAGACAATATGTTAACTTAATGATAAATCTCCCCCAGCCCTTCTTTTAAAAAGAGGGGAGCAAAACTTCCCTCTTTAGCAAAGGGGGATTTTTGTATAAAATTGTAAGTATTTCATGCTTCGTTATGATCTCACGAACATGGTTGTTTATGAGAAAGACGGGCAAAACAATATATAAAAAGGCAGAGGTATATGTTACCCCTGCCTTTTATGTATTAAAAAAGATGATGTGTCTGCTTAAGTGATCTTAATTACGCTACGGAGGACTTCTTTATTTTCCATTGCCGCGAAAGCCTCATTTACTTCTTCCAGCGGAAATGTTTTTGTAATAAGCTTATCAATCGGTAGCTTGCCGTCCATATACATATCAACAAGTCTCGGCACTTCTACTTGGGCTATAATATCGCCCTGTACTGTACCCATGATCCGTTTTCCGAGTAGAAATTCAAACGGCATAAAGGTCATGATAGCTTCCATGGGAGCCATTCCGGCAAGAACACACCTTCCGCCGTTATGAATAGACGCAAAGGTCTGCTCCATTACAGATGCGACACCTGCAGCCTCTATACCGACATCAGCTCCTTGGGCATCTGGTGTAAGTGCCTTGACCGCCTGGACAACATCGTCAACGTCGTTGGGATTGACAGCATGGTCAGCGCCCAGTTCAAGGGCCATATCCAACTTGTTCTTGGATCTTGCTACAGCAATAATGTTCCCAGCACCTGCAAGTTTTGCGCCCATAACAGAAGCAAGCCCTACACCGCCAACACCATAGACAACTACTGTTTCACCGGGTTTTACAGCCCCGGTGTTTGTTGCCGCGCCAACACCTGTTGTAACACCACAGCCCATAAGGCAGACCACGTCTGATGGTGCGTCATTCCGTACTTTTACTACAGAACGTTCATGAACACAGCAGTATTCAGCAAAAGAACCGAGCCCGAAAAGCTGGTGAAGATCTGTATCACCCTTGTGCAGGCGTTTACCTTTAAAGAACGGTAGTTCCGCCATCATCTGAACATTCAGATTTTCAGGACACATGGTAGGACGACCTTCAGCGCAGTACCGACATTTTCCGCATGAAATTGCTACCATGGAAATAACCTTGTCGCCAGGAGCGAGATCGGTGACACCAGGTCCGACTTTTTCTATGATACCGCAGCCCTCATGGCCGACGACGACAGGAGTAGGAACAGGCATCTCACCTTTCATAAAACTTAAATCCGTATGGCATACACCAACCGCTTCAAGCTTTATTAAAACTTCATTATCCTGCGGATCGTCAATCTCCACATCTTCAATTTTTAGAGGTGTATTTACCTCGTACAAAACAGCAGCTTTCATTGTCTACCTCCTTTTGACAGTTTTAAAATATATATTACAATGCCTTTTTTTAATAAGCTAAAAATTCAATATAATTAAAGCTTGGCAGCGAGATCTTCAAGGCCAAGATTGTTAAGTCTTTCTTTTGTTGGGATGCCGTTGTCATCAAGACCCCTTAATTCATAATATTCCCCGCGCATGAGG
Source organism: Desulfobacterales bacterium (assembly GCA_028277765.1). GTDB lineage: Bacteria > Desulfobacterota > Desulfobacteria > Desulfobacterales > SURF-7 > JANQFQ01. The sequence continues at coordinate 76,042 of JANQFQ010000086.1, forward strand.
TCATAGTCAGGGGTACTTCCTGCAGCGCCGCCGTCTGTAAACGGTGTCAGCATTCTTTTCGTCATTCTGTCATCCTCTGATGTAACCCCCATTAGTACGTTCAGGCCTCTTTTTATCTGCCACATACGATCCCCGCATTTCAGCAGTTCTTCAAGAGTGTATTCAAAACCTGTAGCCGCACTCAATATGGCAGCCAGATCATCCATGCTCAGGCAAAGCATGTTAAACATACATATGACACAGGAATTGATCAGCTGTCCTATGTGTTCACACTTGAAGGTCATAGCTGCCTTGTTGTTGCTGTCCATCGGTACATATCCGCCTTCTAGTCCGATTTCAGGATATGCACACCATGAGGATTCAACCTGAAGGCTCATTCCCTGTACATGACAGCAGCCGCGGTTGCTCATCATTTGAGACAATCCCAGGCCGTGAAGAGCTCTTCCATCATGCATCGGCATTTCCAACCCTTTAACTTCAGCCGTATATTTTTCTGAGTCCTTACCGATTTTTTTAGAGGCACCGACAACACCTTCCGCCAGCACATCGCCAAAGCCTTCTCGTTTAACAATTTTGTCAAAAATGGCCAGGATATCATCAGGTTCACCCCATCTTAACTGACCGCCATCAAGATCATCAGAAGAGATAAGGCCGTTTTCAAAACATTCCATGGCAAAAGCAATGACAGCGCCGCAGCTAATTGAGTCAACGCCTTTCCTGTTGGAAAGCTCATTTAGTTTTAGAACGGAAGGAAGATTGTCATTCATGAGCATGGGGCCGAAAACAGCAGCGCTTTCGTATTCAGGCCCAGGCCCTTCTTCAACCTTATATGGACCATCATCAACTTTTATAACCCTCTTGCAGGCGGTTGGACATGACTGGCATGATGAATTGCCGGTGTAAAACTGTTCGGTTACCGCGCCGCCGCCGACTTTTGTAGCGATTTCAGTGGGATCTCCGATTGAATAGTTCTTTGCGGGTACATCACCCAGGTAGCAGCCAACATCCATCCCCATGTTGGTCCCCTGAGCAGTGAGAGACTGGGCAATAATGTTTTCCTTTACTTTTTCAATGATTGTTTTTCGCAACTCTTTCATTTCTTCATGCTTGGCGCCTTCTACTTTACCTGTTCCTACAACGGTTATGGCCTTAAGGTTTTTTGAACCCATAACAGCGCCGCCGCCTGTTCGTGCGGCAAAAGAATGCTTTCCGTTTGCCACGGCTGAGAATTTTACCAGTTTTTCGCCAGCAGGACCGATGCAGACAACACTCGCCTTTTTTTCACCAGCCTTTTCAAGGATGTCAACAGTCTCATACACATCCTTGCCCCATACATCTGACGCATCCTTTATTTCCACCTTGCTATCCACAATCGAAATATAAACAGGCTTGTCTGAAGTGCCGGACACAGCGATTCCATCGTAACCAGCTTTTTTTATAGCCGGGGCCACATTACCGCCGCCGCATGCTTCTCCCCAGATGCCTGTTAAAGGTGATTTAAAGGAGACTGTAAACCGCGATGAACCCGGGAAAAGAGTCCCAGCCAGGGGTCCGACCATCAGGAAAAACACATTGTCTCCTGACAGAGGGTCGACATCCGGTGAAACACGGTCTAAAAACAGTTTTGCGGCCAGTCCGCTTCCTCCCATGAAATCCCTTATTGTTTCATCGTCCACAGTAGAGGTTGATATACTGCCGGTATTTAAATCAACATCCAATATTTTTCCTGTGTAACTTGCCATTTGAATCTCCTTAATTTTATTGAACCTGAAAAATATGAAACACCAATCCGTATATAACAGATCGGCGGTTATTAATACAACAAATGAACAAAATTATATTTACAAAGGTTTAAAGTATCTTATATCCAGAATGCTCGCCTTGCGGTCTTTTTTGTCTTTAAAAACCGCCTGAACACGCATACCGATACTTAAATCCTCGGGTTCAAGTTCACCAAGCATATGAACAAGGCTGGTGTCTGCTTCGTCAAGCTTGATGACAGCGTAAATCGGTCTTCCCACTGGTTGTGCAATATGCTCTTCATTGCAGACTGTAAATGTTTCAACGGTGCCCATACTACTGACTGGAACAAACTTTTTTATCTGCTCAAAACACTCGTGGCAGACTGAACGGGCGGGAACAAAGACCGTATCGCAGGACGGACACTTTGTGCCGATTATTTTTCCCTTGTCTCTTAAAGTAACCAGCATCTTGCTCCCTGTGATACCCGCGGAATACTGGTTCGGTATATGTATCTGACCGTCATATACATAAGCATTGCTATCTTCTACTTGTGTGGTACATGCTGGCATATCAACCTCCTAATCTTTCAGCTTTTTCGCGGCTTTTTTTGTTTTTTTGTCTTTTATTGTTCTAAAATACAGAATGTCAGCGGTACCCTCACCCCGCTCGCTCTCATCTTCTTTCCAAACCGCCTGAACCCGCATCCCTTCTTTAAGTTTCTTCTCATCTGTCTCCTCAAGAAAATGACGGATGATCGTGCCGTCATCCAGCTCTATCATGGCATTTGCATGGGGATTGGCAAACGGCTCTCCATAATGCGGGTCCCACAGGGGATAAACAAGGTATGTATACTGTAGAACTGTGCCTGTCTGCGGCAGTTCCCTGAAGTCAGCCCCGACGTCCACCTTACATCTCCCGCATACGGCCTTGGGCGGCCAGAGTATCTTTTTACACTTCGGGCACATATTTGAAACAATCTTCTTGTTCTTTTTAGCTTCATCATATGTTTTGCCGACATATTCTCCTGTGGACCACAGGTATCTACGGGGATGACCATATTCAACATTTATCAGCTCAGGGCCTTTTTGCTTTTTATTTTGTTCTGTCATGTCTTTGCCCTCCTATAATGATTTTTTCAGCAGTGACATTATTGTCCAGTTCGGTCCGCCAAGAGCAGTCGCGATAGCGGTCTCAACTTCCCTGTGTGCCTGGCGTTCGCCGGCATCTCCGCGGATCTGCAGTGCCGCTTCAGCGACGCGGATCGTGGGTGTCGCGCCGATCGGGTTGGTTGAGATGACGCCTCCGGACATGTTTACCGGAAGTTCACCACCAATATCCGTGACCCCGTCTTCAATCAGTTTCCATCCTTTTTTAGGCTCACTTAAATGAAGATGTTCGTAAAGGTTCAGCTCTTCCCAGTTGGACGGCTCATAAAGCTCAGCCAGATGAATCTCTTTTCTAGGATTTGTGATCCCGTTACGTTTATAAATATTTTCACAGGCCACATGCTGGGAATAAGTTTCAAGGCCCGTGGGATCGCCGAATGTACCAGCTCGGAACGGTTCCTGGTGCACGGTCTCAACATCAGCCAGCCATACAGGCTTGTTGGTGATCTTTTTCGCCACATGCTCTGAAGCAAGTATAAGCGTGCAGGATCCGCATGACTGGGGACAGAAATCGAGCATTCTAAGGGGCCAGACTAGATAACCTGAATTCATGATCTCATCTAAAGAGTTAAGCCCCAGCTGAAGATGCGCGTGGGGATTACGGCAGGCGCACTGGTCAGCCTTGAGCCGGATCATTGCGGCATGCTCTTCAGAAGCACCGGATTGCCGCATATAAGAAAGGGCCTGTTTCGCGAATTC
>JANQFQ010000114.1 GCA_028277765.1 Desulfobacterales bacterium
AACCCAAAATGATGCAAATCTCCCCCAGCCCCTCTTTACTAAAGAGGGGAGCAAAAATCTTCCCCCTTTTTCAAAGGGGGATCGAGGGGGATTTTAAGACGAGTAAAATTTCATAATGAGTTTGAACAAGTTACTAAAATCGTAGGGTGGGCTGTGCCCACCAATTATCTGCGGTAAAAGGAGAATCGGGTTTCTCTCGTAGTAGGTTGGGTAGAACCGAAATGTTTTAGTTGGGTTGAAAAACGTAAACTAACCTACGATTTAGGTGTTTGCGTGACATGAGTGGTGACGAGGCGAAACCCAACATTTCGTTTAAGAAGTAGGTTGGGTTGAGTCGTCTTGCATTTGTTGGGTTGAAAAACGTAAACTAACCTACGATTTAGGTGTTTGCGTGACATGAGTGGTGACGAGGCGAAAATTTCGTTTAAGTTCAGCATATAAGTTACAGGAGCATATACGTGACAACAGACAGAATAATTATTAAAAAAGATGGCAGTTTGGAGGTGCCTGAAAACCCGGTTATTCCTTTCATTGAGGGAGATGGAATCGGTCCTGAGATTTTTAGTGTTTTAATGGTGGTGATTAATGCGAGTGTGGATGCTGCATACAATGGAAAAAGAAAGATCAAATGGAAGGAGTTCCCTGCAGGTGAGAAAGGATTTAAAAACACAGAGAGCTGGCTACCTGAAGAGACGGTCAATGCTGTAAAAGAATATGTGGTTGCTGTAAAAGGCCCGTTGACAACACCGGTAGGGGAAGGGATAAGAAGTTTGAATGTTCAGCTGCGACAGTCCCTTGATCTTTACGCGAATATTAGACCAGTACGTCATTTCCCTTTAGTCCCCAGCCCCATGAAAAAGCCCCATCATGTTAATATGGTTATTTTCAGGGAAAACACGGAAGATGTATATGCCGGCATAGAGTGGGAAGCAGGATCGAATGACGCGAAAGAGATGATATCAATTATTGAAAAAAGAACGGGCATATCTCTTCCCCATGATTCCGGCATAGGGATCAAGCCTGTCAGTGAACGGAAGACAAAACGGCTTGTTGCCCGGGCGATATCTTTTGCACTGGAAAACGATTTTCCCAGCGTTACACTGATGCACAAAGGGAATATTATGAAATTTACTGAAGGAGCATTCAGGAAGTGGGGTTATGAAACGGCTGAGAATATGTTTGCCGAAAAGACGCTTACAGAAGATGACCTTTACGACAGTTATAAAGGATCGTGCCCTGAGGGGATGGTTGTTATTAAGGATCGTATTGCGGACAACCTATTCCAGGAGATTCTTCTCAGACCGGAAAGCTATCATGTGATTGCCGCGCCAAACCTGAATGGAGATTATCTTTCCGACGCTCTTGCCGCGCAGGTCGGCGGCCTCGGTATCGCTCCCGGGGCAAACGTGGGAGACCATTGTGCTGTGTTTGAAGCAGTTCACGGGACAGCTCCTCTGCTGGCAGGAAAGGATATTGCGAATCCCTTGTCTTTAATACTCTCAGGCGTTATGATGCTTGAATATATGGGCTGGAAAGAGGCCGCGGCCATGATAGAGAAAGCGGTTGAGGATACCCTGAAAAAGGGGCGTGTTACTAACGATCTTGCTGTCCAGATGAAAGGAGCAGTTGAAGTTAAGTGCTCTGAATTCGGAAAAGAGATAATAAACAACCTGTCATAAAAACCGCACCAAATTAAAATGCATTCTGTAAGGGTAAAAAAAAGTTTTCATATAAAAATGTCCGGGAGCCCATCCCGTGATCTTGACGTACTCCCTGAGCCCTGTACGGTGGGTGTTCTTCCGGCGCAGATACCACACATAAAACCGAGACTCCTGGTTGATCTTGAAGAGAGTGTTGTCATAGGCACCCCGCTTTTTGAAGATAAGCGGAATAGCAGGTTACAATTTCTTTCACCTGGATGCGGAAAGGTAACATCAATTGAATATGGACCTCGCAGGACGATCCAGGAGATTATGATCAAACTTAACAATAAGGATGAATACCGCAACTTTAGTTTTGGAGAGACTGATGAGACCCTTCTCAGGGGGATTGATCGGGAAGCGCTTGTGGAAATTCTTCTTGAAGGAGGAGTCTGGCCCTTTATACGAGAACTCCCTTTCCGGGATATAGCTGACCCGGCATTTATACCGCCGACAATATGGATCAGCCTGGACAGTAAGGACCCGTTTCAGCCGTCAAGTGAGGTCTATCTTAAAGGGAAAGAGATCCTTTTCCGATTTGGGATAAAAGTTCTTGCCAAACTTGCCAGAAGGATAAATGTATGCGTGAACGCAGATAAGATACACATCCCTGAGGCATACAGGGAATTTGTGTCTCATCGAATAAACGGTTTCTATCCGGCTGATGATCCTGGGGTTATTCTTTACCACACAAAAACATCTTCAGCGGAAAACAGGTGCTGGTATGTGAATGGCCAGGATGTACTGTTGATCGCAGAACTATTAAAGACTGGTAAATATCCTGTTCAGAGGATTATATGCGCAGGAGGGAGTGCGGCATCAGAGCGGCGTCACTATCAAACAAGGACTGGCGCGCCGTTGAGTGTTGTTCAAAACGGTATAGATGAAAGAGAGGATGTCAGTTGCATAGTAGGCGGATTATTTACAGGATATACGGTTCCAGCAACATCTTTTTTGGGATTTTATGAGACAGCTGTTAACTTTCTACCTAATACTGCTGAATATGACCTGTTCGGTTTTGCCAGACCAGGGATGGACAGGCTCAGTTTTTCAAAAACGTTTATTTCTTCCTTCATAAACAGAACTCTTGACGTTGACAGCGGTCTTCACGGAGAGGAAAGGGCTTGCATAAACTGCGGGACCTGTGCCAGGTTCTGTCCTGTTGATATACTCCCCCAGTTTGCTTATAAGAGTGTCCTGGCTGAAGAGGTTGAAGAGTCTCTTTCGCACGGCCTTCTTGACTGCGTGGAGTGCGGTCTGTGCACATTTGTCTGCCCGTCTAAGATTGAGCTATGTGAAACATTTAAAGAAGGCAGAAAGGCTTATTATAAGGAACAGATGTAAGTTGAATAGCACACAGATAAAATCTGATTCTAACTGATTAACAGGAATTGTTTTTTTGCCCTAAGGAGATGACATTCTTTATCCGTGCAAATCCTTTTTATCCGTGACTGCCGCGTGCTATTTAATCGTATGGTTTTACGTGAGACATGAATGAAATTTATAAAAAACATATTTAACGCTCAGCGAAAGCATTTTGAGGGGGACGGGAAACTGGCTTTTCTAAAGCCTTTGTTTGACGCTACGGAGACGTTTTTCTTTATACCCGGGGAAACAACAGAATATCCGCCGTATGCAAGGGACGCCATTGACTTGAAGCGGTTTATGAGTGTTGTACTTGTCGCGCTGATACCACCTCTTGTTTTTGGCATTTATAATGCCGGATATCACACGAACCTGGCTTGCGGACTGCCATTGGATTTTATGTCTGTCTTTATCAATGGGCTTAAAGTTGTCCTTCCGCTGATTATTGTTTCTTATGGTGTGGGTTTTTTCTGGGAAACTGTTTTTGCGTC
>JANQFQ010000117.1 GCA_028277765.1 Desulfobacterales bacterium
AGTAACTGAGACCCATTTAATTCGATAATCTTTGTCTTTCTGTCAAATGATTCTAAAAAATATTTTGTTTAGCGGTTCCAACAATTAAAAAATCAACAGGGGCATTGTAAAAAAAGTTAATCCTAAAGTTGTTGGTTTGTCTGTACCGTCCGCACTTTTTGCGAACGTCATTGAGCTATCCAAGATCATTAAATCCGCCGGGTCCTTTCCTGTTCTCACGGGCGGACCGCATTCTCTAGTAGATCCTGACAGTATTATGGAAGTTGAGACCATTGATTACTGCCTCAGGGGGGAATCAGATCATACCATAACTCCGTTTCTTAATTATTTGCTGAAAGGAGAGGGCAGGATTGAAGACCTTAATGGTCTCTCGTATAAAGATAACAACAAGATTGTTCACAACAATTCCCTTGATTTGATCAAAGACCTGGATTCAATACCCTTCCCAGCCATCAATATCCTGAATGTTGATCATTATTACCACCCTTTTACAAAAGGTAAAAAATATTTCAGCATTATTACATCAAGGGGATGTCCCTTTAACTGCATCTTCTGTTTTCCCATGTATAAAAAACAGCGGAGAAGAAGTGTTGAGAACGTAATCTCTGAAATTAGGGAGACTGTTGAAAAGTATAATATATTGGATTTTGAATTCTATGATGAGACATTTAACCTTAATCCCAGCTGGGTTATGGCTTTCTGCGAGGCTGTTGAACGCCTGGATCTTGGTATACGCTGGCGGGCAAGATGCAGGCCGGAACTGATGACCAAGGAGATGGCGCTGGCTATGAAAAAAGCCGGCTGTTATATGATCTCACTTGGGGTTGAGAGTGTAAACGATCAGACTCTAAAATGGCTGAACAAGAGATATACAGCAGAACAGGTAAAAGCGGCCGTTCAGGTGATTAACAGCGCGGACATCGGACTTCATGGCTATTTCATCCTTGGCTCTCCTGTTGAAAGCCGTGAGCAGATGATGAAGACGATCGATTTTTCGATAAAAAATGATTTTGATTTTGTATCGTTTACCATCCTTATACCAATACCCGGAACACGGCTTTTTGATATGGCTATCGAGGAGGGTTATATTGAGAGCTATAACAAAAAGGATTATTCAGACCAGATCGGCGCTTCTAAAGCCGTTCTCAAGCACCCTGACATGGCAAAGGATGAGATACAACGGCTGTTCAAATATGCATATATTAAGTTCTATTTATGGCCAAGGAATTTTAATAAACTTGTAAAACAGATTGTTACCAATCGAACCATGTTTTTTAAGATCATCAGAAAATTTCTTAAACAGTATTTTTCCTAAACTGTAATTATTTGGTCAGAATTCCCCACTGGGACATAAATCCCGCGATTATAATTTCCTTGTGAGCAAATATCTCAATATCTTTAAAATATATGAGATTGTTATGGGGACTTGTCCGTTTTTGATTCAGGCCGACCAGTTCAAGTGCTTTCATCAGGGGATCCATATGGGGGAGGGGAGAGGTGAGCATCAGCCTGCCACCAGGAACAAGCAATTCATGACATTCTTTCAAACAGTCAACATGCTCGATGACTTCAAAGGCGATGATAACATCAAAACTCTCTTTATTAAGACCCAGCTTATTCCAGTTGCGGATATCACCAACAATATCAGCTGGCTGAAAGATATCGATTCCTAGGTAATCTGTGTAATCATTCTTTGTAAAATAATCCTTGACCCAACCGCTTCCTGGACCTATTTCAAGTATTTTGGCAGTGACCGGTATCTTTTTTAAAAAATATTCGGTTTTTCTTTTCTGTGAATATGTACTAATAATCGGCATTATGGGCGTTAAGTAAAATTATGATTTTTTTATTTCATGGTATTCGTTTTCCGTATTCACATTCCATATATTCTCTTTTGAAGTTATGTTGCCAGCAATATTTTTAACAGCTTCCATTGCGGTTAGCATTGAGTGGTCCATATTATTGTATCTGTGCATGCCGTTGCGGCCGATCAGAAAGAGGTTGTCAAACGTATCCAGGTAGTTCCGTATAATATCAAACCGGTTGTAGGTCCCAAAATAGGCTGGATATACATTCTTCTCCCGGATGACCACATGGTCCATGACATCTTCTTCATATATAATATCAAGGCTGACCAGTTCTTCTATTGTATCTGCTGCTACCTTGTCATCTGGTTTTGTCCACAGTTCATCACCTTCCTGCGAAGATAGTTCAGCGCATACCCATACGGTATTTTCATCCTTAACCATGTAAGGATTCCAGTTGTTGACAATCTGAATTCTGCCGACTTTTGTATGACTGGCCTGAATGTATATCCAGTTGTCAGGGATAATGTTGTTTATGGTTTTTATATTGGTCCTGTTTTTTAGCCGCAGTTTTTTTAAAAGAAAACCGACAATAATACCATCACGATAATAAAGGCCCTCAGAAACCTCTCTGACATCAGTTGGTGCTGTTTTGCCAAATCCGGCAACCAGTTCTTGTACTGGCATGGAAGATATCAAATAATCACCAAATACAACAGCTTTTTTTCCAGTGACCAGGTCTTCAAACTCAATCCCTGAAACATGGCTGCCGCTCAATTGAATTGCTGATGCTTTGCTGTTCAAGAATATTTCTCCGCCCTTTTCCTGTATTAACCTGGCTACTTCTTCCCACATTTGTCCGGGGCCAAACTTAGGGTATACGAATTTTTCAATAAGTGTTGTTTCAATCTTTCGCTGGTTAAAGGGCGCATCCCCTGAGACTATTTTTTTTGCAGCATGAAGGACAGCCCGTGACAGAGAGAGTCCCTGTGTTCTCTGCCGGCCCCATTCAGGTGAAATTTTACTACAGGGAACACCCCATAGCTTTTCAGTAAAGTCTTTAAAGAAAATGGCATATAATTTCCTTCCAAAACAGTTTATAAAATAGTCCTCAAGAGATTTTTCATCTTTTATGGGGAACAGCTTAATCCTTATATAACTAGCCAGGATATCTGCCACCTGTTTTATTCCTAGATTAGACAGCATATTTAAGCTCAGTTTTATTGGATAATCATAAAATTTATTTTGAAAGAGAATCCGCGAAAGGCGTTTTCGGATAAGCATCACACGGTCTGTTTTTTCAGGATCAGGGGCATCAGGCTGTGTTGACAGCGCTATAGACCTGTTCAGAGCGATATCATCTTTTGATGGGAATCCTTGAAGTGGAAGAATATTAAACCACCACTGTATGATATTGTCATGCTTTGAAAAAAACCGGTGACCGCCGATGTCTATCCTGTTGCCCTTATAGATTTCGGTCCTTGAAATACCCCCAATTTTATCGGTCATTTCATAAATAACAGGTTTTATATCAGTTTGATCAAGCAGTTCGTAAGCGGCAGTTAAGCCGGCAGGACCCGCTCCAATGATTATCGCTGTTTTCTTCCCCAAAAAAGGATCCTTCCGTATGTGATCCGGCATCATAATTTATTAACAATACAATATGTTAGAAAGGGAGTAATGAGTCAAGAGAATAATGCTCCTTTTATGATCATAATGGTATAACAGATGCAGCATTATTTTAGATAAATTCTATACCCTTATTCAACTTGACACAGGGAAAGCATTGAATCATACTAACATCTGAACTGGACCTATCATTTTGGAGATCTATTGAAACTTTTACTAAAAATACACAGGTTTATCCCTTATGCCTGTTTCTGGTTAGCTGCAATTTTTTATGAAAAAACAAAATGGATCAGTATCGGTGGATTCAACCAAATTACACTTGAAGAGTTTTCTGCTTACCTCTTTATATCTGTGGTTGCTATTTTGGCATGTTTTTTTCTCATGAATTTTAATCATACTGTTTTTATGTCAAGACTTAATCCTCTGCAAACTGAGAAGATGATTACCTTATTGAATGTTTCTTTATTATTCTTTGTTGTCCCTCATTTTTTTACTGATCGTTTTGCAGCTAATATTCAATTTTATGCGGTCTGTGCTGTCTTATGGTATCTTTTTCCATTCTTTTTTTATCCGAGTATGTTTAAAGCCTTTTTTCAAAAAGAACCATATCACCGTATAGGCTCCAAAGAGATCATTGCACCAGAGAATTACCTTCAGCCGTTTCTAATATCAAAAAACGCGGTTGGTCATGCTTTTTCTACTCCGGTTATGATTATCCTTATTTTTTCTATAATTTTAAACATAATCCTGTCCTTTGCGACCGGTGCTAATAACAATGATTTAATCTTGCACAATATGCCCTGGGGTAGGGGAATGCTGAAATGGGGCCCTGGAGATTTCTATGGAAATGTTGAATGTGATTATCCACCAATTAACCTGTATTTTTTCTGGATATCCGCTTTTCTGGAGCGGTTGTTTAATCTTAGCTCTTCACAGGCCACGGGTTTCATATATAAACTATTTTCAGTCCTTGCTTTATATTTAATGTATTACCTGTCGGCAGTAACAGCATACCTTTTCAACCCTAATCTGGGCAAAAAAAAGTATATCATCCTTTCAGTGATCATTACCCTTAATCCGGCTTTTATTTATATCGCTTCAATCTGGGGGCAGACAGATACGATGCTGATTTGCTTTTTTCTTGCTGCCGTAATTGGTATGATTTCAAATCGGCTGACGGCGGCCCTTACCATATCTGCAATCGGTTTTCTGTTTAAGCCCCAGATGGTTTTTATCCTCCCTTTTCTGTTACCGTACATGTTCTTCGCTTTCTCTTTGCAAAAACTGATGAAATCGACAGCCATCGCGTGTTTTTTGTCAGTGCTGACGGTCGTCCCTTTTTTATATAAAATGAAGCTGACATGGCTGCTAGACTATTATTTCAGTGCAGCGTCTCTGTGTCCGTTTACTTCCATTCACGCGGGAACAATTATCGGTTTTTTGGGAAGCATCGGAGAAGCGGATCTGAGATGCCATATTTCTGAGGAGTTTATATACGGCATATCTTATCTTGAGGTATCGCAATTCTGTTTGCTGCTTTTGTTTGGTTTTTTATTTTTCGTGTTCCGGGACTGCTGTGGGCGGAAAAGGGATCAGGAACCTTTTTTGGTGATGGTTGTATTCAGTGTTTTTTCTTTTTATTATTTCTGCAGCATGATGCATTCAAGATATCCGATATACAGCTTAATGTTTACAATACTATACTCAAGTTTATATATGAAAAAAGCACTTCCTGGTTTTATTCTTGGATGGGGGTTCAGCCTGGTTATTTTCTGGCAAATGCTTACCCATTGGACAATACAGATAACGCCTGATTTTGTTTCAGTTGATGTTAACCAATATATATCAAAGGCGGGTTCATTTTATTTCTGCTGCCTTTATCAGTTCATCATTTTTATTTTTCTGTGTATGATGGTTCGACGGTCTTTAAGAGGAAAGAAAAACCGGTCAGAGTTATAACCGTATTTTATCGGATGCGTAAACGTGGATTACCGGTGATAAAAAGTAAAAGAATATTGCTTAAACAAATAAAACATTTTATTGTTAATGATACGTTGCTTTGAATATGACCTGATCCAGAGGGCCAGGTTTTAACTGCCTGAATAAAACTACATGAATGAAGACGAATATTTTTACATATATTTGTTTTATCCTTATCTGTATATTATCGCTAAGTTTTATCCATTCGCCGGGCACCGCGGACGTTAAGTGGTATTGGTTGAAGTGGATACAACATATCAGGGCTCATGGTTTGAGTGACGGCTATGTTGCCTGCAATTCCGACTATCCACCAATATGCATGATTATCTTATATGCTGTTTCCTCTTTTGCTATATGGATGAATGCGGATCTGTTGCTGACGTTAAAAGGTTCATTATTCATATTTCTCATGTTAACATCAATGGTATTTTATCTATGGACAAGGGATTTGATGATAACCTCTGTTTTGATGCTGTCATTGCTCTTAAGCAGTATGGCCCAGGCATTCCTGGATATTTATTTTGCACCGACTCTACTGCTGGCCTTATGGGCGCTTAAAAACAAAAAAACTTCCCTGTTTTCATTTTTGTATACCATTTCCTGCCTGATAAAATGGCAACCAATCATTCTTGCCCCTTTTCTTCTCATATTCCTTTTTGATATTAGCTCTTTTAAGGATTTAAAAACGATTACCCGTAAAAAGCTCTTCCAATGTATTGTACCTGTCATCATCGTATTGATACCGATTGCCGGTGTTTTTGGTTTTGAAACACTCCGCTCTTTTTATAAGGCAACACACCATACAATGATCAGCGGCAGTGCGATGAATTTTAACTGGCTGTTAACATATGCGCTCCACGTCTTGTATCCTGAAGTGTACGGTCCGCTCCAGAATGGTTACGCCATGGTCATAATGAAATCAGATTCTTTTTTTGTGAATTACCTGCCTAAAATATTATTTTATGCCTGTTATATCATATGCTTTTTTAAGTTTGTGCGGTTAGAGAAAACATTTATGAGGTTACTTGTTTTTTCAATTACAGGCTTTTTATCTTATTATATATTTAATACAGGTGTGCATGAGAATCATCTCTTTGTTGTTTCGCTGCTTGCAGTGGTTCTTTACTGGATACATAAGGACTGTCTGGCGATATCTTCCTTCCTCGTACTGTTAAACAATATCAATCTGCTGGTAATTTACGGGATAGAAGGCAGGGGGTTCCCGATTCACAGGGTGGTGGGGATTGATATAACCATTTTTATCTCATTGGTCAGCGTACTTTTTTTTGTTTTTCTTTTTTACAGACTTTATTCATTTCAAAAAAATAATGAAATGTGACCAACCATCGTAGGGTGGGCTTTGCCCACCAAATATCGCTATCGAAATCGGGATCGCTATCGAAATCGTGACCAAAGGAAATCCCGTGGGAAAAAGACATGGGACTTGGATACAAAAAAATAATGGAACCGACCAATTCGATTCCGATCCCGATAATATTTAAAGGGGACGAAATTCGTTGTTCTGAAAAAAACATGAATTAACAAGGATGTTCAGGATGTATAGGATTTTTATCCTGACCATCCTGTCTATCCTTGTTAAAATAATCGATTTCGATCCCGATCAAACCAAGTCAGCATACATTATGAATCAGTGGATGGTGGGCACAGCCCACCCTACGATCCAGCCATCTTGCATTCCCGCCAAACAACAGCGGGATCTACGCTTATCAGGCTCTGCGTGGTTTCGCTTAATGATAAATCTCCCCCAGCCCCTCTTTTAAAAAGAGGGGAGCAAAACTTCCCCCTTTTTCAAAGGGGGATCGAGGGGGATTGTATAAAATTATAAGTA
>JANQFQ010000155.1 GCA_028277765.1 Desulfobacterales bacterium
ATTTCTGATCGGCCGTCTTTATTGATATCGCCGACAGCAACAGTTTCAATCGAACTGATGTTTCCTTCAGGAAGTTCGACCGGCCAGCCAGGTAACGGCGTACCATCTGCTTGAAGAATATGGATTGGTTTTTTGTATGTTATTTTGCCGTCATCTTCATACGTATGATTACCTGTTAAAATGAGTTCTTGACTGCCGTCTCCATTCAGATCAGATGCTGTGGGCGCTCCTGCAAAATAGATAAATACGGCATTATTATTAAATGGAAATCCTGGATAAGTTAGGGGTTGCGTAATATCAATAATCACCTGTTCGTCAACGTTCCATACCTTGGTGCCACCGGTTTCAGGGGCATTAGCTGTAGTTGACACACGTATCGTAGCTTCACCAGAATTTGGAAGAATCACCGGTAAAGAAAAAATGTCCAATTCTTCAAGGAGTGTTTCTGCGGTTTCCAGGTATATACCCGGTTCTGAAGGCAATTCAGGCTTTTTCGCACTGGTTGAGGTCAATAGTGTTTCAAAGTCTGAACTTTGGGGCGACCATCCAGGTGCAATCAATACTTGATATTGAATAAACAATGGTCCATATGCAAAACCCTCGATGGGGAGTGGTTCAATAATTAGATCCCCTTTTTTTAAATTTGAGAAATAGGCTCGCGGCAAGTCAATCACCGCGCGATCCTTGCCGGATATTCCTTCGGATGTTGTCACTTCAAGTTCAAGTACATGACGGCCCTGTAGAAGCAGGTCGGAATTTAGGGTATGAATGGAAGACGTACCATCAATATAGCCGACTCCCTCCTGATCGGCTATATTAATAGCATCTGACATATCTAATTTATAACCGCGCTTTAGTGTCCAATTTACGGGATCACCATTTGGCAGTCCAATATAGGCGTGTATGGGAATATTTCCTTCATAAATCGCGAATCCCTCCTCTCGATGCCCACTGATATAGTTCATTGGAAGAGAGAGGATGTTTGCTTCAGGATAGATCGTTTCGTTTATTACAGCATTGATCGCATTTTCTGCATTTATCAACCCCCACCCGCTGAATATGTCCCACCCAGGTGTATTTTCACCATTATCCCCTTCAACAGCTATTGGATCACTTGCTGTCATGCGGATAATCTGCCTGACCTGTTCCGGGCTTAACGTTGAATCCTGACTCATAATAAGCGCAGCAACGCCGGCAGCTACGGGAGCAGATGCAGATGTTCCCCCAAAACCAATAGTGGCATTGCTATTTGTAGCTGTTTCTTTTCTTGCATCAAGAGAGGACATTCCTTTTCCAGGTGCAGCAACATCATTTTTAAACCCGAAATTAGAATCACTTACCCGTTTTCCATCATGTCCAAAATTGCTTATTGAAACTACCGGCTCCCTATTTGAAGGATCAAAACCATTAAAAAATGCGCCGTGATTACCGTATGACGCGATATAAATTATCCCTTCAGGTTCAAGTGTTTTTAACAGCTCATTAATCCCTGACTGGCTTGATCCCATAAAAATATAGGAATTAGAGTCGTTGATGATTTTTACCTCTGAAAAAGATTTTGCATAGTCGATTTTATTGATATGTGAACTGCTGACGACTGGCAGAATGCGTACGCGTGGCGATGCACCGACAACACCAGTTTTGTTATCTGTAATTGCAGCGATAAGGCCGGCTACCCGAGTACCATGTTTACCTGTTCCCACTTCAAACGTAATATGGGTATTATTATGAAAATTCCAGCCGACCAGATCATCAATATACCCATTTCCATCATCATCTGGGTGAGGGTTTAATATACCATCTCCGTCTGAATCTTTATCATCAATTGTATTTGCGTTATATCCATCCGGTAAACTCCCCCACCAGGCAGAGACATCTTCTCCGTCAATATACCCATTTCCGTTCATATCTTTCCATCCCATGGTATCAAGATCAGATATAACCTCATTCAAATCATAAAAAGTGAGTATTTCCGGCAGACCATCCTCTGAACTGGCGCCTTTGAATAATGTAACGATATTAGAGGGTACTTCGCCATTGTTTAGAAAAATATTTTTATATAAATCTTCATGGGTAACATCAAAACAATCATCAAAAACGGCTACGGTCAATTCGGGATCTCCCTGTTGATGATACCATGCCTGTGGTGCATTAATATCAAAATCCTCTAAATAATCTGGCCCCAGGGAGTCACCAGTATTATGAAATCCCCATCTTCCCCTAGCCAGTTCTATATCATATGCTTCATCAGACGGATCTACCCAGCCTGGATCATCAGGCATATAAGAATCCTGCGGATTGGGGACTGCTACTGCTTCTGCAGAAAGAATGCCTGGAACATTTTTCAATGCTTCCAGAAGCGCTTCCATATCTATATCCTTCTGAAATTTGAGCTCAAAAGAACCCATCATCTCGGTCAACTTTGGTGGATTATAAGGACGGGCATTATTCCGCTTTTTCTTTTTTTCCCATAGTAAGGTCATCCGTTCGGCGTAATTTATAACTTGTATTTTTCCGTTCAGAGGCCGCTCAAGTGTGGGCAGAGAACGCCATATCTGTTCGACAGGGTAGCAGTCAAAAATTCTTTTCAGTTCTGGCGACAGATTAAGTCGTTCAATTCCTCTGGGCAATTGATTATCATTCTTCGCTACAAATTCCTTTTTCCACAGCTCATTTGCCAATAAAACATGAACCCGGCCAGGAATATACTTAGGCGGTCTCATTGTAAAATCTACTACTGTCTGATGTTCTTTTAAGTCAGGTATATGCTGAGGGGAGGATATCAATTGACATCCGGTAATTAGTAAAAGAAGAAAACAAAAATAAACAGAGCAGATCATTTTCACATTCATTAAACTAACTCCTTTCGTTTATGAGAATTATGCAAATTAATAGGTCTTTTTGAGTAGAATATATAGTACTCATCTCGCCATACATCCAGACTATTGGTTTATCGTTTGGATTCAAAGCCGCAATTTTATATCATGTCTGACATATTATCAAGGGATCGTTTAGACCTACTCTCATTTCCGCTCATACAAGAGATAATTCGAGGTTATAATGGCTAGAGGGATAACTGCGGTGATGAAATTTCTTGTTTCGTGAAGCCAGCTTAAGGTGAAATTCGAAATCAAAAGAGTGGGCGCCAGAAATACTGCCAGATTTCTTCACTCTGGATTTGTTGTTCCCCATGATAAGATTAAAACGGTATAAATATAACAATTTTTAATACATACTGGAAAATAACAGGAGAAGCTTTGTTCTTTTTAGGTCGTTTGTTGTCTATGTCTACCATAGGATATAAAAATTTTGGCCACCTCATTTCTCACGAACATGGTTGTTTATGGAAAATGGTGGCTGGCTGCAATAGCAACCCAGTTGTCCTTTGAGATAACCTCTTTTGTTTTAAGGCCGGCAGCTTCCATTTTATTTAATACATCCTGCCTATTTTTTTCAACAAATCCAGAGCAGACCAGGATTCCGTTTTCGGCAAGAAGGTTTTTAAGGTCATGCAGCATGGCGATGATGACATTAGCGAGAATATTAGACACGATAAGATCAAACTTAAGGTTCCGGATATTTTTTATGGTCCCATGTTCTATCTGGAATTTTGTTTCGGCTACCTGGTTCTTTACCATGTTCTGTCTTGTGATATCAACAGCGATCCTATCATTGTCCAGGCCCCTTACATGACCGGCTCCGAGTTTTTCAGCTGCGAGCATCAGTATGCCTGAACCTGAGCCCACATCAAGAAATAAGTCTCCTTTTTTTATGTATTTTTCAATTAGGGAGATACACATTGAGGTCGTGGGATGGGTACCTGTTCCAAAGGCCATGCCAGGATCTATTTCAAGAACGATTTCGTTGTTTTGAGGATGATACTCTTGCCAGGCAGGCTTAACAGTAATGCTGGGTGTGATTTTTTCAGGGAAAAAAAATTTTTTCCAGGATTCAGCCCATTCCTCTTCATCTATTTCCCTGCAGGTAATGTTGTAGTCAATATCTGCCTTTGTGTTTAATTCTACAAGGCCTGATTTCAATATCCGGAAGTGTTCATCAAAAAGACTGTTTTTCGGAAAATAGCCGGATACAGAATGGTGTTTAGGGGGCAGGTAGGCGTCGTCAGCCCAACCTTCATCAGGTTCAATGCCTGGATCTTCTATGGTTACACCCTTTAAGCCAGCATCATAAAAGAGGTTTGAAACCAGTTCTTCCGCCAGGTGTATATCTTTGCTGCTGAAGATGACTTTTGTTTTAATAAAAATCAATTTGATCCTTCTTATAAAAGATTAGCCACAGCCCCACATAGACAGACGCAGACATTTTACTCTGGTATAGCTACGATTTCAGAGGCAGGGACAATTTTTACCTGCTTTTTTATCTGTGGAATCATTTCCTGCAGGACTTCATATGTGATATTATAGGGGTGCCCTATGCCAACGGCACGTCCATGTCTTTTGGCGAGTCTTACAAGGTAATTGAGCTGTTTTATGATGTCTTCCCTGTTCTGGTTGTGATCGAGAAAAGCATCCCTTTGTGCAAAAGGAATTTTCAGCAACCTGGCTGAGGGTTTGCACAAAGACTGGTTAGTTGTGGCACTGTCAATAAAATAAAGGTCCTTTTTTTTTAAGACAGTAAAAATCTGGTACAGCTGGGTGGAGATGGTTGTCATTTTCGAACCCATATGGTTGTTGACCCCCTTGATATAAGGAGACACGTTCAGATTCTCTTTCAGCTGCCGGATGAGAATGTCCGGGGACATGGAGGTCAGCAGTGCGCCAGGGCCGGGATTGACCTCAGGGTATTCAAAAGGCTCCATAGGGAGGTGGAGCATTATTTCAGTGCCGTTTTTGAATGCTTTTTCAGCGATGCTTTTATTATACGGAGTACCGGGAAGTATTGAAAAAGTTAATTTCGCGTCCAAGGTTAGGAGTTTGTCGGCAATACGCCTGTTATACCCGATATCATCGATAATCAGGGCGATTTTCGGGTCTTTTGCTGGTGGACCAGTTACAGGCTTTGCAGGTGTTTCTTTTGGATATATTTCATAAACGGGTGGTTTTGCCTCTGAATTATTTTTACCCAGTGTATCAAGAACCTTTGTTTTAATTGTTTGTATGTGCGGGACCGGTTCTTTAGGAGGAACAATAAAACGGAAGACAAAACCGGTTATGAAGACAGCCAGCGTTAAAATCCCCAGACCCAGGAAACCTCTTGCCAGTTGAGGGAGGAGCGGGACTGGTTTGGCTGCCGGCTTTTTCCGGCTGGTCTTATTTTTCGGTTTTTTCTTCGGGCTTGTTTTTTTTTTCGCCATTTAAACTATTGTCCCGAGGCTTTTTTCACCCCGGTTATATCTTTAAACACATCATAACTAACCAAAATATCAAGTGCCCGGCTGACCTGGTTATCTTTAAGAAGTTTTTCAGCGCTTAGGTCGCCATACCTGCTGTCCTCAAGATCCGTGTCATCTCCGCCCTCATCATTTTTTTTCTGTTCACGGCTGGAATTACTGTCGTCTTTATCGGCGTCACCTGACGGTTCCGCTTCCAGGTGATTCTTGAGGTCTTTTTCCTTAAGCCGGTTGGTGTCACTGACAACCTTTTTCCCGTCAGAAAGGATCCTTTCCACTACAATATCAGGTTCTATCCCCTTGGCCTGTATCGCTTTGCCGCTGGGTGAGTAATATCTCGCGATTGTATACTTGAGGCCTGAACCGTCCCTGAGCGGCTTTACGGTCTGAACCGAACCTTTTCCAAAGGATGTTGTCCCGAGGATGACCGCACGTTTGTGATCCTGAAGAGCGCCTGCGACGATTTCCGAGGCGCTGGCGCTTCCGCCGTTTATCAGTACAACCATGGGATAATCACGTTTTATTCTTTCTGGGCGTGCGTCATATACATTGGTATGACTTTCCAGGCGGCCCTTAATTGATAAAATAGTCCCTTTTTCAAGGAACATGTCGGAGACCGTAATCGACTGATCAAGGAGTCCGCCAGGGTTGTTTCTGAGATCAAGGATGAGCCCTTTTAAATCGCCGTTTTCCGGTTTCATTTTTTTGAGGGCTTTTTCCAGGTCTCTGGTTGTATTGTCCTGAAAGTGGGTGATCCACACATAGCCGTAACCCTCTTTCAACTTTACGTATTTTACGCTCTCAATCGGTATAACATCACGGGTAAGTTTAAAGTCGATCGGTTCCGGGGAAGTTTCACGATATATTGTAAGGATGACCTTTGTCCCTTTCGGCCCTTTTATTTTCTTGACGGCCTCGCTAAGGGTCATTTCGCCTGTGTTTTCGCCATCCACTTTCAGGATGATATCCTTTGCCATGATTCCTGCTTTGTACGCGGGTGTCCCCTCAATCGGCGATACAACGGTAAGTACACCCTTGGGCATTGTGATAACTATCCCAACGCCTTCAAACTCGCCCTTGGTTCCTGTTTGCAGTTCTTCATATTCCTCAGGCGGCAGGTACTGGGAATGAGGATCAAGGCTATGCACCATACCCTTGATAGCATCCTGAATCAATTTGCTGCTTTCAACTTCATCTACATAGTTTTTTTCGATCTCTTCAATTACATCACCGAATACTTTTAAACCTTTGTAAGTTTCATCATTGCCTGCCAGTATTTCGCCAAAAAAACCTGTTCCGATAACCCACAATAATGCCGCTGCACTTATCAGTATGCTCAGCCTTATATGCCGCTGTTTTGTATCAGCCATAGTAAACTCCTTTTAACTGTTTCCATTTTAACTTTTCTTCAACCACTTCAGAGGATTTATCGGCTTGCCGTAATGGCGAATTTCAAAATAAAGATTTGATCCTGTTAATGACGATGTGTCACCAACAGTCGCGATAGCCTCTGATTTTGTAACCAGATCACCGGTTTTTTTTAAAAGACTGTCGGCATGAGCGTATACCGTGTAGTAATTGCTGCCATGGTCTATGATCATCATGTTGCCGTACCCTTTGAACCAGTTTGCATAAAGAACTTTTCCGCTGTATACGGTCTGTATGGTCGTACCCCTTTTTGCTGCGATTTCAATGCCGCTTCTGAAATTGACAACATTGAACCGGGTGTTGTTGTACGGACCGAATAATGATATAATTTTACCCTTAACAGGCATTTCAAGCAACCCTTTATATTGAGAAAAATTTTCACCAGAGGTTTCATTGGCATTTTCCGATTTTTTTCTCAGAGCGGTTACTGTCCTGTCAAGTTCATCTGCCGCCCGTTTAAGGGATACAATGGCCGCCATGCCGAGGGATTTTTTTGTCCGAATATCAGTAAGAACCCGCTCCCTTTTTTTTTTGTCCCTGGACATAATATTAATCTGATTTTTTAACTTTTTTTCAAGAGAAAGCTTTTCCTTGTTTCTGGCTTTAAGCCTGGCCAGCACTTTTTTCAGCTCTGTATTGCTTTTGAGATATTCTTCAAGGACGTTTTCATCATGTGCAAGAATCTTTTCCATGGCGGTTTTCCTGGAGACAAAGTCATACATGGAATCAGCGGACGCCAGAAAATGGATCTTCCCCAGCAGGTTAAGTTTGTAAAGTGCCACAAGCCGTTTAGTGGCATACAGATCGATGTCGTCGATTTTTTTTACTAGTTTCCGTCGGCCGGTTTCGGTCTTTTTTGTTTTCGAACGGACAATGGCGATTTCATTTTCCAGGGAGGAGACACGTTTTCTAGTATTATTAAGTTTTAGCTCAATTTCATCGAGCCTATTTAAAATGGACGTCTCCTCTTTGCGGTATTTCTCGATCTTAGCCTTATGATGTTCAATCTGCTTTCCAATATCCTTTACTTCAGCTTCAATCTTTTCAATTTTTTCGGTTTCTGAACCTGCTTTCTGGTTATCTTTGGAAAGGAGGCCTGGTTTTTTTGTTTTTGTTTCTATGATACGAATGTATTTTTTTCTGTCCCTCACATAGCCGGTCTTTCCATTTAAGGAAATCTTGAGCCACCCGTTCTTTTTTTCCAGGACGGTTACCTGGGCTCCCTTTTTGAGTATTTCCGTCACAACTCTTAACCGGTCAGGACCGGACCTTACGTTCAGCCTTGATGCAGTGACGATTCCGATCTCTTTACTGTAGGCGGCGCTTGCCGCCAGGAGAAGAAAGAGAGCTGCGGGAACAGCTATTTGTCTAAATACTGTTTGAATGAGAGATAACATCCTAACCATCCAGCAGACATACTGCACAAAATTATTAGCATGGAAGCTTTGAATGACAGGAACCTGATACTGAAGTTATATGAAGCAAATCCCTGTTCCACGTTTGAAACAATAGCGGTATACAATATATATAAGATCAGGACACCCACTCCCCCTCCAATGGCCCCCTGAATAAGGCCGATAATGTAAAAGGGTGTTTTTATAAAACTGTCTGTTGCACCGACCAGGCGCATGATGTCAAATTCTTCATGCCTTGAATAAAACAGAAGGCGGATTGTGTTGGCCACGATGAAGACAGAGGCCATAAAAAAAACACAGCACATAGCCAGGCCTGTCAGACGGAACAGATTGAAAATACTCATGAAACGGCCAAGCCATTTCTGGCCGTATTCCACCGAGGCTACGGATGGAAGACTGCTGAGTTTGCTGGCGATAGTTTCAATTGTTTTCCATTCCTGTGCCGAAAGTTCAAGCCGCACGTCAAAGGCATCTGGGAGCGGGTTTTCCCTAAGATTTTCAAAAAGAGATGCTTGACGGCTCATTTGTTTTTTAAGACGGTTCAGGGCGTCATTTTTTGGTATAAAAACGACCTCCTGTATCCCATTAATCTCCATTATCCTGTTCTTTGCGGCTTTTGCTTCATTTTCCGAGGTGTTGTCTCTCAAGTAAACGATGATCCTTATCCCCTGCTTCCATGTGTCCATGAGACTGTTTACATTGATCCAGAAAAGCCCGAAAACGCTGACAATAAGAATAGACAGGGTTATTGTGATAATGGTGACAGCGTGAAGAAACCTGTTTCTTTTTATGTCTTGTATGGCCCTGTGTACATATATCATCTAAATAGTTCTCATAATGTCATGGCAGGTGATGTTGATGATGGGTGCTGAAGATGTCCTTCTCTTAGGTAAATTACCCTGCCGTTTGTGTTACGGATCAGTTCCTTGTCATGTGTCGCCACAATAACTGTGGCGCCGCGTATGTGAAAACCTTTAAGGAGATTCATTATCACGTTCGCGGATTCTGAATCCAGGCTTCCAGTCGGTTCATCGGCAAGAATGATCTTGGGATCACCAACAACCGCCCTGGCGACTGCCACCCGTTGCTGTTCACCACCAGAGAGGCTAGGCGGATAAGAATTCATTTTGTTTTCTATTCCGACGGTCCTTAGTACGCTGTTTACTTTCTTATTGATATAACTTCTTTTATTGCCCGCGACTTCCAGTACGAGCGCTACATTCTCAAACACGGTTTTCGTTGGGATCAGTTTATAATCCTGAAAAATGATCCCGAACATTCTTCTTAAAAAAGGGATGCCTTTGCGGGAAATCCTTGAAGTGTTCATACCATCAACTAGGATCTGGCCTTCTGACACTGGTTCTCCGAAGTAGAGAAGTTTAAGCAGAGTAGATTTACCTGCACCACTGGGACCGCTCACAAGGAGGAATTCGTTTTTAGTGATATCCAGCGTAACATCAGATATTGCTGCGTAAGCTCCGTATCTTTTATAAACGTGGAACATTCTGATGATTGTATTTTCTGAGCTGTTTGCAGTCATGCACTTGTTTTCCGGTTTTTTTCATCCTATACCGGGAGGCTTGAATTGGCAACAATCAAATTTTTCACAGCCGGTTTTGGATTGACCTGTTATGATATTACTGGTATTAGTTTGTCGAGGCCAAGGGGTGCTGTAAACGGTTTTCCTTGCTCAAAGCCTCCACTGTATCCCTCAATAAGGGTTTCTTCCATTACAACACTTCAGTGGAGGCTTTTTTATCGGAAAATATACGAAAAAGCAACGGTTTACAGTGATTTCGCTTAAAAATATGTTCCACTGCATGAGAACATATGATGGGGTAAACAAAGAGGCCCCATACTTGGATAATATATGAAGTTTTATGATAAAAGGAAAATATGATGATGAAACAGGAGCTTATCAGGATGCTATGTGAGAAATCCTTCAAATACAGCAAAACACCTACGTTTAAACTTGCTTCAGGCAAGATGAGCAGTTTTTATGTCAACTGTAAGCCGACGGTTTTAAGTCCAAGGGGAATGTCTCTTACCGGGCATCTTGTTTTTGATGAGATAAAAGGGATTGATATTGACGGCGTTGGTGGCCTTACCTTTGGAGCTGATCCCATAGCTGTTGCGACAGCTTTTGTTTCAGGAATAAAGAAAGAACCGATAAACGCTTTTTCGATAAGAAAAGACCAGAAGGATCATGGTATTATCAAGTGGGTTGAAGGGGATATTAAAAAAAACGGCCGCGTAGTAATTGTCGAAGATGTTGTTACAACCGGCGGATCCACAATAAAGGCAATAGAAAGGGCTCGGGAAGAAGGGCTTGACGTGATCAAGGTGGTCACGCTGGTTGACCGCCAGGAAGGGGGGGCGGAAAATATCATAAAACATGTGAAAGACTTCTCAGCAATTGTAACCAGAGATGAGCTTATTGAGGAGTGGGAGAAGGGGAAGTACGGTGAAAGCTGAGAGCGGAGGGTTAAGGGAGGAAAGACGTTCTTGGTTCTGGAAGTTGGATTAAAAAATCCGAAGTACGAATATCGAAATCCAAAACAAATTTAAAAACTTCAATGTTCAAATTCTCAAAACATTAGACAAGGAATGCTACATTATTTTTTAAAACAAATTCTTTGTATGAAATACGGGTTATATTCTATCCTGCCAGGAAGACAATATGTTAACTTAATGAAAAATCTCCCCCGGCCCCTCTTTTAAAAAGAGGGGAGCAAAACTTCCCCCTTTTGCAAAGGGGGATCGAG
>JANQFQ010000101.1 GCA_028277765.1 Desulfobacterales bacterium
TGAAATCCCGCCAAGGCATACGTTATATGCTGATTACATGAAGTCTGACCTTGAAGGAATTTTTCATCCAAAAGAAATACTCGATTACGGCAGATATCAGCCCTTGGCCAATGATTCTGTTGGAATCACCCTTCTGGTTCTGGGAACAGTCGGGGTTCTCTGGCTAGCCCCCGAAAGTATCTCCAAATGGGATGAAGATGAAAAAGAGATCGATATTAACAAGCTAAAACGTCGGTGGAAGGACCATACAAGAGACGGACCTGTGTGGGACAATGACGAATGGTGGATAAATTATATTGGGCATCCTTATTTCGGTGCTGGTTATTATTGTCATACCCGCCATATGGAGCTCAGCCGGCTTGAAAGCTTTGCTTATGCTACCTTTATGTCCACCTCTCTTTATGAATACGGATTTGAAGCGTTTTTTGAAATACCGTCTACTCAGGACCTTATTTTTACACCCATTGGAGGGGTTCTCATGGGTGAGCTTTTTCTTCTAGCGGAGCGGCGGATAAAAAAGAACAAGAACAGGGTGCTCGGCTCCTTGCGCCTGGGGAACTTCTGCCGCAGCATGATGGATCCTGTTGGATATTCATTAAAACATTTTCGCGGTCTGAATGATGAATATTCAAAAATCGCTTACCGATCCAGATATTATACTGAACAGCGAACCACGCCAAAACACGGTCCTGAATACGGATTTGAAAAAGATTACCGTTATGGTTTTGAAATCATAGTATACAGGAAATAAATCTTTTGAGAATCAATTCAATTGTCAATAGGTATATTATATGGGAGCTTATCCCTCCCTTTGTCATCAGCCTGATGTTCTTCACCTTTATCTTCATGATGACAAAAATCCTTGCTCTTACTGATTATGTTGTGAACTATGGTATAAGCCTTTTCTCAGTTATCCTGTTTCTTATCTATTACATGCCGGTGTGTCTCCAATATGTTATCCCCGTGTCGGTCATGATGTCTGTTCTCCTGACGTTTTTAAGGATGTCCAGCGACAACGAAATCATTGTCTTGAAGTCGAGCGGATATAATATCCGCAGGTTGATTCCGCCGGTCATCCTTTTCAGTACAATCGGCGGTTTGCTTACAAGCGTGATGACTCTTTATGGCCTGCACTGGGGGACTGACAATGTTCAGGATTTAATGTTTAAGGTGATTACAAGAAACTTTGAAATAGGAATTAAGGAGCGGACCTTTGTTGACTGTTTTAAAGGTGTCACGCTATATGCCGGAAAAATGGATATGGAGGGAGAAAAGAAGCTCCAAGATGTCTTTATCGAGTACGAGAGGAGAAAAGGGGCTGTTATGACAATTGTCGCCCCCGAAGGGACCATGGTCAGCGATCCTGACAACAATGCATGCATTTTAACGCTAAAAAATGGAATAATAAACCAGGCAAATCTTTCCGAAGGATCGACGCGTACAAGTAAGTTTGGGGAGTTAATCCATCCACTTGATTTAAAGGAGTCAACAACCGAAGATATTGAAGACAGCATGGGACGACGGGCAAGGAGTATCCCTCGGCTGATTGAGTATAGCCGGGATACAACCAGAAAAGATTATCATAAAGTAGTCGCGGAACTCCACAGACGCTTTGCCGTCCCTTTTGCCTGTATCGCGCTGGGACTTTTAGTCCTTCCTGTGGGTATTCAGGCAAAAACAACCCGTAAATCATCAGGTCTTGGCATTGGATTTGGTTTTGTATTGATGTACTACCTGCTGTTAACCATTGGTCTGTTCTTTGCTGAATCAGGGACATGCCCGGCAGTTATCGGCATGTGGGGGCCAAATATTATTGTGGCGGGCATAGGGCTTTACCTGTTCAAAAGGGTTGCTGAT
Source organism: Desulfobacterales bacterium (assembly GCA_028277765.1). Lineage (GTDB taxonomy): Bacteria > Desulfobacterota > Desulfobacteria > Desulfobacterales > SURF-7 > JANQFQ01. Next base: position 1,858 of record JANQFQ010000101.1, read on the forward strand.
GAGCGGCCGGTTGACGTTGGATTTATTGTAGGGCCGGTTAAGCGGTTTTGGGTTAAAGTGAGAAAACATAGTGCCTAAAGTTGATGTATCACTTCGCTCTGACATATTAAATGATCGTGTTTGCGATCTAAGGATTGGGTATTTGGTACTGGATGAAGGGGCGGTTTCTCAGCCCAGCCAGTTTTTATCCAGCATCCAGTATCTAGCATCTAGAAAAAAGTGCCTAAAGTTGATGTATCACTTCGCTCTGTCAGTTTTTTTATATTAAAAAAGCATATGATTTCTATCATTCATAAATACTTAATAAAAGAGATACTGAAGTTTTTCAGTATGGTCCTGGTATTAATCGTTATCATTTTTCTTGCTTTTGATTTTATTGATAAGATTGATGACTTTATTGATGCCAAACTCCCTGTTTCGACAGTTATGGCCTTTTTTTTATATAACGTGCCTTTTGTTATTGTCCAGATGATCCCGGCAAGTATTCTCATGAGTGTGCTGGTTGTATTCGGACTGATGAATCGCAATAATGAAATCGTTGCCCTGAAAAGCAGCGGTGTCAGCGTGTATTACCTGGTAAAGCCGACTCTCGTTCTGGGCATTATACTCAGTATAGCCTTGTTCTTCTTCTCGGAAACAGTTGTCCCTGTTACAAGCAGCCGGGCAGCGCAGATATGGCAGGGAAGAAAGGACAAAATAGTGACAACAAGTAAAAAGGATATCTGGATAAAAGGGGACCGGCTGATTACGCATGTAAAATTCTACGTGCCTGAAAAGAAGACTGCGTACGGCATAACCCGAATCAGTTTAGATGAGGATTTTAATCTTATAAAAAGGTTAGATGCCGAGAAGGGTATTTTCCGCCACGGGGAATGGTTTTTGTACGATATCATGATGCAGAAATTTGACAGGGTGACCGGGGAATCGCGTGTTGCGTTTCACGATGGGAAAGAGGTACGGCTCGATTTTTTTCCTGAAGATCTTGGGAAAGCTATAAAAAAGGCAGAAGAGATGAGCTTTAAGGAGCTTAGGGCATATATCAAAAAACTGAAAAGGGAAGGATATGATTCCATTAGATACACGGTGGATTTTTATGCTAAAATGGCTTTTCCCTTTGTATGTATTATCATGTGTATGGCAGGTACCGGGATCGCGGTGCAGGGAAACAGGCACAAAGGGCTGCCGGCCTGTATAGCATATGGTATTGGTGTTATATTTCTTTATATCATATTTTTCAGCCTTTGTCTTTCACTCGGATATGGAGGGGTGCTTCCGCCTTTTATCGCGGTCTGGATACCGAACCTGGTGTTTTTGTGCGCCGGACTTGTTCTTTTGTTGAATGCCGAGTAAACACTAAACAGGATATATAGAATGAACGTGGATGACAAACCAGATATGGGCAGCCGAATTCATCAGGTAATGCAGGGGGATGAATCTTCATTACTCGGGATGTTCCTTTATCCGCTTTCAAAAATATATGGATGTGCGGTACGTGTAAGAACCGGGTTGTATGCAAACAATGTTTTGAAAAAAAGAACACTTCCGTGCACAGTGATATCCATCGGAAATATAACAGCCGGGGGAACAGGAAAGACTCCCATGGCTGTCAAAACAGCCGATTTTATTAGGGATTTAGGGTATAAAGCGGCACTGCTTAGCAGGGGATACAAAGGGGATGCTGAGAAGTGTGGCGGGATTGTGAGCGACAGGAACGGGATTCTAATGGGGCCTGAAACAGCTGGGGATGAACCGGTAATGATGGCTGAAAAACTGGATGATGTACCTGTTTTGGTCGGCGCAGACCGTTATGCTTCCGGCATGCTGGCTATGGACCGGTTTAAGCCTGATGTGATTATTTTAGATGATGGTTTCCAGCACATAAGACTACATCGGGATATTAACCTTTTGCTTCTTGATTGTAAAAAACCTTTTGGTAATGGGCATATGCTGCCGCGCGGCTGTTTAAGGGAACCGATTTCAGCGCTTTCCAGGGCAGATGCGGTGGTGCTAACCCGATCAGAGACGGTTTCTGATATTCAGCGGGAGGAACGGGTAAATCAGATCAGGGAGATGTTGCCGGGGAAATCGATATTCACCACTATACATTCTCCTTTCATCAGTACACCTTCTTCAGGTGATTTAGAAGATCTAAATGGCCGCAGCGTTTACGGTTTTTCAGGGCTCGCGGATAATGATGGATTTAAAGAGACGCTTAAACAGCTCGGCTGCAGCCTAACCGGTTTCAGGGGTTTTCCTGATCATTATAAATATACAAAAGGGGATCTGAAAGAGATAATCAGCTTCGCAGAGGAAGCTGGCGCTGACTGCATCGTTACAACTGAAAAAGACCATGTCAAGGCAGGCAAACTGATATCATGGCCTATGGGAATTGTGGTGGTCGGCATTGACATATCCTTTGGAGATGAAGAGATAAGCTTCAAAGCGTTTCTTGAAGATAGACTAAATCGTATTTGCAAAGTGCCTAAAGTGCCTAAAATGCGCTAAAGTGCCTAAAGTTTTGGAATTCTTCCATTTTTATAAAAAAAAGCAGAGCGGGAGCGATACCACAACTTTAGGCACTATTTTACTTATACTCCACATACTCCTTCTCTTCGATGATGTCAGAGCCGTATTTAATATTAATTTCCCGTTTAATTTCAGACCTTTTGTCATTGGTAAAATAGACACTCCGGGCAAGCTGAATAAAATCATCATCAAATTCTTTGTTTGCCTCTTTTATTCGTATCTTATCTTCGATCTCCCAGAGTTCCAGGTTGATAGCCTTCAATCTGCTGAATTCATCAGAACTTGGTGTAATGCCGATGGTTGCCATTGATGCATTGAGAATATCGTATTCCTTCTGGATATTATTCAGCTTCTCTTTATCTTTGATTTTCTCCAGCTTGATGGAAAGGATGGTTATCTTGTCAACAAGCTCTCCTGTCGCGATATCAACTTTCATAAAAGGCCTCTTTAAAAAAGGGATGAGTATGCTTATTTATCACCACGAAGATCACGAAGGGCACGAAGAGTTGATTTGCAGCTCTTTGGGCAAAAAGATAAATCTTTATTTGCGGTGCCTTGTATTTTTCGTTTTTAATGTTATTTTACCTCAGAATTTTAACCATTGTTTCTCACGAAGTGATTAAATTATTTTCTTCGTGTTCTTCGTGCTTTTCGTGGTGCATCTTTTTTATATAATAAGTTTATATATTTGTCTGCTGATAGTGTGTCAAGGTAATCCTGCTTGACACATACAGGGGAACATGAGAATTTCACCATATGTTGAAGATACCTGCGAAAAAAATATGTGTAATCCGCTTGTCAGCTCTGGGAGATACGGTCCATACCCTTGGGTTGATCAATGGGTTGCGCACAGGATATCCAGACGCCCATATTACCTGGATTCTTCAGCCGCTTCCGTACGATATGGTTAAGAATAATAAAACCGTGGACAGGTATGTTATCTTTGACCGTAAAAAAGGTATCCATGCCTGGTTAAAACTTGCAAAAGATCTTAAGGGGGAAACATTTGATCTGGTTCTCATGCTCCAGGTCAGTATGAAAGCGAGTCTCATATCGATGTTTGTTAAGGGGGGGGTAAAACTCGGTTTTGATTATAACAGATCCAGGGAGATGCACTGGCTGTTTACAAACAGGAAGATAGATTCCCATGAACCCCAGCATGTGCAGGCGCAGTTTTTTGAATTCCTCGATTACCTCGGTATAGAAGATTATCCTCAAGAATGGGATTTCGGGTTCACGGAAGAGGAACTGGTATGGCGAGACTCTTTTTTCAATAACATGGGTCGTCCGGCCGCGGCTTTTGTTATCGCGTCTTCAAACCCTAAAAAAGACTGGCCCCCAGGCGCTTATGCACGGGTGATGGATGAGGTTGATAAAAAACTAAATCTTCAGCCGTTGATTCTGGGGGGGCCAAGTTCGCAGGAAAGGGTGATGGCGGAAGAGGTTCAAAAACTATGCAAATCAGATCCTGTCCTGGCACTGGAACGGCCGATTCGCCATACACTGCTTCAGCTGTCTGGCTCAAAAATTGTGGTATCACCAGACACCGGCCCGCTCCACATGGCTGTTGCCATGAATGTCCCAACGGTCAGTCTGTATGGATATTCAAATCCCAGGCGGTGTGGGCCGTATGCAAGATTCCATGATCTACTCATTGACAAGTATAATGACCCAGGTGAGGAAAATTCCAGAATAACAAGGGTTACAAAGGAAGGGCGGATAGAGAGCATTACACCTGAAGAGGTGTTTGAGAAGATTGTGCTTGGGATTGAGAAATACGGTCAAAAAACGGCAAAATATTTTTGAGCAAAATGATTAACCCATGGTTGACAGGTTGTACAAATATTATTCAAGTGGAAAGTTTAGGATTAAAAACTCCAATTTTGATAAAAATAATAAATTTTTTTCATTAATATTCAAATAAATATTGAAGGTTTAATGGGTGACCCTTCTCTCATGCGACGGGTTAGAACGCATTTTATAGCAAGCAAGTGGAGGGGGAAATGAAGCAGCAGAGAATAGGTTGTTTTGTTGATTTGATGGTGTTGGTTATTTTTGTTACCGCAACCGTTAGCCATAGTTATGCGGAAACTATTTATGTAAAAGCAGGTGCTACAGGATCGGGTACTGGAAACTCCTGGGCCGATGCCTATACCGACCTGCAGGACGCTTTAAACGCGGCTGTATCCGGTGATGAGATCTGGGTGGCAGCCGGCACGTATTATCCAACCCAACATCCCAATGGCGGGGCCACTGACCGGGAAAAACACTTTTCTCTTAAAAACGAGGTCGCCGTTTACGGTGGGTTTGTCGGAACTGAAACCACGCTGGAAAATCGTGATGTTGCGGCAAACAAAGCCATCTTGAGCGGTGATATCGGTGCTGCTGGTGACAATTCTGATAATACTTATCATGTATTCTATCATCCTTATATATTGGCTCTTGATAACACGGCTGTTCTGGATGGATTTACGATTAGAGGAGGAAACGCGGACGGGACATCTCCTAATAATAAAAAAGGCGGTGGGATGTATAATAAAAAGTCCTTACAAACGATAAACAACTGCGCATTCATCAATAATTCGGCAGGAGACGACGGTGGGGGGATTTTTAGTGATGTGTCTTTCCCAGTGCTGACCAACTGCGCATTCATCAATAATTCGGCAGGAGATGACGGTGGGGGGATTTTTAATAATGTGTCTTCCCCAGTGCTGACCAACTGCGCATTCATCAATAATTCGGCAGGAGACGACGGTGGGGGGATTTTTAATGTTATGTCTTCCCCAGTGCTGACCAACTGCACCTTCATCAACAATTCGGCAGGAGACGACGGTGGGGGAACATTTAATCTTAATTCTTCCGAACCCATCCTGACCAACTGTATCCTGTGGGGCAACAACGCTTCTGATTATGGGAATGAGGTTCGTAACGCTATGAATGCCATACCGACATTTTTCTATTGTGATATTAAAGGAAGCGGCGGCAGTACCTCTTGGAACACATCCCTTGGGATTGATGGCGGTAATAATATCGATTCTAATCCTTTATTTTTCAGAAATCCTGGTACAATAGGGGTTGATGACAAAGGCGATTTGCATTTGCGCCCGGCTTCTGAATGCATTAACAGTGGTGACAATAGTGTGATTGACAGTGGAGCTGCTGACATGGATGGCGAAGACCGGATTATTAATGGAACAGTGGACATGGGGGTGGACGAGTATCTGGACACAGATGCTGATGGGATGCCGGACTACTGGGAAAATGCTTATGGAGCAACGGATGCAGGCAATGATGAAGACAACGATGGTCTTGCTAACCTTGAAGAGTACCAGCATGGTACTGACCCCAACAATCCGGACACCGATGATGATGGAATGCCGGATGGTTGGGAAGTTGATAATAACCTTAGTCCGCTTGTAGATGGCGCAGCCGGTGATGCAGACAGTGATTTTTTGACAAATCTGGCAGAGTATCAGAACAGCACCGATCCCAATGATCCGGATACAGATGATGACGGATATACAGATGGCGCTGAGAGACTACATGATTCAGACCCGAATGATGCCAGCAAGATTCCGTCTTCCCCGATTGTCATATATGTGGATGCTGCTGCCGGGGGTAGTAATGGTTCAAATTGGCCCAATGCTTTTAACGACCTTCGGGATGCTTTAAGTGTCGCTGTCGTGCCAGGAGATCAGATCTGGGTGGCAGCAGGGACCTATTATCCGACAGATACAACCGACCGTTATATATCCTTTCAGATGAAAAAGGATATGGCGATCTACGGTGGTTTTGTCGGAACAGAGACCACGCTGGAGGATCGAGATATTTCATCAAATAAGACTATTCTAAGTGGAGATATTGGTGTTGCTGGTGACAATTCTGATAATAGTTATCATGTGTTTTATCACCCTGATACATTGGCCCTGGATGAGGCTGTCCTCGATGGGTTTACGATTACAGGTGGAAACGCGGATGGGGCAGCCCCCCATGATGATGGCGGTGGGATGTATAATAAAGGATCTTCTCTAACGCTTACCAACTGTATCTTCAGCAAAAATTCGGTAATAGACAATGGCGGCGGGATATATAATATCGCCTCCTCTCTAACCCTGGTCAACTGTACTTTCAGTGATAATTCGGCAAAATTCGGTGGTGGGCTTTCTAATAGTTCCTCTTCGCCAGATCTTTTTAACTGTACGTTAAGCGGAAACAAGGCCTTGTTTGGCGGCGGGATGTATAATCATTTTTCTTCATTGCCTAACCTGATCAACTGCATTCTGTGGGGTAATGACGCTTCTAGTTCCGGAAATGAAGTCTATAATAATCTTTCTTCTCCGAAATTTTTCCATTGCAATATTCAAGGAAGCGGTGGCAGTGTCTCTTGGGACACGACCTTTGGGATAGATGGTGGTTATAATAAGGATTTTGATCCGAAATTTGCTGATGCAAGTAACGGTGATCTACATTTAATGTATAACTCATCTTGTATTAATAATGGTGATAGCAGTGTGGTTGACATTGGAGCCACTGACATAGACAACGAAAACCGGATTATTGATGGCGCAGTGGACATGGGGGCTGACGAGTATCTGGACACAGATGCTGATGGGATGCCGGACTATTGGGAAAATGCTTATGGAGCAACAGATGCAGACAATGATGGAGACAACGATGGCCTTATTAACCTTGAAGAATATCAGAATGGTACTAACCCCAACGATCCGGACACCGATGACGATGGAATGCCGGATGGCTGGGAAGTCCTTAACAGCCTCAGCCCGCTTGTAGATAATGCAGGCGATGAAGAAGATGATGATTTTCTGATCAACCTGGCAGAGTATCAGAACAGCACCGATCCCAATAATGAGGATACAGATGGTGATGGATTATTAGATGGTATAGAAATCATACGCGGATCTGACCCGAATAATAGTGCTGATATTCCTTCGTCAATAGTTATTTATGTGGATGACAACGCTGCGGGCAGCAACAATGGATTAAGCTGGGGAGACGCCTTTAATAATCTTCAAGACGCGTTGATGTTTGCCGGAGTTTCTGGTGACTCGATTTGGATGGCAACAGGGACATATTATCCCACCCAATATCCCAATGGCGGAAGCACTGACCGGGAAAAACACTTTTCTCTTAAAAACGAAGTCTCGATCTATGGAGGATTCGCCGGAACGGAGACCACACTGGAGGATCGTGATATTTCAGCAAATGAGACTATTCTGAGTGGCGATATCGGTGTTGCTGGCGATAATTCTGATAACAGCTACCATGTGTTTTACCATCCAAAAACATTGGCCCTGAATGACACGGCTGTTCTGGACGGAGTTACGATTACAGGTGGAAACGCGGGGCCCGATTATCCCCACTATCACGGTGGCGGGATGTATAATATTAACGCCTCTCCAACATTGGCCAACTGTAGTTTTATCAATAACTCGGCAAAAGACCACGGTGGCGGGATATTGAATTATGAGAATTCCTCTCCAACCCTGGTCAACTGCATTTTCAGTGGTAATTCGGCAAAAGATGGTGGCGGGATGTATAATATTAACGCCTCTCCAACATTGGCCAACTGTACTTTCATCGATAATTCAGCAAAAGATTATGGCGGCGGGATATACAATTATAAAAATTTTTATTATAATAGTCCCCCTCCAATATTGACCAACTGTAGTTTCATCAATAACTCGGCAGAAAAGTATGGTGGCGGGATGTTTAATAGTTCCTCCTCTCCAACAATGACCAATTGCAGCTTCAGCAACAATTCGGCTGATGATAGCGGCGGTGGGATGAGTAATACTGGCTCCCAGCCAATCCTGTCCAACTGCACGTTCACCGGAAACACAGCAACCAACAATGGTGGCGGGATGGCGAATAATTATTCTTCCTCCCCAATCCTTACTAACTGCATTCTGTGGGGTAATAACGCTGATGTAGGAAAAGAGGTCCGCAACTTTACTGATTCCACGTCGATGTTTTCCTATTGCAATATTCAAGGCAGTGGCGGCAGCGGTGGTTCCTGGGACATGTCCCTTGGGGCTGATGGCGGTGATAATAAGGATGTTGACCCAAAATTTTTTGATGCAAATAACGGTGATCTGCATTTAATGTATAACTCACCGTGTATTGATATGGGCGATAACAGTGTGGTTGATAGTGGCGCCACTGATATGGACGGTGAAGACCGGATTGTTGATGACATAGTGGACATAGGAGTGGACGAGTATCTGGACACAGATGATGATGGCATGCCGGATTACTGGGAAGATGATTATAAGGCGAAAGATACGGATAGTGATAACGATAACGATTTCCTGACCAACTTGGCAGAGTACCAGAACGGCACCGACCCCAACGATCCTGATTCGGATGATGATGGGTTATCAGATGGTGCAGAAATCATACGCGGATCTGATCCGAATGATAGTGCCAGCCTCCCTTCGTCAACGGTCATTTATGTGGATGGTGATGCTGCAGGCAGCAACAGCGGTTTAAGCTGGGGGGATGCCTTTAAGGAGCTTCAGGACGCGTTGCTGTTTGCGGGAGTTCCTGGTGATTCGATCTGGGTGGCTGCCGGTACATATTACCCAACAGATGCAACCAACCGCGATATATCATTTCAAATGAAAAACAATTTGGCGATCTATGGCGGTTTTGCCGGAGGCGAAGATCCTGCTAGTTTTGATCTTGATGACCGTGATTTTTCAGCAAACGAAACTATTCTGAGTGGTGATATCGGTGTTGCTGACGATAATTTTGATAACAGCTACCATGTGTTTTACCATCCAGAAACACTGGCCCTGGATGATACGGCTGTTCTGGACGGGTTTATCATCACAGGCGGAAGTGCGGATGGCGGTGATTTGTATTATCACCTCAATGGAGTCTCTAGTCTGGATAGACTGGCCGTTACAAAAGGTGTCACGGAGGGAAGTGACCTGTATCGTCTTGGCAGCATTTATTCTCTTGATGGTATGAAATATAATAATTTTCCGTTAGAGAGTGTAAGTGATTTATATTATCTTGATGGCGATGGTGATAATAATTTTTCGTCTCCTTTTTTGGATAGATTGATCATGAAAGGTGAAAACATGAGCGTCATGTATTTCCTCCATTGTAGGGGTGGGGGAATGTATAATGAGTCTTCTTCTCCAACGCTTGCTAACTGTACTTTCAAAAAGAATGCAGCAACAGTCGATGGCGGTGGAATGTATAATTATAATAGCTCTTCTCCAGCACTGAGCAACTGTACGTTCTTTGAAAATAATGCAGGTAATAGCGGCAGTGGGATATATAATAGTTCTTCCTCTCCAACGCTTGCCAACTGCGCGTTCATTGACAATACAGCCGACTATGGCGGTGGGATGTATAACTATGATTCTCCTTCAATCCTTACTAACTGTACGTTCAGTAAGAATACAGCGAGCAAAGGTTATGGTGGAGGGATATATAACTATGAATCCTCTCCAAAGTTTACCAATTGTATTTTGTGGGGCAACATAGCTGATATTTCCGGAAAAGAGGTCTATAATATTTCTTCCACACCGAAGTATGAGTATTGTGATATTGAAGGATGGTCCGATGGCAGTATACCCTGGGAAAAAAGTTTTACCAACAAAGGCGGCAACATCGATTCTAATCCCATGTTTCTTGATGTGGATAACGGTGATGTTCATATAGATTCTGATTCACCTTGTGTTAATGCAGGTATTGATAATGGCTCGCTTCCTGAAACAGACATTGACGGAGATAATCGTATTATCGGGTCATCAGTAGATATAGGTGTGGACGAGGTAACAGAAACTGTCCCCCGTGGATACAACTGTTTTTTTGGAACGTTGTTTTATGCTAAGCCGAATCCCTATTAATACAAAATCACATCCAGCCCCATTTTTCAATCGCTGAAATACACCATCAGGGCTGGCGCAAGTATAAAATCCGCAACCACGGCGATAAGAATAACCAGGCCTGTGAAAAAACCAAAGGTGACCGAGTTCTTTAAAGTGGCGGTCATCAAGGAGAAAAAATTAGCACTGAGCACAAGCGATGTAATAAGAATAGCGCGACCGGTTCCCAGCAGTGTTTCCTGTACTGCTTTATAGGAGTTTCCAGTGGAACTGTAATATTTCTCATAGTTGTACATGAAATGCATGGTATCATCTACAACAAGACCCATGGCAATACTACCGATCATCAGGGCTGTCATATCCAGGGGAATGCCAATAAGCCCCATTAATCCCATGGAAATCATAATTGGAAGAAGATTGGGAATCATGCTGAGCAGGCCGAATTTAAAATTTCCCACCAAAACCAGCATCATCAGTGTAATGACGACAAAGGCGATGATATAACTTTTTGCCATACTGTGCATTGCCGCGGAAATAGTCCTCCCCATCAGTGCCGACATCCCGGTTATGGTTATTTCCGCGATGTTCTGAAAGGATCGGCCTAGTTTCTGGTTCAGCTCAGTGACAAACGCGTCGATTTCCACAATGTCTACCCAGGGGATCTTGATGGAAATCCGAGTTTTACTGAACTGGCTGTCCACCACCCTTTCCAGGTCATCTGACCCGCTGTTTTCAAACAAAAATAATTCCTGAGCAATTGTTTTATAATCCTGGGGAATTTTATAAAAAGACGGGTCGTTTCCATGCAACGCCTGATGGGTTTCCTTCAGAATGTCATTTATGGAAAAAATTTTGCCCACCAGCGGATGTGCCTTGCCGTTATTTGCTAATATTTTCGGAATATTATCAATGCGATTCAATATGCTTGGGTTATAGATGCCGTTTTCCTTTTTAGTGTCCGCAACCGCTTCAATCACTAATGACCCTTTGAATACTTTTTCAATCAAGAGAACATCATGTTTGACCTGCATGTAATCACGAAAATAGGTCAACGTGTGGTGTGAAATGCTGAGTTTGGATAAACCAAAAAGAAAAATGATGAACATCACAAAACTGACAACTATGATTTTTTTGTAATGGGTTGTTGAAAAATCAGTACAGAATTGAAGCAGGCGGTCCATCAGTTCCAGGCCTTTACGTTTTTGTGTCGCCTGTTTTTGTTTTATCGGGATCAGGGCAACAAGAGCGGGAAGCATAACCATTGTATAAATAAACGCCAGGATAACACCAATGGCGGCAATTTTTCCCAGTTCCGCCAGGGCGGAGAGTTCTGAAAAAGAGAAGGAAAGGAGGCCGGCCGCGGTGGTAAGGCTGGTCATTAATACAGCAGTGCCTGAATGTCCCAGCGCATAGGTAATGGCCTCTTCTTTGCCGGCACCCTGTTGAAAATGACGGTAGAAAATAGCAAGGATATGAACCGAATCCGCAATGCCTACAGCCACAAGAAAGCTTGGGATAACCACACTGAACAGCGTGATGGAATAGTCAAGAAAGGCCATAATACCCATGGTAGAAAAAAGGGATGAAGTGACAATTATCACAGGTAAAAACACACCGGAGATTCTACGAAAAAGCATTGTCAGAAAAACAATCACGATGATATTGGCCAGAAGGGCGAGCTGTCCGGTATCTTCTCCTGTAGTGCGGTTATATATCGTGGCAATCACCGGCCCGCCCGTATATGCGATGGAAAATTCCGGACTTTTGTAGCGGGATATAACTGTTTCCATTGCTTCAACAACCATTTTGTTCTCTTTTGCTGAGAGAGAAGACGTTTTTTCATGCTTTTCTTCATCAGGCGCATTTTCTTCAAAACCGTTTAACACTTTCTCATCATCTTCAGTGCCAATGAAAGCTTCACATTCAATCACCAGAGCTGTCATCCGACCATCATCAGAAAGGATATTGTTTTTATAGACCAGGTTGTTAAGTGCCAACTTTTTAATCACGGCAAGATCAGTGCCCTTTTCAGGCCAGCCTTGAAGAAGGTCGTCTACATAAAGGGTATCTCCGTCTCCGTAAGTGTTCCGGGCGTTAATAAGGCTGGTTATTTCTCGTACATAAGGCACCTCATTTTCAAGATCCTCATGAAAGGATTTTAATTTTATCAAAAAGGACGGATGAAAAATGTCGGGCGGTTTTATTGTAATGTAGATGATGTCTGAGTTGCCGAACTGGGATTTGAAATTATTGTAAACGATCTTGTGCGGATCATCATCATGGAGCATAGCCTCGGATGATGTGTCAATCGTGAGATGTGTTATCATCTGCCAGGTCAGGACGCCGACAATGGAAAACGTAATGATCAGGGTTATAATTTTATGCCGGTAAATCCAGTGCCCCAGATCTTCAAAATAACTTGCTACTATTAATTTCAGTTCCGACATAACCAGTCCCACGACAACTATAAAAAAGAGGCTGTATTTATGACTGTATTACAACTGATTTTTATAAAGTATCATAGTCTCTTCATTTTTGAAAGTATTAGCATAAACTTGTAGAATATAAGCCACCTCTAAAAATTGTCTTTTGGCCCGATTACGGCGTTATGCGAAAATTTAAATCCTCGAAATACTCAATGTATTCCTCCGGTTAAAATTCTCGCCGTCCCAACTGGGCGGCATGCAGATGGCCCACTCCGCCCTGCGCCCCACGGTGCTCAAATTTTTCGACCTGGCCCTGAAGCGGGAACACATCGAGC
>JANQFQ010000105.1 GCA_028277765.1 Desulfobacterales bacterium
GACTTAAAAGAGCCTGCCATGGCGTAGACTATTACCGGGTCAACTACAGCATCGGGTGGCGTGAAGACATGACCACCAACCAGAACAGGGCAATAAAATCCCAGAGAAACCAGATCCAACAGTATGCTAAAGAAATTAATACCCTAAAAGCCCAGCTCGTGGAATTGAATAATTTTGAAAGAAAAATAAGAATTATCGCCAATATTGAGAACAATAATAATATGGATGGCGTGTTCGGGGTCGGCGGAACCATACCTGAAGACCTGGACGCAAAAATTTCTCTAAAAGAAAAGCATAACAGTCTGATCAGGGAAATGCATGAACAGGTTGTTGATCTTAATTTGGCAGCCTACAAGCAGGAAGAGGACTTCAAGTCGCTTCTTAAACAGCTGGAAGCACAGCGAAACCTTCTGGCAGCAACACCTGCAATATGTCCGGCTAAAGGATGGATAACATCCCGGTTTGGATACCGTCAATCCCCATTTACAGGGCGCCGGGAATTCCATAAGGGCTTGGATATTGCCAACAGACCCGGTACCCCCATCATCGCAACAGCTGACGGCACTGTATCTTTTGTCGGCAAAAAGGGGCTGCTGGGAAAAACAGTTGTTATTGATCACGGCCACGGGATGGTTACAAGATACGCCCATTTGTTAATGGCCTTAGTAAAACGGGGTGATAAGGTGAAAAGAGGGGATGTAATTGCGAAAATTGGTAATACCGGACGGAGTACCGGCCCCCATCTTCATTATGATGTCCGTATAAACGGCGTCGCGGTTAATCCGGAAAAATATATCATCAATTAAGCTGCAGACGATATTGTTCCTTTCTTATTCTTGTCAGCATATCCTTGTGTCTATCAATTTTTATATTTAATTGGAAGCAGGTGGATATATCCCGCCACTGTTGTGTTGTATTTATTAAAAGGAAGACCTTAAATGGTTTTAGAACTACTGACCAAAATATTCGGAAGTAAAAACGAAAGAGACTTGAAAAAAATTCAGCCTCTTGTCGAACAGATCAATGCCTTTGAACCGTCCATCCAGTCCATGCGGGATGATGAGCTGAAAAAGCAGACCAGTCTATTTAGAAAACGTCTTGAAGATGGCGAGACCCTAAATGACATCCTTCCAGAAGCCTTTGCGACCGTCAGGGAAGCGTCCATGAGGACACTTGAGATGCGTCACTTTGACGTCCAGTTAATAGGAGGCATTGCCCTGCATCAGGGAAAAATCGCTGAGATGAAAACCGGCGAAGGAAAAACATTAGTCGCCACCCTTCCGGCTTACTTGAACTCTCTTACCGGTAAAGGCGTCCATATTATCACCGTCAACGATTATCTGGCAAAACGTGATTCTGAATGGATGGGCCAGATCTATAAATTCCTCGGCCTCTCCGTTGGCGTCATTGTCCACGGTCTTGACGATAACGAACGGAAAGAGGCCTATGATGCTGATATCACTTTTGGTACGAATAATGAATTTGGCTTTGACTACCTGAGAGACAATATGAAGTTTCACAGGGAACAGATTGTCCAGGGGGAACTGAATTTCGCGATTGTTGACGAGGTTGACAGCATTCTCATCGATGAAGCAAGAACCCCACTAATCATTTCCGGTCCAGCTGAAAAATCCACTAGTCTTTACTACCAGGTAAACAATATCATACCAAGCTTGGTAAAGGATCAGGATTTTAACATTGATGAAAAAGCAAAATCCGCGACCCTTACTGATGAAGGTGTGGCAAAAGCTGAAAAAAAACTGCAGGTTGACAATCTTTATGATCCAAAATGCATAGAACTTCTGCATCATACCAACCAGGCACTGAAAGCACACACGCTCTTTAAACGCGACGTTGACTATATTGTAAAAGACGGTGAAGTAATCATCGTTGATGAGTTTACTGGCCGCTTGATGCCGGGACGCCGTTACAGTGAGGGACTGCACCAGGCCCTTGAAGCAAAGGAAAGCGTTAAAATCGAAAATGAAAACCAGACACTCGCCACCATCACCTTTCAGAACTATTTTAGAATGTATAATAAGCTTGCTGGCATGACCGGTACAGCAGATACTGAAGCAGCGGAATTTAAAAAAATCTATGATCTTGATGTACTTGTTGTCCCTACAAATGAACCGATGATCAGAATCGACTATCCGGATGTCATTTATAAAACCAGGAAAGAAAAATTTGAAGCAGCCATGGATGAAATCGTTGAGTTGCATAAAAAAGGACAGCCGGTTCTGGTTGGTACTATATCAATCGACGTGTCTGAAAATCTCAGCAAAAAGCTTAAGAAGCGGGGCATCAAGCATACTGTTCTGAACGCGAAAAACCACAGTAAAGAAGCGGAAATTATTACCATGGCCGGACAGAAAGGATCAGTGACCATTTCTACCAACATGGCCGGTAGGGGTACAGATATCGTGCTGGGAGAGGGCGTAACAGACCGGGGGGGGCTGCACATACTCGGAACAGAAAGACATGAAAGCCGGCGCATTGATAACCAGCTCAGGGGACGGTCAGGAAGACAAGGAGATCCCGGCTCTTCAAGATTTTATCTCTCCCTGGAAGATGAGCTGTTAAGAATTTTTGGCGGTGACCGCATAACAGGGGTTATGGAAACCCTCGGCATGGAGGAAGGTGAACCGATTGAGCATAAATGGATTAGCCGCGCCATTGAAAACGCCCAGCAAAAGGTTGAAGCACACAATTTTGATATCCGGAAACATATACTCGAATATGACGATGTAATGAACCAGCAGAGAGAGGTTATCTATCGTCAGCGCCGGGAAGCCTTAAGCGGAGAAAGCCTTTACCCTGTTATTACAAGTATTATTGAAGAAAAAGCAGAGGATATTGCTTTCAACTTTGCTGACAGAAATATCCCGTCTGATGAATGGGATATTAAGGGGCTTAACGACTCTGTTTTTCAGCAGTTCAACATGCGTATTGAGACAAATGAAGAAATCCTTGATGGGCTTACAGCAGAAGGCCTTGCCAAGCTTATATTTGATTCAGCTTTGGAAAAATATAAAGAAAAAGAGGCTCAAATTGGTGAGGAGATTATGAGACAGATCGAACGGGGTTTCATGCTTGAAACCGTTGACAACCTCTGGAAAGACCATCTTCTGTCCATGGACCACCTCAAAGAAGGAATAGGACTCAGGGGATACGCCCAGCAAAACCCCTTAATTTTATATAAAAAAGAAGGCTTTGAAATGTTTCAGGACATGATTTGGAGAATCAAGGAAGAGACTGTGAAGATACTGTTAAGGATACAGATCGCTGAGCCTGAAAACATAGAGGAACTTAGAAAACCCAAAGAGCAGGAAATGATCATGTCTCGAGGAGAAAGTGAAGCGCCCAAAAAGCCGGTAACACGGAAAGGAAAAAAGGTGGGCAGAAATGCGCCCTGCCCCTGTGGAAGTGGGAAGAAATTTAAAAAATGCTGTGGAACATAGTTACCAGCATATTTTTTTTAGATGACCCGAACTGTTTTAAAAATACGGGTTATACATTGCCTTCAATATAAATAAAAGTCTCTGATTTCAAGCCCTTCAGCCCTGACCAGCAATTTCATACTTGATTTTTTTCCTAACAAATCTTATCTTAAATATATAATATACAAAACAAATTTGGTATAGTATAGATATGGGTTCTGATCGGACAGATACAAGGGAGAAAATATCGACCAGAACAGATAATGATGTTGATGAGCCTCCCATGTACAAAGTGCTTCTTCATAATGATGACTATACCACTATGGAGTTTGTCATTGACATACTTGTATATGTCTTTAAAAAAACCGCTGAGGAAGCTATACAAATCATGCTGGCTGTCCACAACAATGGCATCGGGACTTGCGGGGTATATCCCCTTGAAATAGCAGAAACTAAAGTAGATATGGTAAAGCACCTCTCAGAAGAGAATGGTTTTCCTTTAAAGTGTACGTTAGAAAAGGATTAAACATATGATCAGTAAAGAATTAAGCGCAGCATTGGGACTTGCCGTAAGAGAAGCAAAAAAAAGACGCCATGAATATGTTAGCGTAGAGCATATCCTTTATGCGATAACGCGTGACAGGCTTGGCATTGAAATCATCGCGAATTGTGGGGGAAATGTTGAAAACCTGAAAAAAAACCTGGATCAATTTCTAACGGAAAACCTTGATAGTATTCCAGGAGGAGATGAATATGTTATCCAGCAGACCATCGGTTTTCAGCGTGTCATACAGAGGGCAGTCAGCCACGCCAGGAGCGCTGAGAAAAATGAAGTAACGATCGGTGACATACTCGCCTCTATCTTCCAGGAAAAAGAATCACACGCTGTCTATTTTCTGACCTTAGAAGGAATTACCCGCCTGGATGTACTGCAGTACATTTCTCATGAAATAAATACCGATCCTTTCCTGGAAGATGTTCCAGGCTTAACAAAAATAAAAAAAGAACCGAAAAAAAAGAAAGTTAATCCCCTTGAAGTCTTTACAATTGACCTCGTAAAACAGGCAGCTACGGGGAAACTGGATCCCCTTATCGGCCGGAAACTTGAACTGGAGCGTACCATCCAGGTACTTTGCCGAAGACGTAAGAACAACCCTGTTTTTGTCGGTGATCCAGGCGTGGGAAAAACGGCCATGGCAGAGGGCCTTGCCCAGATGATTTCTGATGGTTCGGTCCCTGATATTCTTAAGGACGCACGTATTTTCTCTCTCGATCTTGGTTCGCTTCTGGCTGGCACAAAATTCAGGGGTGACTTTGAACAGCGTTTTAAGAAAGTTCTTGCTGCGCTTAAAAGGAAAAAAAACACGATTCTTTTTATTGATGAAATCCACACAATAGTTGGCGCGGGTGCCACCAGCAGTGGTACCATGGACGCTTCAAATATTCTTAAACCGGTTCTTGCTTCCGGAGACATAAAGTGCATGGGCGCAACCATCTACGAAGAATATAATAATCATTTTGAAAAAGACCGCGCCCTTTCACGACGTTTTGAAAAAATTGAAATCTCTGAACCGCCTGCTTCAGAAGCAGTGCAGATACTTAAAGGCCTGAAATCCCGGTACGAGGAACATCATGGTATCATTTACACGGATACAGCGTTGAAATCAGCGGTTGAGCTGTCAACAAAGTATCTCAATGACCGGTTCCTCCCGGACAAGGCAATAGATGTTATTGACGAGGTCGGTGCATTCATCAGGATATCAGCCCCTTCACGCAGAAAAAAGGTACATCCATCTGACATTGAAAAAATTGTGGCCAAAATGGCAAAAATTCCCACGGAAAGTGTTTCGTTAAATGACAAGTCACGGTTGGAAACACTTGAAGATCGATTAAAAGAAACCGTCTTTGGCCAGGATACCGCTATAAAGTCTCTTGTAACCTCAATAAAACGCTCCAGGGCCGGCTTAGGGACTCCTGACAAGCCTGTGGGTTCTTTTTTATTTACAGGACCAACAGGTGTTGGAAAAACCGAGGTGTCCAGGCAAATCGCGAATGTGCTTGGAATCGAGTTCATGCGTTTTGACATGAGCGAATACATGGAAAAACATGCTGTTGCCCGTCTTATAGGCGCGCCACCAGGTTATATCGGTTTTGACCAGGGAGGCCTGTTAACGGACGGCATACGGAAAAACCCACATAGTGTCCTTCTTCTGGATGAAATTGAAAAAGCCCATATAGACCTTTTTAACATTCTGCTGCAGGTAATGGACCACGCGAATCTTACTGACAATAACGGAAAAAAAGCCGATTTTAGAAATGTAATTGTGATTATGACGTCAAATGCCGGTGCCAGGGAAATGAGTTCTCAATCGATCGGCTTCGGCAGCACCGAGTATGACCCTGAAGGCAAGGGGAAAAAGGCGATTGAAAGGTTTTTCAGCCCTGAATTTAGAAACCGGCTTGATTCAATCATCACTTTCAATGCCCTGACCGTGGAAATCATGGAAAAAGTTGTTGACAAGTTTATAAAAGAACTGAAACAGCAGCTGACACCCAAAAAGGTCGATCTTGAACTCTCCCCTGAAGCACGGACATGGCTCGCGAAAAATGGGCATGACCAACGCTTCGGCGCCAGGCCTCTCAACAGGCTTATTCAGGCTGAGATTAAAGATATCCTGTCCGACCAGCTTCTTTTCGGTCAGCTCGAAAAAGGCGGTGAGGTTTCTATCGGTCTGAAAAATGACAACCTCACCTTTGATTACAGGCCAAAAACATGAAATCTATTTGACCGGCCTGTTCCCTGACTTGACCGAAGATGTCACTGTTTATCATATCCGACAAAAATGAATTCCCCTCCCCTGATCTTGCCAGGGAAGACGGCCTGCTGGCTATGGGCGGCAATCTTAGTCAAAAACGGCTTCTACTCGCTTACAGCATGGGTATTTTCCCTTGGTTCTCAGAAGGTGAACCGGTTCTGTGGTGGTCACCGGATCCCCGGCTGGTATTGTATCCTGAAGAACTAAACGTCTCAAGCAGTCTAAAAAAAACCATTAAAAAATCAATATTCCGTATAACAATGGACAAAGCCTTTGAACAGGTAATTAATGAATGCGCACAGATTCGTATCCAGAACCATGAACCCACTTGGATTATGAATGATATGATAACCGCGTACACGAACCTTCACAAATCAGGCTTCGCACATTCTGTAGAAGCATGGCATGATGAAGAACTCGCTGGTGGCCTTTACGGTGTGTCACTCGGCAGATGTTTTTTCGGCGAATCCATGTTTACACGTGTCAGCAACGCTTCCAAGGTCGCCTTTGCAGCCCTGGTTGAATACCTTAAGGAACATTCATTTGATATAATTGATTGCCAGGTTACCACCGAACACTTAAAAAGCATGGGCGCAAAAGAAATACCGAGGAAACTTTTTCTACAACAGCTTAAAACATCATTGCAAAAACCGACACGTCAGGGGAAGTGGGACTTTAGTTGGTAAAAATCCGAAATCCGAAGCACGAAATCCGAAACAATATCAAATGACCAAAATTCAAATTCCAAAACAAAAGGCAATTTGATTCGAAAATTTTAGGCGTATAAGGTTTTGATCATTTGAACATTTAGATTTTGAATTTGTTTCGGATTTCGTGCTTCGGATTTCGGATTTTTATTATGCTTGGTATACTCTACTTTAATTCAAGCTTAACATGATTTGTAACATCACACTTTAATTTTTACAACGACTAGCTCCATTCACTGGTATCACCAGTAGGAAACTGATCTTCCAGGAGAAACATAAAAGGATAAATGTGGAATGATATTTCATCACCGCTTTTTAATTTCTGCGATTCATAGGGAGGTAATTCTTCATCATTTAAAAATGTCTTATTGGAACTTCTCTGATCTTCAATATAGAAAAATCCATCTTTGTATTCAATAAACGCGTGTGAACCTGATACAGAATCCTTGGCAATGACAACATCATTGCTCGGCCCTCTCCCTACCCTTGTAATTATCTTTTCTAGCATTATCGTCTTTTGGGATGTAGCATTCTTCACATCCACTAACATCGCCTGGGGCATGGCCTGACTGTCATCCACTCTCATTTTTACGGTTGTCTCAGCATTAAAATCAACCGTGGTCATGGTTTCCTCCGTGGCATCTTGAGCCCCAAAGTCCATGATTGTCTCATCCGCCACAGCTGCCTGGGATAGTATAAAAGTAAACTTGCAGGTATGAAATTCTATTAAATCATTGTTCTTCAGCAGATTGGGGATACCTGGCTTGATCTCTTGCCCGTTTAAAAAAGTTTTGTTGGAGCTGTTCAGGTCCTCAAGATAAAAAAGGCCTTTTTTATATTCAATAATTGCGTGAGAACCTGAAACCGTCTTTACAGGAATCACAATATCGTTGTTTTCCGCTCTTCCGATTTTCATGATGGGTTTACCAAGAATGATATTATCGCTTGAAACAAGAGACCGTACATCCTTAAGTTCAGCCCGCGGGCCAGATAACATCTCACGCGATGCTCTCCCGCCAAAACCTGATAACTTCCCTATTTTTAATATTGATGAATTTCTTAATAAGACAAACACAACAATCGCCAGCAGAACAATAATAATAACAAACCCAAACAAAAAAACAAAAGAGGTGCCTTTATCTTGAGGCCCTTTCCCCTCTTCAGCTTCCTGTTTTTCAGACATCTCTGTTTTTGCCTCCTGTTTAGCTTTTTCAGCGGAAGAGGTGATAACCGTCATTATTTTATTAAAAACAGTCTGAATATCTTCGACTTTGTATGCCCTGAAATAATCACCGTTTGTCTTGACAGCCAAGGTCTGGATTAGGCTGAAATCAGCCTTTTCAGTAAATGCTATCCCGAAGATTCTAATACCGATTTTACGGCATTCTTCAGTCAAAACCTCTTTCAGCCATGTTTCTCTTTCCTGGTCCTTGGCCTTGTCTTCTGTTATGACAATCCCGTCTGTAAGAAAAATAATGAATTTTAAGGCGTCTGGATGACCGTTGACCTTTAGTTCATAAATTGCCCTCTCTATTCCATCCGGTGTGTTGGTATATTGACCACTGTAATCAACCTTTTCCATACTCGTCATGAATCTTGTTTTTGTTTCAAAATCGGTCAATTCGGCTAGCGGTTCAGCCAGAACCGCCTCTTTATCAAAAATAACCATTCCAAAACGGGCTTTATCTCCAAAATCAGATAAAAAATTCGTAACAACGTCCCGTGTTAAAAAATCAGGGTCATTCTTTTTCATGCTTCCTGAATTATCAAGCACCAGTATAATATCAGCCTTTTGTCCTCCTTTCAGATGGTTTGCACCAGGCTTTTTTTCTCCGTTGGCGCCTGATGCAGGAAAAGCATACAGCAGAAATAAAAATACGACGATAAAACCGTTTTTAACAAAGTTTTTCATCAAGTCCACACTCTAGTTAACATCCTGGATGTCTTCATCATGGTCAAATTTGAAATACATATAGATATTCGTCAACATAAGGGAAACTATTTTGTGTGTCAAAGAAAAAATTGACTCTTAGAACAAACTGTTATCAGGAAAAAATGAACTAAACAAAGGTCCTGGCCCACCCAGAGGGCCAGGTTTTTAATGTTAGATTAAACGAATTTTTCCATTGACACAGGCCTGACTCTTATCTATCATATTAAAGTTATTTTATAATAAACAGACTAAAGGATGACATGGCTAAAGAAACTGCTTCACTCGCAATATTATTTGCTGATATCGCTAAAAGCACGCAAATCTATGAAACGCTTGGAAATGAGGCGGCAAAAAAGCTTATAGACAGATGTATCTCTGTTATGGTCGACATCACCGGTAAGCACAATGGCACAGTGATTAAGACGATTGGCGATGAAATCATGTGTACCTTTCCTTCTGCTGATAATGCGGTTGATGCAGCGATGGAAATGCATCAGGAACTTGAGCAGACGACTGTTAAAGACCGGCCTGATTTTGTACCTCCGAATATTTACGCAGGGATACAGTACGGCCCGGTCATTTTAGACTCAGGGGATGTATTTGGAGACGCTGTAAACGTTGCCGCCCGTATGGTAGCTTTTGCAAAACAGCGCCAGATCATCACTACCGAAGAAACAGTTAATCAGCTTTCAGAAAATTTACAAAATGCAGCCCATTGGATAGATAAAACAAATATCAAAGGGAAAAGCGGTGAAATAAAAATATATGAGATCATTTGGGAAGAGCAGGAACTTACCGTCATGTTCGATGCTTCTACGACCTCTTTTAATGCCCTGGCCACGGACAGCTCAATGGAATTGTCACTGGGAAATTCAACCATTAATGTTAACCAGGAAAAACCAGCCGCGACCCTCGGCCGCCAGGTCCATAATGATATTGTTGTAAATGACGGCCCGGTCTCCCGTTCACACGCGAGGATCGAATACCGGCGGGGCAAATTTGTCCTTATTGACCAGAGTTCAAATGGTACGTTTGTTGTTATTCAGGGTAAGAAAGAAGTGGATCTTTTAAGGGACGAAACAACATTGCTTGGGGAAGGAATTATTGGTCTGGGAAGAAGGGTTGAGCCTGATTCACCCGTGGCAATACATTATAAAATCAAAATATAAATAAATCCAAATTATTAATCTTTTACCTTAGAAACAACTACACTGATATTATCTTTTCCGCCAGCATCATTTGCAGCATGCATCAATGTATTTGCGATGTTATCAACATCTTTTTCTGATCTTAGTATTTCCGCGATATAATCATCGCTCAGCATATCCGTCAGCCCGTCACTGCACAGAATATACAGGTCATCCTTTTTCTGTTTTTCATATCCGATATCAACGATTGTGGCTGCATTAGGCCCGATAGCTCTCGTAATAATGCTTTTTGCAGGAGGATCTCCATGCTGACCGCTCCGAAGCCATTCAGCATACGCAGAATGATCAGCAGTAAGGCACTGAAGTTCCGTATCCCTCCACCTGTAAAGCCTGCTGTCCCCTACATGGAACCATAAAATATACCCATCATTCGTCACAGGAAGCATGCCCACGACTGTGGTACCCATATAGCGCTTAAGATTAGCGCTCTGATTCCGTTCGAACAATACAGAATTCGCTTCGCCAATAGCCTTGTCAATGATTGAATGAAGACAGATAATAGCGGCTGGAACACCTTCAACCTTTGTTATCTCTTTAAGCTCAGCCTCAAGCACTTCAGGCCGTAAAAACTTTTTGATAATCTCTATGGCTGTCTGGCTGGCCTCAGAACCGCGTTCATGTCCGCCCATGCCATCGGCAAGAAGCATAAAATTGCCTTCGGTATCAAGGAATATGGCATCCTCATTCTTTGGTCGTATCCGACCGCTGTCTGTTACACCGCTGGCATCTATATGTGGTGTTTTAACCTGCAAATTCATCTACACTATTAACTTTGATGTATATTTTAAAAAAAATTTTTATCGAATTTATTTAAACAAAAATAATTAATATTGTCAATAGCATATTATCAATCTTATCAATACATTCGGCAAAAAAAAGACCGGCGTGCCGCTGCTTTTTCATTCAGACAATCAGTTGTCATCTCTTTGAAACATATAGTTTTATTCAATTCTGTTTTACATCCGCATCTACTTGACAGTTGCATAATTAAGTTATATAAAAATTTCTAATTACTTAATATAATTTTATTAAATAAATCAATATAATGAATATTTTTTTGAATACACGCAAGCATATGCTAAATGCGTATTTGAAGACGGCCATATGTTTGACAACATTTTTTTTAACAGCCTTTCTGGTATTATTTAGCAAGGATGCTATTTCTGCCCCTTCGAAAAAAAATAAGGCTCAAATCGGTACTAACCATGCCCTTATCATTGGGATAAGCGATTATAATAAATGGGCCGACCTTAAAAGTCCGGCAAAAGATGCAAAGGCTATCTACAAGATACTATCAACAAGATATAATTTTAAACGTTCAAATATAATACTTCTGACCGATTATACCAAAGAGAAACCCACACTCTCTAATATCCTCAACTACCTGGATAAATATACAACAGAACTGAAAGTAACCGACAACCTTCTTATCTTTTTTTCCGGCCACAGTAGTGAAGATGAAAAAGGGGAAACATACTGGATTCCCCAAGATGGTAAGAAGAATTCTAAAATGACATGGCTGAAGCATTCAGACCTCTGTCTGAATTTTTTCGCTGCGGATAATTTTAAAGCAAAAAGTCTTTGTATCATAACCGACTCCGTATTCTCAAGCAAACTTATCAGATCAGGCGCCATATCCCTGACCCCTTATGACCTTCGATACCCGGAAAAAATAAAGGAAAAATCGACTCGCCATTCAAGGGAAGTCTTATCCTTTGGAGACCAGCACTGGCCGGGGAGCAGTAAAACCGATGGCCTTGGGCTCTTTACATATTATATATGCAAAGCTCTTCAGGATAACCAACTTGATATCATCGATTTTGAAAATCTTGTTTTTGATGAGGAAATTCTTTTCTCCATTACTAGAATCGCAGGGACCAGAATGATGCGCGGCAGGCTGAAAACCCCTCTGGAAAAAGGCGGTCAGTTTGTCATCACAAAAACCAAGCGCGTTCCTAAGATTAATGTCCTTACAGCTGATATCAGTCCGAAAAAAGGGTATCCAGGCAGCAGCTTTCTTTTTACAGCTACTACAGCGGCTCCTGCAACCGAGGTTTTTATTGAGATTAACGGCACAAAGCATCCTATGAAGGGATCTGGGAAAAAGTGGAAACTGAACAAACGTGTTGAAACCTTAGGAAAAAACCGTTTTAAAGCTATTGCTGCAAACAGCAACGGTACTTTAGGAAAATCAAAATCCGGCAGTTTGACAATCATCAAACAGCAGGCAGCATTTGCTGATGTAAAAACAATATCAGTTGATCCAAAGAAAGGCCTGGCAGGCGATACTGTTAAATTTTCTGCCACCACCTCTTCACCGGCGGCTGAAGTTATAGTCACGATTGATGGCAAACCGTTTAAGATGGCAGGTGCCGGAACAGACTGGCATTTAGATGAAGCAGTAATGGCGTTTGGTAAAATAAAATGTACCATCATCGCGACGAATAGTGATGGCATCCAGGGAAAACAAAAAAGCGATACACTCGTATTAGCTGTTGGCCCGTCAAATGTCGTTGATGTAAAGACTGATCCTGAGACCGTATACGCTGGAGAAGAATTTATCATAACCGCACTGACCGACCGGCCGGCCAAGTCTGTTACGATCCTACTGGATGGCCGCAAATACACTATGAAAGGGTCAGGAACAAAATGGATTTCCAAAAGAACCATCAAAACGATTGGTGAAAAAAACTATACCATATCCGCGAAAAATCCAAAGGGTGTCAAGGGATCACCGCAATCCGGTATCATTACGACCAAAAAGTCACCGCTCCCTATACCCAACACATTATCTGCTGATGCAAGTCCGGCAACACCTGGAAAGAATTTCGCTGGTGATCGTTTTAAAGTAAAGGTAAAAACAAGCGCTCCCGCAGATATTGTCTATATAAAAATTGACGATGAGACACAAAAGATGACAGGAAGCGGAACCAGATGGGAATATACAACAAAAATTGATATAGCCGGTGCCACACCGTTTTCAGTCTTTGCGTTAAATAAGGACGGCGCACGCGGTTCGTCAAAAGAAGGAAAAATTATAGCTGCTAAACCGCCTGCTCTACCTGTAAGTATCGTTACTGCTAATGTAAATCCCAAAAAGGGTAACAGAGGAAGGGCCTTCACTTTTAAGGCTAAAACAGACATGCCAGCTACCGAAGTAGCACTTATGATCGAGGGGAAACGGTATGACATGAAAGGTACAGGCACTAGCTGGTCATATGTTTCAAGAATAGACAAAATCGGCACCATTGAGTTCTCAATGGTTGCTAAAAATGAAGATATGGTTGAAGGGGGCATAAAAACAGCATCCCTTGAGGTAATAAAAAGAAGATACAAAAACAATAAAGATGGAACTGTAACCGACCTTATAACCGGAAAAATAAGAGATCGGTTTCTTGATCATGGTGACGGCACTATAACAGATCTTGCCACGAACCTGATGAGGCCCAAGAAACCGAAACAGATAGCTGTAACATATGAAGAGGCGACTGAATACTGCAGGGATCTTGAGATTAAAGGGCATACTGGATGGCGGCTTCCCACATTGACAGAATGGAAGCGGTTTGTTGACAAAAGCAACCAGAACCCTTCGCTCCCAAATGGACACCCTTTTTCCAGTGTCCTGACTCACGTGGACTACTGGACAAAATCAAAGCACAAGTTTGGCTCGCAATATGTTTACAAAATAAGCCTGTGGACTGGTAAAGAAGGCTATCTGAATAAAAAGAAAGATTCCATTGTTTGGCCTGTTAGATACGCGGAGCTTGAAGAATAAGAATCAGGATTGGCTTGCATGGTCACAATAGGCGCTGCAACACATATTGGTCAGGAAAAAAAAGAAAACCAGGATTCTTACGCTTTTAATCAACCTGAAAGGGGCCCGGACAGCGCAAAGGGAACATTTTTGGTTTTAGCTGACGGCATGGGCGGGCACTCAGGGGGAAAACACGCTTCCATTATCGCTGTTAGCGTAGCAATGGCAGAATATTATAGAAACAGATCAGACAGTATTCCGGTTTCCCTTGAAAAAGCTTTTATTAAGGCAAACACGGAAGTAATAAAAAAGAGCCAGACCAGCGAAGAATTGAAGGATATGGGAAGCACGCTTGTGGCAGTTGTTATCATATCTGACAAAATGTATTTCGCTAATGTCGGTGATTCAAGGGGCTACATCATTGACGATAATAATATTTCACAATTCACAGAGGACCATTCATTTGTTGCAAGCCTTGTTAAAGCAGGCGCCATAACTGAAGAAGAGGCCCTCACGCATCCTGAAAGAAATATTATTACACGGGCCATCGGCCTAAAACCTGAGCTGAAAGTTGACCTGTCTGAACAGCCTGTAATTCTAAAAGAGGGTCAGTATATTATCCTTTGTTGCGACGGTCTTCATGGTTCCGTTTCAAACGGGGAGATAATTAAAATAGTAAAAAAATACAAAAAACCAGGTTATATATGTGAAAAACTTGTGGATAAAGCAAACGAAAATGGCGGACCTGACAACATTACGGTCATGACCGCCATGATTGATAATATCAGTCTTATGTCAAAGCTCAAAAATATGTTTTTAAATTTCACGAGGAGCTCTAAATGATCGATCAGAAAATGGGTGACTATACGATTTCGAGATCACTGGGTAAAGGCGGCTTTGGCAGTGTCTGGAAAGCAGAATCTAGCGAAGGGAGACAGGTCGCCCTGAAAGTCCTTCACCCCCAGGTCCTTGAAAACCAGAAAGTCGTTAGAAAATTCTTTCATGAGGCGATGATCCTTGCGAAGCTGGACCATCCAGGTATTTGCAGGCTTCTTGAGTTTTTTCCTGACGGAGACAACTATGCCATTGTAATGGAATATATTGATGGAACCGAACTGAAAGATATTTTACGGACAACAGGCAAACTCCCTTTTGACCAAGGATTTTCAATCGCAAAGCAGACCCTTGATGCTTTCCAGTACGCGCACAATAACGGTATCCTTCACAGAGACATCAAGCCGGCGAATATCATGATTACCGGGAACGGTGACGCGAAAATAATGGACTTCGGTATAGCCAAGATGTCATCCACAGCGTCCCATGATACTGCCGCAAGCATGTTGTCAATCCATTATGTTCCTCCTGAACGATTTGATAAAAACTCGGAGGTCGATGCCAGATCCGACTTATACTCCCTGGCTCTTGTATTCTACGAAATATTTACAGGCGGAAAGCCGTTTGAAGCTACCGAAACGTCTGAAATAATGTTCTGGCACCTTAATGAAATACCAGATCCGCCGGAAAAATATTGTGAAGATATGCCGCCGCATGTCAGCAACGCTATTTTAAAAGCCCTTGAAAAAAATCCTGATGACCGGTTTAACGATTTTAAGGAATTCAGCGACGCTCTTGGCCATGACGACGCCACACCTGATGATGCCACCGTTATCATGGACACCACCGGCAAAGCGTATGAAAAAGCCGTAACTGCGGCAGCACAGGCAAGGCAGCCCCAGACTGAAACAAAGCCAGCTGGCAAAAAGCTTTTTATCCCGATCGTCGCGGCAGCTGTTGTTGTTCTCGTGCTCAGTATCGGGGGGTACTTTGTTTTTAATAAATCTGGAGATACCGCTGGTGACACCGCAACAGCGCAAACTGCTGCCAAGCCGCCGAAACTTGAAGAAATCACCCATCCTGTTGACAAAAGTAAAATGATCCTTATTCCAAAAGGTGAATTCATTATGGGTTCAGAAGCTTATTCAGCAGAACAGCCTGTACAGACAATACATCTTAACAAGTACTATATCGACAAGTATCTTGTGACCAATAAACAGTTCCAAAAATTTGTTGAAAAAACCGGTTATCAAACAAGCGCTGAAAAGAACGGCAAGGGTATGGTGAGAATCGGAAGGCGCTGGAAAGAAGTTGAAGGCGCTTCCTGGAAACAACCGGACGGGCTGTCATCTATAGATGGACAGGATGATCACCCTGTATCCCAGGTATCCTACAAAGATGCTGCAAGCTACTGCAAATGGGCCAAAAAGAACCTGCCCACTGAAGCCCAGTGGGAAAAGGCCGCAAGAGGGCCTAACGGCGGCATGTTCCCCTGGGGAGATTCAGAACCAAATGACACAATGGCCAACTTTGATAACATCGTGGGATCAACCACTCCTGTGACAAAGTACGAAAAAGGAAAAAGCTTTTTCAGCATTCATGATATGGCCGGCAATGTATACCAGTGGTGCAGGGACTGGTACGACACCGGCGAAAGGAAACCGAAAAATCCTACTGGCCCCAAAACAGGAGAGGAGCGAGTCATCAAGGGTGGATCTTTTGTTGAAGGGATGGAGAGTATCCGTTCCTCAAACAGAGACCGGTATGAGCCATCTTACAGCAGCTTCCTATTCGGTTTCCGCTGTGCGTGTGAAGACCTGTAAAAGTCTAGATTTGACTTTACAGACAGTGTCAGATTTTCCTAAAGTTATATCTGAAACTATAGTTTAAAAATCCGAAGCACGAAATCCGAAACAATATCAAATGACCAAAATTCAAATTCCTAAAACATTAAGGAATTTAGTTCAAAATTATGGTGTCTATGGTTTTAAACATTTGAGAATTTGTTTTTTGAATTTGTTTCGGATTTCGTGCTTCGGATTTCGGATTTAACATTGTGGAAACAAATGAAACACAATGAAATCTTACACTGTATGTAATATCAAGTACTGGGCAGAAAATATATATTATTTCTTTTTATTCAATTCCTTCAGTACTAGGTCTGTAATATCCACGCTTGGATCAAGAAAACCAATAGCGTTTGGATCCTTGATGATGATGGTATAGCCTTTCTTTTTCGCCACTTTCTTAAGAATCCCGTCAGCCTTTTTCATAATAATCGCCACAAGCTTGCTGTCTTCACGTGTGATATCTTCCTTGGCATCAGCCACAAGCCGCTGGTACTCCTTATATATTTTCTGTAGCTCTTCAATCTTCTCCTGCTTTTCATCACCGGACATGGACGCGCCCTTATCACTGATAAGGCCTCTTAATTCATTAATCTTACCGGCTTTTTCCGCTGCAACAGCTTCTTTCTCCTTCCGAAGCTTGACCAGCTCAGCCCGGGCTTTTTTCCCCATGTCAGATTCATTTACCAGCCGCTGGAGATTAATAAATCCGACTTTATCAGCAGCATGAGGTGTCGTGTATAAACCGCCAACAACAAATAAACAGACAAACAGAATTAACATTACTTTTCGCATATTCATTTTCCCTCCTAACCAGTCGATCCTGAAAATTAATTTGGTTTCATAAGAACTATTTGCAAAAGAATTAAGGGTACCTCTAAAAATTAACACTTAAAACGCGCGATTTATTACCCGCAATTTAATTCAAATAATCAATATAATCAATAATTGATATACTTTTTTTCAGGGTCGTGTAAAAATCCTGGCCCAGAGGGTCAGGCCTTGAACGAACCCCAAAAGGGTTCATTCATAAAATTACAAAAATTCATAGGTTTTATTTTTTCATCAGTTACTGCTAAAAAATGATGTCATTCCGGGCGGGCCCAGCCTTTTTGGGCCAAGACCGGAATCCAGAACAATATTCCGATTCAAGCGACAATGGATCCCGGCTCGCGTT
>JANQFQ010000027.1 GCA_028277765.1 Desulfobacterales bacterium
AGCTGTAAGCGACGACCTAACCCGCAAGGAGACAATATTGACTTAAAAAAAATTCAATTTGACAAATCTCCCCCATCCCCTCTTTGAAAAAGAGGGGAGCAAATCTTACCCCTTTTACAAAGGGGGATAGAGGGGAATTTTTTTGAAACAGTAAATATTTCATGCTTCGTTGTGATCTCACGAACATTACTGTTTATGAGAAATGTGGGCTAAAATTATTTTGCATAAAAACTAATTATGCAAAAATGAGGGATCTTATATTTTGAGACAAATCTTCCATGCCCAGTTTACCAGTCGTATCCATTAATATGATTGAATTCTCATCTTTGCACCTATCAATGATTTTCCGATTATAGTGGCACAACACGATCAAATCTGAATGCCCGATCAATTCATCCATACTGCCCACCAGCAGCTTGGAAATATGGGGAATATGTTCAACCAGATATTCCTGATTTTTTCCCATAATCGTATTGAGATTTATCAATTCATCAAAGATCCTGATCTCCTTGCCCTTGCCGAGAAGGTTCTCAATCAATTTGACATAAGCGCTTTCACGAAAATCATCAGTGTCTGCTTTAAAGCTCAACCCGTAAAAACCAATCCTGTTCAATCCACTCTCCAATATTTCCTGAAACGCACAATGAATATGAACATCATTGCTTCTTTCAATATGACTTACAATCGGCATGTCAACATGTTGTTGCTGGGCTAACAACGTCAGGGCCTTCACGTCCTTGGTCAGGCAAGAGCCGCCATAGGCAAAACCCGGTGCCAGATATGCCCTGGAAATATTCAGTTTATCATCATCCATAAAAATCCTGAAAAGACTGTGGGTATCGATATCCTCTGAAGAACATATTCTGGCGATTTCATTTGCGAAAGCCACTTTCAGCGCATGGAATGTATTGTTGAGATACTTGATCATTTCAGCGGTTTTAATATTTACGCAATAGAATCTATAAACGATATCTTTGTATATTTTCTTTGTTAAATTTTCAGCACCGTCTGCATCTATGCCGGCTACCGGTGCAACAACCACTTGAGGATTTTCAAAAAAATCCTTTATCGCAGAACTTTCCCTCAGGAACTCAGGGTGGTAGATGATCGGGAAGTCAATTTCCGAAAATGATTTATTATACAAAGACAGCACGACTTCTTTCATAGTGCCCGGCAATACCGTGCTCCGGTATATTACAGCGGGCTTTTTTTCAGTCTCTTTCAGGAGTGTAATAATGAATTCTGTAACATGAATAAGTGATGACAGGTCCACTTCGCCGAATAAACACGATGGGGTTCCCACACAAACAATAATTACATCCGTACTGTCAATCCTGTAGTCCCTGTCATATATGCCTTTTAACCTTCCTTCCATATGCCCGTCACGAATCAAATCGTCTATTTCCGGTTCAACAACAGCTGATTTCCCTGCATTGATCAAATCAACCTTATTCTTAGCAATGTCCACTCCTGTAATATGATGCGTTTTACTCAAGCACGCTGATATCACTGACCCAACATATCCCAATCCCATCACCGTAATATTCATCTTCATATCCTCATATTAACCCTTACGTTGCATAATGTGTTAAACATTATATATAATCGCTATTCATAGATCTCCGCAAGTTTTTTATCCTTCTTTTATCAACTATTTATGCAACAATAGGGTTATTTTTTCTTAATCGTGATTGTGGTCATGACCGCGACCAAAGGGAAACCCGTGGGATGATCGAAAAATTATCTCATTTCTTAACCCGCAATATAAATTCAACACAGAAAGGCCTGAACAAACGTAATGGATGCTGGTTAAAAAACACTGTAAGCTTATGGTCGATCCACCCCAGTAAAAGATCAAAAGGCTGGATAAAAAACTTATGCCCGAAATAATTCACAGCCATACTTTCCGGATCAAGTCTCTTCAGGATAAGCTTGGTAACTTTTTTCCCGGAAAATAATTTTCTCGGATAATAATAAAATCTTTTCCCAAAAATACTGTTTATAAGCTTCCAGATATACAGATATATATTCTCACCCCATATCCGGTAAGGACTTGACATGTTGGGAAATGAACAGATCAGCATTCCGCCCTTTTTCAAATACGTGATCAGGCGCAAGAGATTCCCTTCTGGATCTTCTGAATATTCTATGACGCCCAAACAGATAATCACATCAAAATAATCCTCCTGCCAGGAGAAATTGTCCATGTCCTCTTCAATGAGATTTAATTTCTTATTCTTATTTTTTTTTTTTATCTCCTCAAGGTTCGCGTCCACAAGGTCAACTGCAACATACTCTTCGGCTGTACGCAAAAGCTCAGGAAAAAGGATTGCAGGCCCGCACCCCATATCGAGGACACGGCTGCCATCCTGGACATTACCAAGGCATTCTATAATATTGTTACGTCGCAACCGTCTCAGGTAGTTCTGGCGCGTATCCTTTAAATAATTATTTTCAAAGTAATCAGCGCCCTTGGCCTTCAAATCCTTTCTGATATTTTCCTTATAAGTCCTCATTAAAAGCAATTTTAAAACCTCAGATACTGAATAAGATTTAAGTTTTAAATATATTAATTCAACGTTCGATGTTCAAGAACTTCTGTACTCCATCATTTCATTTTACGCCGTTTTGCGTCGGAGAACATAAATAACCCCTGCTGGCCCAAGCGCCCGATGCAGTTTTCCCATGGTTGCGAGCCATAGCCTGTCTAGTGCAATAACTGTTTTTGCAAAGGATTTCGTTTGAATTCGGAGCCTTTCATACAGCAAATCAATAAGAATAGCCCGCAAAGGGCTATATTCAAACAAGGTATCGGCGACCTCAGCTTCCCCATTGATGATACGCTGAAGATTATGCCAGTCGATCCATTCATTGTGGGGGCTTGCTCCGGTTTTCGGAACACTCTCCTCGCTTGATGATGATACCGTTTTTCTCTTGTTCCTCAAAAATCGGGGCCTTGGAATCCTGGGTTTCAGAACCGGATCAGAGCCGATGAAATAGCCATCTTTTTTTAAAACCGGGAGAATTACTTTAAGATGTGCCTCATGCTCTGGAAGATGGTGCAGAACGCCGAATGCAATAACAACATCCACTGAATCTTTCTCCAGCGGCAAAGCATCTGCTGATCCCTGTACAAACAACCCGCCCGGAAACTGCTTCTTTGCGATTTTACAGGCATGGAATGAAAGATCCAAACCAATGTACTTTGTTAAAACACCGCCGTATATGTCAAATAAAGTGGCAGCCGTACCACAGCCGATTTCTAGTATAATTCTGTCCTTTAAATCGTGTGACAGACGATCCAGCAACCATTTCCTTGTCAGCATCCTGTGCCAATTTTTTCGCCCCAGATCCATGGTTTTATACCGGTGCTCAAACAGGCTTTCCCAGTATAACATCTCATCCTTTGACCACTCACCACCTCCCCTGTCGTCATCAAGGGAAAGTGCCTTACGTGTCATCTCCATACTGAAACCGCCATCCATATTTGAAAGGGCACCCCTGTTTTTATTCAGGAATGATTCACATAAATCTTTGACTTCTTCTGTAACCGGTGCCGTGATGATCACACCATCCACAACAGGATATAAAACCCCTGTTTCAGGACACAAAAGCGCCCATTCATCACCTACGGAAACGGGCCTCAAAGCCTTCTTGGAACGGGGACAGATGATGCGTTTGACGAGTTCGTTTTCATTGGCTGTTAACATATGTATCCCATCATCTTGTATCTGCCTCATTGATGTTGCGTTTCCCCGCAAGAGAACTTCCTTTGGCCGCCGTTATGACGACGATTTTTATTAACAGGGCTAGACAAGACAAACAGGATAAAAAAAGAAAAAATATTCCCGTACCCATTTCATCAATTGTATACTGTATATCTTTGTTAATATACTTTTAATGATTATATATTACAATGAATAAACTTATCTTCAAGCTGGATCCGGGCAGAAGCTATCCGCTCTATTTGCTGCCTGCTCTTAATTCCTGTGATATGGTTCTTTCTTTAATTGGTCTTCCCTATATTCTTTATCGCGACTGAAGGGAATCTTTCAGGATACTTGCCTTTTTTATATATTATTTTTTAATCGATTACAATTATAATCTTTATTAATTTGGATTTTGCAGGTTAGGTTAGCAGAGCACAATCACACAATGACCGCTCGCGAGAGCATCATTATTATTATTCATAGAACTTCTTTATAGAATTCCTTATATGCGATTTTCATATTTTCTATGGAATATTTGCTTTCGACATATTCAGAAGCCTTTTCAGCGACCTTTTGTGCAGCGTCAGGATTGCGATGCACATATTCCATCTGCCGGCCAAGATCACGTTCATCTGCAGCTACAAATCCAGTGACCTGGTCGGCAATGTGCTCTCTCAGTCCCATAGCGTCTTCCATGACAATGGAAGGCACTTTCAAAAACATCGCTTCAACAACAGCATTGCCGAAGGACTCTTCCCGGCCACTGGCCAGAACAAAACAGTCCAGCACCTGGTAATAATTCATCATATCCGGAACCTCTCCAACAAAAAAAACCTGGTCATCCAATCCAAGTGAAGACACCAATGTTTTGAGACTATCTCTTTCCAAACCCTTCCCGAATATCAACAGTTTTTTATTGTTTACTCCACACAGGCTAAACGCCCGGATAAGCAAATCCACCCGTTTCAGACCCACTAGTTGGCATGCGGTACCTACTGTGTAATCATTCGGATCTAGTTTTAATTCTTTTAGAAGAACGTTCTTTTCCTTATCGGGGCTCAAAAGACCGAAGTCTATGCCATTGTAAAGAACGTGGATTCTCCTATCTATATTGTAGTATGTCCGTACGAATTCAGCAGCTGTCTGTGTGTTGCCAGAAAAACTGTCAATGAACATCTTCAGAAAGAGTTTTGTAATAAAAAACTTCATTCTCTTCTTCAACCCATTCCGGCTATAATCGATTATCCCCCCTCTTCGCGTAAAAACTCTCTTTATGTTTTTGCCCGATAGGACGCTCAGAAGAATATGATTCGGTGATGGATCATGCAGGTGATGTATCTGGAACTGCCGTATCTCCTGAAGTCGCCTTTTGTCAAATCGGATGTCGAAACCACTGGACATATTGAGTTCAATGACAGGAATTTTTAATTCCTTAACAAGATCCGTATATATCCCTTCACTCCTGCCCATTGCGGCCGCCACTTCAATTTCATCATCATTATTAAAGGCCCTGAAAAGCTGGTACTGGGCCCTCTCCTGTCCCCCGATAGAACCCTGCGTTAGGAAATGCAACACACGTTTTTTTTCAATTCCTGTCATTTAATATGCTTTTTCAGTTTCATTTGTCCCATAAACAAAAGAAGATTGTCTGACGATAAGGAATATCGTCTATTTCTTTAATTTTTTGTTTCCCGCGTCCAGTTCATCGGCAAATCGTGCCGTAATAGCCCGATACGAATACGTGTCGATCTCTTTTTCAATGCCCCTGAACACCGGTCTCCCATTTTTTCGAAAATCATCAAAAGCACCCCAGAGATACTTTTTGAGACTTTGAATTTCCATAAACTGTTCGCCGGATCGTGTCTTCCGAAGCACATCCGTCACCACATCCGGATAATCCCCGACAGCAAGAATCGGAACCTTGGCACCCAGATAATCAAAAAGCTTTCCTGGATGTATGCCGGGTTCATCCGGATCGTTCCAGTTGAGGAGAAGCTGCAGGCTAGATCCCATCAATTTCGGAATGATCTCTTCTCTTGGGATTATATCTTTAAATTCCACAATATCACTGATTTCGAGGCTTCCCGCGGAATCTTTTACCCATATCGGAACTTCCCCGTAAAATATGATTTTAATCCGGTCTCTTGGAATACAATCTTCAGTTATCAATTGGGAAACAGCCTTGAACAACGGCTCCGGGCTCTGTTTCCCTTTTACCTTGCCCGCATGGATAATGGTAAACTTATCACTTGAAGAAATATTCTTTTTTTTAAAATCCTTTGAATTAAACCCCAGGGTTATGGGAACGATCCTTTTGCCGGGATGAAGAGCTTTCCATTTTTCAGCCCTTTTGTCGGAAACCATTACCAGTGTATCAGCCTTTTTAAGGGTCCATTTTTCCAGGGCCCGCTCTAAAAACTTCCTGATAATAATGTAATCATACCTGTGATTCTGCGTCCATAGGTCCCTGAAATCTGCGATCCAGGGAACGTCGTATTTTGTTTTAACCGATCTCGCAACAAGTGCGGACGTCCACGGTGAAGATGTGCTCAACACGCATTCAACGCTGTTTTCAGAAAAGATCCTGTCACACTCGGCCATCGCTCTTCCATACCACCCGTTGTTTCGGTCCGGAAACGCAAAAATTGTTTTAAGCTTGTGTTTTACAAACGTTTTAAACTTCCCTGCCTGCCTGGACTCCCCATCAGCTGACCGGGAATCGCCGGGTCCGACAGGAGGCTGGGAGCGCCCCTGGAGAAAACATGTGATATCAAAAGCCGGTACTTCGTAAATTTTCATCCGTTCCCTCAGATGATCTCTACTCAGTCCCTTTAGTTTTGTCGTTAGAACAATAGGTTCCCATCCAAATTGGGGCAGATATGTCGCCAATCCCATGGGGCGGAGCGAGCCGATAAAATTTTCCGGCGGGAAATAATACGCGATGATTAATACTTTTCTCATGTGCTCTCTCTGACTTCAGAAACCATTTTTTTCCGTTCAGGCAATATCCTTAAAGACAACCGCTTCAATCCCATAGCCCACATTAAAGTATGGGTATCCATAACAAGTCCTTTTCTGTAATTCTTGTCTGAAATGGTACGGAACGACTGAATTAGAATTCTAAAAACAGCGGCGAAAACAAGAATAGTCCTGAAAACAAGTGCCTTAGGATAACCAAAATTCTTTATATAAAATTTGAAACGGTTTCCAAGATAATGATGATGTGCGGAAATACCGTTCTGTTTTGAGCTTTCACCACCCAAATGAATGATTTCGGCGCCAGGGAAATAATAGATTTTCCCTCCTGCATTCCTAGCCCGATGGCACAAATCTGCATCCTCGCTGTAAAAAAAAAATTCTTCGTCCAGCATTCCGATGTTTTTAAAAAAAGCGCTATTCATCAGCATGAAGCATCCGGCAATATAACCGACTGTTTGGGTTCTGTCATAATCAAAATTTCTGAGGCGGGCATTCCTGAGCCAGGGATTCCCTGAAAAAAATCTTTCCAATTTGAAATGCATCAGGAACTGGGCTTTCAAAAAATAGTAGTTTTCACCTTTGAAAAGGTACTGCACACCACCATCAGTGCCCAGTATTTTACATGTCACGATATCCTTTCCAGTGCACGTCTTGATAAAGCCGTGGCACCTGTCAACAGTGCCGTTTAGAATAATAGTATCTGGATTCAGCAACAGGAGACATTCTCCGTTCGCCATCTGCGCCGCCTGGTTTGATGCTTTGGCAAAACCTTGGTTTTCCACATTGAAGACGGTCCTTATACGCTGGAACTTTTCACGCAGCATATCTTGTGTTCCATCACTTGAATCATTGTCCACAACAATTATTTCATAAGAAACCTTGTGGGTATTCTGTTGTATCGATTTAATACAATTCTCCAGCAGGTTCCTGGTATTATAGCTTACGATACAAATGGAAACATCTATTTTCTGTTTAGAATTTGTGTGGCTGCACATTATTCCGGATTTTCGTTTTTATTCCACGTTCGATATTGAACGTTCATGGTTTAAAAGCCTTTACGCTGATAACCCCGCCGCTATACACATAATCCAAAATGGAGAGCATAATTTTGTAAAAATAAAACTTAATTTTTATTTGAGGTGCCTCATACCCGTCTGATATCCAATATTTCTGCATATTCCTGATCGATATGTCCGACTTATATGTACCTCGCCACTTATGTGATGCCATCACTTTGAACCCAGCTTTTTCCAGCATTTTTATCAGCGTATCAGTCGAGAAATGGAAAAGGTGCCGCGGCACGTCAATACCAGACCATCTGTCTTTAAGAATTTTAACACCCATAGACCGGAAATTGGGGACCTCTACAACAATTATTCCGCCTCTTTTTGTCACGCGAAATATCTCCCTTAATGTTTTCAAGGGATCTGGCATATGTTCCAATGTCTGTCTCATGGTAACAATATTGAAAATATTTTCGGCAAACGGAATGTTTTCAGAATCAGCGACATATGCACTGCATCCCAGATCCTTTGCATTTTTTATAGCCTCAAAATCAACGTCAATGCCTAGGCTTTGTATCCTTTCCCCGATAAGCCAGTCTTTTTTAATTGCCGACATATAAGAAGTGTTTCCGCAACCTACATCCAGATGCTGTCCTGTTTCGCCGATCAATCCCCATCTTTCTCTGAAGACAATTCGATGCCTAAATATGAACGTTAAGAAAGCAGCGGTAATCTTACTGAAATATCCGCGGCTATCATTATCATTTGGATAAAAATAGGCCTGCACAATTTTCTTAAATTCCTTCTTAACACCATTGGATAATTCAACCCCCTCTGTATTGGGTGACCCACTGGTTAAAACCGGTTTATGGGTATAGTAATCTTTTGGATAATAATATCCATATAAAATTTCTCTTCTGGGCATTGGATTGATAAACACAAGTTCACATTTTTTGCATTCAACCAAGTAAAACTCTTCTGAATTGTCAGAAAACCAGTCTGTTGCACCAAATAAGGTATCAGTCGACCCAGACCCACAAAGATTGCAGGAAACCTCTTCAAAAGATCGCCTATTCATCATAACCATAGAATTGTTTAAATTCATTTGCATTATCCGCTGCAATTACTTTTCTGATATAAGCCCATGACGCGTCCCTGTCTCTCATATCGAAAGCAAAAAAATAACTTAAACATAAATAGAAAATATAAAGTATAAAGAAAAAGAATAAGCAAACATATAAAGATGTAATATATGGCACAAGCAGTATTGAAATTGGACAAATACATATAACGAGTATAATCGGCATTTTGAAGCAGCTGTTCCATAATTCTAGAAATTTGATTTCAAACAGCTTGCATCCGACACGGTAAATAAACAGGGGGATAATAAAAACACGGGGAAGCGCCATTGCCAATGCTGCGCCGAATATACCGAAAAACGGAATTAAAATAATGGATAAAACAATATTCGTGAATCCGAGAATTCCTTGAATCTTAGCCGGAATATCCGGCCTGTGCAGGCCACGCGCCCCGTCTATAGATGTATATGCCCAAAAACTTAATATGTAAGCCGCTCCAAGTATCTGCATGATCAAGGTGCTTTTTAATGAAATATCTTCGCCGATCCAGTAAAATAAAAATTTTTCTGAAAATCCCATAAAAAAAATCAAAAAAGGTATTGTGAGAATGACGATGTATTTTGTCGATCTTAAAAACAATTCCCGGGTCAGATCCTTGGAAACCGTATTCAATTCACTGAAAGACGGAAAGCTTGTCTGGCTAATGCTGTTCGGGATAAAAGATATTTTTGAACTAATTGTTTCGGGTATAACATAATATGTTACAGCGGAAATCGGCTGGAATATTCCGATAATAAATGAATTAATGCGGACTGAGAGCACCACCAGAACTTTATCAAGCGCTACAAATCCACTGAATTTAAATATCTCCTTAAAAACAGATCGATAAAAAGCGATTTTAAATTTTATACGGGGCAGGAGTTTTTTTGAGATGATGAGGTATATTATTAATGTTAAAACACTGACACCAAGATTAAAAAGCATCAACTCCTTTAAGTAGAAGCCTAAATATAGAATCAACACGGAAACCCCTGTCTGTATGGTTCCGACAATAATGCCCACCTTATTTGTAATATCAAACCGCTGCAGCGCCCTGGGAATTGAACTGAAAAAACTGCACAGCATGTTGACCATGAAGCTTACAGCGCTAACATAAAAAACAAATTTTGCCGTAGGGATTAAGTCTTCAGAAATGTTGAATATATGTGTAACCAGGATATCTGTCAATAAAGCAATCAGTATGAAGCCGAAAATTCCCATTGTCAGATATACTAGTATACCTGAACTGATGGTCTGCTCAATCATTTCATAATCTTTTTTTGCATAGTAGGCTGAAATGAACTTTATCGTGGCCTTGCCAAAACCCAATTCAAGAAAACCGAAATATCCGATAACGACAAAAACAATAGCGTAAATACCATATGCATCGACACCAAGGAAGCGGACGATATACGGCGTAGTAAAAAAATGAAGAACTAAAAGCCAGATACTTGAAAAAAAATTGTATACGGTATTACGGATGAGAATGAATGATCGCATTTATTGAGTATTTTACCTTTAAGGGTACCTCTAAAAATTAGGATTTTGGTTCGAGTACAAGGCATGCGAAAATTTTAACCGGAGGAATACATTGAGTATTT
>JANQFQ010000057.1 GCA_028277765.1 Desulfobacterales bacterium
ATCCCTGTGGTAGGTTTACCGGTGATGGGATCTCACCGGCAAGGACTTTAGGCCTGTTTTTCCCAGAAGTATCCATTTCCGGCACTGCGTCTAAAAGAGCCCTTGTGTAAGGATGTCTGGGACTGGCATACAATTCTTTTACAGGCGCGGTTTCCACGATTTTACCAAGATACATCACATGAACCGTATCGCTCACAGCCTTTACCACCGAAAGATCATGAGATATAAAAATAAGTGAAAGACCCATCTCCTGTTTAAGATCCATGAGCAGATTAAGTATCTGGGCCTGTACAGAGACATCAAGAGATGAAAGAACCTCATCACAGACAATAAGCTTCGGCTCCAGTGAAATCGCACGCGCGATTCCAATACGCTGGCGCTGACCCCCGGAAAATTCATGGGGATAACGGTCCAAATATTCCCCAGACAAGCCGGCTTTCTCTAAAAGGTCTGCGGAACGTTCCCGAACCTCATCTCTGCTGCATATTCGGTGTATTAACATTGGTTCAGAAAGGATCTCGAAAACCGTATGTCGGGGATTTAAAGATGTATATGGATCCTGAAAGATAATCTGCAGCTCTTTTCGATACGGCTTCCAGGAACTGATCTTGCTAATATCAAGAAGATCACCGAATATGGATATTTCGCCGTCAACAGGTCTGTTCAGTCCTAAAAGGGAAAATCCAAGAGTGCTTTTTCCGCAGCCTGATTCCCCAACGATTGAGATGATTTCACTCCTCTTTACTTCAATATCCACCCCATTAACAGCCTTAACATAATTCCGGATTCTGCTGAACACGCCTCCGCGCACAGGAAACCATGTTTTCAGATTTCTTGTTCTGATAAGGGTTTCTGTATTCGCTTGACCGTTCATTATCCCATATCCTTATAAAGAAAACAGCTGACAAAGTGATTTTCCCCGACCTGATAAAATTGCGGTTTTTCCTTGCATTCATCAAATACCCTGTCGCACCGATCGGCAAACCGACACCCTTCTAGAAAATCGGAAGGCTTGGGCACCTGGCCGGGTATGGGAACAATCGTTGACGTATCAGATTTAAGATTCGGCATGGCGTTCAGAAGTCCCAAGCTGTATGGATGTGACGGGTTGCTAAAGAAGGACTCTGTATCTGCTGTTTCCGCGATCCGTCCGGCATACATCACAGCTAGTCTGTCGCCATATTGGGCTACCAGATTCAGGTTATGGGTAATAAACAGAATCGCTGTATTTTCCTCTTTCTGTAATTCAGCGAGCAGTTCCATAATCTGGGCCTGTACTGTCACGTCCAGGGCAGTGGTTGGTTCATCAGCGATGACCAGCTTTGGTTTAAGCAGGAGCGCCAGGCAAATTCCCACACGTTGAAGCATCCCGCCACTGAGCTCATGGGGATACGATTTTAGGATCCTGTTCGGATCAGGGATTCCCACCCGCACCAGTAATTCATTAACCCGCGTGTCTGGATCACCTTTAAAATCGTGATAGTCAAACACCTCCATTAACTGGCTCTTAATTGTTGAAATAGGATTAAACGCGGCCGCAGGTTCCTGAAAGATCATACCGATTCCCTGGCCGCGTATCTTGTAAAGTGCTTCCCTTGAAAGGGAAATAAGGTCCTCTCCTTTAAAATTAACATTACCTGAAATAATTTTTCCGCTTGGTACCGGCAGAAGCCTAAGTAGTGACAGGGCTGTAACCGTCTTGCCGCACCCGGATTCTCCCACAAGACCAAAAAATTCTCCTGGACGAATTTCAAATGAGACATCATCAATGATCATCACCAGCTCCTCATCTTCACCAGTAAAACCGGCGTTCAGATGTTCCACGCTGATGATGATATCGTTATTCAAACCGGTCTCCTGATTTTGGGTCAAACGCCTCCCGCACCCCTTCACCGATAAATGTTGCCAGCAGAAGTGTTAAAAAAAGAGCAAACACTGTTGATGTCGCTATCCATGGTGCATATAGGTATTTCAGCCCCTGGTCCAGCAGTTCTCCCCATGACGGCGTTGGCGGGTGCAGTCCGAAGCCCAGGAAGTCAAGGGCCGTTAGGGCGCCAATACCGCCGATCAGGCTAAAAGGCATAATCGTCACAACCGGTGTAAGAGCGTTTGGCAAAATATGCCTGAAAAATATCCGGAAATGACTCATCCCAACCGCCCTTGCTGTAAGTATATAGTTCATGTTCTTTAATTTCAGGAATTCACCCCGCATATAGTAGGAAAGCCCTATCCATTGAAAAAGCAGCATAACAAATATTAACAGTTTAAAGCTCCGCTCATATATCGAACCGATCATTATAACCACGTATAAAAATGGAAGGGCTGACCAGATTTCGATAAGTCTCTGCATGATGATATCAACTTTTCCTGCCAGGTATCCCTGGACTCCGCCAATAACAATCCCAAGCAGTGCGCTCAAGCAGGCAAGGATAAGCGCGAATACCATACATATCCGGAAACCATGCATAAGCCTCGCCATGATGTCCCGTGCGCTGGCGTCCGTGCCCAGCCAATGCCTAAATGAAGGTGGATGGGGCGGTGTCCCTTCCAAATGCAGATAAGGATGCAAGGGATTATGGGGCCATGGCGGCATCAACACCCAACCCCCTTTCTCCTTAAATGATGGGTCATCTTTTAATACCGGATAGTCTGCTTCAGTCCCGTATCTCCCACCGAATTGCGTGGAAGGATAGAATTTAAACGCAGGAAAATAACAGCCATTGTCGTATATGAGCACAAGGGGTTTATCATTAACCAACCAGGGAGTGAACAGTGAAAATATAAAAGCGACTCCCAGAATCCACAGAGAATAATACGCACGTTTAATTTTTTTAAAACGCTTGTATCGTTCTTTGGTTAATTCTGAAACTAGTCCCATTTTATTTATATTTAATCCTTGGATCTACAACAACGTACATAATATCTGAAAACAACCTGCCTAAAAGTCCCATGATACTTGCAAGGAGAATAATCCCCATTACCACGTTATAGTCCCGGCTGAGAATTGAACTGTAAGACAAAAGTCCCA
This sequence comes from Desulfobacterales bacterium, assembly GCA_028277765.1. Lineage (GTDB taxonomy): Bacteria > Desulfobacterota > Desulfobacteria > Desulfobacterales > SURF-7 > JANQFQ01. Next base: position 3,029 of record JANQFQ010000057.1, read on the forward strand.
TTCCATCTATATCAAACACACGTTCTATAAGTATGGACCCCGCAAACATCAGTGTGAAAATTTCTCCAAAACGGGTCGTCAGGGGTATCAATGAATTCCTGAAAGCGTGTTTCCACACCGCCATATTAAAGGTTGATCCCTTGATTAGAGCTGTACGCATATAATCCTTCTGGAGTTCTTCCAGAAGGCTGTTTTTCATCAGCATAGTCAGAAAAGCGAATTCTCCTACCATATAGCATATCATGGGCAGGGTCATATGGTGCAGGAAATCGAATACTTTGCCCATAGAGGAAAAGTTTTCAAAATTGTCTGACACAATTCCTGAAATGGGAAACAAGTCAAGATAAGATCCACCGCCGAGAAATACAATCAGCAGGACACCAAGGGCGTACCCTGGAATAACATAGCCGGAAAATATAATTACTGAACTGATGGTATCGAACCAGCTTTTGTTATGCACAGCCTTGTACATTCCCAAAGGAATACAAATGATATAAGACAGAAGAAAAGAAGTGATGCCGAAAAACAGAGAAATCGGCATTTTACTTATAATCACATCCCATACAGGCTCGTCATACGCGTAGGACTCTCCCAGGTCACCTTTGAGCACTTTTCCAAGCCAGCTGAAAAACCGAACATGTATCGGCTTGTCAAAACCGAAATACGCTTTTATATTTTGTATTTCCTCTTCAGTAATGCGCTGATCAGTACTAGCACCCCTGTCCCCCTGGCCACGCTGTATCTGGGAGATCATCTGCTCCACGGGCCCACCCGGAACAAACTGGACAAGCATAAAACAAACAAGTACAATTCCGAAAAGAGTCGGAACCATCAGGAGGAGGCGTCTGAGAATATATTGTCTCATAAAAAAATTGCCTAAAACATAAAGTGCCTAAAGTTATAAAGCTGAGTTGAATAGTGTCGTTTACTATTCATACGAAACTTATGCCTTTGTGGTGCAAGTGCCTAAAGTTAATGTATCGCTTCGCTCTATTCTTTTTTTAATGGTGACCAGGTCCGGAGGACAAGGTTTAAAAATACGAATAAAAAATGGTCGCGCTGAAAGCGCATCCACAACTTTAGGCACTTATAACTTTAGGCACTTTGTCTTACTTACTTCATTCTTTATAATGAATCTCAGCCTCATACGCTGGCAATACAGTATTAGACCTCTGGGCTTCACGTAATGCTTTGTCTTTGTCTTTGTCATGCCAGCAGTAGACAATGGCTGAATCTTCCCGGTTGTACTTATCAAGAACCGTGTCAGGCGTCCCGAATTTATTCCAGTACAGTAATCGGGTATATGCCGCCTGCCAGAGCAGAACATAGGGAACGATCTCATTCAACCGGGTGTCAATCTTTTTAAGGATTTCATTTCGTTTATCCAAACTCATTTCAGTCTTCTGCTGCTCAATGAGCCTGTCTATTATTTTATCCTCTACACCAGGATAATTATTTGTTCCTTTATGCCCCGCAGTTTCAGATGACCACAAGGACTCAGGGTCACGAAGCCGGCTGGCTCCCCATGCAGACCAATACATATCAAAATCAAACGTATCCAGACGTTTGAAAACCGTTGGCGCGTCTAAACGCTCAATACCCGCGTCAATACCTACCTTTTTGAGATCTTCCATATAGACGGTCAGATGCCTTAGATCAGCTGAAAACGTCATAAACGTGATCTTCAGTTTTTCCCCGTCTTTTCTTAAAAGGCCGTCATCCCCCACCTTCCACCCAGCTTCATCTAAAAGCGCCCGGGCCTTGTCAGGATTATATTCCTGAACTGGAATCTCCGGGTTGATATTATCAGGATACAGATCTGGATAATATGAATTCAGCAGAAAATACTGATCGTACATTAGTTTTTTATTCATAAGCCTGAGATTGATAAGAAAACAAAGGGCTCTGCGTAAGCGGACATCCTGGAATTTTTCCCTGCGGAGATTCATGGCAATACCCTGAAAACCTTTGGGTTCCATGTTATAAATTTTCTGCCTGATCACCCAATTCTTCTTCACCTGATCAAAGTTTGTCTGCTTCATCCAGATGGACGACGTATAAATAGCATACGCATCAAACTGCTCCTTTTTAAACAGCTCAAGGGCCTTTATTCGGTCTTCTGTAAAACGGTACTTTATTTCATCAAAATTATACTTAAAAAGATTATACTTTTCATCTTTTGCCCACCAATCTTTTCTTCTCTCCAGTGCCACGTATCGATTTTTTTTAACCTCCTTTATCCTGTAAGGGCCGCTTACAACAGGGAACTCAAAATTCTGCTTATTAAAATCCACATCTTCCCATACATGTTTCGGAAAGGCAGTCATTCCTGCTGCTGTCCAAAAATTGTTCCAGTGGGACTCTTTAGCGGTCATGCGGATAGTCTTGCTATCCAGGACTTCAGGCCGGTCAAAGCGCTTCATGGAAACCCGAAAAGGAGAGGTAAGGTTCGCTGGATCCATTATAACATCATAATAGAACTGAATATCTTCAGAGGTTACTGGTTTTCCGTCGCTCCAAACAGCTCTTTCTTTAATATGAAAGGTAAATGTCTTTTTATCATCAGAAATTTCCCATCTGTCAGCCAACCCGCCCACTTCTTCATTGCGCGTACTGTGAAGGGAAACAAGTCCGTCAAACAATAATCCCGCTATCTGGGAGTTGAAAGTTGTCGTTGCCAGCCAGTAATTCAGCGACTTGGGAGCAGGGCCGCCCCAGGTTGTATAAGACCCTCCTTTAACAGCCCTTGGATCCGCAATAGGATCCCAATCAGGATCACGGTCAATGATCTTTTTTTCCGTTTGTACAGTGGAATGGTTCTCTTGGACAGATTTCTTTTTGGCTGCAGACTTCTCTGCCGGCTTATTCCCGCATCTAGAAATAAATATAACAATAAGCAGAATGATAACAATAAACAGAATAATAATCGTTTTTTTCAAACAGACCTCCAAAGATGGTTGGAATGAACTTTAGAATATCAATATAATATTAATGCTTTAAATATGTTATCTATTAAACCAAGATACCTGCGTCAACAACAAACTTTGAAGACATAGGACTAAGGACTGAGAAAACATGAATTGACAAGGATGTACAGGATATACAGGATGTTTTTTATCCTACCCATCATGTGTATCCTTGTTAAAACAATAAACGAGAAGACTGAGGACTGAGTCTTTAAAGCCCCCTATCCTCTTATCTCTTGAGATACAACAAGCAGAATGATATGAACAATCTCATGGATACTGCTGAATACAGGAACCTGCCTCTTTTACCCATCCATGAGGATGACGTCCATGTATGGCTTACATTTCCAGATGAAATCCACGATCCTGAAATCCTGACAGCCTACCAAGATATCATGGACAAAGAGGAAAAAGAAAAATGCCGCCGGTATAAGTTTGAAGACGCCCGGCATGCATGTTTAATAACACGAGCTTTAGCCAGGTCCGTGTTGTCACGCTATACTGAAAAATCACCAGAAAGTTGGGCGTTTTCCAGAAACACGCACGGCAAACCAGAAATAGTTACGGACAGATCCACACCCCCATTGAGATTTAACCTGTCCCACACAAAAGGACTTATTGCCTGTGCTGTCACCCTTGGACATGATATAGGGATTGATATTGAAAACACTACTGCAAAATCTGTAAACCTGGATGTGGCAGACCGTTTTTTTTCCCCAGCAGAGGTAAAAAAACTCCGTTCTTTCCCGGTTTCAGAACAAAAAAATCGTTTTTTTGATTATTGGACACTCAAAGAGTCATACGTCAAGGCACGTGGTAAGGGCCTCTCTTTTCACCTTGACCAGTTCTCTTTTCTTCTCACTCAAAACCGCCCGTTAGGTATCATGTTTGATAAAGGGATCAATGATAATCCTGAAGCTTGGTGTTTTTTCAGGCTGAAACCGACGGGTGACCATATTGCTGCTGTTGCTGTTCATAAAGGCCGTCTCCATAATATCCAGATGAATGTCACAAAGACCACCCCCCTTCTGAATGAGGAGCCATTTTCATGCATTATCTTAAAATAATCCTGTTCCTGAAACATCTTCAATATATCTGAAAATACTATTCATAAACTTGACAAGCACCAAACATTTTAGTAGCATTTATGCACTCAATTGTTAATAAAATCATAAATTTCAGGGAGAAGTTATTATGAGTACAATTGAAGAATTAAAAAATTTCTTATTGCAGGCGGATACAAAAATTCGGAAAATTATTCTCACTCTTCTTGATTCAGATAATCCTCAGGATAATCTAAAAGGGGTTGAAATTCTCCACCAGCATTACGGCTATGATGAACCTGGCATCAAAGGGGCCATAAATACAGCCATGAAACAGATCTATGAAGAAATTGCTGAAGAAGAAAATGACACATCTGTTATTGGTGTTAATCTGGACGCGGAAAATACGTAATACCTTTTTATCGCAGCAGGTTTAATACTCACAATGATAAAACTCCCAAGCTCAAAAAGCCTGATATCTTCCTTTCTAACAATTTCTGCTACAGCCATAGCCCTTTTTTTTATTCTCGCAATGGGAGACGGCGACATCCCGTCAAAAGCCCCCCCCCATAAGAGCCACCGGTTCATTGATAACAAAGACGGGACCGTGACTGACAGCACCACAGGTCTGATATGGCTCAAAAACGCAAACTGCTTTGGAAAAAGATCCTGGACAAAAGCTATGGCAGACGCCCAGAAAATCATAAAAGGATCCTGCGGACTTTCAGATATGTCCTCTGAAGGAGAATGGCGTTTGCCGACCAAGGAGGAACTGCTTGGTCTAATCCATTCAAAATACCACAATCCAGCCCTTTCAAACGATGCCGGCACAGGAAAATGGAAAGAAGGCCCTGGGTCATCTTTCACAAATGTTCAATCAGATTACTACTGGACAAGCACCTCAGGTGATAAGAGCAAGGCCGGCAATGCCTGCTATATAGGCCTTGCTTACGGAGACATCCGCTACGGCTATAAAACATTTTTAGGATATGTATGGCCGGTAAAGAGTAAAAAGAAAGTGCCTAAAGTGCCTTAAGTTACAAGTGCCTTAAGTTGTGGAATTCTACCATTTTTAAAAACAAATTCTTTCCTCTCCGAACAATTCTGATTCGTTCATTTTCAAGGCTTTCGGGGTGAAAATGTATATGCATACCTCGAACCCCGAATAACGCAGAAAATGGGCGAATCAGAATTGTGAGAAATGCGGGTTAGGCTTTAGAAACAAATGAAACCCGATGAGATCTTATGCTGTACGTAAAATCTAGTGCTGATCAAGACATTTTGTTACATAGAATGGCAGAGCAGAGCGATACATTAACTTTAGGCACTTGTAACTTTAGACACTTTAGGCACTCATAATTTTAGGCACTTTTTTCTAATCTCTCGATTTCTTCTTCAACTTCCGCCACAACTCAAGCCTATGTTTTATCTCTTTCTCATACCCTCTGTCAGAAGGGTGATAATAAATCCGTCCTGCAAGTTTGTCAGGAAGATATTCCTGGGGGGTGAATGCGTCCTTGAAATCATGGGCGTATTTATACCCCTTTCCATATTCAAGATCCTTCATCAGCTTGGTCGGCGCGTTCCTTATAATTAAAGGAACGGGCAACGCTCCGGTTTTATCAATAACATCAAGGACGTTATTATATGCTGTATAAATGCTGTTACTCTTTGGTGCTGTGGCAAGATAAACAGCTGCGTGTGCCAGCGCGAGATCACCCTCTGGATGACCAAGGAACCTGAATGCTTCCATTGCGTTCATCGCAACCTGGAGGGCTGAAGGATCAGCGTTGCCGATATCCTCTGATGAGAACCTAACCATTCTACGCGCCACATACAGTGGGTCCTCTCCAGCAGACAACATCCTGCCGAGCCAATACAAGGCTGCGTCTGGATCACTTCCCCTAAGGCTCTTATGAAAAGCGGAAATTAGATTATAATGCTCATCCCCTGCCTTGTCATACAGCAGTGCTTTCTTCTGAAGAGCGTTTTCCATATCTTCCAGGTTTATTTTAAAATGATCATCCTGTTTGTCCGATACTAATAATGAAACCACAGCTTCCAGCCCGTTTAGGGCTGTTCTGGCATCACCGTCTGCTATGTCAGCAAGGAAATGTATCGCCTCAGTTTCAATAGTAACATTAAGCTTTCCCAGCCCTTTGTCCTCCTCTTTTAAAGCACGTTCCAATATGCTCGCTATATCTTCCTGAGAAATACGGTTTAAAGTAATAACACGGCACCTTGACAAGAGGGCTGGAATGACTTCAAATGATGGATTCTCTGTGGTTGCCCCTATGAGCGTTATTAATCCGTTTTCAACATGCTTGAGGAAAGCATCTTGCTGTGCCTTGTTAAACCTGTGGATTTCATCAACAAAAAGGATGGTTCGTTTACGAAAAAGATTCTGCTGATGTTTAGCCTCTTCGATAACAGCCCTAATATCTTTGACACCTGACAAGACAGCAGAAATTTGGATAAAATTTGAACTGGTTTCATTGGCAATAATTCTTGCTAGAGTTGTCTTCCCGCACCCTGGCGGCCCCCATAGAATCATTGAAAAAATACGGTCATTTTCAATGGCATTTCTAATTAGAGTATTATTTCCTGAAATGTGCTCCTGTCCGGCAAACAGATCTAACGTTTCCGGCCGCATCCTCTCTGCAAGAGGCCTTGACGCGTCAGCATCTTTACCAGCTTGAAATTCAAATAGATCCAATGGGAACCTCTAAGTAAAGTGCCTTAAATTGTGGTGCGCTTTCAGCGCGACCATTTTTATATTATAGATCATCCCCCTGATAGCGGGACTGACCACGATACTCAAGATCTAATACCCAGACAAAAAATTTTTGACAGGATAACAGGATGAACAGGATAAAAAGTTGCACCCTCCAGCATAGCTGGAGGTGAACTGAAAACCAGTCAATCCTGTTAATCCTGTCTAAAAAAACAAAAAATGACAGAGCAAAGCGATACCACAACTTAAGGCACTTGTAACTTATAACTTTAGGCACTTTTATTCAGCTATCTCCCCTTTGTCCCACGCTTCCTTTTCTTAGTCTTTATTTTCCCCCCGCTTCTCTTCCCCCCCTTTTTACCCCCGAATTCAATCCTTCCGGTTCGTCTGCGGAAAATGATTCTTAAGGGAGTCTTGTCAAGCCCGGCTTCATCACGTATCTTATTGATCAAATATCTTTTGTACGAAAAATGTATAGCGCTGGGGTAATTCGAAAAACAGACAAATGTAGGTGGTTGTGAAGAGACCTGGGAGGTATAGTAAATTTTTATGCGCTTGCCCTTGTGCAGGGGCGGTTCAGTGCTAAAAACAGCTCGCTCAATTATCTTGTTCAGCTGACCTGTAGTGAGCCGTTCAGAATACTGTTTGTATACTTCATCAGCCAGTTTAAAGATTTTCGGAACCCTGAGACCGGTCAGGGCTGAAGCGGTAACCGCAGGGGCAAAGCTTAAGAACTTAGCCTTCATCCTTAAATCATCATGAAATTTTCTTTCAGTTGTTTGGTCTTTTTCAACTGCATCCCACTTGTTCAAAACAAAAACGCACCCGCATCCCCGTTCATGGGCGTAACCAGCAATCTTAATATCCTGTTCAGCAATTCCTTGCTCTGCGTCAAGAAGAATAAGCGCCACATCACACCTGTCAAGGGTTCTGAGTGCTTTAATAATGGAAAACTTTTCAAGTTTTTCCTTTACTTTCTTTTTACGTCTGATCCCAGCAGTATCAACCAACAGATATGTTTTGCCGTTTATGTCGCATATTGAATCAATTGAATCCCTTGTCGTACCAGGTACATCGCTGACAATCAGTCTTTTTTCTCCCAGTACCCGGTTTATCAAAGAAGATTTACCCACATTCGGCCTCCCTACCACAGCCAGTTTTATCATACTGTCGCTGCACGTCTCCGAAGTAACCGGCATACCTGATACCAGGTCATCTAAAAAATCAGGTATACCGTAACCGTGTTCACCTGAAACCGGATACAGGTCTTCTATGCCAAGGCTGTAAAAGTCATGGAGATTCTCTTCTTTTTCAAAACTGTCGATCTTATTGACCGTATAAAAAACAGGTGCTGATACTTTTCGCAATAAATCAATCAAATCAGTGTCATACGGTGATATTCCCTCTTTTCCGTCCAGAACAATTATCACTGCATCTGCTTCCTGGACAGCATATTCTACCTGAAAACGGATCTCTCCTGAAAACGCATCTCCATCTTTTTCTATAAATCCTCCTGTATCAACTAGTGTGAATTCAACATCATTCCAGGAAGCGTCACCATAATGCCGATCCCGTGTAACACCGGGAAGGTCATCAACGATCGCATCTTTTTTCCTTGTAATACGGTTAAAAAGAGTCGATTTCCCCACATTTGGACGTCCTACAATGACAACAACCGGTTTCATGATCAGCCCTCAATCCTTAAATCCCAATACCTTAACCTACATAATCAGCATCAAGTTCCCCTCAGCACTCAGTCCTTTTATTATCTAGCATCCAGGATTCCCGCTAAAAAACAGCGGGATCTCCGCTTCGCTACGACCAGCCATCTAGCATCCAGCATCCAGCATCTAGCATCCAGCATCTAGCATCCAGCATCTAGCATCTAACATCCAGCATCTCTCCTTTTACTCAGTCCTCAGTCCTCATCACTAAGTCCTGCCCTCTCCCCTATACACCACTGGCTGTCAGGTTGTCAAAAGCACTTTAATACCCTACCGAAGTTCTGCTTTATGATAGAGATTGACAGGTTTGCACACTGGTGTTAAATAGTTAAAAAATTACTTTCAGTTATAATTAATATGACTGTTTTATTCAGGTATCTGCAAGGAGGAAATTATGTTTAATTTTGGTCCTGTGGAACTTTTTATTATACTAGCTATTGTTATTGTAATTTTCGGGGCCCGCAAGCTTCCTGAACTCGGTTCAGGTATGGGCAAAGCTATAAAGAATTTTAAAAAGGGCCTTTCAGGAGAGGATGAAAAAAAACCGGAAAAGATAGAAGAGAACAACCAGTCCTGATTTCCATCCAGTATCAATTTATCAGTAATCGGTGATCCAGTATCTAGTTTCGTAGGTTGAACCGACTTGCAAATTTTTTTCATTTAATGAAATGTGACCAACCATTGTAGGGTGGGCTATGCCCACCAAATAAGTCAGAATACATCATTAATCAGTAGATGGTGGGCACAGCCCACCCTACGCGGAGAAACTAGCATCTAGAACCCAGCCCTATCCTAAAAAGGTATATCATCCATACTGCTATCAGGAGGAGAGCCCTCATCATAACCACCGCCCTGGTTTCCGCTGCCCTGATATCCACCACCACTTTGATATGCACCTTCGTTTCTGCCACCGAGGAATTGGACATCATTGGCGACAATCTCAGTTGTATATCTTTTTATACCGTCTTTTTCCCATGATCTTGTCTGAAGTCGGCCCTCAATATAAACCTGTTTACCTTTGGAAAGATATTCCCCGCAAATTTCTCCAAGCCTTCCCCATGCAACAATATTATGCCAGTCCGTCTCCTCACGCTTTTCGCCTGTTTCCTTGTCTTTCCACTCACGGGATGTCGCGATACTGAAATTGGCAACCGCCCTTCCGCCCTGGGTATACCTGACTTCTGGGTCACGTCCCAGCCTGCCGATCAGGATAGCTTTATTAATACCTGCCATATGTTACCTCCCTGCTGAATTAAATATATAGTCCGGATGACCGGACCTGGTGTTACCCCTGAAAGGAGTTGTTATAAACGAAATTAAACGATCAAAACCGTGAATACATCTTTTGATCCTGATACATGAATTTTTTTATTGTGTCAATTCAGATAGGAACCTGAAAAAACGATTCACCTTTTCTTTCATATTAAGCTTTCTCAAAACCCTTCCGCAGTAAGGATCCGTTGTTCTAATTGAGCCTTTGGGACAGACTTCCAGACAGCAGTAGCATCTGATACATTTATCATAGTCAAAGACCACCATTTCCTGGAAAAAGGATATGGCGTCTGCTGGGCAGTGCTCAAAACACTCTCCGCAAAACTCGCAAAGCTGCAGGTCAGCTTGAGGCCGCTGCAGAAAATACTTACGGACAAACCCATGAAAAATCTTTGGGCCAAATTCAAGAGTAAGCATTTCAGGTGTTTTGAAATCATTGACAATAGTAAAATCACCTTTAATATGGAGAGAATCATCAGTAAGGCCGAGGTGTTTAGCGGCCTTAAGGGTCGGGACATTTTCATGTTCCATTCCCAGCATACTACAGATAGCCATATCAAGGGCGATAGCATTGCTACTCCCTGCCAGCACCCCCAGATCACGGGGTTGGCCGCTTTTTGCTGGCCCCTGCCCTTCCATGGCAAGAATACCGTCAATCAGTGTAATCGCGGGATTTATTGTCTTGCAGATCTTAACAAGCAGCCGGGCGAACAGGTCCCTGTCGACACCGGCCTTAAAATGCCATTCAGCTTTTTTAAAACCAACAATACACCCAAAAAGGTTCTTTACGCCAAGGGTGATCATCATCTGGGAATGGGACTTCAGCTTGGGAAGATTGATGACCACGTCCGCCTCTATAGCATCCTTTGCAATTTCTATCCTGCCAAACGGCTCTCCAATATCGGTCTCCACAGAATCAGACAACTCCCTGCATTCAACATCCATGCCTTTCAGGGCTTCTTTATACCCTCCTGTCTCAAATATCTTTTTAAATGTTCCCCTGCCCGGGCTGTCTGCGACCAGTGGCTGTCCCCCTTTTTCAAGCACATATTCCACAGCGGCCTTTATAACGAGCGGATGTGTAAGGATCGCTTCTTCCGGCAGCGCTGGACTTAAAAAGTTAGGCTTTATCAATACCCTGTCCTGCTTTTTTATAATATCTTTCCCTATTAAATCGATAACTTCAAAAACAGCAGGACGGAGACTGCCATATTGATAACTAGTATTTTTTACAAAGACTTTAGTCATTTAAAACAACGTCCCTACATAAACGGTTCAATTTATCCATCTAAAACAAGTTCTTTTGAAAAATACAGGTTAGGTTAATTACCCATTGCTTCTTTAGTATCCCTATAATAGTTTATCAAGGAATTTCAGCACAGGAGAAACTCTTTGGTAAAAACCAGCCCCCTTGAAAAACGGATCAAGCGGCATGTTATTGCCCGTGAACATGACTTTTTTGCTGTAACTTCACCGGGTTCTGAAAGTATATGTCTTGATGAAATCAAGGATCTCTCCATCAAAGCAGTTGGGCTGTCCAAAATAAAAGGGGGGGTCGAATTCAGAGGGAAGCTGAATGACTGTTATCTCTTGAATTTATCCTTACGAACAGCAAACCGGATTCTAATCCGCCTGTGCAGGTTCAAGGCAACGAATTTCAGGCAGTTGGAAAAAAATATTTCAAATTTTCCATGGGAACTCTATTTGTTCGGCAATATACAGCCTGACATTCATGTCACTTCCAGGCATTCAAGGCTGTATCATAAAAAAGCCATATCCGACCGTTTTTTAAGCAGCATATTCACCAGCTTAAACAATCACGATACTTTCAGTGATATTTCCGGCCATATCCTCTTTTTCCCTCAAAAAGTTTTTATCCGCGTGGTCGATGACCAATTCACAATATCTTTAGACAGCAGTGGTGAACTTTTGCATAAAAGAGGGATGAAAACAGCCAGCGGCAAAGCCCCCTTACGGGAAACAACAGCCGCTGCAGTATTGAAGACCGCGAACTATGATATCAAGGAACCGCTAATCGATCCCATGTGCGGCACAGGCACCTTTTCCCTTGAAGGCGCCATGATAAAAAAAAATATGCCTCCGGGCTGGTTTAGGGATTTTGCGTTTATGGGATGGCCTTGCTTCAAACAGAGCTCTTGGAAATATCTTAAACAGGAGTGTGAGAAAAAGCTTTTAGATACCGGACCTTCACTCATCTTTGCGTCAGATCACAATCCAGAGAACTGCAGCTCTCTGAAAAAAACCGCTGATAAATACAGCCTATCAGATGCGATCAATATTCAATGTCAGGACTTCTTTGACATCCTGCCGTCTGACATTACAGATCAAACTGGTTTAGTTGTCATCAATCCCCCGTATGGAATCCGTCTTGGGACAGAACAACAGAGCCGAAACCTGTATAATGCCATATGGGAAAAACTCTCCAAAGATTTTCACGGCTGGAAAACCGCTGTTATCGTCCCTCATAAATATCTCCTGCCAGATATTCCTCTTGAACTCACGTCAAAACAACTGTTTCACGGAGGGCTGAAACTTACTCTCCTCACAGGAAGAATTAAAAGTTAAAAGTCAACGTTAAATTGAATTGTCATCATGTTAGTTTTTTGCTAGACTACGATAAATGCTGAGAGTTTAGAAAATAACTGTATTAATCCTTAGTTCTATGTTTGGTCTTCCCAGCATATAGGGTGGGCTTGCCCACCAAATATCCAAATCGCTATCGGGATCGCTATCGAAATCGTGACCGAAGGAAATCCCGTGGGGAAAAAATGGTGCTTGGATACGAAAAACTGATGGAACCGAGCAATTCGAAAACGATCCCGATGAAGATGCACTGAACGCTCATTCTTCGCGTCGGTGATCCTTAACGTTAGTAAAATCGCAGGGTGCCCACTTTTCATCTATAAAAAAAGCATTGCTGTTGAAGCCATAAACTTTTGCATAAATTATCTTAATTAAAATTATTATACTATGCGGAAAATCTTAACCTGTATTGCCCTGATGATCCTTGGCAGCGGATTTGCTATTTGGGGATGGGCACTTATTATGGATGCAAGGGCGAGCCTTTCCTGGCCCACAGCCACTGGCACAGTCACAACTTCATCTGTTACAAGTTACTACAGCCAGAACAAGAAGATGTATTCAACGGACATCCAGTATACCTACAAGGTAAACGATAGAAATTATTCCTCCGACCAAATCTCACTGGGGGATCACTCTTCAAGCAGTTCTTCCGGCATGAAAAAACTGGTCAATAAATATCCCGTAGGAAAAACAATCACCGTATACTATGATCCTACAAATAAATCCAAAGCTCTTCTTGAACCCGGGCCGGTTATAATCACCTATGTACCTTTTGTTTTTGGAATTTTGGCCATCATCTCCGGATTGTTAGCGCTTTTTAGAAAAAAAACATCTGCGATTCCACCAGGTTCTGGACATTCAGGACTTACTACTGGCGGCAAATATAGTGGAGGATGACGATGGATTATTAGGTTTTATTCATTTTGCCCGCTTGTGAGGGCGCAGTCACGCCTAAGGC
>JANQFQ010000061.1 GCA_028277765.1 Desulfobacterales bacterium
GGTGTTTTTATCGAATTTTCAAAGAACAAATTGTGGAGAAAGTTAAAAGCATTAAAAATTATTGCTTGACTTTCACCGGATTAACTTCGTGGTGAAAAAGCTGTTCAGCTTAAGAAAGCCGAGAAAGGATCTCATCACTGATTCTACGTGCCAGTTTACCACGATCATAATGTTCCAGAATAAACTCTCTTCCTTGTTTTCCCATCTCTTTAGAAAGGGAGTTATCAGCCATGATGGTGACTATCGCTTCAGCCAACTTGTCCGGTTCTTCTGCTGGTACCCGTTCGACACCCCCTGTGCCATTAAAAACATCTGTCGTGCCGGTAATGTCAGAAGAGACTACTCCTTTTCCACAGGCCATATAGTCAAAAATCTTCACAGGAGAACTATACCCCACAGATTTTAAGAAGGGGGCAACACACACTTCCGTGGCCCCGATATATGTGGGTAGTTCATAATAATCAATCTGGCCGATGAAATGAAAAACATTTTCCATTCCTGCTTCTTCTGCTTCCCGCATCCACTCATCTTTCATCGGGCCTTCTCCGATAATAAGGAATTCAGCAGATGGAATCTTTTCAAGTATCATAGGTGCTGCCTTGATTAGAACATCGACACCCTGATATTTTAGCAAAGATCCCATAAAACAGACATATTTTTTTGATGGATCAAGACCGGTATCGGTTATGCACTGGTCTCTGTTCATGGGCTTGTAAACCGAAGTGTTCGCCCCGCTTGGGACAACAATCAGCTTACTCGCGTCGACAAAAGGGTTACGGTCGCATATCTTGCTTTTAATCCGTTTTGTAATCACCACCCCTAAACCACAAAACTTCAAGTAAAATTCATCAATAGCCTTTGAAAGATGAAACCTTGCTTTATGCACCAGTTTACTGCCGGGTTTGACTGTTTTCCTGTAAGGATCATCATTCACCTCAAAAACCAGGAACGCATTAAATAATTTTGAGCATATCAGCGGAACCGGGGAGACACCTCGCCGTATATAAAAGATATCCGGCCGCCATTTGATTGCAGCTGGAATCAGCTTCAAAAAGAGTGCCAGATTAAAAGTCAGGTATCGCAAAAAAGGGACATCGATTACCGGCATTTCAATGATCTTAAACGGCACATCTTCTTTCTGGAAATCGTATCTCGGCAAAAAGATCACCACATCATGCCCAAGTGCTGACATATTATGGGCCATGTCCCATATCTTTATCGTAGCACCAACAAACTTCTTCCATTGCCGGTCATGCCAGTAAGCGAATATAAAAACTTTTTTATTCATAAATTCTGTCCGGAAATCCACATATATTTAGATATGTAATTTCACCACCCGCTTCGCTCGAGGCACAGAGGGTTTTATTTTTATTCCAACCGGGGGACGACGGTTGGAATAAAGACCCTGATCGCTTCGCGATAATTTTATAGTTATTTCTAAGTTGAGCCTGTCAAACACCACTTAATCTGAACCCCCGGAGGGCTGGATGTTTTTAAATAATCGGCATCTCCCCGATTATTTAAAAGAAAAAATTCCTCTGTGCCCTCTGTGCCTCGAGCGAAGCGGGTGGTGAAATTATTTAAAATCAAACCAGGAAAGACATATCTGAAGCCGCATCAAATGTTTATTGCGCTGGTTCCAAGCCTGCTCATATTTTTCCCCTAAGCCGTAAGAAAGTTTGCTATAAAACATAAGCGGGAAAATAAACACCAGTTTACAGATACTCATCAGTAATATCAACAGGCGATACATATTCATCTGAACCCATCCATAATGCTTCCAGAAATAATAAAACCGCGACACATAGTCCTTGTACAGCAGTTCTTTCCTGATGGGATCCTTGCTTTTGCCCCCATAATGGAGGACCTTGGCTTCTGGCAAAAAAAAGAGCTTCCATCCCTTTCTGCGCATCCTCAGGCTGTAGTCCCAATCGATGGTGCCGAAAAAAATATTTTCGTCCAGCAGGCCCGTGTTTTCAAAGACCTCCCTGCGGATGGTAATAACGGCACTCGGGCAGACTTCCAGTTCGTGGGTTTTACTGTGATCCAAATAGCCAAGGAACGGCTTGCCCCATACTCTGCTTTTTGGAAATTTTTTATACAGCCCTGTCTCAACCGAAAGCATATAGAGCAGATTGGTCTCTCCCAGTGCTGATCCGAACTGGGGTGAACCATCAGGATTAACCAGGAGGCAGGTGATAGCGCCTGCCTCGGCATTCCCGTCAAGGAACTGGTTCAGTTTTGCCAGGGCATTATCGATAATCACGGTGTCGCTGTTCAAAAGGCAGATATATCGTCCCTCGGCCAGTTCAATCCCCTGGTTGTTTGCTGTTGAATAGCCCCTGTTCTCATGGTTTTCAATTAGCCGGACGTCTGGGAAGTCTTTCTTCACCATCTCGATACTGCCGTCAGTGGAACCGTTATCAACAACGATTACCTCAAACCGGATACCCGCTGTCTCCTTGAAAACGGATTCAAGGCAGTCCCGCAAAAGATCAAGCGTATTCCAGTTGACAATGACAATCGAAAGGTCCATTTTTTATTTTTTCCCACAGGCATTTAGCCACGAATGACACGAATGGGCACGAATAATTTATTCCATTAAGATTTTATCCATGATCCAGGATCTAATATCTAGAAACCATATTTGACATTAACAGTTCAAACAATAAAACCGACTTAACAATCCTCTACAATTATAGCATCAGTTCATTAACTCCTTATATAAATTCTCCACTAAAACAACATTGTCTGCAATGTTAAAGTTATCCAACACAAAACGTCTGCCGGCTTTTCCCATTCGTTCTCTTTCGTCCGGGTCTTTGATCAACCGCATAATGGCATCCGCGAGTTTCTCTGGCTTCCCCGCTTCTACCAGGATACCGGTTTCACCGTCCGAAACCGCTTCAGGGATCCCCCCAATATTGGTTGCAACAACAGGTATCTCCATGGCCTGGGCTTCTACAGCTGCGACCCCAAAGGTTTCGGAAAGTGACGGCATTACAAATATGTCCATATTAGAAAACGCTTCTGGGACTTTGTCATACGGTATATATCCTGGAAATGTAATATTTTTTTCTACACCTAAATTAGCAGCCATACTTTTCAGTTCCAGTTCCATGTTGCCCTGGCCGGCCATGGTTAAATGGATATCAGGAAAACTTTTTGCAATGATCGCCAATGCTTTTATGAGATCATCTGGTCCGTATTTTGGGGCAAGGTGCTTAATATACCCAAGATGAATAGAGCTTTTTTCCTTTTGATCTTCCTTTCTGCGAAACAGGTCGCAATCAATACCAAAAGGTATGACATGAATCTTTTTGTCCGGAGGAGCTAGTTTGGCTGTTTCCTTTGCTAAAAAATTAGTGGTTGCTGTAATCTTTTTTGCCTGCTTTAATAATAGCCTTTGTGACAATCTTCCGCGCCATGAAATGGGAATGCCTGGCACACTCACCACATCTGTACCCCATGTAGAGACAATAAGGTTAGGGAAACCGTTTAAAACACGATTCACAAGAGCGATCATCAGCGGATGGATATAATCAAAAGAATGCACATGCACAATATCAGGCTTAATATCCGCGAGCGTGCGTCTGATGGAAAACGCACGGATCAGTTCATGAACCATTTCTAAAATGTAAAACCGATGTTTTTTTGACAGGCAGTCAACTACCTTTACGCCATCAATTTTCACCTCATCATGCTCATTTGTAATAACTACGGTTTTATATCCTTTTTTGGATAATATCCCCGCCCACCTGTGGATATGGGCACTCTTTATGTTTGAAATGATGCAGACTTTTATTTTTCGATCAATGTTCACTTCAACTCATTTGAAATAACAGGACTGCGGGAAAACTGGATACTAGATCTTGGTCAGACGGTAGCGTAGATCCCGCTTCTTTTTAGTGGGGATACTGGATGCTGATTGTTTAAAAATAAAAATCATTTCCGTGTTCCTGTGGTGAGAACAACCTAATAACCTTGAAATCAGTATCAAAAAAACTCAGTCCTTATTTTATCTATACAGCCCGAGTTTCATTAAAATTTTTTTTATTCTGAGTTTGATCCTAGCCTCAACAAAATACTTTGCAGATATCTCCTGCCGGTCATATTTATATTTTTCAGCTAACACAGGATCTGATGTGACACCGCCTGCTGAATAATAGCAGATATTTCTATCAATATATCTAAACCTCTCATTAATTTCCTGTGTAAAGTAAGCCCGCATAATCCAATCAACATCCGCGTGGAACATATATTTCTCGTCAAAATTGCCGACTTCCTCATATATATCCCTTTTTGCGAAAACAGCCTGATGGCATATGGTATTTTTATAAAAATACAGGTGTGATACATTATCATGCTTTACCAGCTTCTCGCTGCTGCCGTCAAACATAACCACGTTCCCGTATACAATCCCTGCGCTGTTATCCCTGCTGAATTCTTCTGCAATATCAGCTAGAATCTGGTCATCATGAAAGTAATCGTCTGCGTTCAGGAAAAAGATTGCGTCACCAGATGAGTTTGTAAGCCCTTTGTTCATTGCATCATAGATTCCACTGTCTGGTTCGCTTATAATATTATCTATCTTGTCTTCATGTTCTCTTATGATATCAAGAGTCCTGTCTGTTGATGCGCCGTCAACAACAACATATTCAATCTCTTTATACGTCTGAGAGAAAACACTTGAGACCGCCTTTTCAATCGTGCTTTCACTGTTTTTGCAGACGGTAATGATCGTTACTTTCATAAGAAATAAATCGTGGTCGGTTTTTCTAAGAGACCTTTGGGCTAACTGTCAGAAAGGATACTATCATCTTTGTGATAAAGGGGAATCTGAACAGCCCCTTGTTCCCCAGGCCAATTAATATTTCCCGCCGGTGCCACCATAAACTGCTGATCTCGTCTCTTAATTCCTGCTCCGTTTTCTCTGTGTGTACATACTTCCTATAAATCCGTTTTAAATTTTCATCTCTCACATCATCCATGCATTTCCCTTTTGATTCATTATGGATCTTGAAAATTCCGATAACGCATGGGATTAATTTAAAGCTGTATCCCGCATTCAGCATCCGCTGCCAATACTCATAGTCAAGAGCGTAATGAAACGTTTCATCAAGTCCTCCGATTTTTTTCCATACATCTCTTTTCCAGTAGACGGTCTCCTGGTGAATATAGCAACTTCTTGAAAGGGTGTATCTGTCCGGATGAAAATGTGCCCTAAAAGTGTATCTTTTATTCGTCGTGGCGTTGACTTCCTCTCTGAAACCACAGACAATGTCACAGGAATTATCCGTTAAAAACTTTTCTGCTATCCGCCGGCATGATTCAGGATAAAGACAGTCATCTGAATTAAGCCATCCCATAATCTGACCAGTGCTTACTTTAAAACCCTTGTTTACGCCGTTTGCCTGTCCCTTGTCAGGCTCGCTTTTCCAAAAAGCCAACCATGGTTCGTATTTTTTTATGATCTCAACACTATTATCACTGCTCCCTCCGTCAATAATAATATACTCAAGGTCAGGGTAACCTTGAAGAAGGACAGACCGGATAGTCTCTTCAAGATACTCGCTCTGGTTAAAGCTTGGCGTTACAACGGAAATCCTGGGCCAAGATTTACCTTTAAACCGCTTTTTTGATATACGGCAGGATTCCCTGTCCCAAGGCCAGCCGGTTTTTCCAGAAGGTGGAGATGGTAAGTCAGCTAATGACGGGCATTTCATATCAATTATTCACAGGAGATGTTTATATAATCATCAACGAAAATGGTGGGCACAGCTCACCTTACAATGCTATCAGCCGAAGGATTAATTTTAACGTAGGGTGGGCTGTGTCCACCAATACGACTAGCAGTTCTTTCTCAACCTATTTGGCTTATAAATTATTATGAAATTTGCGTGTTGATACGATCCTGAACAAACGCTGGATCCTTTGCGGCAATAAGATTGGCAAATTCGTAAGCTTCCCTGAGGGGATCAGGGATGATACTTCGGTTTTTATGATCATATATAAATATTTGATAACCAAGATCCAGGAGGCTGTTATACACTTCCGCGCAGGAGGATTCTGCGGCTTCTGCTTCTGAATCTGAAAACTCTATCAAAAGGACCGGGGCATCATCACGCGACAGCACCTTTTTGCCGCCACTTAACACTCTTGATTCCCATCCTTCCACATCCATTTTCATAATAGTTGTACGCCCGGCCAAGTCCTGTTCAGCAGCAAACGTGTCCCATTGAACACATTTGACCTCTTCAACAGCAACGGTCTGGTTATCATTTGGTTTGGCAAAAGAGTTCCAGGCATCAAAACCATCAGTAGAAATCTGCAGCGGTAAAACACCGTCTTTATCGGAAAGCGCCATTCTGAAGCTCACTACATTTTCTAATTGATTTAACCTGACGTTCTCGCATAGCCGCTTAAAGGTTGTTGTATGCGGTTCAAACGAATACACGGTTCCCCACCGGCCCACACAATACCCTGCGATCAATGAATACACGCCGATATTGGCGCCCACGTCGATGAACACATCATCCGGTCTTAAAAAAGCATTAACAAAGTCCCTCTCTTCAAGTTCAAAATCTCCCCGATAAATCCAGCGGCACAATACACTGTCAAAGTACATATTCATCCGGACATCTGGTTGAAGATCGATTTCAAACGATTCTGATCTGCCCTGAAGAGAATCCCAAAGGGGAGGCCCCTTTTCCCACCGGTTAAGCCGCCACGTCTTAATGATGCTCTCCCTCAATGACCCATTCCGGAGATGATAAAAAACACGAGGTAAGTATTTAATCATATACCTTTTTGACTCGAAATTGTATTATATGCTGTTTAAACAAAAAGTTCCAAAAGCGAAACCCAACAAACGCATCTAGTTTTTACCCTCAGTCCTCAGTTCTTTTTATCATCCAGCATCCAGCAACCAGCATCTATTCCTATTTTTTCTATACACTGGTCTTAACAAAGATCCCATCCACCTGAAGAATACGTCCGCTTTTTCCATATAACGGGCCGATCAAATATTGCAATGAAAACCGGTTTGCGGCAAGCGCCTGATAAACCGAATCAAAGGTTGAAGAATCCGTGTATAATTGCTCCAGACTCAATTCACTCATCACCGCCTTGCATGTTTTCAGAGTCTCTCCGGCCCCTTTCAGTAATTCATCTTCATAACCCTGTATATCCATGATCAGAAAATCTATCTGATTGATTCTGTTTTCAACCAGGGCCGTATCCATGGGCATAACCCGGACCTTTACTTTCTCCTGTTTCCCAAGATAGGAGAACTCTTCTATCGCTTTTTCTTCCATGGGCAGCATAGAGCTGGCTGGGAGGAATTCGTCCATGTACATCTCAGCATAACCGTCATCAGAACCGATCGCCGTATGAATAGTATGCATATTATCACAGCCGGAAACATTTTCACAAAGAATCTTATACGTCTCAGGTATCGGCTCAAACAGATAAAACACCATACCTGGGAACGCCTCGTTAATGGCCAGGGCTACATTGCCATCATTCGCCCCCACATAGGCAATGGTCTTGATGTCAATCTTTTCAAATAGATCCCGCAGTTCAATGAAAAGTTTCTTTGCTTTGTCTGACAGATGCCTTAAATCTATATCCGGGTTGTGCTGATGAAAATTTCGTATGAATGCTGAATCAATGGCAGGCGCATAACTAGCGGCGGATATCCTGTTGGCTATTTTATTAATAAAACTCCCATCCCTTATCGATCCGCCAATCCGGCTGAATATATTTTTTGATGCTGTCATTTAATTTTTTCCAGCAATTCAGCTTTAAACTCACTTGGCAGGTTAAGAATACCAGCCCATTCATCCAGGGGATGCCCGAGCGGTTCTGTGGCAACAATCATTTCAGGGACACTCTGCCAATTATCTAGCATCAATCCCTTTTTTTCATAAAAACTGACCTGCCATCGATAAGGCCCTGGGTGCAGCGGCAAATCTTCAAACACATATGTTAATTCATTAAGACCCGGTTTCAGGTGAAGATTTTCTACTGACCGGCCCCACATAAGAATATTGTCACTATTCCATAAAGCGATCCCATGAATCCCTCTTTGGATCTCATGGTCCAACAGCAGTAAAAACCTGATTTTGACCGGACCAAAAGTATCATACCGGTATGGGTTATCTGTTTTCGGTTCCAAAATATCCCAGCCAACAAAACAATTTTGTTGTTTCGTCTTAGCCCCGGTTTCAGCGGCTTTAAAAAAAGCACCTTCATAGGCACTGACCACTTCCCTGGCAGTACCTTCCATCTGATTACTACCGTTATCCAGCCAGATAGCACGACTGCATAATTTGCGTACTGAATTTAACTGGTGACTTACAAATAAAACTGTCCTCCCCTGCTTTGAAACATCATCCATTTTTCCAAGACACTTTTTCTGGAATGCCGCATCTCCTACCGCCAGAACCTCATCAACCAGGAGTATCTCTGGTTCAAGGTGTGCGGCCACAGCAAAAGCGAGACGCATATACATCCCGCTGGAATATCTTTTTACCGGTGTATCAATAAATTTTTCCAGCTCAGCAAAAGCAACGATCTCATCAAACTTTCGGGCGACTTCCCACCTACTCATTCCGAGGATGACACCATAAAGAAATATATTTTCTTGCCCGGTCAGTTCAGGATGAAATCCAGTCCCCACTTCCAGCAGAGAGCCGACCCGCCCTCGCAATTCAACTCTTCCTTCGGTTGGATCAGTTATCTTTCCCAGTATTTTCAGCAAGGTGCTTTTTCCTGCTCCGTTTCTCCCGACAATCCCGACGACCTCACCCTGTTCAATGTCAACCGAAACATCCTTAAGCGCCCAGACCATGTTTTGACCGACAGGGAGCAGGCCTTCAGTATCAGGCTTTGGGCGGAAAACAGCCAGAGACGCTTTCATTGTGTCAACAACAGCCTCTCTGAATGTCCTGTATCCTGCGTATTCACCAAGTCGGTATTGCTTAGAAAGGTTTTCAATTTTTATGGATGTGTAAGACAAAATATGGTTACCTCATGTAAAGCTGAGTTGAATCCCATTATAGCGGGATTCAAACGAAACTTATGCCCTTTTTGTATAAGTTGGTTTTATTGGCATAATTGGTTTTTATTGTTTCAATCTGTATTCCATTTTTCTGACCTGTTTAAATACGAAATAAAACTATTTATCTTCTCCCACGCAACTTCTCCTTTTGCTTTAACAGAATCAAGCTCTTTGCTGGTGATATATTTCTGATCCAAAGCCACATAACAATGACTGAACGTTTCAGCAATGGAAGCCCTTGAATAATCCATAAATCTTATAAAGTCATTATAGCTTTTCCTGTGGAATCCTTCAGCAATATTTGCCATTGACGATACAGCGCTATTTGTAATTTGGCCGACCAGCTTATGGTCTTTAGAAAAATTATCTTTCTTTGTTAGTGTATATACAGACTGAACAAATTTTCTTGCTTCCTGCCAGCATTCTAAATCCTCAAATCGTTTTACAATAGCCATACTCTCTCATCAATTTATTCAATTAAACAAATTTAACACATAATACCAACCCAATCATTTTAAACGATATCCGCAAAACCTTTTTCCATCCGCCGAAAATAGAAAAGTCCGGTGGTGAGCATAATAAAAATTATGAAGGTGGAAATGCCGAGAAGCTGCCAGTCAATAGGCTGATGGCCAAGCAGGGTTGCGCGGTAAGCCTTGATAACACCTCCCATGGGGTTAATAGCGATGAGCCACTGGTATTTCTTATCAATCATGCTGACAGGATATATAACCGGTGAAATAAACAACCACAGCTGGATGAGGAAGGGAATAACATATTTTATGTCACGGTACTGAACATTCAGGGCAGAGAGCCACAATCCTGCTCCCACTGCGCACAGAAATGTAAGCCCCACAAGAAAGGGGAAAAGGAGTACATTCATTCCTGGAACATACTGGTAAAAAACCATCATAAACACAAGAACAATCATGGCGATAAAAAAATCCACAAGCCCTGCCAGGGACGCGGACGCCGGGATGTACAGCCGTGGGAAATAGACCTTTGTGATAAGGTGTGCACTTCCCGCAAGGCTGTTGCCTGAAGCGGCCACCGCATTCGCGAAATATGTCCATGGCAAAAGCCCTGCGTAAACAAAGATAGGATATGGAATATCGTCGGAAGGGATCTTAGCCATCTTTCCGAAAAAAATCGAAAATACAACCATGGTAAATACCGGCTGTATAACTGCCCATAACCCACCGAGCAACGTCTGCTTATACCGGACCTTGATGTCCCTTTTGGTAAGGAAATACAACAGCTCACCATAGGTCCAGAGTTCCTTCAGATCTATTGGTACCCATCCTTTCCGGGGGATGATAACCGAGAGCTCAGGAAGATTTTCAGCTGTTTCTTTCATGGCTTACTGTTTCAGTTTCCTTTATATTTTCATTCCTTTTCAAAGAAGTAGGTTGGGTTGAGCCAGCTAATCTGTTTTAGATTAAACACTTCAACCCAGCCTAAGAATTCGTCTTTCTCGATACAAGTCGCCAAAAAAGGCGAAATCCAATTTACTTTAAAGAGAGTTTTTACTCAAGAAATATTTTAGCTTCTATTATAATATTATACCAAAAAGGCATAAGTTTTGTTTGAATCCCGCTATAGCGGGATTCAACTCAGCTTTATATGAATCTATAGCTCCGCTTCGTCAATTACATGGAAGACTTATAGTAATGGACTGGTATTACATGCAATTGATGATTTGAAGTTTAAAAATTCATTATAAAAGGCAACATTTTATAATATACAAATTATCCCCTATGGAAGTCAAATATTATTATAAATTTAAGCTACTTCTGAGAAAAAGCAAGGAGATGAGAGCTCAAACAGGCCACCCTGTGGGCATTTAAAAATTTCAAAGAACTGATAGCTGGTTTCTAGAGCCTGGATGCAAGATAACCGGATACTAGATGAAAACCTTTAGGATTGGAAATCCCGTCCTTACATCTTATCCTGCTATTTACCCGATAAGGCGAGTTGTGAACCTGCCCTACACCATTGCCTAATCACTGATCACTGTTTCTAATCCAATCACGACCACGACTTTTTAATACTGACAGAGCGAAGCGATACATTAACTTTAGGCGCTTTGTTTTGTTCACTTTTTAAAATATCTTGACAATCCCTTCATACTCCATATAAAAAATACTAAGGTGAAAATCATGAAAAACAATGCGCAATTGATTAAAAACATGAAAATTACATGCTGGTGGTGGCAGACCATCAATCACGGGTTTGCCAACGGAACCTTCCTAGTCTGATCTTTTGTGTGATATTTCATATAAAAACCGTGGGCAGCCCGATCCCACGGTTTTTTTGTTTTTATACAATACTTTAAATTATATAAAGTAAGGAACAATGTTATGATTTTAAATAAATTTCCTGATAGAAATAGATACATGCAGATGGCTGAAAAGAGCAATGTGATCCCGGTCTGCGTGGAAGTTCTGGCAGACACGGAAACACCTGTGTCTCTTTTGAAAAAATTTTATGACAGCAAATCGCATGGGCCGGTTTTCCTGTTTGAAAGTGTCGAGGGTGGTGAACGGTGGGGAAGATACAGTTTCTTGGGTACCTCTGCCAGATCCCACGTCCGTGTTTATAAAGATTCTGTTGATATTATTGAAAACGGTTCCAAAAAGGAGATCAAACATAATGGCAAGCCGTTTGATGTTTTAAAAGAATTCATGGGGCACTATAAACCATCAGAAGTGCCTGAGCTGCCCAGGTTTTGGGGAGGGCTTGTTGGGTATTTTACTTATGAAACCGTCTCATTTATAGAGAAAATACCAAATAAGATACCTGCTGATAAACCCCTGGCGCACTTTGTAATACCGGATGAGATTATCATATTCGATAATATTCAAAACACATTAATCTGTGTTGCCCTTACATTTCCCGGAAATAAAAATGAACCGGAAAATGAATTCAAATCGGCAAATGACCGCATCAAGGCAATGCTCCGGATTATGGAACAGCCCATACCAGGTGAAAAGACAGTCAGCGGACCAAAAAATTACGAGCTCTCCGCCCCGGTAGATGAGGAAACATTCAGATCCCATGTAAAAAAGACCAAGGAATACATTCTTGCCGGGGATATTATTCAAGCTGTGATTTCCCAGCCGTTTGTCTGTGATAACGTGCCGGACCTTTGGACCCTTTACCGTGTTCAGCGCTATGTGAACCCATCCCCGTATCTCTATTTCATGCACCTGGATGATATAACGCTTGTGGGATCATCTCCAGAAACCATGGTACGGATGGAAAACGGTGTGGCCAACCTCAGACCGATAGCTGGCACAAGGCCGAGGGGAAAAAACGAACAGGAAGACAGGGCCCTTGCTGATGAACTTCTTAAAGATGAAAAGGAACGCGCTGAACATCTTATGCTGGTTGATCTCGGGAGAAATGACCTCGGACGGATTGCCTTAACCGGCACCGTTCAGGTGACCGATCTGATGATAGTTGAACGATACTCCCATGTCATGCATATTGTCTCCAATGTCACTTGCGACCTGCGGGATGAATGCGACGCATGGGACCTTTTCGCGGCGACCTTCCCGGCAGGAACCTTGTCAGGCGCTCCAAAAATTCGGGCAATGGAAATCATAGCGGAACTTGAAGAAACGCCAAGAGGACCTTACGGCGGAGCTGTAGGATATTTTTCATTCAACGGAAACATGGACATGGCGATTACCATACGGACAGCCAGTATTCAGGATGGGCGCTTAACGGTCCAGGCAGGCGCTGGAATTGTAGCTGATTCAGACCCTGAAAGAGAACGTGTTGAAACCGTAAACAAAGCTATGTCAATTCAGAGGGCCCTTCAGCTGATACAAGGCAAAAGCAAACAGGAGAATTAGCCATGATCGTAATGATTGACAACTATGATTCGTTTACTTACAATCTGGTTCAATATTTAAGACAGCTCGGCGCTGAAGTTAATGTGTTCAGAAATGACGCATTAACTGTGGAAGCTCTTGTCGCTTCAGGACCGAAAGGTATTGTTATTTCACCCGGGCCGGGGCGTCCGCAATCAGCCGGTATTTCCATCTCTCTTATAAAGGCAGCCTCAGGAAAAATTCCTATCCTCGGTGTCTGTCTTGGCCATCAAAGTATCGCAAAAGCTTTTGGAGGGAAGATCATACAGGCAAAAAAACTGATGCACGGTAAAATATCAACAGTAACCGCTGATGGGGAAAAAATTTATAAAGGTATAAAAAGACCATTTACAGCTATGCGATACCATTCACTTGCTGTTGACAGGGAAACCCTGCCAAACTGTTTTGACATAACAGCTGAAGCAGAAGACAGGGAAATCATGGGGATCAGACACCGTAAACATCCAACAGAAGGAATTCAATTCCACCCGGAATCAATAATGACGCCTAAGGGAAAACGGATACTGAGGAACTTTCTGGAATCTTTATAACATATTTAATGGCACACGGATGACACAGATAAAACGGATTTTCACGGATAAAGAAAAAGATTGAAACAAGGATACACCCCGCTAAAGACGGAGCCTCGATGACGGGATCTACACTTCGCTATGACAGGCAGGATAAACATGATATCATTTTTTGTTTCTCGCAAAGAAACCTCTGTGACTCTGAGGCCTCTGTGAGAGATATGTTTTTATATTAGTGTTAATTCGTGTCATCCGTGACTAACTGTCTGTGTGGGTCTGAGGCAAAAAAAAATAATGGAGGAACACTGTATGTTTCGAGATAATTTAAACAAAATAGTACAAGGACACAATTTAACAGAATCAGAAATGTCTGACATGATTACCGACATCTTTTCTGGTGACATCACCGACGCTCAAGTCGGTGCCTTTATGGCCGCCCTTGCCACAAAGGGTGAGACCTTTGAAGAATTGGCCGGTGCTGCCCAGGCCATGCGGAAAAAGGCCGTGCGTATCCAGACATCAGCAGGAACAGTCATTGACACCTGCGGGACCGGCGGAGACGGTGCTCAGACCTTTAACATCTCCACCACAACTGCTTTTGTTGTGGCCGGGTGCGGTATAACGGTCGCCAAACATGGAAACCGTTCCATCTCCAGCAAGTGCGGCAGCGCTGATGTACTGGAAACACTCGGAGTGGACCTGAATGTTGACCCGGAAATTGTTGAAGAAGCAGTTTCTGAAATCGGTATCGGTTTCATGTTTGCCCCTCTTTACCACGGTGCCATGAAATACGCAGCAAAAGCCCGCCAGGAAGTCGGCATCAGAAGCATCTTCAACATGCTCGGCCCGCTGACGAATCCAGCAGCAGCGAACTGCCAACTCCTTGGTGTTTTTTCAGCCGACCTAACGGAAATGTTCGCTAATGCGCTCAGACGACTTGGTACAAAACACGCCCTTGTTGTTCACGGACATGATGGGCTTGATGAAATTTCCGTATGCGCGTCAACCCGTGTGTCAGAGCTGAAAGACAGCTTTGTCAATACATACGACATCTCTCCTGAACAGTTCTTTGATGAAGAGGCAGATCCAGAAGACTTAAAGGGCGGAGACGCTGAAGTAAATGCTGGTATAACAAAAAAAATTCTTGAAGGCGAAAAAGGCCCCAAGCGGAATGTGGTGGTGCTGAACGCTGCTGCAGCCCTCGTGGCCGCGGATAAAGCAGAAAATATCAAAGAAGGTATCAGCCTCGCGGAAAAAACAATAGACGATGGCGCTGCTAAAGCAAAACTGGATGAGTTAGTAAGATTTACTAAGGAGAATGGATAAACTTTGCGCCTTGGCGTCTTTGCGTGAAATATAATGGAAAAAGATTTTTTAAAAAAAATTGTTGAACATAAAAGAGAAGAAATCTCCTCTGCTGAAAAAGAGATTTCCCTGGCAGAACTTAGGAGTAAAGCTGAAACCCGTACTGACTTTCGTCCTTTCTATGAAACACTCAAGAAGCCTGGACCGTCAGGAGTCAACATCATTGCAGAGATAAAACGCGCATCTCCGTCAAAAGGACCCATATGTATGGATCTCGTTCCATCAAACCTTGCATGCGAATATGAATCAGGCGGAGCTGTGGCCATTTCCGTACTTACCGAACAGGGGTATTTTAAAGGGAGCCCTAATGACCTTAAAGCCGCCAGGAACGCCTCGTCTCTTCCAGTACTAAGAAAGGACTTTATTATATCACCCTATCAGATCTATGAATCAGCTGTAATGGGTGCTGACGCGATTCTCCTGATTGTACGTATTCTTACAAAAGAAGAGTTAACCGATTTTCTCACCCTCACCAGGGAACTCAACCTTGACGCGCTGGTTGAAATTAACGCTGAAAAAGAGGTTAATATCGCGTCTGAAGCAGGCGCTGAACTGATCGGCATCAATAACCGTGACCTTAAAACATTTAAAACCGACATCCAAACTGCCATCCATCTAAAATCTCTTCTTGGACCAGACCAGATAGCTGTCGCTGCCAGTGGAATCAACACAAGAGATGATATCAACAAGAACCTGGAAATCGGCATTTATAATTTTCTTATAGGAGAAAGCATTGTCCGTGCAGATAATACAAGAACTTTTCTACAATCGCTGATAAAGAGCTGATAACTGATAATGTCACCACAGAGTCACAAAGAAGTCCGTGTGGGTCTGTGGCCCAAAAAAGGACTGAGTGATGAGGACTGAGTAAATTTCATTAGTGCCCATTCGTGACATCCGTGGCTAATATGGTTATTATAAAATGACAAACTCCCCCCAAATAAAAATATGCGGTCTAACTCGTGTGGACCAGGCGATCAAGTGCGCTGAACTTGGCGCGGACGCCATTGGGTTTATCTTTTATCCAAAAAGCCCGAGAAATCTCAGCAGGGAAAAAGCAAAAGAGATAACTGCTGCCCTTTCCTTATCTATCACTACTGTAGGTGTGTTTGTTAACGAAACATTTTCAGAAATTATGCGCATTGTCGAAACATGTAATCTAACTGCTGTACAGCTTCACGGCCGTGAAAAACCAGACCTTGTATCCCGCCTTTCCAAACAAGGGATCACTGTCATCAAAGTACTCTTTGATGGCGGCTCCCCATCCATGGACGATGCTTTTAATTACAATACAAGTGCGTTTCTTGTTGAATGCGCAAAGGGGAATCTGCCAGGCGGCAATGCCATGACATGGAACTGGAAAAATGCATACAGCTTTGGCAAAAAAAACCGACTGATCCTTGCAGGTGGGCTTGCACCGGAAAATGTCGCAGAAGCAATTAATGCCGCCAAGCCGGACGCAGTTGATGTCAGTTCAGGTGTTGAAGCTGAACCTGGAATAAAAGATCTTGGCAAAGTGGAAAAGTTTATAAAAACTGTCGCGACATGTAATATTGACGGTAAAAACTTTAAAAACATTTTCAGGAGGAAACCACAATGACATCCGGAATTTCTGTAAAAAGCAGCGGACTTGTAAACACATGCAAATACATAAATAAAACTTATGGGGATGACGTCATGGAGGACATATTCAGCCGGATGCCTGAAGAGAGCAGCAAGGCCCTTCGAAATGTAATGGCTACCACCATGACACCAATTGAATATACCGGCGAACTAGTAAATGCCATAAAAGAAGTCCTTGGCAAAGAAGGGGCTGATATTAATTTTAAAATCGCCAATGAATCCGCCAAGGGCGCGTTTTCTATGATATACAAAATTTATTTCAAATTGGGCGATCCACAGGTGATTATAAAAAAAGCGGCTAACGCTTGGTCATCTTTGATTTCTAAAGGACGGCTTGAAATTATTGAACAGGGTAACAAACACCTGAAGGCAAGACTGATCGACTTCAGCTATGACAATACAGAATACTGCGGCCAGCGGCTGCGCGGCTGGATGCAGGCTCCCCTTGAACTCTCAGGGTGCAGGATCACCGAAAATATCCACACCGCGTGCCGGTCAAAAGGCGACCCCTATTGTGAATGGAAAATCGCGTGGGAATAGAAAACGAGATACTGGATACTAAATACCGGATACTAGATATAAAAATTCGACTTACCGGTTATTCTTTTTTATACTTTAATTTCATGTTGTAGTTTCTCATCCAAGATGGACATGAACCCTCGCCACACTCCGACAAGCAGCATAATAAGTTTTGAGCATTTGAACATTCGTGCTTTGAATTCGTTTCACCCGTCTCTTCGTCAGGGGATTTTGATCTTTTTTCGGATTTATCCGAATCAAAACTGCATTTCACAACTCTTATTTGACACTTGACGAGTTTACTCAACATTGGCAACCTCCTTGTCATTAACTCAATGACATCGAAAGCGCTTAAAGTGAATTAAGCAATCAAAAGTTTACTCCCGATAAATGTGAAATAGTTAATAGGGGTGCCAAAAGTTAATGTATCCGCCATTCCTATTGCACATCTCCCCGCTCTAACCCAGGCACCCCTTTAACTATTTCAACCAATTACAACCCCCAAACCATATGCTTCATAAATAGTGTCACTACTATATAATCGTTTTTAATCATCCGACAATGAAACAGGTCACATCCTGCATGTGAAACAGGTCACATATGGACCCCGGTAAATATGAAAAGATTATACTGGCCACGGATTCACTATTAGTGGGAAATCCGAAACAAATTCAAAGCACTAATGTTCAAATACTCAAAACGAATAAGTCAATGGGACACGGATTCACCCTGTTAAATCCCTAAGGGGCTGCAGAGCAGCATTTAACAGGGCAAACATGGATTGTCATAGATTAGAAATTTTACTTTTATCCCTGTTTCTGTTATTGTCCATGTTTTAATTATTTTGTTTATAATTTCTTTACCGTAAACGGAAGGGATAACATGGCCTTTAGTATTGCCCTCATCATCATTCTCGGTCTCGGGGCTGATTATCTTTTTAAAAGAATGAGACTTCCCGGGCTTGTGGGGATGCTCATTGTCGGTGTACTTGTTGGGCCTTATGTGTTCAATTTCATGTCCCCTGAAATGATGAATGTGTCAGCCGACTTCAGGAAAATAGCTCTCATTGTGATCCTGCTCCGGGCCGGCTTTGAACTCCATCGGGACCAGCTGAGACGGGTCGGCCGTGCTGCGATCATCATGAGCATTGTGCCAGCTGTTTTTGAAATCGGCGGTGTCATGCTGGTAGCCCCGAAACTGCTTCACATACCCCTGCTGGACGCCGCCATTCTCGGTGCCATCCTGGCTGCTGTCTCTCCTGCTGTAGTCGTGCCGATCATGATCGATTTTATGGACAGGGGGCGGGGTTCAAAAAAAGGGATCCCCACACTTGTTCTTGGTGCATCAGCTATTGATGATGTGTTTGTTATCGTCCTTTTTACGGTATTCCTCGGCATGTACTCGGGCCAGGAGGCGAATCTCCTTGCAAGCCTTGGGGATATTCCTGTCTCGATATTTCTCGGTATCCTGTCCGGTATCATACCCGGCTACTTTCTATACAAACTCTTTACAAAGTTTGACTGGCGCCCTCCCAAACGCACCCTTGTGGTGCTCGGCACAGCCATCATCCTGACACAGATCGAAAAAGCCTGTGAACATATTGTCCCCATAGCGAGCCTTCTTGGTGTCATGGCCATCGGTTTTATCATCCTTGAAAAATCCGGACCGATCGCGCATATCATTTCAAAAAAGTTAAAAAACATCTGGGTGTTTGCCGAACTTCTCCTTTTTATACTGGTCGGTGCGCAGGTCAATATTCATGTTGCCTGGGACGCGGGTATTGCCGGAACAATCGTTATCGGTGTGGGGCTTCTGTTCAGGAGTGTGGGAACATACATCTCCTTGTTTGGCACGCCCTATGACTGGAAAGAGAAGCTGTTCTGCGTGGTCGCGTATGTCCCCAAAGCAACCGTCCAGGCTGCCATCGGCGCCATGCCGATTGCTGCGGGTGTAGCATCAGGCGAAGTCATCCTCGCTGTTGCTGTTCTCTCCATCCTGATCACTGCTCCCCTTGGCGCCATTGGCATCATGATATTTGGCGAGCGGATTCTTGACCATGGTGAACATTCGGTTTACCGGTTTAAAACACTCAGGGAAAAACTTGGTCTCCCCCACGTGGGTGAACGGCTGAGGAATAAAGCCGACAGCTCTGTCTGGAAGGTCATTGAAGAAAAAGAAGAATGGCTGGGTGACACCCCTGCGATTATGATCCGTTTCTGGAGAGAGGATACTGCCAATGGTAATGGTACTGGTAAAACATTTTACCATTCTTACACCCCTGATGATCCCACGTTTGAAAATAACTGGGAGGTTATCTATGACTGGTAGTTACTCTTATACATGCCCAAATATAACGACTTAAATCATTAAAACTGGTTTTATTACAGTGTTCCACATAAAGGATGCTGGATTCTAGATACTGGATGTTTAAAAGCAAAAAGCTGAAAACAAAATCTAGCATCCAGCATCTAGCATCTAGTATCCAGCATCCACCATCAAGGATCCAGTTTTTCATTGTCACCGTCCTCTTCGATAACAACATGCTTCTTCCCATTCATCCCTGGCATCAGGTCTTTGGGGCTAGTGACGATTTTATAGGGGAGCTTAAGGATTCTCACAAGTGTCTCGGCCACAGGCCTGGTAACCGTATCAAGGGGCGCCGGCTTAACCGCCGGATCATCAATATTGCCGCTCACGACAAAACTGACGACAAATAGTTTGCAGTCATCACCGGTTAGAAGCCAACCAAGCAGAGGGACGTAACTGATAGTTTTATCAAGAGTTTCAAATAGTTGGACG
The DNA here is from genome assembly GCA_028277765.1 of Desulfobacterales bacterium. Taxonomy (GTDB): domain Bacteria; phylum Desulfobacterota; class Desulfobacteria; order Desulfobacterales; family SURF-7; genus JANQFQ01. The sequence goes on from JANQFQ010000061.1 coordinate 19,779, forward strand.
CCGATCATTGCATCTATCTCTTTTGTGGGCATAAAATATTCACCCACTGATGACATCTGGAGCGAATTACTCTCAAGTGAAAAATCATCGAATTTAACAAGCCCGTTATTGAATTTCAGTGTGGTAGAAATCTGGTTGTATGTAAATCCTTCTTTCTTAAAATCGTCTCCTTTTGTCTCTACCATTTTATAGACATTCAAAGCAGCAAATATCTTTGATAGAAGAGAGTACTGTTTTATATGTCCGTTTTCTGACGTCAACTTGAGTTCACCATTAATCGCGCCTGTGCTTCCCCATAAACGGCCTTCCGCATTCAGCCCCCCTTCAATCCACGGCTCCTCATCGGAAAATATGTGAAACAGTTTCCCCACCCCGGCATTTCGAAGAGAGACATCCATGTCAAAGCTGATCATTCCTGCCCTGTTAATTGCGGCAGCCCCGTCCACATCAGCTGCCGGCCCGTGAACACTGACCTTGTTAAGTTTTAGACTTCCATCCTTCAGCTTCGCTTTTGCATCAAGTCTGCCGATTTTTACACCGCGTACACCAAAATTGGTGATAATAAGATCCGCATCCGCGTTAAAGGATCTCATAACCTCGGTTTTTATAGGGGTATCCCCTCCGGTCCCAAACCCATCAATAGAAACACTCCCTTTAAAATACAGGGGATCATCAAGGGCGAGCGAGCCTGTAATAACCGTCTTGACCTCTTTGTTTTCCATCATGAACTCTTCAGCCAGGAGCTTACCATCAGCAAATTCAAGGGGGCCGTTAAAAACCATCGGATTTTTTAGATAGTATAAGGAAATATTTTCACACTCGACTTTTCCGGACAAGGGAATACCGTCTTCCCACACCACATGAAGATCAAGGCTTCCCTTGAGAGGATGATCGATTCCATCAGCAGCTGCTTCAGGATTTTCCATATCAAAATCACCCTTGATATCCAGCTTTTCAGTACCATTTGTCCGTAAGTATTTAGCTTTCAGACTGCCTGGGCACATATCAAGCTCAACCGCCTTCAGGTCAACATGATATTCCGGCCAAAGAAGGCCACTCAGTTTCCCTTTACCGGTGATACTCCCTTGCCGTGTCCTGTAAGGTGTTCCAAACAGGTCAAAACCAGGAGAGAGGAGGTCTATGTCCCCTTCAATTGATGGCCCCCTCCCTTTTCCCGAAATTTCAATATCCGACTCTTTCGCCAGGTTGAAAACCTTTTGCTGTCCCGCGTAGCCGCCCGCGTTTACATTAAAGGTGTATGTCTGTTTGCCAAAAGGATCTGTTAATATGATGGACGCCTTATCCACCCTTCTCCCATTAAGAATACCAGCAAGCTCAATTTCGACAGGTGAATTAAACCCTTTGACTACGGCTGTGCCGCTAAGTGCCTGCAAGACACTCTTTTCCCACTGAAACGTGCAGGCATCCACCTGCGTGCTTCCGAACAACTGCAAAGGTGCGTCATCCGCTTCCTGCACGATCTGTGTTTTTGCAATTATCCGCCCGCTGGAGATATTTGAGACCGGCTTGAGTAAATCATGAAGATATTTTTCAGTCATGACCGCCCGCCATGAAGCGACAAAATCAGCAGTAGCCATATCAAGGTCAATCCCCACGGATATCCTGAAACCGGGTTTGGTGATGCCCGGGAAGGCAAGGTCCACTTTCTTAAGTTTTGAACCACCTGAAACCCCTGAAAGGCCTGTGAATAAAAGACTGCCGTCTTGAAAAACAACATCCCCTGAAATATTGGTAACCCTTTCAGGCCCAAAACCGGACCCGAAACTCAATCCTGACAGGCGGGCCTTAATGTATAAGGATTCAAAAAAGGTGTCTGCGCTTGTAATATTTTTTAAGGTCCCCCTGTATGTTAACTTTTGAACATGAAGCATGCCCCCCCGTATCTGTTCAGTAAGGAGATTCTTTAACCAGTCATCGAAAAACGATACTGGCAGCGCGTTAACAACATCTTTATACGCGAATTTAGCTGCCGCCATATCAAGCTCAACTACCGCCTTATCCATCTGTCCCGGTTTTAGATCGGTTATTACTCCTTTCCCTGACAGGTTACATCCAGGGACCTTTATCACAAACTTTTGGATTGAATATTTGCTCCCTAGTTTTTTCTTAATATCAATGCATGCATAACCACCGGGAAAATCCCCCTCCACAAACAGACTGTTCTCTCCTGTTCGGGCGTTGATGTTGTTAAATACCATCCTCCCGGTTTCCTGTTCAATCTCCACTCGTCCCTGGACCAGCTCAATATTTGGAAGCCACAGGTTACCGCGTGAATTAGGTACAAGGCCCGCGCCTGTCTTTAAAAACAGTTCCGGTCTTTCAGCTTTTAACCTGATACTCCCTATACCTTTGAAGATGAAGAGCCACGGGCGGATATATCCAATAACCCTGTTAGATGTGAGTCGTGCCTGTCCCTTGACATTAATATCAAGATTATCAATCAGGAGTACAATCCCCTTTTGAAAACGCAATTCCGCTTTTTCGATTCGCACTTCTCCACCGGATTTAACGGCCAGGTGATCTTCAACTTTGGTTTTGAGTTTGTCGGGATTATTATAAAGGTATGTAATATATAAAGAAACACCGGCACAAAAAACAATGGCCAGAGCAAGTATGGTTATTATAACAACTTTTTTAATAATTTTCTGCTCTTTACCCATACATCGAAAAATAAATCCGTATGAAACTCTTGTGAGTATCAAATGCTATCTCAGGCATGCCGTCTGAATCAAAAAAACCGACACTAGACGCATCATCACCAGCAATCATGGAACCGGAATAATTTTTGACAAGATACCCTGTTATCAAGACAGTATTATACCTGGGGCTGTTGTTTGACATTACACCGAGAAATGTTTCAATCTTTCCGGCAAGGCCGGTCTCCTCTTCCAGTTCTCGCAAAGCGCACTGTTCAGGTGTCTCGCCAAGCTCCATAAATCCGCCAGGAAGGCACCACATCCCTTTTTTGGGCTCCACACTCCTTTTTACAAGAAGCACTTCCCCTTCAGTGTTAATCACAACAATTGCTGTGGCCGGTACGGGATTCTCATAAACAGGCTCATCGCATGTTTCACAATACGGCCTGTCACGGCCTTCAAAAAACTTTTCAACAAGCTTGCCGCCACAAAAATTACAATAAATCTTCTTCCGCATACTAGTCGTCAAAATCCCCTTCCGGCCCCTTGTCTGAATCAATAGCCGCCGCTTTTTCAGCTATCTTCTCCGGTGTCCATTCCGCTGGATCCTCTGTTTTTTGAGCTTTTGGTCCTGGATCATGGGAACCAGTGTTGAGTATCGCTGATATAGCGATATCAGCTGAATTTTCAGCATTGAAAACATTCACAAGCATGTTGTAAGTAAAATCCTCAACCCGTTTCGCCATTCTTATCCTCACATCTTTCGGCTGTCCGAGAAGTTTGCTCTCAAAGGGACGGTTTAGTTTTTTAAAATTTCCACCTTTAAGGCCGTTGGACGCAGCATGGTCAAGCATCTGCTGCCACACTTCCGCTGACGCGCCTTCACCCTTAACCTTGATAAAATTGCCGTCATCATCAAGAATAGCATTTCCGTAGTCGTTTACTTCAACACCCCAGGAAACCATCTGCAGGGCTGTGGCCACATTGGCTTTTGTCGTTCGTGTCCTTGCAGCGATATCCCTAAGCCTGTCTGAGTTGTTGCCGGATGTCCCGTGCTGTGCGCCGGAAACCTTATACGGTTCAACCGCGTCATGAATTTCAGCGGTTAAATCAACCTGTATGCCCTTGTCACTCGCCTCGATTCCGTGAGAGGACCCGTTGTTTAAAGCAATCCAGTCAGGAAAAATATCATGGGCATTCAATCCCTGTATAAGAAAAAGCGCCTCTTCTTTTGTTGATAGACCTTCTTTTCCCTTGATCTCTCCCACTTCAGTCTCAAGGCCGGCCCAGTCCGGCACGTATGGTGTCAGTGCAAGATTGGCAAGTAAATTTTTATCATCCGGAAGATGTGATGCATCTATGGCTATGGATGTTATACCAGCATCAAAGAGACTCGGTATCTCGATTTTTGCCGCAGCCACATCATCATCCGATTTTATCCCGTAATGATCTGCGTGCAAGGCAACAGGTATGGTTATGCCGAGTTCATTACACAGAACATCCACGTTCATTGCCATATTCCAGAAATTGATGTCGCAATAAGCATTTGCGCCCCCCTCTGATTTGGCTATCTCGATGATAAGGGCTGAGTTAGCCCTCTGTGCGGCATTAAGGACACCCCGTATCACAAACCTACTTCTGCCGTTTGCCGCTATTGAAATCGCATTTCCCTTTTCCATCATGGCTCTGTCTATATATTTTCCGCTTACGATCAGTGCTTTTGAATTAGGAAAAAGTTTCACAATGTTGGGCGGACGGCCGACTGCTAGTGCTTTTTCAAAATCAGATGATGCTGTCATTGTTATCCCTCCTTTTATTAATGATAATTCTATAGATTTTCTGAACGGCTACCGAACAGGTCGAGCCCCTCACTTAAAAAAACGGCACTGGTTACTCTTCCTGCTGCTTTGAGCGGATATTATCAATAATTTCAAGAATTGTCTGTCCGTATGCAACTGGTGCATATATGCTGCTCTATCCTTTCTGCAATAAAATCAGGATTCTTTACCTTTATCAAGCTTAAAATGAATACCTAAGGGCCTCCAAGATTATTTACCATTCCAGAATAATAATAAAACTTGCAAAAAATCTGATATTCTTTTATTTATACATTAAATCAGATAATATGAATCAACAAGTTTTGCAAATAAAAGAAGGGGGATATAATGTTCAGAATAACTTTCATCGGCATTGCTCTGCTGATCACTGATCTGCTCCTTTTCCTGTTCAGGATGCTCACTTTTTTGATGGAAAAGGATAAAGATATCCAGATTTATACATTAGAACAATGCATGCTCCAGAGCGGCACTGAGGACTTTCTCTATGATTTTATCGAGATGCTTCCGGAATTTTTACAGTCATTAATGACAGCCATCAGTGAGGCATCATTCTTCTGGGTATTTGGAATAGGCGGTATCGTCTGTATCGTTATCGGTATGTTTAAGAAGTAATCTCCCTTTGAAAAGCCTGCAGAAACAACTGACTTCCGAGGCCAAAGAAAATGACGATAAACATGGTTTATATAACCGCCGGCCGTAAAGAAGAAGCCGAGACCATCGGCAGAGAACTTGTTACAGGAAAACTTGCCGCGTGTGTTAACCTCATCGACAATATGAACTCTATTTATTTCTGGGAAGGTAAACTCCAGAATGATTCAGAAGTAATTCTGATCGCCAAAACCGTTGAAGCCTTGGTCCCTAAACTGATTGAAAAGGTTAAAGCCATTCACAGCTACGACTGCCCATGCATCATCAGCCTCCCTGTTTCAGACGGCAACCCAGCATTCCTGGAATGGATTGCCGGAGAAGTAAAAGCATAAATATCATTAGCTTTATATCCTACACCGTACACCTTTTATCATCTTTGAACCTTTTATCGCCCCTTAAATCCGACCTTAGCCCGCTTTTCTCACAATTCTGATTCGTTCATTTTCAAGGCTTTCGGGGTGAAGATGTATACGTATACCTCGAATCCCGTATAACGCAGAAAATGGGCGAATCAGGATTGCCCGGAGGGGAAAAATTTGTTTATAAAAATGGCAGCATTCATAAGACAGACTGTTATTTGAATAATTAGCATAATGCACTCTTAAAACATTATTTTTAAATTAAAAGCTTTATTTTACAAAACTTTAAACAAATTTTTATGAGAAAAGCGGGTTAAGAGTCAGCCCCTTAGAATAGTTTGGTATTATACCGAAAATGGCATAAGTTTCGTACGAATAGTAAACGACACTATTCAACTCAGCTATATATTCTTTGACGGATGAAGATTAACAGTGTATAATGAGGTATCTATCATGGACTGTTATAGTTAGATATTTCTACTGTATGGTATCATGTGATGAAGCGTGCAAGGCGCGGAACCTGCCAGACATTGAATCAGCACAGGTCTAAAAAACGATAAGAAATATTAATTAGAAAAATCGCTAAACGGTAAATGGTAAATTGGACACTTTATCCTATAGAACAAAGGATCAAGTATTGATTTAGGTTATTTTGAGGAGAAAATAATTTGACTATTACCTCTAAACAAAAATCAAACCGATATAAGTTTTTTCTGGATAAAAGAAGACATGCGAGGTTTATCGTTAAACCAGGTATCAATGTCATGACAGGTGACAAAAGCACTATACTCGGCCAAGTCATTGACATAAGCCATGGGGGCCTGTCATTTAATTTGGATGATATGGATTTTAAGACAGATGATGAAATCGCTATCTGTTTAGATGCTCCTGATAATGATTTTATTATGAATGACCTGAAAATAAAGACTGTTTATGATATTAAGGTATCTACAAATGAAGGCAACGACAGCCTTGCTAATAGACGTTGCGGAGCGCAGTTTATAGAATTGATGCCTGGACAGTCACTGCAGTTGGACAGATTAATTACGGTTTATAGTTTAAGGCCGGGTTGATACTGTTTAAGGAATTGGGAGTGCCGCGCTAACCCATTATAATTCCATAAAATACACTTAAAAAACAGCTGTTTCTTTCCCTTAAATGGCCAGTTTTGCACTTAAAATTGGCCATTTAAGGACTTATATATGGATCTGGCCATGGAAAATCATTCTGCGGTTTATAAATGGTCCGCAATTTTTTCAAAATTAAACGTTCCTGATCAAGACGCAAAAAATATCGGTATTGATATCAGGAAGAGGTTGGAAAAAACATGCGGGGTGGTTGGGTAATAGAACATAATGGCAACCCGCAGTCATAAAAAAATAGAAAAAAAGGGCAAGCTTGCCCTTCCCTTGTTACACAGTTTTAGTCTCAAGCACAAATTTTGTAAACAAGTCCTTAAGTGATCCGACAAGATCAATAGCACTCTCTTTAACCTTTTGACTGCTCTCGGTAATCTCTCCAGAGTCTTTATTAATTCCGGAGATATCTATGGAAATTTGGTTAACAGCACCAAGACTCTGGGAAATACTATTGTTTATCTCTTCCATGCCTTTTGACGCCCGGTTTATATTTCCAGCGATCTCACTTACCGTTACCGCCTGTTCTTCAACCGCTGCCGCGATATCTGAAACAATATCGTTACAGTCATTAATAACCACCGTTATCTGTTCAATCTCACCAATAGTGCCGGAAGCTGTATTCTGCACTTCTTCAACGATCCCCTTAATTTCCTGTGTGGCTTCCGAGGTTTGACGCGCGAGTTCCTTGATCTCACCGGCAACAACCGCGAAACCTTTGCCCGATTCTCCCGCACGCGCCGCTTCAATAGTGGCATTAAGGGCCAGCAAATTTGTCTGCTCGGAAATTTCTGTTATTGTTTCCGTAACCTTGCTGATACTCATGGCCGCCCTGCCGAGTTCCTCGACTTTTTTTGTCGTGGTTTTGGCTGTTTCCACGGCATCGCTGGTCGTCGCGCGTGCTTTTTCCGAATGTTTGCTCACTTTGTTGATTACCGCGATATTTGCTTCAACAGCTGTTGCCACCAGGCCCATGTTGGATGTTGACTGATCCACTGACCTGGCGATCGTCGTCATGGTAGAACTCATATCTTCAGCTGACGCGGCAACAAGGTCAGCCTTTTGCGAGGAACTGTCTGCCTTTTCTGACATTTGCACTGAAAGGGCTGAAAGACTTTCAACTTTTTCTATGTTTTCAGAAATATTTTCATCCATGGCGTTCAGCGTTTCGGAAAAATTGGATATCATGATATTAATATTGTTTGCGATTATTTGAAGCTCACCTTTCGCGTCTATCTCTATCCTCTTTGTCATATCTCCTTTTGCCATTTCTTCAAGGATTTCGATGATTGTATTAAACGGATGATACAGATTTTTCATAAGACTGTTTGTCATGACCTGGCCAAAAACACCAAAACCTATCATGACGATGCTTGCTTTAATATAAGAAAACTCCCCGATTAATGTATACATGGTCACGGTATACGCCACCATGGCGAATGATATATTGCTTAAAATGGCCCTGAAGGTTATCGTCCATTTAAATTTCCAGTAACATATAGCCGCTCCGATTAAAGCCGCGGTCCATGCCACCGCAGTTATCCCATGAGCGTATTTTAATATTATCACATTGGTAATCATAAGGCCTCCGATAAAGGGTCAGGTAATCTTCAATATTATTATTATACCTTTTATTTCCTTTCTTTAAAGCTATATTTTAAACACTGTTTGCATAGTACACAAATGAACACGAATATACCCCAAAAAAAACCATTGACTGTCGCGTAAAGCTATGGCCCACTGGTAATATTTTAAGGTGTAGGTTCTGACTAAGAAAAGTAACTTTTATGCCACTAAAAATAAATAAGGTCAAGCCTTGAAGATTGAACATACTTTAATCATTCAAGTTTCAAGATGCGATCCCTTTGTTGCCGTTATTTTTCATAGTATTTTGTTGCCCCTGGTTTTTTCATGCTTATATTATTTATAAACGTCTGGTATCAGGTGAAATACTTTTAGTACTGACAGATAAATTGATGTCACATGGTTCACTTTCATCAATTTTAACAAGAGGAAAGGAGGACATCATGGATAATAAAGAAATAAAATCTAATGCAGTTGAAAGCTGCATGGGTGAATGTAATAAAAAGTTGAGGGAATGTTTGCGCAAAGGGAATGATGAAACGTTCTGCCGAATAAAAACTGTCCCATGTTTTATCAAATGCAAATAGGACTAAAAAATCAGCCCGGAATTACCCTCCGGGCTTTTAGTTTTTATATCCTATCCGTATTGTACATACTTGTTTGTTGTCTGTAGTTGGCCCAAGTTTATTTTTTTAACAAAGATGCACAAGATATTCAGGATATATATTAATATTTATCCTGTCTGTCGTAACGCAGTGTAAATCCCGCCATCGGGCCCACCGCCTGCCACGCCTGCCATGCCTTCAGTGTGGTCTTCAGCGTGGTTTATCCTGTATATCCTTGTCAATTGTCTGTTTCCGTGCATCAGGCATATCATGCATATAATGCACACATCATTTGTACAACACAAAATAATTGCTGCCTGCTGCTGTCAAGCATAACCAACTGTATATACAGCACATCATCTAATCAACGTCTCCTGGCATATGGATTGCAATTTCAATTTATTAAAATTGAATTAAAACAAAAAATACCAATACGGAGATATAGCCATCATGAGAATCTATTTAATTTTACCAGCCGCAGATCATTTAAGAGTAATATCATCAAACTACAAAGTTCCTAAAAGAAAAATGCTCAGGTTCAGTGTGCTGTCACTGACGACGGTAGCAGCATTAACCCCTGAAGAACATGAAGTTGTTATCTGTGACGAGAATGTCGAACCGCTTAATTACAATCACGATGCAGATGTTGTAGGGATTTCATTTATGACTGGCCTCGCACCAAGAGCCTATGAAATAGCTGAACATTTTAGAAAAAAAGGGTCCATTACTGTTGCCGGCGGTTTCCACCCGACATTATACCCGGATGAGGCCAAAAAATATTTTGATATCGTTGCAGCCGGAGATGCAGAGACAACCTGGCCGCAAATTCTCCAGGATATCTAAAAGGCTCGTTTAAGCATCATTATAAAAGTAACCCGAACGCGGAAAAGTTACAGATCCCTGTCCCCCGCCGCGGCCTCCTTGAAAACACAAAACATCATTACATCACTACCCATGCGATCCAGACAGGCCGGGGGTGCAATCATGGCTGCAAGTTCTGCAGTGTCGCGGAATTTTTTCAAAACTGCCACCGGTCACGTCCTTTAGAAGAAGTCATGGATGAACTTGAACGAGCGCCAAAATATTTTGTGTTTGTTGATGATAACATTATTGCTAACAGGGATTATGCAAAACGCCTTTTCAAAAAAATGGCTTCCATGAAAAAAAGGTGGATCAGCCAGTGTTCCATAGAAATTGCAGATGATGATGAGCTTTTAGATCTGGCCAGGCAGGCCGGATGTATGGGACTTTTTATCGGCATTGAATCAGTTAACAAACGGAATCTTGATAAAATGGATAAGACATTCAATGGCCCTAAAGGGTATATTAAGAAAATTAAAATAATCCGGGACAAGGGCATCGGAGTGCAAGCCGGTATGATCGTGGGGCTTGATGATGACGATATTACAGTTTTTGAACAGAATCTTAAGTTTTTACAAAAAGCAAATATTGATGCGCTTCAGCTGGCTATTTTAACACCGCACCCCGGAACCCGCCTTAGGACTCAGCTTGAAAAAGAGAACCGAATTATCGACAATGACTGGAGCCATTATGATTACCGGCATGCTGTCATTATACCAAAACGCATGACAACAGAAGAACTCCAAAACGGTGCAGACTGGCTCTATCATCAATATTATCGTCTTGACCGGATTATATTACGCACCATAAAAAACTTCTTCACGCTTGGTCCAGTCACTACATACCTTGGCTGGAAACTGAACATGACGTACAGGTACAATAACATTCGTGAGGAAATCCGGGGGTATAACCCGGCAAAGCGTAAACGATTTTTTCATCCGCTAAGGATGGGGATGGTGTCGGAACCGCCTGTGATGCAGACGATATGGATGCTACAAATACCACATACACGACCACTCCATTAGCTGATTATGATATGGATGGGCTGACAGATGCCAGGGAAGAAGAACTTGGTACCTATCCGACTGGTCCAGATACAGATCATGATGGGTTGGATGATGGGAATGAACTAGATATTTATGGAACTAACCCGACTGATCCGGATTCTGAAAATGACGGCCTCACAGATGGTGAAGAGATCCTTGAGTTGGGTTCAGGTCCTCTCGTGTTAGACCGGGTAAAGGTCTTTGGAAAAAGTATTTATGAGGATTACGTTTCCGCTTTAACATCAGCGAGCGGCTTTCCCGCAATAAACGCATTTGATAGCAATGCCAATAATATCGATAATTATTGGCGTAATGTCCCAAGTGCCGAGAGCCAATCATCCTGGGCCACATGGTTAAAATTTGATATGCAGAATATCTTAGGTTCTGAAACCGTTAAAGGTATAAAATTAAAACGCAGAGGTCCTGGTGCGGTTACCAGTTTTCCCAAAGACTTCTTGATTCAAGGGAGTGAAACAGACACAGGCGACTGGTCAACGCTCGCGACGGTTACGGACTATGCTGCAGAAGAAGGCGCCTGGGGAATATGGATTCCATTTACCAGTACGCACAATTTTGTAAGGATAAAGATTACCGATAAAACCATTTTTGATCCTTACAACACTGGTGCACAATGGATTGCTATTTCAGAAGTGGAGTTTGTAATTGACGCTGCAGATACAGACAAAGATGGTTTAAGCGATATCTTTGAGAATGCTAGTCAGAATTTTGATTACAACGATAGCGATTCTAATAGTGACGGGCTACCGGATGGCTGGCAAGTTTTATTGGATAATTATATTCCCAGGATTCTGGACGATCCGGATCGTTGTTTTGATGATTCCGGGAATTTGGTCCCAGATTGTACTGATTATAATAGTACGCCTTATAGTTATGAATATCGGGAACTATATTTTTATGACGACAATGAGTTGATAATCTATGCAGCAGGCGATGCCTCTGATAAAACGACTTGCCAGCAGGTTATCGAGGTCTGGGCCCCGGTGGGCTGGCCCGGTGAAAAAGTATTGATTTATATCCCCGGTGCTGAATTTAAAGAGTCAACTGGTTTGAACAGAGAAAATGTGGCCGATATTGACGATCCTGATAATATGTATATTACTTTTAACAAGACAGGAAATACAGCCAACACCATAAGTGGCGCTGTCTCTTCTGAACCCTTTGGCGGCTCAGAAATTAGTTTGTTAGGCAATAATCGTTATTGGCTTGATAATGAATATGCGATCTTTAACCTTACCTATCGTGGTATCCATAATAATAATCTTAGCAGTGAATATGCTCATGATGAAAAGTGCAATATTGATGAGGGGCGCGTCACATGGCGTGAGATTACAGATGACATACAGGAGGGATTTTATCACGCAATCTTATCTACTAGATATTTACAGGCTAATGTGCAAGACGCCTCTTCTCCCACTCATTTTCCAAGTGTGACGCTTTTAGGTAATTCTGCCGGCGGCGGTTTGGTTAATATGCTGGCCTCACATGGTCTGGATAGAATATCGTTTTTGCTGAATGTGAATTGGCTGGATACCAGTAACAGTTCACTCGGTAGAGGCGTGATTAGTAAAGTTGTACCTTTATCCGGGCTTTCTGACTTTACCCAGTGGCATGAACATTTTTCTGGTTTGCGACATGCTCCCCAGGATACGCCTTGGATTGAGGATCGAGTATTAGACCTGCCTCCTGCCGGAGATGTGGATGGCGACGGTTATAACGATATAATTGGCGGCGATGTTGATCCCAGTGAAACACTTGCAGTAGAAAATAATGAATTTGAAATAGCCAACATGCTTCATGATGGCTATGGCTGTGACGAAGTTAACGGTCAGGGCGGCACGGGCTCTTGTTTTGATGATAGAGATCCCGTTAATGGTGGCGTATCCTTAACTGATGATTTTATTAAATACTATACATTTAAAAATAGTTATTTTTATGAAAAGGATCCCAATGAAACGCCTTTCTCTCCGCCGATATTTTTTATTCACGGTTCTGCAGACCGGACTGTGCCGCCGGAAGATGCCATATCACTGTGCGAACATATTGCAGAAGGAAACAATAATATAAATTTTGGCACACAGTATGATGCCGGATTTCCCATTGAGCCTTTTGAATGTGGCTCTTTAACTAACTCTGAGTTGTATGTTATCAGAACTTTCGATCACTATGCCCCGACTCCTGAAAGCAATTATGTTTTTGACAAGGATTCGCTAAATCTTTTTTATGAAGATTACGTGCGTGCCTGGGTTGAGGGCACTGCTTATGATACTGAGGATAATGTGGGTGACGGCATGTCTGACAGCTGGGAGCGGTACTATGGTTTGGTCGTTGGAATAGATGATTCAATGGGTAATTCTGATGATGACGGTCTTACCAATTTATATGAGTTTCGATATCGTACAGATCCCGGGGACAGTGACAGTGATAATGATAATCTGTCAGATGGCGATGAAGTGAATACCCATGGAACGGATCCTAACAAGGCCGATACCGATGATGACGGAATCCCGGATGGAGAAGAAGTTGCATTGGGCTTGGATCCTTTATTACCAGATACAGATGGTGATACTGTATTGGACGGTGATGATAACTGTCCGCTTGATGCGAATACGGATCAAGCAAATTTTGACGGTGACAGTCACGGCGATGTCTGTGATGATGATGACGATAATGATGGCGTGACGGATATCGTTGAAGCAGCATATGGCACTAACACACTCGATGCTAGCGATGTCGCAGACAGCAGTCCGGCAGATGAAAACCTGCCGGCAGAGGCTGATGCGGCCGGCATTGATATTGTGCTTTACGGTGCGGGTGACGGGCATGATACGGTTGATGTTCTGAATGACGATGGTTCCGGTGATATCATCCGCTTTGATTGTCCCGACTTACTTGACGACAATTCGTGCATCTCCATGGATGAGGTAACTTTCGAGAGAGTTCCCGGTGATATTTTACAGGGCGCTTATTACGATCTTCTGATTCGAATTGATGCGGACGACGACATGATTTATGAAGGATCAATAACCATAGCGATGTTTTTTGGACTGGATCAATTGAATGGCATGTACAGTTTTAAAGGCATCGACTTTGCCGATGGATCTCATGCATCAGTGGCATTGGAAAATGGTGTCTATTTGGCCGTTTCTGAATTGACCGGCCTGGCCATTGATACGGCAACCGCCACATGTGAAAATGAAGACAAATCACAAACGAATTTACTGTGCGTGGGTACGGAGGCGGATGATATGGCGCCACATCAAGCACCGCTAATTCCCAGAGATCCTGATCTGATCGGCACATCGTCGACCATTGATGTTTCTTTTGGACGTGAAGGTAATGACCGCATGTGGGGCCGTGCAGGTAAAGATGTCCTTTTCGGTGAAGCAGGAGATGATCTTCTACTGGCCGGAGGAGGCAATGACTGGATATACGGAGATGCCGGTAAAGATACCTTAAACCCGGGAAAAGGTAATGATGTGCTGTACGGCGAGCGGGATGGTGATACTTACCGGATCGATAGCGGAGATGGTGTCGATATTATTAACAACAAATGCGAATGGTTTGGTACTTGCCCGGATGATGTGATGGACTTTGAAACCATTGTTCCTGGCGATATATACTTCCGTATAAACGATGCACCACCGGATGGCGGCAATCCCAATACCGACCTGGACGATGACGGGGATATGGACATGGATGATTTGGAAATTCGTATCGGCAGTCCAACAGGTACGCAAACGATCTGGATAATTGATTTTGATCAGAAAGAAGGAAGGATTGAAGACTTTATTTCAGATAATGGTATGAGTTGTGTCGGCCTGGATAGCATTATAGGATCATTGCCGACCGCGCCAATAACTGCGGAGACTGTTACCTGGTCTGATTGTCTTTAATGTTGGGAAACAGGGGATCCCGATTTCGGGATTTATAATTTAACAATAATACAGGATAGACAGAATATTTTGAATCAAATTATTCTGTCTATCCTTGTCAATTGTCTGGGTTTTCTCCCCAAAACTGTATGCTTAAGCCTAAAACCAACCAACTGTTCATCGCTTTTCCTAAAATATCAACAATTAATATTGTAATCCCCCCAAAAAACGCTACAACTATATGCTGATTGTAAATCCATATGAAATGGATTATAATGATATCTGTTTAAAATTGTTTTAATAACCCCAAACATACTAACTTCAGGAGTGATTAATGAAAAAATCATTTTTCCTGAATTTTTTTGACAAATTCCCCTTAATTCCTTTTCTTGATTATTTTGTATACAACCATTTTCAT
>JANQFQ010000071.1 GCA_028277765.1 Desulfobacterales bacterium
TGGATTCCGGGTCTTGGCCCAAAAAGGCTGGGCCCGCCCGGAATGACATCATTTTTTAGCAGTAACTGATGAAAAAACTAAACCTATGAATTTTTGTAATTTTACTTTCTGGCAAAATAGTTCAAAATAAAATTTTACCTTACGGGAAATAAGTATGAAGTTTCTTATCTTTTTTAATGGGGCCATCTTACAGGTGCATCATTTCTTTCAATGATATAAAGAAGGGGTGTGTTGTCTACGGTAACAGTATGGATAATGCTACCGAATTTAACCCTTAAATGGCTATTCAGCCTTGTGTATGCGAATATGACGTCCCAGTTGTCCGATATGTATACAATGTCGAACCGATCATTTTTATCACTGTTTGCTGATGCAGGATGAGTGACCTTGTTTTCAAGATAAAACATCTGTTTTATCTTATCCATTTCTTCTGTTATGAAACTGTTTTCATCCAGATAATATTTTATAATCGGTACTCTGAACAGTTCCACGGCGACTTTTATCTTGTGCTCTGATTTTGTTTTATAATGTTTTGAAAGCCATTCTGTACCTTCTTTAAAACAATTACCCCAGTAATCGGTTTCAAATTTTTTTGAGGCCTGGTAAAGACCGCCGCCGATCAACCTGTTAAAATATATCGATTGATAAGGATGAAGCCTGGTCATATCAATAAAAGTGATACTCATGGATGTGAGTGAAGGGAGCAGCAGGAGAGGAATAATTAACGCTTTGTTCTTCTTTGTTATTAGATTAACAATAGAAAGAGCGCAGAGAACAGCGAGTATCGGAATGAAGAAGAGAAAATGCCTTATACCGTCATACACAACAGCTTTTTTCAGGATAGCAACAGACCCCGGAAAAAGGATCGCGAAAATCAGTATTCCTACCTGCATCGTCAGTTTTTGTTTAACAGCGCCTTTTTTGTGATTCCATAAAAAGAACAAAGCAAGAAAACAGCCGGCTGGAATCAGTATAAAATAGAACTCTGGCAGTGTAATGGAAAACCATGTAAACAGGTAATGCCATGGCAGTATAGTCGGATTAATAAATTGTCCATTGTAAAAAATTAATCCTGTATATTCGGGGAATTTTGTTGAAATAAATAATGTCTCTAGAGGCCTTAAAATAGGAGAGACCTGAGCCCATGGCCAGAATATAAGCATGATCACCCAGGCGATAAGGAAGACAAAGGAAAAAGGGAGGATTGAATGGAAAATATTTTTTCGCAGTAAATTCAGATCATGGGTATCATAATAACGAAAAGCTTCACGGCATAACATGAATAAGCCTAAATATATCAGCAGTAATATACCGCCAACGCGCATACCCATTGTCAGGCCGATGACCAATCCTAGCTTGATGACCTGCCCGCGGGACAAACCAGGAAGTTCCTTGTATGTTTTAATAATATAATAAATTGACAGTAAATACAGGACGGCAAAAGGGATGTCTTTGGGATTGTTAAACATATGACCATAGTATCTGGGAGTTATGATCAGGATAAGGGCAGCAAGGAAACCGCACATGGGACCGGAAAGAAGATTTCCCAGCCGATAAACGGTTATCAATCCTAACAGCCCAAAAAGTGCGTTGCAGAGATGACGGGTCTCAAACAGGTTTGAACCTGTCAGCAATACAGCGATGTTCGATGGTATCTGGGATACTGTGTCGAAAAAACACCCGTTATAGCTTGATCTTGTCGGTAGTATGGCCCATGCATCCTCAAAAAATGAAGTATACCAGAGGATCGTATTATCGCCGTTAATTCTCCTTTCAACTTCATCCCAGGTAATTCCGTAATCAGTAAATGTGCAGCAGATGATAACCAAGGTAACAAAAAATAATAGATAGTAGAGGCCTGTCCATGGGAAGTTTGTTATTTTTTTTTGTGATTTGTGGCTGTCTAATGAGTCGAATATATGAATTATATTTTTTAGCATGGTTACTTTGTTAAGTGCCTAAAGTTGTGGAATTCTACCAGTTTTATTTTAAGAAAAGCAGAGCGGAGCGATACCTCAACTTTAGGCACTTTAGCGCATTTTAGGCACTCTTAATCTCATCTGTACTCGCGGCAATACTATAAGGTTTACGCTTGTCATCATTGTAATAAATTCGTATGAGGTATTCACAGACAATACCTGTAGTGATCATCTGACCGGATACCAGGCAAAGCAGAACACCGAGCACAAAAAGTGGACCAAAGTTGTCCAGGATTGACAGCCCGAAAAAAAATTTTCCGAGGCTGAGTCCACTTAAAATTGTAAAACCGGGCAAGCCGAGCAGGATTGAGATATATCCGAATATATGAATCGGCCGAGTAAAAAAACCCGCAAAAAACAGCAAGACCAGAAGGTCTGAAAACACCCGGAATGTTCTGCCAAGCCCGTAGTTTGACCTGCCGTGGAGTCTTGGTTTTAAGTGGATTGGGATTTCCGTAATACGGTCTGTGTACATGCTCATGAACACAGGAATAAATCGGTGCATTTCACCATAAATAGGCATCTCTTTTGCGATATCGGTCCGGTAGGCCCTGTATGTTGAACCAAAATCTTTTAGCTCCAGCTTAGACAGTTTTCTCGCAAAGAAATTGGCTATTTTTGATGGGATTTTTCGCAGGATTGAATCATTCCTTTTGTGGCGATAACTGCAGACAAGGTCAAAACCCTGGTCAATTTTTTTTAGAAATTCTGGGATCTGGTCAGGATTATGCTGAAGGTCTCCATCCATGGTGATGCATATATCACCTTTTACATGTTCGATGCCGGCTTTCAAAGCTACTGTTTGGCCGTGGTTTCGCCGGAAACGAAGGCCTCTGACTCGATTGTCCTTATCAGTGATCTGACATATCTGTTTGAAGGTATTGTCTTTACTGCCGTCATCGATCAGGATTATTTCAAAAGCCTTCTTTTCCTGTTCCATGACCCGGACAATTTCTGAAACCAGGATTGAAACATTTTCCTGTTCATTATACAGCGGGATGATTATTGAAATCATAAGATTAATATCTCTCTTTATGAAAGTAAAAAAACCTTACCAGAAAAAAAATGAAATAGCAATTTGTCCGGTTACAGCTTGCAGCATCTGTTGCAGCCAGGAAAGACACCTTTTTCACGTAAAAGTTTCCTGAAGTCAGTGAACTGCCGGTTGTTCCATATTTTAAAAAAAGAGTCTTCATTGATATTCCCCATGGGGATCCTGTACATATAACAGGGATACACATCACCTGATGGAGATATGCGGGCTACATTCCAGACATATTTACAATTGTTAAGAAAAAGGAACTCATCAGAATACCACTTTAACATCTGTGTGTCTGACAACTCCCGAGGGCTGAAAAAAACAGGTATTCCCGCTGCTTTTGCTTTCTTTTTAAACGAGTTGACGTTATTACAGATAGCTGATTTTATATCCTCTGAAAAAGGCTGTTGTTCCAGCATGCTGTTTTGAATGCCGGGAAAATATGAGTTGCAAAAGGGGGTGTTCATACTGATATCTTTCTTTGTTAGATAGGATAAAAACTGCAGGAAAATACCGGTCACTTTTGTCTCTTCCGCAAAATCGAGCAGCTTATCTAGTTTATCTACACTCTCTTCAGAGACAATAAAATTGATTAACACATTAGGGCTTTTGCTGTGAGATGTGATAAATTTTATATTTTTGCCATTGTTAAAGGAACTGTCAACCGAAACATACAAGTAGTCAAGGTCGATTTCACAAAGTTTTTCCGCTTTTTCCTTGTTTATTAGCAGGCCGTTTGTATTGATACCGCATCGTAGACCGTTTTTTTTTATTACACCTGCAATATCGATCAGGTCATCCCGGATAAACGGTTCACCCCCGGTAATAAAAAAAGATGTTTTATACTTTTTTACTTCGTCAATCAGTGCGATGATACGGTTTAATGACAGTTCATTTCTTTCTTGGGATTCATTTAGAACCGAACTTTTCAGAAAACAGAACCTGCAGTTAAGATTGCATTGATAAGTAATATCAATAGTTATGTTTATCGGATAAAGACTTTTACCTTTACCCAGATAATAATCAAACCAGAATACCGCAGCCTTGATAAAAAACTGAAAAAGGCTGAACGCTCTAAGATAATATATGTTTGCGAATAATCTACTTAAGAACTTCACAATTTCTCCCGTTACCTCAAGACAGGTCATAATTTTTTTCAACATAGCGTAATAAAAGGAAAAAAGCCAGTCTCATTTGTTATTTGGTCATCATAAGGGAATTGAATCTAAGAGCATGAGACCTTCTAACACCGTATATCAAATTGGGTATCGGTCAGGACGTGATTCCATGTGTTTATTTTAGTTGACTCAAATCTCGTTTTATTATTATATAACGCCTTTAATTTCTTAAGAAACAAGTTCTTATTTTTTTCTCGCTACGCTTGTTAGATTTGCTCGATTTGGACGGGAAAACCCCGCCCTTATGATCATTACCGAAACAAAGGAGAAAATTACTCACCAAAAGTGTAAATAAAGTCCCAAAAGGGCAAACAGATGACCGATTCAGACAAAAAAAAATACAAACTTCCCATGGACAGCGGACGTTTTTCCCGCCGGGTTTTTGATGTTGCATTGGACGGTATTGCCATATGCGATGAAAAGGGTGTTTTTTTAGATACCAACCAGGCCTATTGCCATATGACCGGTGTTTCATACCAAGACTTACAGGGAAGGCAGGTGGAAGACTTTATTGTTCAGGAGGAGCGGGATAAGATATTAAAAGAATTTATTTCCACAATGCGGAAAGCCGGCAGTGTGAGGCTGAAAGCGACCATGCTCCATCAAGACGGCAGCAAGATTCCCATTGAACTCACAGGCGCAAGGATCTCTTATGAAGGGAAGCCAGCCTTTCTGTCAATCGTTCATGACCTCAGAGAGCAGAAACAGAAGGAGGCGGAACTCCTGGAAAGCGAGGAGCGTTATCGCATCCTAACTGAAAGTGTTACGGACGGTGTCATTGTTATCCAGGGTAATCAGCTTAAGTTTGTTAACAATGCTTTTTTATCTATTTTTAATTATTCATCTAAGGAAGATGTTCTCATGAAGGGGCTTGATGTGCTCATGTGTCCCAAACTCCAGGAATATTTTAAAGAAAAATATATAACACTTGAAAAGGGTGATTTAAGTGAAAGTATTATTGTGGCTGACTGCAGCACCAATGACGGCAGGGAATTCTGGGCTGAGGCGCGCTGTAAGATTATCATGTGGGAAGGAACCCCCGCGATTCTTGCCACTTTAAGAGACATTACCGAAAGTATGCTTAAGCAGATGGCTGTAGAGGAAGAGAGGGACAGCCTGTTCAGAGAAAATATATCATTGCGGTCAACCATGAAGGACCGTTATCGACTGGGCGAGATTGTCGGCAAAAGTCCGGCTATCCAGAAAATTTATGATCTTGTTATAAAGGCCTCTGCTTCAGAGGCAGGTGTCGCTGTATACGGTGATTCCGGCACCGGCAAAGAGCTGATCGCCCGGACCATACATGAGATGAGCTCCCGCAAGGAAAAAGAGTTTGTGCCTGTTAACTGCGGTGCAGTACAGGAGACATTGTTTGAAAGTGAATTTTTTGGTCATAAAAAAGGCTCCTTTACAGGGGCGCACAGGGACAAGAAGGGCTTTTTTGATGCTGCCCATGGGGGGACCCTCTTTCTTGATGAAGTTGGGGAGCTTTCCACAGGAAACCAGGTCAAACTACTCAGGGCTATTGATGGTGCCGGCTACTCACCGGTGGGGGATGAAAAGGTCAAAAAAGCTGATGTGCGGATTATTGTCGCGACAAACAGGGATCCTAAAGAGATGATTAAAAAAGGGCTGATGCGGGAGGATTTTTTTTACAGGGTCCATATTATTCCCATTACGGTTCCTCCTTTAAAGGACCGTAAAGATGATATCCCCCTTCTGGTTGACTATTTTCTGGAGAAATTCGGGGGAGAAAAGAAAATTGAACATTTTCCCTTAAAGATCCTTGAAGCAATGTACAATTATGAGTGGCCGGGGAATGTCCGTGAACTGCAGAATGTGCTTCAACGTTATAATACACTGGGGAGTATCGATTTTGTTAATATCCACGAAGACCAGCCTGGAGAAATGATGGATATGCTGATTGAATTCAATGATCAGAATGTCGGGCTCCGGGATAATCTGGATGCTTTTGAGAAGCAGTACCTGGTAAGGGCTCTTGATCAAAATCGCTGGAACAGGGGTAAGACCGCTGCCATGCTCAAGATCCCCCCTAAAACATTGTACAGAAAGATGAAGAAATATCAGTTGTCTTAGCCTGCATTTCGGTCAATTTTGTCTGATTTATTTTTTATTGTGTTAAATTAATAAGATACGTTTTTGAATTTCTGTGGGCATGTCATTTTTGGCTGATTGCTAATTATAATTATATTAATAAAGTCAACTGGCTATTATATTATGTATTTTAAAATCAACATGTTACGATGTTTTTTGGCCATTGGCATGAAAATTGATTAGTTTAAGTATATATTAATAGTAATTTTAGTTTAGGCACTTAAAAAATGAAAGGACGGAGGTATGAAAGAGAGTGACCAGTTTACATTACGTGAAATGCTGCACAGGACAACAAAATGGTGTCCGAATAATGAAGCGGTTGTTGATGAAACAACTCGCTTGACCTATACGGAACTCCTGGATAGTGCGCAAAGAACCGCGGCGATTTATTTTAAACTTGGCGTGCGAAAAGGTGACAGGGTTGCTTTTATGCTTTACCCAAGCACTATTCACTGTGTCGCCCTGTTCGCGGCTTTTGAACTCGGGGCAATACCTATAGGTCTACATTACCGCGAGACTGCCAAGGCTCTTGCGCCTATGGTCGAACGTCTTTCTCCACGGGTTCTGGTATATGATGCTGGCATGGAAGACAAAGCAAAGGAACTGCTTGATCTGTGCCCCCTGGTTACAGGTTCCATACGCGCGTCATCGTCAGTGCCTGCCAAACTCGACCCTGATGCAACGCCTGATGCTGAAATTCCTGCTGATCTTAAAGATAATCCTCTTGATTTTGAGCCGATGCCGATATTTGAGACAGATCCCGCGGTTATTGTTCTTTCTTCCGGCACAACCGGCATTCCAAAGGGGATTGTTCATACCCACCGCGGTTTTACGGACGGGGCAAGGGGCGCTGTTTATAACTATAATGGACTGAAATCAAGCGATGCTTACCTGAACATCCTGACCACATCTTTTGTAGCCTGGTATAACTCCAGCATGGCGTTTTTCAATGTGGGCGGGAAAATTGTTTTCCGTTCCAAATGGGATCCTGAAGAGTACCTCAGAACGGTTCAGGAAGAGAAGATTACAATCGCGTTCCTTGTGCCGACCATGTACAGGATGATTTTCGCCAGGTGGGAAGATATTGGGAAATATGATTTAAGTTCGGTAAGAATGGCAGCGTTTGCCGGAGAAGTCATGGACCCGACCACCCTTAAAAAAGTCCAGGAGTATATCAGCCCTCATCTGATGCAGATCTATGGCACAACAGAACTTGGCGCGTCAGCCGGGGCTGTTATGTTTGAAGAGGATATGGTTGGAGACCGGCTGGCGAGTGTGGGCAAACCGATGCTGAACTCTGACATGCGGATTATTGAGCCGGGCGGCACACGATTTGATGAACTGCCGGCTGGCGAGTCCGGGGAAGTTATTATTCGTGGCCCATCAGTGTCCAGCCTGGTATGGAATGATCCAGCAGTGGCGCGTAAAATCTTTGAACCTGATGGATCAAGTACATGGTGGCACTCGGGAGACATGGGACATTTTGACAAAGAGGGCTGGCTCTATCTTGAGGGACGTACAGATGATATGATTATCTCCGGCGGAATCAATATCATGCCCGCAAGGGTTGAAGAGGTTCTGCTGGCACATCCAGGTGTGGCGGAAACAGCTGTAGTCGGTATCGCAGATACAGACTGGGGCCAGAAAGTAAAGGCATTTATAGTGTTAAAGGATCCGGATGTGACGGAAAAGGATCTTGAAGATTTTATGAAGGAAAGTGAACTCGCGGATTATCAGCGGCCCAGGATTTATGAGTTTATAGAAGTTCTGCCCCGCACTGCAACCGGCAAGGTTAACCGGAAGGCGCTTCGCGGGTAGCCGGCCTGAAAAGGGTTACGGCATCCCTGAATAATATTTTTTAAAAGGAGAAATATTATGGCTAAAAAAATTCTAACACCTCAGCAAAGAAGAGCTTTTTCAAGAAGACAGGCCGCGGCAAAAATGAAAAAGGGAGAACCAGCGGCTTCTGAGGCAAAAGTGACACCTATGAAAAAAGCAGCTCCCATGAAGAAAGCGGCGCCTATGAAGAAGGCAGCGCCGATGAAAAAGATGGCAGCCATGAAGAAAGCGGCGCCTATGAAAAAAGCAGCCCCTGTAAGAAGGGCGGCACCAGCGAAAAAGGCGGCACCAATGAGAAAAGCAGCACCACCGAAACAGGCCGCTCCTCAGCAGGAAACCATACTTGCTGATGAGATAATTGAGTATGAGAAAGTAACGTTAACATTCTCCGGAACGGCAGCCACCGTAATGCTTAACCGGCCCAAAAAGAAAAACGCGTGCAGTCCTGAACTGAACCAGGACATGTGTGAAGCGTTTGATGAAATTGAACGACATGGTGATATTAAGGCGATCGTTATTACGGGTGCTGGTGATGCCTTCTGTTGCGGCATGGACCTTAAGAAGTTTTTTCTTGAGCCGATGACTGAAAGTCCTGAAAGGGTTAAAGAGGTCAACCGGGAGGTTTTTTACTGGATGCGTTCCATCGAAGAATCAGAAGCAGTTACCATTGCCAGTATCAACGGGCATTGCTTTGGCCATGGGATCAACATGGTCGCGCTGTGTGACATCGCTATTACGGTTGAAGATAACCTGTTCGGCCTTTCTGAAGTCAACTTCGGAGTACTTCCTGCAGGCGGAACAACCTGGGGTGTTATCAATAATTTCAACCGGAAACAGGGCCTCTACTATTCGCTGACCGGTGAAACCTTTTCCGGCAAAGAATCAGTGGAACTGGGACTTTGTAACAAGGCTGTACCCAAAGCGCAATTAGCCGCAGAAACAGAAAGAATTGTGCAGAATATCGTTAATAAAAATCCGATTACACTGACTGCCATTAAGAAGACTTATGAGCGGACAAAGGATATGACATGGTGGGAAGCGGTTGATTATGAAAATGCCAAGGCCTATGAACTCACATTCTTCCAGGGACAGCAAGGCTGGATTACCGAGGGCCTGCCCCAGTTCAGGGATAAGGAATATAAACCGGGTCTTGGGGCGTATGACATGAAAAAAAAGAGGTAATATAAAATACCCCTATGTTTGATAAGTTACTAAAGCAGAAGGGATAAGGCTATTTAATATATAAAACCGAAATCAGAATATCGGAACTCGAAACAATATAAAATGAATGAAATTCAAATGATCAAAGCGCCAAGGGGAAGTTAAGGTTTGGAACATTGGAAAATTTGATATTCGGATTTGTTTCGTATTTCGGATTTCGTAATTCGAATTTTATTAGTCGAAGGAGGAGAGATTGTGAACCTTAAGGAGAAATTAGTTAAAATTGTTGGCACAAAGCGCGTTATTGATGATCCAGCGAAAATGGTGCCTTTTATTAAAGGCGAGTCCCTTGAGCCGCTCAAAATGCCGAATTGTGTTGTGTCAGTTAAAGATGCCAAAGAAGCTGCAAAGGTTGTCAAGCTGGCGAACAAGTCTATTACGCCAGTGATACCTTCCAGTTCGGGTACTCATGCCAGGAGTATTATCCCTGCCCAGGGCGGGATTATACTGGATATGAGCAAAATGAAGACTATCCATGACATTGATAAACGGAACAGGAAAGTAAGGATTGAACCTGGACTGACCTGGGGTGAGCTGAATTCAAAGTTAAAACGGCATAAGATGATGGTGTACAACCCGCTTTTTCCCCGCTCGGATAGTTCTGTTATCACGACACTGCTGGAAAGGGAGCCGAGGCTGAACACAAGGTTTGAATACGGTGAGCAGATCCTGGCCCTTGAAATGATATGGCCCACAGGCGAGATTTTCAAGACAGGTACCGCCAGTTTTAAAAAATATCCAAAAGGTCTAGGAAGCGGTGATTATCCATACGGTCCCGGACCGATTGATCCCTTAAGGCTCCTTCAGGGAGCACAGGGAACCATGGGTATTGTGACTTGGGCGAATGTAAAAATCGAACATAAACCAAAAGCTGACAAAACCTTTTGTATGCCTTTTAAAAAATTTGATGACATGATTGAAGCGATTTTTGCAATACAGCGTAAAAGAATCGGATTTGAGTGTCTCGCTCTTGACAATCTGAACCTCGCATGTATTCTCGCGAAAGACATGGCCGACGATTTTGAGCGTCTGAGAAAGACTCTTCCTCCATGGTCGCTTATTATCATACTTACAGGTCCGCAGTATTTTCCGGAAGAAAAGATTGCATATGAAGAAGAAGCCCTCCACATAATTCGCAACACCGTATTCCCGGGTTCAAAGGTACTTGATATTGTACCCGGTTTTGGGTCGACCCATGTGCTTCCGGATATCTTAAGGTCGCCGTGGCCCAAAAAAGAGGTTTACTGGAAGTCAAGGCTTAAGGGTGCGTGCCAGGATCTTATTTTTATGACGATTATGGACAAGGTTCCGGAGTTTATTGCGGAAGTCAAAAAAGTAGCCGGAAACAACGGAGTGGATCCTGATGCTCTTGGTATCTATATCCAGCCTGTTGATTTTGCTTCATCCGCGCATGTGGAATTTAATTTCTTCTACAACCCGGAAGACGCCAAAGAGAAGGCAAAAGTTGCAAATGCATACAAAGAGTCTATTGAGGCAGCCCTGAAACTTGAGGCCCATTTCACCAGGCCGTACGGCAAGGTAACATCTGACCTGGTTTATGAAAGGGCCAGTAGTTATACCGGCATGCTTAAGAAAACAAAAGCCGCTCTTGATCCTAACAATGTAATGAATCCAGGCGCGCTCTGCTTCTAAAGGAGGTTATACAGACATGAAACAAAGACAGAATTTAAAATTAGAAGATTATAAATGGGATGCTGAGTGGTGCATGGGTTGCAGGGGCTGTACCTGGGTTGATCATATCTACGCCACAGGCATTCAGTTTCCGAATAAGTGCCCGAGTCTTTACAGGGAAAAATTTGACGCATATTCACCGTTCGGCAAGAATAAAATATCCCTGAAAATAATGGACGGCGGATTAACATTTACACCAAGGCTCCTTGATATCCTTTACAAGTGCAATATGTGCGGCGCTTGTGACGTGGGATGCAAAAGGAACTTGGACTTTGATCCAGGAATGGTTCTTGAGACATTCAGGATCCGTGCCGTGGATGCGAAGGCCGGCCCGATGCCCGCGCACAAGGCAGTGAATGAGAACATTAAGAAGAAAAATAACCGTTATGGTTTGCCCCATGGCAAAAGAAAAGCATGGCTCCCGAAAAGCGCCAAGGTTTCCAAAAAACCGGACATGCTCTATTTTGTCGGCTGCAACACTTCATATAAAAACAAAGAGATTGCAAAAGCAACCGTCGGTATCCTGGACAAGGCAAAGGTAAAATACAACCTGTTTCCGCAGGAGGTATGCTGCGGCCATCCCATGTATGATGTCGGCTGTGTGGATGACGCCCTAAAGCAGGCAAAAAAGAACATCGCGGCCCTGAAAAAATCAGGCGCTGACACGATCATCACCAGCTGCGCCGAATGTTATAAAACATGGAAAGTCGACTATCCCAAGATGATGGATAAACGGACCGACGAGATGGGTTACAAGGTTCTCCATATTACGCAGCTTGCAGTTGAAAAAATCAAGGACGGTACCCTTAAGCCGAAACACAAGGTGCCGATGCGCGTAACATATCATGACCCATGCAATCTGAACAGGCGGAGTGACGACTGGATACCGTGGCACGGCACAAGAGGCAAATACGGATGTACGGAACCCATAAAAGAGTACCGCAGGGGTGTTAGCGGCGTGACCACTGAACCCCGATTGCTTTTAGGCCTTCCTACAGGAATACCAGGCTTCCCTCCAGATATACCCGGCATTCCTGGAATTGAAGCTAAAGAAATGCGCCGCATGGATGTCAATACCATGTGCTGCGGTGCGGGCGGCGGTGTTGCAGACGCGTTCCCTGAATTTACCCGGGACACGGCAAATCACCGTATGGACGAAGCTGACGATATCGGCATTGAAACAATCGTTTCAGCCTGTCCGTACTGCATAGATACGTTTAACAAAACAGCGAAAGAGGGCGAAAGGCCGGTCAGGGCTGTTGATATAACACAAATTCTGTATAAATCATTAACAGGAAAGGGTGGTTCGTTATGATTTCTGAAGAGATATATAAAGAACTGGAATCAATCGTTGGGGAAAAATGGATATCCAACGAACCTGAGATGCTCCAGGGATATACGAATATAGACAGGGGGTGGGACAGTGCTGAAGCGAGAATGCTCGGGCAGAATCCTGCTGTTGTTGTACTGCCTGCCAATACAGAAGAAGTGTCTGAAGTCATAAAGGTGGCGAGCAGGAACAATATCGGCTACACACCGGTCAGCACTTACTTTACGCCTTCTGCAGGGGCCACAAGCGATGACTGCCTGCAGGTGGACCTCAAACGCCTGACGACCCTGGAAGTTGATGCCAGGAACCAGAACGCTACCGTGGGGTCGGGCATTGTTTACGCCCAGCTCCAGGCAGAAGCGTTAAAGCACGGCCTTTACACGGCTGTTCCGGGCGGAGGATCACAGGTAGGGGTTATTCCGAATCACCTTTGCTGGGGTTTTTCACCGCTGACGTACAGAGTGGGAATGGCCAACCGGAGAATTCTGGGCCTTGAATGGATACTTCCTGACGGTGAAATAGTAAGGCTCGGCTCCCTCGCGACGGGGAGCAACCCGTTTATGGGAGAAGGTATCGGACCTGACCTTAGGGGACTTATCAGGGGTTCCATCGGATGGAACGGAAGTCTCGGTATTGTAACAAAAATGACAACCAAACTTTTGCCGATTCATAATCAGAAGTTCAACCCCTTGAGGATAATGAAATACTCGTTCCTCCATTTTCCGGAGCACAGACAGCGGTGGTACAATTTTACCTGTCCGAGTAAAAGCGCGATGGTGGAATTCATGCTGGATGTTGCCCATGCGGAGATCGGCGCAGCCATGACGCGTGTTCCGATCGCATGGCGGTATCTTGCCAAGTCCACGTCCAAAGAGGACTACTGGGATAAATGGGCGCAGGATCCTGATCAGAAAAGAAAGGAGGTAACAGAAACCTATATCCTCCGTTTCCTTCTAATCGGGTACACATCGGAAAAACAGCTTGAGTACGAAGAGAAAGTGCTCATGAAAATCGCCGCAAAGCATAAGGCTGAGCACCGCCGTACGCGGCAGGTGGACGGTTCATGGATGCAGAGCGGTGACTCCGTTACCATGTGGTGGCTCACAGGTGCCTTTATGACAGTTACCGGTCTTATAGATGCCCTTGATAATTGTATAAAGCTTGGCGAGGAGTTCGCGAAACTCAAGGCTCAATACACGCCGCCGCTGATGGAAGACTATGGAGACGAAGGCTGGTACCAAATGAATGATATGGGGCACTCCGGGTACCTGGAGTTCCTGAATGACTGGGACCCGCTGGACTCGAAGCAGAACCTGGAAAAGAAGGATATTTACTTTCAGGTAGCAGGCCCCCAGCTTCTTGTTGACGTGGGTGTCCATCATTTCTTTGCGCAGATCGTCAGCCCGTTGTCTATTGATAATCCGGAGTTCGGGCCGTATTATGGTGATTTTGCCAGAAAAATTAAAGACGCTTTTGATCCGAATTATCTTTCCAACCCGCCGGGCTTCCTGGATTCACTTGATGAAGTTATTGATGGTTATCCGGCGCTCAAGAAGGCAAAAGCAAAAATATGTAAGTAAAAACTTTAATATAAGGAGGATCATAATGGAATTCGGTATTTCAAAAGAGCAAAAAATGTTTATAGATCTTGGTAAGGAAATTGCCAAGGAATATGGTGAAGAATACGGCCTGCAAATCGATGAGGAACATCGGTTTCCAACAGAGCTAAGGGACGCGCTCGCGGATCAGGGTGTTCTTGGCATGGCGATACCCGAGGAATATGACGGCGAAGGTCTGGGCCTTTTGGAGCTTTGCATGATCGCTGAAAGCATAGCTGAAAACGGCGGCGGAATGACAGCTGCTCCTATTTTTGTGGGCGGGCCGGTTTTCGGCGGTACCTTAATTACACGTCATGGCACTCCGGAGCAAAAAGAAAAATATCTACCGGGTCTGGTTAAGGGGGATATATGGGGAGGCGGTTTTACTGAAGCAGACGCAGGCTCAAACATCACCAACATAACAACCATGGCAAAAGATGAAGGGGACCATTATCTTGTAAACGGCGGTAAGATGTTTATCTCCAGCTTATCTGTTTCAAAATATTTCGCAATATTCTGCCGCACTTCCGAGCTGGATCCTAAGAACAAGGCAAAAGGGCTCTCCCTTA
Source organism: Desulfobacterales bacterium (assembly GCA_028277765.1). Lineage (GTDB taxonomy): Bacteria > Desulfobacterota > Desulfobacteria > Desulfobacterales > SURF-7 > JANQFQ01. Next base: position 14,561 of record JANQFQ010000071.1, read on the forward strand.
TGTTTGGCGATATGCCGGATGATGCTATTAAATTTGATCCTTTTAAAAAAATGGGCGCTAACTGGTGCGATACAAGCGCTGTGTATATCGAAAACTATAAAATACCCAAAGAAAACCTTGTCGGGCAGGAAGGAAATTGTTTGATGCCGATGTTTGACGTGCTGAATCCCGAGCGTTTTGTTCTCGCGGCCATTGCTGTTGGCACCGGGATGCTCTGTGTGAAAAATGCCGTTAAGTATTGTAACCAGAGGAAAGTCTGGGGTGGCAAACCGATCAGTTCACACCAGGCGATCCAGATGCCCATGGCAAAAGCAAAATGCGAACTGGAAGGGGCAAGGCTGAAAGTTTACGAGGCGGCCTGGCTGTATGACCAGATGTCTCCAAAATGCGGACTTGCGACAGCTAAGGCTAAATTTTGCGCGACACACGCCGGTCTTTTTGCTGCTGATGCAGGTATCCAGGCCATGGGCGGCAGCGGGTATATATGCGAGAGCCATTTAGAACGTCACTGGCGTGATTTGAGACTGGGGACACTAGCGCCGATTACTGAAGAGATGAGCCTGCTGACCATTGCACAGCATGATTTGAAGATGCCGAGGTCTTATTAAAACATAGTGCCTTAAGTTGAGGAATTCTACCATTTTAAGTTACAAGTTATAAGTTACAAGTGCTTTAAGTGAAGGAATTCTATCTTTTTAAGTTACAAGTTATAAGTTACAAGTGCCTTAAGTGAAGGAATTCTACCTTTTTTATGTAAAAATGACTGTGCTGAAAGCGCATAGCACAACTTAAGGCATTTTAGTTGCTTAAAAAGAAAAGTTATGGATAACTTAGAATTTTCAAAGGGACTTGAAAAACGCACCCGGAAATTTGCTGTAAGGATCATCCGTTTGTCAACTTCTTTACCTGATTCGCCGGAGGGAGTTGTTGTAAGAAATCAGATCACAAAGTCAGGAACATCGGTGGGTGCTAATTACCGTGAAGCAAACCGGGCTAGAAGCAAAGCTGATTTTAGAAATAAGATTAAGATTTGCATGAGCGAGGCCAGCGAGACGCAGTACTGGCTGGAGATTATTGTAGAAACAGAGTGGTTGTCCTGGGAAAAAGTTAAGCCAGTACAAAATGAATGTAGTGAATTGCTAGCCTTATTTACTACTATTTCCAGGAAATAATAGAACAAAAAAGTGCTTCTGCTATGGCGGGATTACAAGTGCCTAAAGTGAAAGAATTCTAACAGTTTTTTAAGAATGGCAGAGTGGAGCGATACATCAACTTTAGGCATTTGTAACTTTAGGCACTTAGCTTTTTGCAACAATATTTTCGATAAAGTAAAACCTGCATGTAAAAACTAAAAAAGGGAGGTACCTAGTGTCAGAAAACATCATCAAACAACTGGAGGGGATAGTCGGTCCTGATCATGCTACCAGCAAGGACTTTGAACTCCATGCCTATTCCAGGGACTGGAGTTATGAAGGGCCGTTGATGCCGGAATACATAGTTGCCCCGGCAACCACAGAAGAAGTTTCAGAGGTTATGAAACTTGCAAACTCGACAGACACCCCGGTTACATTAAGGGGCGGCGGTACTACCACTACAGGAATGTCTCTTCCACGCGAAGGCGGCATAGTCCTTGACATCAACAGAATGAATAAAATCTACGGCATTGATGAAGATGCCATGACCGTTACCATGGACGCGGGAGCTACTGTTTACGAGGTTATTAAATATATTGAGCAGAGGGGATGGAAGGTATCCTTAAAGCCCAAGTTTGGAAGCGGTGTTTCCGTGGCAGGCTGGACCTCCTTTAACGGTGTCGGTGCAGGCGGATGCGTGCTCGGCCGCGTTACAGACTTTACGGTGGGGCTTGAAGTGGTTCTTCCAACAGGTGAAATTGTAAATACGGGTTCACTATCCTACAAAGGCGCGAAACAGTTCTGCAGATACCAGGGAACAGGTCCTGACCTGACAGGTCTGTTCATGAACACATTCGGCACCATGGGTGTTATGACCAAGATAACCTGGCGCGTTTACCGTATAGCTGAAGCATTCGGTATGACAGGTTTTGGTTTTGACACACCCGAGGACATGCAGGAAGGTGTCCGGGTGCTGACCGAGGCGAACATATCTTACGGAATAAATCTTTATGATGATGAAATGGCTGATATAGCGGGACTACCCAAGGCGGCGCCGTGGGTCATACACCATTTTGTTGAAGGGTGGCAGGAGGAAGTTGATTTCAGGCTCAAAAAGGGAAAAGAAATCATGGCGGCGGCCGGTGTGGGAAGAGAGGTGGAAGCGATACCTTTCTGGTACGGTGTTGAAGGCATGACCTCAAGGCTTGAGCCTTCCCATAGAACCATATGCGTCGGCGGGTTCCATTCCATAGGAACAACAGCAGCTGTTATGCATGCTTATAATGATGTGGGCAAGAAACATAATTTAAGAAGGGGTATGGTCTGGTGGGTAATCAATCATTACTGCAATGTTTTTCCAATCTATGTATACAATGAAGAGGAAGAACTTGAGAAGGTCATCCAGGCGGCAACTGATTTGAGATACGCATGGGCGGATGTAGGGTGCACGCCTGATTATCCGGGACCGAATCCGGATATTACGCATCTTATTGTGCCTGAATACCTTGATTTTTATAAAAAGGTAAAGATGGCCCTTGATCCTAACCATATCATGCACCGCGGCATGTCACCCAAGGTTGAATATTAAGGAGGTAAATAAAATGGCCTATGAATTATTAGATAAGCACCACAGACTGATATGGAACTGTCAAAGCTGCAGTACCTGCCAGAGAGGACCTCAAAACGTATTCGGCCCTACCGGTCCGACGCCTCCCAGGATCTGCCCGTCTTATGATGTGTACAGAAGGCTCACCTACTCGGCCCAGGGAAGACTGCTGGCAGCTAAAGCAATTATGAACGGTGAATTGGAGCTAAGTGAAGATTTTACTGAATCACTTTTTGAATGCACCTTGTGCGGTGCCTGCGGTCCAGAACGGATGACCCGGGCCGGCTGCTGCATGCTCAGGGAACAGCCAAGAATTTTCAGAGATTTCCGTGCGGAACTGGCGAAAGCAGGTGTGGGACCAACAGAGCCTTACAAAAAAATAGCCAAGTCGATTGAAGATACCGGGAACCGTTTTGGATTTGCGCCTGATAAATCAAAACGGACCAAGTGGGCAGAAGGGATGGATGTTTCTGATAAGGCAGACCTTGTCTATTTTGTGGGGTGTGTGGCATCTTACAGGAGAAAAGAGATTGCCCAGTCTACCGTAAAGATCCTTGAAAAATCAGGGACTCCTTTTGCGATTATCGGAGATGATGAAAAATGCTGCGGAAATCCACTGGTAAGTTCAGGCCTGTATGATGAGTTCGAAACCATTGCAAAGCAGAATGTTGAAGCGATCAATAATACAGGCGCGAAAAAAGTTATGGTGTCATGCGCGTGCTGTTATGATGTGCTTGCAAGAAGGTATCCAGAAGTGGTCGGCGACCTTGGATTTGAAGTGGTTCATTCTTCAGTAGTTTTTGCTGATCTGCTTGAGGCAGGTAAAATTAAACCGGAAAAAAGCGTTTCCGGAAAATTGACATACCAGGACCCCTGCCATTTAACGCGGCTTGAAGTTAATGAAGGGACACACGTGGAAGAACCGAGGAAAATCATCAACAGTATTCCTGATGTTCAGTTCACTGAAATGGAAGGGAATGGGATGTATACCTGGTGCTGCGGCAGGAATCCTGTTGAGACCCCAGGTCTTGCGAAAAATTCCGCTGACAGGCGTATCGAGGATGCTGAGGCTGCAGGCGCGGATACCATCGTGACTTCATGTTCTTTTTGTGACTGGAGTATTTCAAAGGCGCTTAGGGATAATAAAGGGAGTATGAAATCCACAGACATCTCAGTGCTGCTGGCTGATTCGTTGGATCTGTAATCTTTATTTAGAAATAAAGATTATTTAATATATGGAGAAGGGCGATCCCACAAAACAGGTGGTCGCCCTTTTTTCATCTCTAATCACACGAAACACAAGAATATTAAAAAGAAGAAAGGAAGAAGATGAATTAATTTTTTTTAAACACGGATTTTGTTTTTTGTGAAAACAGATTCCAAAAATTTTTACCCCAGGCAATAAATTCTTTGCCAAGCAAGGGGAAGCATAACCACCATGTGATTTGAGAAAAGACATATAAACCACCTGCAGCCGCAGCTTTCTCAGCCATACTTAAATTAAGAAAAGGAACTAAAAATACTAACAAAAATGTAATGCAGGATACTGCAAACAGAGTCCACCCTAAAGATTTTCGAAAAGAAGTAATTTGCATTTATTCTACACTAAACAAAAGCATAAATAAGAAACGCTCCGACTGCCGCTGCGACTATGCCGCCAACACGACCAAAAGGCTTTGACAAAGACAGGGCCCACACCATTAACAGTTTGAATTTGCGGCGCCCTATTACGGCCAGGGATACAGCGGCAATAATTGAGAGCCAGCCTATAATTACAATCGCAAACGGAAATTTAGATACGCCGGATTGATATATCAATAAAGCACCAAGAAGCAGTCTTATTACAACAGCCAGGATATGGAGTACCAGCTTGTCCAGGTTCTTCCGCAGAAAGCCGAATATAATTTCCGGATTTATTACAATTACTATTCCAGCCAGTAGTGTCAAAGCACCAAATATTATTATCAATACAGTCATTATCTATTTTTATAGCACAAGGTATAATCCATCTGCAATATGTAGTATGAAATTTTGGGGGGCGGCAACGGCAGTCTCATAATATCATAAGCGAAGAACTAAAAAAACAGGCCTGTTTTCGGCCTTCAAGGGTAGTTTTATCCACAAAAAAGGCCATTTAAGAAGATGTCTGTTGTCTGTAACCTTTAGTTCTTTCTGTTTCTTGACCCGCCTTAATATTCCTGATATCAGGATAGGAACTGATAAAAGATCAGGTAAACCGTATATTTCAGTTCGAAAGGAAGATCATTGATGAAGAAGAAGGAAGACAAAGAAACAAGGTATTTTATTGACTTGGATTTGACAACTCGAAAAATCCTTAACTGGGGTTATGATCAAAGGGATAACCTGGTACAGAAACTGGAAAATCCATCCCATCAGAGAGTTTTCATATCAAAAGGCCAATACAATAAGCTTGAGAAAAGGTATCAAGAGCTATGAATAAAAATAATTTTTGCAAATTCAATTATTAGCCTGTTAAGGAAGGTATATGGACTTTTACACTGCAATAAACTGTATTGATGGACGGGTTCAGCTGCCTGTAATCAATTATTTACAGAAACGTTTTAACGTGGACTATGTTGATATGATTACAGAGCCGGGGCCAAATCGTATTCTGGCCAGTCAGTCTAATTTCAATATTGTTGAGTCTATTTTTGAACGTTTGCATGTATCTGTGGGAAAACATCATTCTTTAGGTGTTGCCGTGGTCGGTCATCATGATTGCGCCGGAAACCCCGGAACAAAAGAAGAACAGTCTGCCCATACACTGGGTGCGGTTAAATATATCAAACAAAGATACAGCGATATCAATGTTATCGGGTTATGGGTTGATGAAAATTGGAATGTCTCTGAAATATCGTAGGACGGAAAGCGTGCGGATCCCAGGTCTCATTTGGGCCTTTAATCTAATATAAAATTCTGGCCCTCTGGGCTAGGATCTTTACTATTCCAAGGATGCGGCTACGCAGTTTATCACTTCTAATAAATTTGCAGATAAAGATATAAAGGATTATTCAAATGATTCTTTTTTTAATTGGAAACCTGGGAACAGATGTCTCTTTCTCCTGATGAATACCAACATAATCCCCGCGCAAAGTTTGACAAGGCTTGCCTGGGACTTAAGCGGCTGGCGTATATGGCCAAGACAGAAAAAACACCCGTTCAAGAAGGGCCATATTCCCATCCATGAAAAGGGAAACCATCTTTGTGTACTCTGTGCTCAGGGGTGAAAAAAGAATTGGTACCTATTAATTCTGACCGTGAAATTCGTCGAGCATTGTTTCAAGGGTTTCTTTGCTGATTTTTCCCATTTCCATTAAAATCACGCCCAGATAGGGCCGTTTCGATTTTTGGATTGCAGTTAATTCATGTACTTCCTTCAAGCTCAGGTATCCTAATTCAACAGCTATTTCACCGAACATTTTTTGTGAATTGTTTTGGGCATTCAAAATGTTAAATACCTGTTTTACAGTCAGCATATTATGCTCAACAGCGACTAAGCCGATAGGCGTATTTCTCTGCAATTGCAGGTTCAATGCATTTAAAATATCTTCTTCATTGACAACACCGCTATTTATTAAATATTGACCGAATCTCACTTTCTCCATCAAACCTCCAATCAGAACATAATTTTAAAATGTTTTAAAACAATTAGATAATATATAGCACCAACAATTCCAATTACAATAAATTTTAAAGCTGAGTTGAATAGTGTCGTTTTCTATTCAAACGAAACTTATGCCTTTTTTAGATATAAATAATTGATAATTGAAAGCCGTTTCAGTAGAATTACCAGAGATCGTTCAGTTGCTTTACCAGGTAAAGCTATGTTGAATTGTGTGACAAGAGGAAGATATTGAAAATTTCTGACCATGAGAATATTCAGGCCTCTCCGGGCGAATTGTTGAAAGCTGTTTTGCTTCGCGATCACTTCCATGTGGAAGGACCGGTAAAAAGATGGTTTATTGAAAAGGCGCAGATCGACCCATTGATGAATTTCCCTGCCGGAGTCTGGCTGCCGATATTTGAAACGTGTCTTCCAAAACTTAAAAATGATGACCATCTTAATACCCTCTTTCATCTGTCAGGTTATTTACTGAAAGAATCAGGTCCAGACTTTGTTCGAAAAAACTGGGATAAATGGTCCCCGGAGACATTCAGGGGATTGACGTTCGCTGCGATCCATTGCCTTCCCATAAAGGAAGCATATGGGCTGGTTACGGACCGGCTTGATCAAATGGACCTGAAGGAACGTCTCGTATGTAAATTTATATTAGGGTGGTTTGAGAATAAACAGGTCCTAAAATGGATTGAGGAGAATGTGCAATCACCTATAGATGTGTCGTGGGGTACGTTGGCAGCCCGCTCTCAATTTGATTGGGAGCATTGTGAAAAATGGCTGGCATTGGGGAGGCCCATCAGCCTGGTGGCCCTGGATGCCCTTGGCCTTTGCCTGACAACACCCAGAGCAGCGGATGGACACCAATATAAACCTTTAATTCATCCGCCCCTGGAAAATATCTTCAAGAATGTATTGGAAAACTATATGACCGCAGACCCGGCTGTACGTGTACGGAGAACCACTGAGGCTCTCATGTCTGAAAGGAAACGGCTATATGCTTAAAAATTTCAGCCGGATCAAGATCAGCGGCGGGTGCGAGGTGTTTGCCGAAGGAAGTATTAGCTTTGTCCCATTGGATCATGATAAAGCAATGGTTCAGGTGGAAAATTCGGGCAATTACTTTTATGATGAACATTCGGAACCCATTCCGTCATTTGAGGTTAAAGTCCTTACCGAGCAATTGTCCATATTTATTGACAATTGGATTAAATTAATTGATTCGGTCAAGAAAAATACCGAATATTTAAATACCCGGAATGCCGTTGTATTGTTTGATTTATCACTTCAGGAAAGAGATGTCCAATTATCTTTTTCTGAAAATCAGGATGGTTTTCAACTCGATCCATTGATTAACGCTATAGAAGAATTTGTTACAACCTGTCACAAAAAATCAAAGCCGCCGCCTTTGTCTTCTGATACATTATTTACACCGAAAAACCTAACTGAAGAATTTTTAGGTTCTCTTGAAAAGAGGGAAAAGGCTGTTTTGCAGTATAACAACATGAACGGCCTGCATGGCGGCAGCGTTATTGTGGTAACCGGGCTGGGCAATGTTATGGTCCAGCTTGTCTCACCTGATGACGAGAAGAATAAAATGTGGGAAAAACGATACTCATTCGATGTTTCCCCTGAACAACTTGAAGAAATATTTATTGAAATCATTAATAATGATGTGTTGACGATTCAGATGGAAGACCGGACTGGAGTCCCGGATGAAACGCGAATCCATTTCTCCATGACCAATGAAAACAATGACTTTTTTAAATTGGATACATGGGAACGGATGTCCCTTTCTCCGGATGAATACCAAAACAATCCCCGTGCGAAATTTGACAAAGCCTGCCTGGGGCTTAAGCGGCTGGCGCATATAGCCAGGACAGAAAAAAAACCCGTTCAAGAAGGGCCATATTCCCATCCATGAAAAGGGAAACCATCTTTGTGTACTCTGTGCTCAGGGGTGAAAAAAAGAATTGGTATCTATTAATTCTGATAGTGAAATTCGTAAAGCATTGTTTCAAGGATTTCTTTGCTTATTTTTCCCATTTCCATAAAAAAATATCCATAGGTAGAGCTGTTATGTCTTCTTAATTTCAGATAATATTTGCACTTTCTCCATGCTTTTGATGATATTTGTCAAGCATGTTTTCAAGGGTCTCTTGGTTTATTTTTCCCATTTCCATTAAGATTATTCCTAAATAGGGCCGTTTTGTTTTCTGAATTTCAGTTAATGCTTGCACTTTCTCCATGCTTAAGTATCCTAATTCAACAGCTAGCTCACCGAACATTTTTTGTGTTTGATGCTGGGCATTTAAAACATTAAAAACCTGTTTGACGCTTAGCATTTTATGCTCAATGGCTAATAAACCCATGGGTGTATTCCTTTGCATTTGCAGGTTTAATGCATTTAAAATGTCTTCTTCATCTACTATACCGCTTTTTATTAAATATTGACCGAACCTTTCTGCCTCCATGAAACCTCCATTAAGGATATGATTTTTTGAAATATTTTAAATATTTGCTGAT